>NZ_AJLS01000148.1 GCF_000307875.1 Neobacillus bataviensis LMG 21833
GTTTCATTTACCGTTTTGCAAAAAATATGCTCATTCGGTTAATGGAAACTCGTTTCATTTACCGTTTTACCAAAGAATAAGCTCATTCGGTTAATGTAGGTCAGTTTCATTTACCGTTTTACAAAAAAATATGCTAGTTCAGTTAATGGAAGCACGGTTCATTGACTGACTGAAGGTACCCTTCCGTTAAGAAACGATCGTTTTTTTTTTGATGGACAATAATTCGGTCTTCTATATGCCATTTTACTGCCCTTGCCAATACGCTTCGTTCAATCGAACGGCCTATTTTTTTAAGGGTACCGACATCAGAACGGTGATCAACTCGAGCAATGTCCTGTTCGATAATGGGCCTTCGTCTAAATCGCTCGTCACAAAATGAGCGGTTGCGCCAATTATTTTCACATCGCGTTCGTAGGCACGTTCATACGGTCTTGCACAATAAACGCAGGTAAGAGGGAGTGGTGAATATTTTGATCTTTTCTAAACGAGTTCATAGTATTAAATCCCTTTCCAATAAATAATGAAACCCCTTATACATTAGACCAGCTTGATTTGTTAATAACTTCCATAAAATTATTAAAAAGCAACCGGATGGCTTTTCTTTCATTGACCACTATTGAATGGCACATGCTTCAGCCAATATTTCAACAAGATGCAAAACATCTGTGTCTTTCGCTAAATGACTTCTTTCTACACCCATTTTCATTTGTAACAGGCACCCAGGGTTGGAGGTTACGATTACTTTCGCCTTCGTCTCAGTTACATTTTTCATCTTATGATCTAATATTTCCATAGATTCATCAAAATGAAGGAGATTGTAGATGCCGCCTGAACCACAGCAATCACCGCCCCCTTGCATTTCGACAAAGTTGATGCCGGGGATTGAACGAAGAAGCTCTCTAGGTTCACTCCTAACACCTTGAACATTACGTAAATGGCACGAATCTTGGTAGGTAACCATTTTATTCACCTCTTTTTTAAAAGGCAAAGGCCCTAGTTCAACGAGAACCTCTGAAATATCGCGTGACCTCATAACAAATGTGCTTGCTCTTTTTAGCATTTCTGCATCATCCTTGTATAACTCATTATATTCACGAAGCATCGCGCCGCAGCCGCCTGCATTATTAATAAAATAAACTGCACCGGTTGCTTCGAATGACTCGATATTAGCGCGGGCCAATTCTCTAGCTTCATTCATCATTCCCTGATGTGCGTGCAAAGCCCCGCAGCAATTTTGCTGTTTTGGGATAACTACCTCGCATCCGACATATTGAAGCAATTCAATCGTCAACCGATTCGTCCTCGACATAACTGCATCCATTATACATCCTGGGAAAAAGGCAACCTTCATTTTTTTCGTGCCTTTCGCCGGATAGATCTTCCCAAATTTATATCTTTTTAGAGGTGATTCAATTTTGGGAAGTTTTTTTTCGAATTGTCCCATCGGCTCGGAAAGTTTATTCATTACTTCCATTTTCTGAACTAGTTTATTTATCTGCGTTTTTTGATAAAGCCAAATTGCATTTCCTACCAGCCTGAGCCGCTTTTTATGAGGAAAAAGATGACGAAGAACCACATTTTGGATTGGGTACCCCTTCTTACCACTCGCAATCCGTTCATCTAATTGCTGAATTGCCATCACCTCTTTGGCAGATTCATAAATTTTTCCATAAGGGACATTTACCGGGCAGACGACTTCACACGCACGGCAGCCGAGGCATAAATCAATCGAGGTTGCCAAATCCGTCCGCACATCGATTTTTCCCTCTGCCGCGACCTTAACAAGATTGATTCTACCTCTAGGCGAGTGGGATTCTTTCCCCATCGTTTGAAAAGTTGGGCAAACAGGAAGACAATAGCCGCACTGAATACACATATTCGCGGCCTCGTATGATAAATCATATAACTTGGTGGCATACTTATTATCTTCTTGGATATTAGAAAGGAGTTTCTCCATCTAGATTAATACCACCCTTGTTTGCTCAGGTTTGGGAAAAATTTTTCCCGGATTCAGAATATGGTTTGGGTCCCATGCCTCTTTAATAAGTTTCATAAAGCGGAGCCCTTCTTTCCCCAATTCCATCTCCATATAAGGAGCCTTTAACAAGCCAATTCCATGTTCTCCAGACAACGTTCCGCCCAGTTCAACCGCTGCTTCAAAAATCTCACTGATTGCCGCTTCGGCTCGTTTCATTTCCTCGATATTACGTTTATCCGTAATGATATTCGGATGAAGATTTCCATCACCGGCATGGCCGAAGACAACGAGATTTAACTGATATTTTTCACGAATGGCATGGAGCCGCTCAATCATTTTCGGAATTTGGCTGCGAGGCACGGTCGCATCCTCGGAAATTTTTGTTGGCCCCATTTTGGCAATCGCCGGAGAAACCATTTTTCGCGCATGCCAAATTTTATCTCTTTCGGTATCATCCTCAGCAACGAGTATATCGGAGGCATTTTCCTTCCTGCAAATCTCGGCGCATTTTTTGATTTCATCTTCAATTGCCGCTGCATGCCCATCCACTTCAATGATCACAATAGCTTCGGCATCAAGAGGGAGGCCGCTTTTCGTATAATTCTCTACCGCCTGAATGCAGGCATGATCCATTAATTCCATTGCACTCGGTAAAATGCCGGAGGATAAAATGTTGGTGATTGCATGCCCCGAATCAATTAATCTACCAAATGAAGCTAATAGGGTTTTTCTGGCCTGTGGTTTAGGGATGAGACGCAAAACGGCCTCGGTCACAATCCCCAGCGTACCTTCAGAGCCCACTATTAATCTTGTTAAGTCATATCCGGTGACATTTTTCACCGTCTTTCCACCAGTTCGGATTATTTCTCCCGTTGGTGTAACAACTTCTAAACCAATCACATATTCCTTAGTCGTCCCATATTTCAATCCTTTAGGTCCACTGGAATTCTCAAGCAAGTTACCCCCAATGGTTGAAACATGGGAACTGCTGGGATCAGGTGGATAAAATAAGTCACCTTCCTCCGCTAGTTTGTGAATATCCCCCGTGATGACACTTGGCGAAACAATGGCAAGTAAATTTTCCTGATCTATGATCAGTTTCTTTGGAAATTGCGACATATCCAGAACAATCCCGCCTTCTACAGGAAGTGGACCCCCGCTTAAAGAAGTAGCTGCGCCCCTTGGATAGATGGGGATTCTGTGTTCATTTGCTAGTTTTAAAATCGAGGAAATTTCTTCTTTGGTTTGAGGCTGGATAACAAGATCAGGCAAATATTCCCCAAAGGAAGCGTCAAAACTATATGAATATCGGTCAGCCAATTGCGTCAAAATACGCTGCTCGGGGATAATGGATTGAATGGTCTGAATGATGGCTTTAACATCCATTTTTATCACTCCATGTGATTTTTTTTAAAAAAATAGCGGGTGAACCACTATCTTCACCCGTCACAGATTCGAATAAGAATACTCCAATTATTTCCTGTTTCACCCATACTAGGCTTCTATCGTATCTAAACTCCAGGCGGAACCCAGCTCTACGTGCTGCCCAATTCCTTCTTTAAGGGCCTTCTCGTAAAAATATTTGGCAACAACAATATCGGCTGCGGCAAAGCCAACAGATTTAAATATCGTAACCTCGCTCTCGTTTTCCCTTCCTGCTGCCCGGTTGCTAATAATCTCACCTAATTCGGCATGAATCCGATCCGCGCTAAATTTCCCTTCTTGGATGGGAATTTGTAAATCTCCTGCCTCCTTGACAGTGGCGTCTCTTGATTCCACTACTATTTTTTGCGCCTGTGAAATCACACACGTTGGTAGCTCGCGCATCGTGGGTTGGTAGGAACCGATGGCATTAATATGTACTCCTGGCGCCGCCCCACTAGTAAAAACTGGCGTGTTTGAACTTGTGGAAGTGACAATAATATCGGCACCATCAATCGCTTCGTCGGCGTTTTCATATACAGAAACAGAAACTGGAAATAATCTTTCAATATGGGCGGCAAACTCTAACGCTTTCTGTTTACTGCGATTATTTATTTGCACCTTTTCAATATCCCGTACCGCCAAAATAGCCTGCAATTGTCCCAATGCTTGTTCCCCAGTCCCAATCATACTTAGTACCTTAGAATCCGGCCGTGCCAAATACTTTGTAGCCGCACCTGATAATGCCCCGGTTCTCATCACAGTTAAATAAGAGGCTTCTAATAACGCCACCGGTTCTCCAGTTTCAATATCCATGAATAAAACAACCCCATTAATGACCTTTTTGCCTATTTTTCGATTATTTGGAAATGTACTTACATATTTCATTCCCAAACAGCCGACTTCCTCGGCGCTCGCAGGCATAAAAATGGCATTTCCGCCGGATTTGGTTACGGGAAGAATCGTTCGTAATGGCGTGTTTGTCCGTGACGCCGAATACTCCTCCAACCCTGTGGAAACTGCTTCGATCACCTCAGACATATTTAACATATTTTGTAGGTCGCTGCTACTTAGTATTAACATTGATTCCCTCCTGGTTTAACGAAATTTTTTATACAAATTCCTTATTGAGTAAAAGGCTCCGAATGCATTTTTTACCGTGTAGGAATAAAATTTGTGCTGAACTTTTTCAACGGCTGCCTTGTGGACTTCTGTCCCTTCAATCACAAACAATTTCGCCTCCGGGAGGACAAGGGATACCGCCTCTACCACAGATTCTGCAACATTACGATTTACATATGACATGCTCCCCATGCTTCCATGTGACTTAACATGCTGAATGTCAACCTTATGTTTCCGGCAAAATGCCTATAGCGCACCAATTTGTTAGATAATATAGTTACCTAAATCTCTCTTACTGATATCCATGTCCCTTCGGCCAAACCCATGAAGATCCGGATACCCCATGTGAACCCCTACACCTACCCCAAATTCTTATGCCATAGCTACTGTTTGATCCATCACATTTGGATCGCCTGCGTGAAAACCACAGGCTATGTTAGCGGAAGTGATAAATTTAATAACTTCTTCATCCATCCCTAATTTATAGGCACCAAAACTTTCACCCATGTCACAATTTAAATCGATAAATTTCATTCCTTCAGCCTCCATACTCAAATACTAGGTACCTTGGAATCTAACAAGTATCTATTTTTCGCATTGACAATGTGAGTCCGCATGGCCTTTTCAGCCCTTTCCGTATCCTGCTGTTCAATGGCTTGGTAAATTTCAAAGTGTTCCGATAATACAGTTTGGCTCCTACCGTCCTTAATACTTCTGCTTCGCAAATGTTGCACTCCTAGTAAAAAAGTATCTGAAAAAAGCTTCACCGTATCGAGGAGAGTTGTATTTTGTGCGGCTGTGACGACCGCTATATGGAATTCATAGTCCTCTACAGCGGCTATTTGATTCAGAGCATAGGCACTCTTCATTTTTTCATAGGCAATTTTTATTGCTTTCAATTCGGAGGCTGTCCGTCGGCTGGCGGCCAAGTAGGCACCCTGCCCCTCAAGCACTTCCCGTACCTCAAGTAGTTCTACAAGGTTTAAACCTTGCTGATTCAGCAGCTCATCCATTCGAGTCGTGAGAATATCGTGGTTATCTTCCTTAAGAAAAATGCCGATACCTTGTAAAATTTCTACCAGCCCAGCTGATTCCATCACACTTACGGCTTCTCTTACGGCATTTCGGGAAACAGTAAGCCGGTCGGCCAATTCTCTTTCTGAAGGAAGCTTATCCCCAGGTTTTAATCCTCCGCTCCGAATGGAGTCTTTAATTTGTTCAATAATTTCTTGATACACCCGCTTTTTTTGGATTGGTTTTAAATCCACCTTCACACCTCCTTGAAAAATTATATTTATCCCTAAGAGTCTCGGTCTTAAGTTTTTTTGTGATCGCCCCGCGGAAACTAAGCTCCCAGGTAGGCCTTTACAATTTTATCATCATCTCGTAATATATCTGCGCTGTCCTGCATGACAATCTCGCCGGTTTCAATAATGTAGCCCCTGCTTGCAAGCTTCAACGCAGCCTTGGCGTTTTGTTCAATGAGCAAAATGGTCATTCCTTGTTTATTAATTTCGCGAATAATTCTCATAATCCCTTCGACAATGATTGGTGCAAGTCCCATTGACGGTTCATCTAGCATTAGTAGCTTTGGCTCAGCCATTAGGCCTCTGCTAATGGCTAACATTTGCTGCTCACCGCCGCTCAATGTACCAGCTAATTGCACTTGGCGCTCTTTCAGGCGCGGGAACAAATCAAACGCACGCGTAATTCCCTCCTGAATAAATTTTTTATCCTTCCGTTTCGTATACCCGCCAATCTCCAGGTTTTCGAGTACTGTCAGGCCACCAAAAATCCTCCGGCCTTCCGGAACGTGAACAATACCTGACTCGACAATCTTGTGGGGAAACTCCCCGACAATGCTTTTCCCTTCGAACTCAAGTGTTCCGCTTTTTGGGACAACTAATCCGCTTATAGTCTTTAAAGTTGTACTTTTTCCGGCACCATTACTGCCTAAAAGTGCAACAATTTCACCCTGATTGACCTCTAATGAGATACCTTTTAAGGCATGAATTTTTCCATAATACGAATGAATTTGATCCAGTTTTAATAATGCGCTCAACTTGCATCCTCATCCTTTCCAAGATACGCCTCGATCACCTTCGGATTTCGCAAGACCTCTTCCGGTGTCCCCTCTGCAATTTTTTGACCATAGTCAATTACGATAACTTTTTCCGAGATTTTTTTAATTAAGCCCATATCATGGTCAATGATTAAAATCGATAATTTATATTTATCACGTATGCGTAAAATTAAATCGATTAATTGTTCTTTCTCCTCATGATTGAGACCAGCAGCCGGTTCATCTAGTAAAAGAAATTTAGGGTTCGTAGCCAAAGCCCTAGCAATCTCTAAATAACGCTGCACCCCGTAAGGCAAATTTTTAGCAGCACGGTTGGCATATTTCCGAATTCCGACGAAATCGATACACTCAAACGCCACCTGTTCAATATGTGCTTCTTCTTCCTTTTGGGACTTTGTTTTGAGAATCGCTCCTAAAAGCAGCTGTTTTGAACGGCAGTGCATTCCAGACTTCACATTATCTAGCACCGAGAGATCGGGAAATAAGCGCAGGTTCTGAAACGTTCGAGCCAGCCCCAGTTTGGTGATCTTACTGGGTTTTTGATTATTTAAACTCTCTCCATCTAAAGAAATGGCTCCCTTAGTCGGACGATAGAATCCTGTAATCATGTTAAAAACTGACGTTTTCCCCGCACCGTTTGGTCCAATCACACTTACGATTGAACTAGAATCAATGGTAAAGGATAAATCATTCACGGCGACGAGGCCGCCAAACTGAAGTGTTAAATTTTCTACTTGTAATTTCGCCATTATGACACCTCTTTTCAATCTACAATTTAAGGATTCCCTTCGATATCTAATTCCTTTTTCATCTGTATAGGTAGGGGCGGACTTTCCGTTCCATCATCAATATCAGGTTCTGCCTCATGCTTAGCTGGCCAAATCCCCTGCGGACGGAATAACATCATGACAATCATCACGATACCGAATATCAAGTACCGCCAATCTGAAACATCTCTTAGGAATTCCGGAAGCATAATGACGATGATCGCGCCAATCGTTACACCCGTCACACTACCGATTCCACCTAGAACAACCGCTAACAGAATCATGATAGATTGCAAGACTTTAAAACTATTAGGGGACACAGCGCCCATCTTCACTGCAAAGAAGGAACCCGCTAAACCACCAATAATCGCGCCGGTCGTAAACGCGAGAAGCTTCATTTTTACACGGTCTACTCCCATTGCCTCGGCAGCATCTTCATCCTCACGAATATAAGTCCATGCCCTACCGACCCGTGATTTTCCCAACCGAGTGGTAACAAAGATGGTTAACACAGCAAGTACTAGGATCAAATAATAAAAATGGCTTGGTTCCGATAAAATAAACCCACCGAAATTCGGATTTGGAATTCCAAAAATCCCGGTTGCAGTTCCCGTAATTTTTAAATTTGTCGCTGTAATTCGGATAATTTCACCAAATCCCAATGTGACGACCGCTAAGTAGTCACTACGGAGCCTGAGCGTTGGGGCTCCAATTAGGACACCACAGACCGCAGATAGACACGCAGCAACAGGTAATGTCAATAAAAACGGCCAATCAAATGCGGTCATCAATATTCCGGTTGTATAGGCACCGATGGCAAAAAATGCAGCATAGCCTAAATCAAGTAAACCCGCATACCCTGCAACAATATTAAGACCTTGCGCTAGAATAATATATATTAAGGCCAGGATACCGACATCTAACCAATAATTATCTGATAAAAATGGAAACACAAGAGCCAAAAGGAATAGGACGATTACGATAGACTTTTTTGAAATTTTTTTCATCCGTTACATCCTTTCCGTCACTTGTTTGCCTAAAATTCCAGTAGGTTTAAAAATTAAGAATAAGATGAGGATGCTAAACGCCAATACGTCCTTCCAGGCGCCACCCATAAACATGGTTCCAAATGTTTCTAATATGCCAAGCATAAATCCACCAAGCATTGCCCCTTTAATATTGCCGATTCCACCCAATACTGCTGCAGTAAACGCCTTCAGACCCATAATAAATCCCATCATGAAGTTGATCGTTCCATAATAAACAGCCGACATAATGCCTGCTGATGCTGCTAAAGCAGTACCAATGAAAAAGGTAATTGCTATTACGCGGTAAATATTAACCCCCATTAAACTAGTAGCTGTTTGATCCATGGAGATGGCACGCATGGCCTTACCAATTGCGGTGCCATGAATAAATTTTTGCAGCGCGAACATCAGAGCCGCTGCGACCAAAACTAAAATGATTTGTGAATAAGTAAGATTGGCGCCTAAAAGAGTAAACCCTGTTGTTGGCAGTTTAACAGGATAACTGACGTAATTTGGACCCCAGGCAACCATGGAGCCATATTCTAGGGCGAGTCCAACCCCAAGGGCCGTAATCAAAAGAGACAAGCGCGGAGCATTCAACAAAGGGCGGTAGGCGACGCGTTCAACACCCATTCCAACCAAACCAACCACTACGATTGTGATGAAAAAAACGACTCCAATTCCTAGCAAGCTTGAACCGATGGAACCGCCCGTCAAAAAGGATAAACCCGTATATCCCAAAAAGGCTCCAAACATATAAAAATCTCCGTGGGCAAAATTTAACAGCCGGATGATGCCGTAAACCATTGTATAGCCGAGCGCGATTAAACTATAAAAAGCGCCTAGAACAAGACCGTCTCCTATTGTTTGGATAATGATATCCATTCCTTTCACCACTTTCCTATTAATCTATAAAACCAGCCCCCTTGGCCATTACTTGCAACAAAGGGGACTGCCCAATTCCATTCGCCTACTTATCCTCAAGGACAATGCTGCCATCCTTGATTTTAATTAATATATATTTACCATTATCTTTTGTTCCATCTTCCTTGAAGCTATAGGTCTCACCAAAGGCAGGGAAATCTTTCGTGTCTTTAATCGCCTGGATAATCGCTTTATGATCGGTTGCACTCTTGGCGCGTTTGATGACATCTGCAGCCAGACGGATGCCATCGTATTGTAGGTGACCAAACGTTAACGGATTCGATTTGTAAGTACTCTTGTATTCTTCAAGGAATGCCTTTGCTTCAGGTGTATCAACATATTGAAGAGTTACGGTTTGTGAGAAAATGACGCCTTCTGCATTTTCCTTACCGGCAATGTCCATGAAAGGTTCGGCCGGATTTCCATCACCGGCCACGAATAAACCGGATACCCCTTTTTGTTTAAATTGCTTGACCAATAATCCGCCTGAATTATAAAAGCCAGTAAAATAAGTAGCATCAGGATTAAGTGTTTTTAGCTTTGTTGCTAATGCGCCAAAGTCTTTTTCTTCCGGATTAATGGCTTCAAACGCCACAACCTTACCGCCATTTTTCTCATGAAGTTCCTTCGTGATGTCGGCAAGATCCCGCGCGTAATCAGAGTTATCATGCACGAGGGCAATTTTTTTAATATCCTTCTTCTTGAAGTATTCAGCAACCTCTTTACCTTGATCAAAAACCATACTATTAATGAGGAAAAGGTTGTTATATCCTTGTTGTGGCAGTTGAGGAGAGTTTGCCCCAACCAGGATGGCAGGCATTCCCGCTTTATTAAACGTTCCGCTTGCCGGAAGAGCAGCCGATGAGCAATATGTGCCGACCACTATGCTTACTTTTTCTTGAATCAGCTTATTAGCAGCAGTAACCGCTTGCTGAGGGTCACAGGCATCATCTTGGATCACTAATTTTAATTTCTTTCCATCAATTCCACCCGCATCATTGATATGTTTCTCAGCCAATTCTGCACCATTTACCATATCCTTTCCCTCTGCTGCACTTGCACCAGTGGTTGGAGCCATCACACCAATTTTGATGACGTCACTATCCCCGCCTTTTGCGTCACCCTTAGAACTGCTTTCCCCCTCAGTCTTTGCATTACAAGCGCTCAAAAATAATGACAGCATCAACATGGCCACTACAAATAGTGGAAACTTAAAATTTTTTCCCATCCATCGATTCCCCTTTTCTGATTGTAATTGTTTTTTTAAAACTGCTGCTTGCAAAATTTCATTTGTTGAAGGAAAACCTCCCTTCCCTGCTAATTTTGGAGGTATGAGTTCTCTAAGGGGCATTTCTATTCAATAAAAAACTGATTAATCAAACATGAGAGGGCGTGCAAGCTTGACGAAGGCAGCGCCGTCAACCATTAACGAATGGCCGCTAATATAACTCGCCTCGTCTGACATGAGAAACAGACAGGCGTTTGCAATGTCCTCCCCGGTACTTATTCGTCCGAGAGGCTGGAATTTTAGCGTTTCTTGAAAGGCCTCGTCCGGGTCAGGAAGGTTTTTAAATGTTTCATATAACATTGGCGTATCCACTGTACTTGGGCAAACAGCGTTTACGCGAATATTCATTTTTCCGCAATCTAGTGCCATTTGCCTCGTTAATGCGGTCATCCCGCCTTTCGATGCGGCATAAGCAGCCAGGCGCGTAATCGTACGATAGGCATGCCAGGAAGCAATATTCACAATCGCACCGCCTCCACGTTTTTCTATCTCGGGGATGGCGTATTTTGAACAAAGGAAGGTACCGGTTAAATTTACATTCATAACCCTATTCCATTCCTCAAGCGTTGTTTCAACAACAGATTTTCGCATCGTCGCAGCAGCGTTATTGACCAAAACATCGATCCCGCCAAACTGCTGAATGGCTTGGTCCATTAAATGGATGACGTCCTGTTCTCTGCTTACATCCGCCTTCACAAACACGGCGTCGATTCCGTCTGATTTTAGACAATCAAGTGCCTTTTCCCCAGTTTCTTCATTAATATCAGCAATCACCACCTTGGCTCCATGTTCACCTGCCTTCCTGGCAATCGCTTCCCCAATTCCTTGACTTCCTCCAGTAATAATCGAGACTTTATCTTTTAAACGCATCCATTTATCTCCAATCAATTTTTTTAAAAACCGCCGTTTCAAGTTAATCTTGTTTGGGGGTAGAGTACTCTATGTATTGTTCATGCAATGTACTTACCAATTGTATTCTGGTTGGATTGTTGTTCGCTTCGATGTTGGGTAACAAATGTTTAAGAAATTCGTTTATATCTGCAGCAATTGCTAAGGAAGGAGTATGAACTTTGCCAATTTCGTCGGGGCTTATATCTACATGTATGAGATTGGCAGTGTCTGTTAAAAGAGTATATTCCTGTGTTGTGATTTGTGAGAATCTAGTACCTAGACCAAGAACCATTATCCGACTGTTTGATATAATCTAACCAATAGGATAACAGCTTTTCCACCGTTACACTTCATCAAAGCCTCCTCTCTTGTATCCGCTTTCATTTACATTCTATCAACTGGTAGGTCCACCGGCTGACTGGATAATGTTACTATATCGCAGCCCATACCAGCTGTCAACAGAAAATTATAAATATTCTAAATAGTATTTTCCCCCACTTACCAGCATTTGCCATTATCTTTGAACGAAAAAAAGCGTTCCCTTTTCGAGAACACTTCAAAGAATGAATTCATTTACCCTTTATGGGTTGAAATCGGCCGTTTAAAATTGACTTCCACCGTAAGAAACTTATGAACTTTTCTGCTTACAGTTAGCCCATTTTCGATAGCTCCGTCAATAAAGCCAGCCCATCCATTTGCATAGGTAGTCCCTGCTAAAAAGACAGCATTTTCAGGTGTATTCCATTCTTGATGATAAGCGGTTAACTGATTGGGCTTCAGCATGGGCCATGTTTCCTTTGAAAATTCATCATTCACCCAGTCATGACCGGTGCTTTCGATTACTTGTAGATCTGGAATCCAGTGTCTTAATGCTTTTTCAACTCCAACTCTATCCTCAGGGTTCAACATCTCGGCACTTGGGCCAAATCCGACGACAATGCTGTCTCCTTCGAAGTAACGATCCAAATGAACAGAATTTAATGGATACCAGCCAGGAGCCAACGCATCAAAAGGTTCCACTTTGCCTTTAACTCGTGCCCAAACCTTCACCCCTTTTGAGGTTTGGCCTTCTTTGGAGGAAGCTTGTTTTTCTAAAGATAAGGCTGGATTAAATTCAATCCCCTGCAGCGTGGTTAGCGGTACAGTTACAATAACAGCATTTCCTATGAAGGTATTACCGTCCTCGGCAATGACCTTTACAGAATTATCGTTGTGTTCTATTCTCTTCACAACAGTTGAAAGATATATATCTGCTGCTGCATCGGTAGCAATTGCCTCTATTAATGCTTTAGTGCCCTTTTTTATTCGGAAGCTAGAGACCATCGCACTATGGGTATCCCAGTTCCCTTGTGAGAAGGCCCACCAGCGGAAGATTTGCGTCACCGCCCCCTGATCCGGATCACCGCAGTAGTCAGAAGCAATCCAGCCGTGTAAGATATCATATTCTTCCTTTGTTAAGCCAAAATCTTTAATAAATTGATCAGCCGTTACTCCATCCAATTCTCTAAAACTATCAGCATTTAAAGGCTGATAAGGTAACGGCATGTGCTTATTGCTTTGACTCATTAATTTTTCAACAGTCGCTCTAAGTTTATCTTTAAATTCGGTAACTGGTGCTGAATGGGTCTTATCCTCCGCAATCCAATATACCTTTTCCGAACTTGGACCTGAAGTGAGCTCTAATCCATATCGCGTAATCTCTGTCCAAACATGCGGCTGATGCCAATGGACATAGGTGCCGCCCATTTCAAGTTCAGAACCTAGACGATGATCCAGCCAGGTACGCCCGCCAAGCCGGTCACGTGCTTCTAAAATTAAGACATTGTGACCTAAGAGCCGAAGTTCTCTTGCAGCGGTTAATCCTGAAAAACCGGCTCCAACAATGATGACGTCATAATTCTTTGAAATACTCATGATCTTCCCCCCATTTTATCAATACCTGTATCTAGCAGTAACGGAATATATTTCTAGGCCTCTTCCGCTTCAACCTTTGGTGAAGGCGTTTCCAATGGAAGCGTTACATTTTTGCGCTTAAATTTAAAATAATAATATAAGTAACATGCGACTATAAAGCCAAAACCCCAATAGAGTGATGTCCGCTGCGTTTCATCAAAAGCAGTAAAGGCAAAGATACATAAACACATCACGATACAAAGAATCGGCACAAATGGATAGAGGGGAACTTTGTATTTAAGATCCTCAACCTTGCCGCCATTTTTAATGTATTGCCTCCGGAAACCGATTTGGGCAACGGCAATTGCCAGCCATGTCAGGGTTCCGCCAATCCCGCTAATGGCGAGTAAGACGACAAATAATGTATCTTCAGCTACAACACTCGTCAGGAGGGAAATCAAGGCAAAACCTAAAGTGATTAATAAAGCGTTTTGAGGCACACCCCGCTTGTTCACCTTTCCAAATAACTTAGGTGCCATCCCTGTTTCGGAAAGTGAAAATAAAATACGTGTACAGGCAAATAATCCTGTATTACCAACGGAAAGGATGGCTGTCAAAATAACAAAATTCATGATATCCGCTGCAAATGGAATCCCTACCATATCAAAAACAGTAACAAACGGACTTTCTAGGACGCCAGCCTTTTTATAAGGAACTAGTGCAGATAGGACAAAAATCGCTAAAACATAGAAGATTAGAATTCGGAAAACAATGGTTCTAATCGCTTTAGGAATATTTTTTTCCGGTTCTTCTGTTTCACCTGCTGCTACACCCATGATTTCTGACCCCTGGAAAGCATAGATCACCGTCATCATTGAAATGAATACACCCACCATACCGGCAGGGAACAATCCATCACCGACAAAATTGCCTAAATATGGGGTTGGTTCACTTTCAAGACTAATGACTCCGAACACCGCCCCGAGTCCGACAATGATAAACAGAATGACAGCAAATACTTTAATTCCAGCAAACCAGTACTCTGTTTCGGCAAAAGCCTTGGTTGTAAGTGAATTAATTGAAAATAGTAAAATAACGAAAATAGCACACCAGATCCAGGTAGGAACATCAGGAAACCATCTTTTCATGAGCAGCCCTGCTGCTACAAATTCAAGTCCTACGTATAATGCCCAGCTCAACCAATAAATCCAGCCGACAACAAACCCTGTAGCCGGACCGATAAACTTAGTTGCATGGGCTTGGAACGAACCGGAGACCGGCATCACAACCGACAATTCTCCTAAACAGACCATGGCTAAATACATGAGTAATCCGCCAACCAGATACGCTAATATTGCCCCGGCTGGACCTGCCTCACCAATGGCATAACCGGAACCTAAGAATAGCCCAGTTCCTATGATTCCCCCTAAAGACATCATAAACAAGTGTCTGCTTTTCATTGTTCGTTTTAATTTGTGCTGGCTTTCCTGTTGTACTGACATTCACTTCACCTATCTTTCCTTCAATATATAATTCCACCGGAAAGCGCTTACACCTAAAGTGGAACTCTATAGAGATAGATTAATTCTATCTCTTATAAAGCAGCGGATGGGTCTTTCTTGGGCAGCGGCAGAACGTGTTCTAAATCTTGTTGCAAGAGTAAATGAAATTGATGAACTAAATTTTCCGTGAGCGAGAATCTACCTTGTTTATAAGCCTTCGTTTCTAAACCTTTTTGAACAACCTCACAAATATCGAGATCCTCTTTCCTGACTAAATCATCTATGGATAGTAATGCTTCCTCTTCCTTTGTCATTTCATCTGTCATGAAGAATGTTGTATATACATATTTTGTTGTTTTATGATCAATCGGAATAGACTGATGGATTGATAGGTTCGCAGGGCCCGGATCAAAGGAGAACCATGTATTTGGATAAAGCCAGTAATATCTGCCCCCTTGCCCCAAACCAAAATCACTTGTCATTCCTTTAAGAGGTGTCCCCTGATAGGAGTAGTAATCATACATGGACATTTCATATTGTTTCATATCAAGTGTTGAAACTAGCGTTTTATGCACAATTGAACAATGATCGCATTCCAGATAATTGTCTATACCTACCTTCCAATTGGAGTGGCAGATGGTTTCTTTTACACGAATTCTTTTTAACTTGCTTAAATCATATTTTTCGACATGTTGAAATAAATCAGGAAATTGAATGGCCATCGAAGGAGCATCAGGGTCTAAATTCACAAAGATAAAAGATTGAATGATTTCTAATTGAATAGTTTTCAAACAGAAGTCTTGATTGTCAAAATGGTCGCAGCCCCCCATATTGGGTGCTCTTAAAAGGGAGCCATCGGTACGAAACGTCCATGCATGATACGGACATGTAAATACAGACTTGTTTCCTTCTCCTTCTACTAATTTTGCAGCCCGGTGGGTACAAACATTATAAAAGGCACGAATTTCCCCATCCTGTCCGCGGCTAATGATAATTGGACGATCAGCTACTTCCGTCGTAATGAAATCACCCGGCTTATTAAACTGACTAATATGTCCAACGTACTGCCAAGTTTTACAAAAAATTTCTTTTTTTTCAACCTCTAGCACCTCAGGCGTTGTATATAGCCAAGATGGTAGAGTATGGGCTTCACTTAGGTTTTCACTTACTCTTACTTCCTCGTTTTTCAAATGATAAACCTCCTTTATATTCCTAAATTAACAATAAATAAACTTTTCTCGGGTTGAGATAATTGTAAATTATTAATTTTCTGAATCATATGTTTACTTTATACAAAAAAATAGATACAGTCTAATCAATTTTTGTTTTTTTTCACTAAAATGCTGCAAACTTTTAGCCTATCACGTGAATTTCCTATTCATTTTGTTCATTATTCCCATATGTTTTTGTTATTTCCTTTACTATTTTGTTTAAAATTCACAGTATTTAAGTTGTAACAAATAGTAATTTTTCAGAATCATTGTACAACTTACTAAAAATCGCTACAATGGTACCTGAAAGAGATATTCTTAAACTAATAGTTTCCTTAGATAGAATCATTAAGGGAAGGGGCAGATGAAAATGAAAATTCTTGAGCATATAGCCCAAGATATCATTGAAAAAACAAGTGAAATAATAAAATATCCCATTAGCATTACAGACAATGAAGGTATTATCATTGGCTCTACTGATAAAAGCCGGATAGGCATTTTCCATCAGCCATCACTTGAAGTGATCAAGAAAAATGTCATCGTCGATTGCAAAAGTGAAATCGAAAAAAGAATCCTTCCTGGAGTCTCCGCCCCTCTAAAATTTAATAATAATGTCATTGGGGTGCTTGGTATCGTCGGGGAACCAAGAGAGGTCGAAAACTATGTTCAACTTGTTAAAAATCAAGTCGAAATGATGTGCCAGGAGGCCTTCCGCAAGGAAATGGTGGAGTTAAAGGAAAAAATGGTGGAGATGTTTGTTCACCAAATAATCCATTACACTGAAAATGAGGATGATCGGAATGGTCAAATTCTACAATCCGCAAAGTTACTTGAATTTGACCTACATACGAATCGCGTCTGCCTGTTAATTGATATTAAAAATTTTTCCGAAACACTATCAGCAAAAAAAACAACCGACGATTTATTTGGAAGCTTTCCTTTACAATATTTTCAACGGGAGGTTTTAAGTTTTTTACAGTTAATTTTTCAAGAGAATAAAGATGATTTCATTTCATTTTTGAGTCTTGAAAGATTTATTGTGATCAAATCTCTCCCCTATCCACGTTCATTTACGGTTTTAATTGAAAGCTTGAATGAAAAGCTTCAGAAAATTAATAACTTCCTTGAGAGTAAATACCGCCTTACAGCCTGCATTGCAGCCGGTGATGTCAGTTCTAGTCTGAGCGGTATAACAGAATCCTATCATAACGCAGTTAAAGCAATGAACATCGGGATGCGATTTGACCCAGAAACTCACATCCATCTTTATAATGAACGCGAAACGCTATTCAGGCTGCTGCCAAAGGAACTGACTTCCAATTATCAAAATAAACTATTGAAGCTCATTGCTCCTTTAATCCAACAAGACAACTACGAAATATTGGCATCAACTTTTATTGGATTCTGTAAATATAATATGAATTTAAGTGAAGCATCAAGAAACATGTATATCCATCGGAACACCATTATTTACAGACTTGAAAAGATCAGTGAAATTACCTCCCTTCAAACAAGCAGCTTTGAACATTGTATGCTTCTTTATACCGCAATCCAGTGTTACGAGGAATTGAAAGCAGAACCCGCTATATAAGCGGGTTTTTTCTTTTTAAAAATTTTAGTTTGTTAGATGATCGGATGTGTCTTTTTTACGATAATTCGTTCCTCAAATTAAAATTTAGAACAACCCATAATACGGCTTTTGACTTGTCGCGTGATGAACCCAGTTAATCATGGTAATAAAATCGTATACTGGCAGCTTTACTGCCCTTTGAACATCGACTGCATACGGTGGCATATCGCTGCACTCCAATAGGATCGCTCCAAGATCGGGGTTTTCTCTCTTCAGTCTGACTGCTGCCTCCACAACCTCCTGTCGAACCATTTCATTATCAAATGTTCCCCTATTTTCAATGATGGCTGAAAATTCAGGTTCCCGGCTTAAATCAGCAATGGCCATTTGACTTGGATCAGTAATACCGCAGCTTTTATATAGGCCATCACTAAGGCCATCCGCATAGGCAGTTAAGACACCAATCTTTTTCCCTGGTTTTAGGCCAGTATGGATCCAAGGAACCTGAACCATGCTTGACAGGTATACGGGAATATCAACAGCCTCAGCGACCTTATCCTGGAAATTCCCAAAAAAACCACAAGCTCCGCAAATAGCCCTAGCCCCTTCTGCCTCAAGCTCTTTGGCGGCTTGAATAATAGTCTTCAACAAGGAAGGATCCCCATCTAGAAGCTGTTCTGTCCGGCAATCCGGTACGACTTTTAATCGAACGGGAAAGTTGTATGTTTCCAGGTTAGCCACATTCCCGGGAATGACAGGATACCAGCAGGCGTCTAAATAAAGAATCCCAACTGAATATCCAGTGACATATTGTCCTTTTTTCTGTATAACCATCTTTTCCTTTTTTTCCGGGTGGATATAATTATATTCGATAGCACTATTCGACTTTGCTGACAATGCCCCTCATCCCCTTTTAAAAACAGTATGTTCGGAAGACTTTTCACGCCCTCCGAACATATTGTTTCCTTATTTTAGTAAATGGCATCTTCGACAATTAATTGTTTTTCGGCAAAACGTTCTACCCTTAGGGGTGTTAAATCAAGCGTTTCATATTTGCCGGTACGGATGAGCTCGGAGAGACACTTCCCTACTGCAGGTGCCTGCTGCATTCCATGTCCACTGAATCCAAATGCCACAAAGTACCCCTTCATGGTTGGATATTCCCCTAATATGGCATTATGATCTTCCGTGTTAAAATCATACAGGCCTGTCCAGCCGCGTTCAATTTTTGCATTTTCAAAGTTTTGAATCCGGTTGGCAAGGACTGGCCAAATATTTTCAATAAATGCCGACCTCCGCCATTTAAAGTTAATTCCTGGCGCAATTTCCTCCGCGTAACCCGAGATGAACTTCTCTCCTTCATGGCGGAAATAAACCCCCGTGGGATCCATCGTTAATGGAAGATACTTTTGCAATGGTTTTTCAATATCAAATTGGAAGATTTGTCTCGGAAGTGGAACAACAGGGAGCGGCAGGCCGGCTTTCTCACTCAATATCGATGCCCACGCACCGGCACAGTTAACGACAATTGGAGCAAAATATTCTTGGCCATCAGCCATTCTTACGCCCTTAATTTGATCTTGGTTGGTAAGCAGGCAGTCAACTTCATCATAAACATATTCTGCACCTAATTTTTTGGCATTCTTAATATATCCTTGCATAACCGAATAGGGATCCAAATAGCCACTTTCTGCGCAAAATAGTCCACCGGCGATGTCTTCGATATTCAATTCGGGAATAATGTTTAAAAGATCATTCTTTTGCAACAGCTGGGAATTGATACCGTTTTCATTTTGCAGCTTTAAATGCCTTTCAAAATTCGGCATCATTTCATCCATTGCGAGGAACAGATAGCCCCTTTGCTTAAAGTCGATTTCGACCTCTTCACCATCAATCGCCATTGCTTTTGAGAAGTCCTTGTAAATTTGCAGACTATATTTACTTAACTGCATATTGATAACAGTTGTGTAAAGTTGCCTAAATCCACCGGCACTCCTTGGAGTTGAAGCAAATTCATAAAGTCCGTCTTTTTCAAAAATAATAATTCTTCCACTAAACCCATCATGTAGTAAATGGTAAGCAATACTGGAGCCGATAATCCCTCCACCGATAATGATAATATCTGCCTTATTTGCCATTGGTACCCCACCCTTCTAGTAACTATTCCTATATTACTAATGTACTAATTTTACTTATAGGAAGCTATGTGCATTTTTAACAGTAAAATTAGTATTTTGAATTATTTTAATAGTCAATTTCCACAAGGATTTTTACTACCTTTTAGAGAAGTTATATAATTAGCAGATTTATATTGCAAAGGGGTGTAGACATTTGGTCTTTTTAGAGGATATTTCCCAAGCTATTGTTGAAAATACGACCAAAATTATCGGGTACCCAATAAGCATTACGGATGAAAAAGGGTATATTATAGGATCAAATGATGTAAACCGTTTAGGCAGCTTTCATAAAGCCTCGATAGAAGTATTAAAAAGGAAAGAAACGATTTGCTATGAAATTGAGGATGTAAAGGATGTTGAGAATGTTTTACCTGGAATAGCGACACCAATAATGATGAATAATGAGCCCGTCGGTGTTCTTGGTATTGTTGGGAATCCGCTAGAGGTGAAAAAGTATGCTCAGCTCGTCAAGAGCCATGTGGAATTGATGTGCCATGAGTATTTGAAAAAAGAAATGAGGAATCTTGAATCAAAAACGCTTGATAATTTACTTCATTACCTGTTAAATTCGGAAAAGCTGGATGATCCTGGACAAATTATTAGGTATGGAAAAATGCTCGGCTATAACCTCGATAGTAATGTTAACCGTGTCTGCCTTCTAATTGAAATGGATCTGTTGTCAGACCAATTTTCCGAAGGACAACATCAAATTCCTGACAAATATTCCTGGCAATTTTTACAGAACAATATAATCGATATTTTCCGCTATTATTTAATCGATAATAAGGAAGACTTACTCTCCCTATTAACACTTGATCAATTTATATTAATCAAAACAGTGGACACCGCTGAGCCACTTGACCAATATATCAATAGAATAAAGCATAATATTGACAGGACCATTCAATATTTACGTACTAAATATCATTTTACCATCAGAATTGCTATGGGAAGTGTAAAGGATGGGATTAAAGGGATTAAAGGGTCTTATGAGGATTCACTAAAAGCATTAACAGCCGGAAAAAAAACAACCATTACCCCTGAAATCTACTATTACAATGATTGGAATATTATCCTAGAGGTAATTGGAGATGAATTGACCCCGTACATTACGGAGCGTCTATCGGAAAAAATGGGTAAGTTTTTTGGCCACTATAACTTCAATACACTAGCTAGCACCTTCATGACTTATTGCCGTTGCAATATGAATATAAGTGAAACAGCAAGAATCTTATTTCTCCATCGGAATTCCTTGGTTTACCGGCTGGAAAAAATTAGCGAGCTGACATCCTTGGATATTACTAACTTTGAGCATTGTCTACTTTTATACTTTGCCATTAAAAAATCCGGCTTTAAGGATAAACCCTTAAAAACAGCAGATCATAATGAACCTATCGAAACGATCTCAACATAGATCAAATCTAATAAAAGCGGCAAGAATGCCGCTTTTATTTATTTTAACCCAAACGAGCCCTTAGTTTTTCGCAAATGTAATCCCCAACCTGCTCCGTCGTTGAATGACCGCCAAGGTCTGGTGTGAGAACCTCCTTCTCCTGCAAGACATCCTCCATTGCATCTATTATTGCTTTGGCCGATTCCGGTTGTCCTAAATGGTCAAGCATCATACTTGTACACCAAATCGAGGCCAACGGATTGGCAATCCCCTTTCCGGCAATATCTGGTGCCGAGCCATGGACTGGCTCGAACATGGATGGATACTTCTTTTCCGGATTTATATTAGCTGAAGGTGCTATGCCGAGCCCGCCAACAATGGCCGCCCCAAGATCCGTTAAAATATCACCAAACAGGTTTGATGCAACCACAACATCCATCGTCTCCGGCTTGCTGACAAAAAAAGCAGCAAGTGCATCGATATGAACCGTATCATGGGAAATTCCGGGATATTCATGGCTGATTTTCTCCACATATTCATCCCAAAACGGCATGGTGTGATTAATCCCATTTGATTTTGTTGCGGCTGTTACATGCCCTCTCTTTCCCTGCTTCTGGGCAACATTAAAGGCGTACCTTAGGACTCTTTCTACTCCTTTTCGAGTAAAAACACTATTCTGGATGGCCATATCCATATCGGTTCCTTCATACATCCGACCACCGATACTAGAATACTCGCCTTCATTATTTTCGCGAATCACTATAAAGTCGAGATCCTTAGAAGTTTTGCCTGCTAGAGGGGACTGAATACCCTTTAATAGTTTAACAGGACGTAAATTAATATATTGTTCAAATTGTCTTCTAATCGGTAATAGCAAACCCCATAGCGACACATGGTCAGGAACACCAGGATAACCGACTGCTCCAAGGAAGATAGAATCGAAATTTTTCAAGATTTCCAATCCATCGTCCGGCATCATTTTTCCATGTTTTGCATAATATTCACAGCTCCAGTCAAATTCGGTAAATGAAAAAGAATATCCGCCGTGAATATTGCTAATTGTTTCTAATACTTTTCTCCCTTCACGAACGACATCAACGCCAATTCCGTCGCCGGGTAGTAAGGCTATAGAGTATTTTTCCATGGTTGTACTCCTATTCTAATATTTTCGATTTTAACACTTCTGGATTGCCAATATGATCCGGTAATTTTCCTTCCAGGACTTTGATGATATTTTCCGAAACAGTTGTTGACATAATATAATTACATTCCACAGTCGTTCCGCCGACATGTGGTGTTACAATTACGTTCGGCAATGATAAAAGTGGAAGATCTTTTGCAGGCGGTTCTGGATCGAATACATCTAGCCCTGCCCCCGCAATCAGTCCCTCTTTCAACGCCTTATATAAGTCCTCTTGATTTACGACCGCGCCACGGGCCGTATTGATTAAATACGCAGATGGCTTCATGATCGAGAAAAACTTCTGATTAATAGAATATCTCGTTTGGTCGTTTAATGGAATATGGAGCGAGATAAAGTCGGATTCACGAAATACCTCTTCCATATTTGTGTTAATATGAACCCCAATTTCATGGGCGATTTGATGTTTTTCCTGTTTATACTCCCTGACCCATGCGGTCACGTCCATTTCTAAGCCAAGCTTCAGTCGTTTTGCCACCTCTTGGGCAATATTCCCAAACCCGATTAACCCCACCTTTTTTCCCTTTAACTCGTTGCTAGCAATAGTAACGCGGGAATCATAGTTTCCATTTTTCATATTTTCATGAAAGGAAATCAAGGATTTACCAAGCGCCATAATGAGCGTGACAGCATGTTCAGCAGTAGACACCTTGTTGACCGATGGTGCATGAAGAACAGGGATTCCTTTTTCCGTCGCATAGGCAACATCTATATTATCAAGGCCGACCCCAGCCCCGGAGATTACTTTTAACCCGGGATTCGCGTCAATGACTTCTCTCGTTATTTTGGCAGGAGCCCTTAGCACGATCCCATCCATGCCTTTTACGGCTTCACATAAATGTGGGATATCGCAGCGGTCTGTCTGAATGACTTCAGCCCCCGCGCGAAGAACCTTTTCCCCTTCCGGATGATACATCGGAAAGATTTGTAATATTCGTGGTTTGCTCATACCTTTTCCCTCCAGAACATCTATACCCTTAGGTTTTCAACAATTGTAGCAATTCCTTGACCGCCGCCAATACAGGCGGTGATTAAACCATAACGGGCACCGCGGCGTTCCATCTCATTCATTAATTTTACCGTTAAAATTGCACCAGTTCCCCCAATTGGATGCCCTAATGCGATTGCACCGCCATTAACATTCACTTTTTTTCGATCGAGGTTTAATTCTTTGATACAGGCTAGCGCTTGAGCGGCAAATGCCTCGTTCAGTTCAATTAAATCGATATCTTCCAATGTTAATCTGGCTTGCTTAAGGGCTTTCAATGTAGCGGATACCGGTCCAATACCCATGATTTCAGGTGCTACCCCAACAGTAGCTTGTGAGACTATACGAAGACGAGGTGTGATTTCTCGTTGCAAGGCTTCTTCTTCAGACATGATCACAAGGGCAGCCGCACCATCATTTCTTCCGCTTGCATTTCCAGCTGTAACCGTTCCACCCTGTTTGAAAACAGCCTTTAGAGCCGCCAGCTTGTCAAGACTTGTTAAACGAGGGTGTTCATCCGTATCAAAAAGGATTTTCTCTTTTCTTACTTTTATCTCGTATGGAATAATTTCATCTTTGAATTTCCCTGAAGCAATCGCATCTGCCGCTTTTTTCTGGCTATCAAAGGCAAATTCATCTTGTTCTTCACGGCTGATGTTGTATTTTTCTGCAAGATTTTCAGCTGTTAAGCCCATTGTTAAATTTCCGTACACTTCAATAGGCTGCGCCCTTGGTTGGCTTTCAGTATTCGGGTCGACAATTTCAGCGTTCCCGGCGCCGTATCCATACCTTGCCTTTCTTAAATAATAAGGTGCAGTGCTCATACTCTCAGCACCGCCTGCAAGTACAATGTCAGAAAGCCCGCACATGATCTGCTGTGCTGCATTATTAATGGCCTGCAGACCGGAACCGCATTGACGGTGGACTGTATAGCCGGGTACCTCTATTGGCAGTTCGGCCCGAAGTGCCGCCAGCCGCGCCAAGTTAGGCACATCTGAACTTTGCTTTGCATGCCCCCAAACCACTTCATCGATTTCTGCGCCACTAATGTTACTTCTCTTTAATGCTTCACGCATCACTTTTTCTGATAAAAAGTCCGCTTCTACATCCTTTAGTGTTCCGCCCATCCTGCCGATAGCTGTCCGAACACCATCCACAATGACTACATTCTTCATACCTGACCCACCATTCCTGTTAATTTAGTAATAATATTGACTTTGAGAATTGTCCAGCTCCAGTGCCCTAGCGGCTAGAGTCCTTCGCTCTCCGCCCTACGATAAGTCAA
>NZ_AJLS01000149.1 GCF_000307875.1 Neobacillus bataviensis LMG 21833
GTGTTTCCTTTATCTCAGTTGGAGCGCTCCAGGCCATACGCCGCTGACCAGGGCGCTTGCGCTTTTCTTATTTATATAATAATACGGAGCAATAGTAGCAATGTCAAGAAAGTTTTACGACCTTCCTAAATGTTTTTTTAACTTTCTGACATCCCCCATTGTGATCCCGAATTCGGATGCAAGCTCAATGGAGGATGCATGCTGCTCCTTTTGAATAAAATCGTGAAAATCCACTCCGAAAAGGCGTCCATCCATTGTTTGTCCATTCATTCCTTTATCACTCGACCTCATCCATCATTCACCTCTATCTTTTTTTCTATTATTTCCATGAAAGACGAAAAACTTGCATGTGAAAGTCATTTTGATGGTCTATGTTGGACTTTTTTAACAATTAAGGAATGAATTTCTCTCCGTTTTACGGTAAAATAAAAGGCGAAGGAGGGTACCGATGAATAAAAAGATTTTTCAATTGTTCGTAGCAATCATTCTAGTATTCGGAGCTTTCCTGCCACAAGGAAAAAGTAGTGCTGCAAGTGAATCGCTGACAATTTCCACTGATGCCGTCAATGTTCGCGGCGGCCCAGGGCTGAGTTATCCCCTTGTAAAAATAGCCAAGAGGGGCGAACGGTATTCGATTGTGAAAGAGAAAGATGATTGGTTTGAGATTCAGTTACCATTTGGCAAAACAGGCTGGGTTGTCAACTGGCTTGTTACCAAAGAAAATCAGCAAAAGACTGCAACAGCTGCCACAACACCTATAACCACAAGCTCCATCGCCAAAGCGAAAACAGATCAGTTAAGAATTCGCTCGGGTCCTGGGACAAGCTTCCAGATTGTCGGGTTCTTAAATAAGGGACAAGAAGTCACGATCCTAGATCAAAATGAAAACTGGTACAAAATCACCTCATCCTTTGGTGTAGGCTGGGTTGTACGAGACTTTTTAGAGAGTAAAACCGTTAAACAGGAAAATACACCAACACTAACGCCATCCACTAGCACGGGTACAGGCGTGGTAAATGGCGATACATTAAATGTTCGAAAAGAACCATCCGCCACAAGTCCGATCACCGGAAAACTGACCAAGGGAACGAATGTAACTATCTATTCCAAACAAAACAATTGGGTGGAGATTGGCTTTGCATCTGTGAAGGGGTGGGTAAATTCTGAGTTTATTGACACGAAAACGGATACCTCCAAGGATTCCCCTAAGAAAGTATTGAGTGGAATCAATGGGAAAGTAACAGCAGGCAGTTTGAGTGTCCGTGCCGGCTCTTCATTGGATTTCAACATTATCGGCACCGTGACCCAAGGACAAAGCTTTGCTATTTTAGAGGAAAATAATAATTGGGTAAAGATAGAATACAAGTCTGGTAGATTTGGATGGGTTGCCGGCTGGTACCTTGATAAAACGACGGGGACATCCCCATCTGGGACACCTCAATCTGGACAAGCTCAGAAGGAAAGTACAATTACCATCTTACATAACGGAACAAATATCCGAAAAGAAGCAAATGTCCAATCAGATGTTGCTGCACTAGCAAATGAAGGTGATACTTTTGCCGTGAAAAGGATTATCAATGATTGGTATGAGGTAATACTGAAAAACGGAAATACGGGGTATGTTGCCGGTTGGATTGTATCAATTGATGGCACGAACCCGCAAATTCAGAAATTAGGAGCCGAAAGCTATCTTAAAAATAAAACCATTGTATTGGATCCCGGCCATGGTGGCGGGGATAACGGGACAACTGGCGCAAACGGAACTTTAGAAAAGGAACTGACCCTTCGAACAGCCCGGCTATTGTCTGATAAATTAAGGGCCGCCGGTGTAACGGTCTACCTAACAAGAAGCAATGACTCTTTTATACCTTTGCCATCCCGTGTGAGTGCTGCACAAGCCTACAATGCTGATGCCTTCGTCAGCCTGCATTACGATAGCAACGAAGATCGCAGTGTTCGCGGCATGACCGGCTATTACTATCACAATTATCAAAAAACGCTTGCGGATACACTATTTGCCTCAACAGTCGGACAAACCAAATTAATAGACCGCGGCGTGAGAATTGGTGATTTCCATGTCATTCGCGAAAACAGTCAGAAGGCAGTTCTTATGGAGCTGGGCTATCTTAGCAACCCTGAGGAAGAAATGACATTAAACTCAAGCGGATTCCAAGAAAATGCCGCATCCGGTTTATATGACGGATTGGCAAGGTTTTTTAAAAATTAAAAAAGAGCTTGGCACCTAACTGAAAGGGCCAAGCTCTTTTTCATACCTTACTCTCTAGAATTAACGTCACAGGGCCGTCATTGACTAATTGGACATCCATCATCGCACCGAATACCCCTGTTTCAACGTGAATCCCTTTTTCGCGCAGCAGCCCATTAAACGCCTCATATAGCTTAATTGCCTGCTCTGGTCTCGCTGCCCCGATAAAACTAGGTCTCCGCCCCTTACGGCAATCCCCGTAGAGGGTAAACTGGGAAACAGAAAGGATTTCACCGCCAACATCCAATAAAGACAAATTCATTTTTCCCTCTACATCTTCAAAAACTCTTAAGTGAGCAATTTTATCAGCTAAATAGGCCGCATCCGCTTCTTGATCTTCATGTGTCACACCGACCAGTAGGACAAACCCTTTAGTAATCTGCCCCGTTACTTCCCCGTCTACGGTTACTTTGGCATCCTTGCTCCGTTGAACTACTACTTTCATCTCTTACACACCTTACCTTAATTCATAATCCGGCGAACCGAATAAATATCTGGAATTTGTTTAATCCGTTCTACCACCTTTTGCAGGTGGTTCACATTGTGAATCGCAATAGACATACTGATTGTTGCCATTTTATTGCGGTCCGATTTCCCGGTAACAGCAGAAATATTCGTTTTCGTCTCATTAACGGCTTGAAGGACTTCATTCAGGAGCCCTCTGCGATCGTAGCCGCTGATTTCAATGTCAACGTTATACTCTTTTCGATCATTTAAGGAAGTTTCCCACTCAACCGGGATTAACCTTGACTGGGCATCATTGGAATCAATGTTTGTACAATCGGAGCGGTGAACAGAAACACCGCGACCCTTTGTAATAAAACCAACAATTTCGTCCCCTGGAACCGGATTACAGCATCTTGACAAACGAATTAACAGGTTGTCAATCCCTTGAACGCGAACACCGGATTCCCGTTTCTTATTTGAAGGAAACGATTTTAAATCTGAAATCACATTTGTAATGCTCGCGGACTGTTCTTGGTCGCGTTTTTTACGCCATTTCTCGGTCAACCTGTTTGCAACCTGCAGGGCCGTTACACCATTATAACCAACCGCGGCATACATATCTTCTTCACTGGAAAAATTAAATTTATCCGCAACTTTTTTCAGATTATCTGCTGTTAAAATTTCTTTAAGTTCGAATTCCATATTGCGGATTTCTTTTTCGACAAGCTCTTTGCCTTTAATCACATTCTCATCACGGCGCTGCTTCTTAAAGAAGGCACGAATCTTATTTTTTGCCTGTGATGTTTGCGCGAGCTTCAGCCAATCCTGACTAGGGCCGTAGGAATGTTTAGATGTAAGAATCTCAATAATGTCGCCAGTTTTAAGCCTGTAGTCTAACGTCACCATTTTTCCGTTCACTTTCGCACCGATTGTTTTATTACCGATTTCCGAGTGAATCCGATAGGCAAAATCAATTGGTACAGAACCGGAAGGTAATTCAATCACATCGCCTTTCGGTGTAAAAATAAACACCATATCGGAAAACAGGTCGATTTTCAATGACTCCATAAACTCTTCGGCATTGGCCGTATCATTTTGGAATTCGAGAATTTCCCTGAACCACGTAAGTTTTTGTTCGAAGGTCGAGCTGTCGCTAATGGTCTTGCCTTCTTTATATGCCCAGTGTGCCGCAACCCCGAATTCAGCAATCCGGTGCATTTCATACGTCCGAATCTGCACTTCCAAAGGGTCACCTTTCGGGCCAATCACGGTTGTATGCAGGGACTGATACATATTCGGCTTTGGCATGGCGATATAATCTTTAAACCTTCCCGGCATTGGCTTCCAGCAAGTATGGATAATTCCAAGGACGGCATAACAATCTTTAATGCTGTTGACCACAATTCGAACAGCAAGCAAGTCATAAATTTCACTGAATTGCTTATTTTGCAGCACCATTTTTCGATAAATGCTATAAATATGCTTCGGACGACCGGAAAGCTCAGCTTTGATCGAGACCTCACCCATCCGCGCTTTGACTTCCACGATGACATCTTCTAAATATTGCTCTCGTTCGGCACGTTTCTTCTTCATTAAGTTTACAATCCGGTAATATTGCTGCGGATTTAAATACCTTAACGCAGTATCCTCTAATTCCCATTTTATCTTAGAAATTCCAAGACGATGTGCTAAAGGTGCAAAAATTTCAAGTGTCTCATTCGAAATCCGACGCTGTTTTTCTACGGGAAGATGTTTCAGTGTCCGCATATTATGCAAACGGTCGGCAAGCTTAATCAGAATAACCCGGATATCCTGTGCCATTGCCACAAACATTTTCCGGTGGTTTTCCGCCTGCTGCTCTTCGTGAGATTTATATTTAAATTTTCCTAACTTTGTAACCCCATCGACAAGCATGGCCACTTCGTCATTAAAAGCTTCCTCAATATCCTTTAAGGATATATTCGTATCTTCCACTACGTCATGGAGAAAACCAGCAGCAACCGTTGCCGGATCCATCTCCAGGTCTGCCAGGATTCCTGCAACCTGTATGGGATGAATGATATACGGCTCTCCCGATTTTCGATATTGTTCACGATGAGCATGTTTCGCATATTCATATGCTTTACTGACTAATTCAACATGCTCTTCATTTAAGTATTTTCTCGTCTTGTCGATGACTTGGTCGGCTGTTAACACTTGATCATTCGCCATGAAATCACCTTTATTTTCATCTCAATTTTATTTATATAAATGTTTTTGGGTAAACAAATCGTTCCTAATTTAGAATGATTGTATCTATTATCAGAAAAAAAAGCCAAGATGTAAAGAGATTGTGACCTTTTTTCTGCAAATTATGAAAAAAAGAGTCGAATTTTTTTATTATATAAAGAGAGCACTCTTCTTGAGTGCCCTCCTGCAGTATTTAATAGTGCATCAATGTTAAAACATCATAGCCGTCAAGCTTTTTACGGCCGTCTAAATAACTTAACTCAACTAAGAATGCAATCCCAGCGACAACACCGCCGAGTTGTTCCACTAATTGAATCGTCGCTTCAATCGTCCCGCCAGTTGCTAACAAGTCATCGGTAATTAACACGCGCTGACCAGGCTGAATCGCATCTTTATGAATAGTTAGAACATCTTTTCCATATTCGAGTCCGTAGCCAACTTTGATCGTTTCCCTCGGAAGTTTCCCGTCTTTACGGACTGGAGCAAAACCTACTCCAAGCGAATAGGCAACAGGACAACCGATAATGAATCCACGTGCTTCCGGACCCACAATGATATCGATTTCTCTCTCTTTTGCATACGAAACGATTTGATCTGTTGCATATTTATAGGCTTCACCATTATTCATTAACGGGGTGATATCCTTAAATTTAATTCCTGGCTTCGGCCAATCGGGTACGATTGTAATAAATTGCTTTAAATCCATTCTGTAATTGCCTCCTCAGTTTCAACTGACTCCTGAATAACTTGATCGAACCAGCCTTTTAATTCCTGAAAGGATGAGAACAATAAATCCCTTTCAAGTGCATATTGGTTCTTTTTGGTTTGATAGGTTCTCGAGTCAGCTAAATCACGCTTCTGCGCTCCGGTTTTCAATGTAATAAATCCATTGTTTATTGTAACAAAATCCAATTCAGAAAACACCTTTGACATAAAATAAAGCGTTTCTTGTGACCAGCCGCGGTGCTTAGCAATGACGTCACCATGTCGTTTTAAATCAATTGGGCCATTTTTCATAAGATACGCATAGTACCATTTAAAATGGTCGCGAGTTGGAACCGTGCTGAAAAAGTCACTGGATTCTTTATAAAAATAAGCATAAATCCTTGATGGCTGTCTTCCTTCTAATAAAACTTTAAGGATCTCTTTGGATGGCGGGAAATCGACTAGTGCGATATTCGCCTTGTACCCATCAAATGCCTTTGCCTCATCGAGATTTTGAATGAGAATCGACTCTGCTTTCAAATCGGCATTTATTTTTTCAAAATGGTCCTTATTAAAAAGGATGAATTTCCTGTTTTCAACTGGTACGGTGTGTGCCATGCTCTTGATTCGCTTCTGTCCACGATAATCAAATAACTGCCATGATTCAACCATTAGATCATGGATAAAAATTTGCGGTTTACGTATATTGTTCCATTCATTAATCGATAATTCCCCGATTAATGAAATTTTTGAGGCAGGTGAAATTTGGTCAGCCAAAGCACCCAAACCAAACCCTATCCCATCAAGGTTTGCACTACCATCATTTACAATAACCTTTAGATGTTTTTGCTCATTGCCAATTTTTCTCATATTAGCAAGATCCACGTTTTTTATTAAAACTTTTGGCTTAGGATTGTCCATGCCAAAAGGAGAAAGCAAATTCAATTCTTCTAATGACGATAAATGAATATCTCCAAGCTGAATTTCTTCGTCAAGATAGGTAACGGGAATAAAATCCTCTGCCGTCAACTGCTCTTCTGCAAGCAGATTTAATCTTGTCCGAAGCTCGACAACATCTTCAAGCTTTAATGTCATTCCTGCAGCCATCGGATGCCCGCCAAAGTGAGGGAGTAATTCCCTGCAGGTTGATAGATTTTTAAATAAATCAAAGCCGGCAATACTCCGTGCCGAGCCCTTTGCTACCCCTTTTTCCGGATCGTAGTTCAATACAATCGTCGGCCGATAGTATTTTTCTACAAGCCTGGAGGCAACGATACCAATAACGCCAGCATTCCAGCCTTCCTTGCCAATGACAAGAACCTTATTCGTGACTGTTGGAAAGTTCTTTTCAACCTCTTCGATGGCTTCCTCGGTAATGGTATTAACGATGGCTTGCCTTGTTTTATTCAAAGCGTCCATTTCTTCCGCTAATTGCTGTGCCTCTTCTGGGTCTTCGGTCAAAATCAGTTGGACGGCTAAATCGGCATCTTCTAATCTACCGACGGCATTAATCCTCGGTGCAAGCGTAAAGCCAATTGTTTCTTCATTAATTCCCAAAGGGTCGACCCCAGCTAATTTAAGGATCGCTTTAAGTCCAATATTTTGCGAGGCTTTCAATTTTTCAAGGCCTTTTTTGGCTATTAGGCGGTTTTCGCCTTTTAATGATACTAAGTCAGCTATCGTCCCGATAACGGCAATTTCAAACAAATGCTCTGGTACTTTTCCGTAAAGAGCTTGAGCTAATTTAAAAGCAACTCCCACCCCCGCCAGTTCCCGGAATGGATAAATACTTTCAGGAAGTTTTGGGTGTATAATCGCAAGTGCTTCCGGTAAAACCGGCCCAGGTTCATGATGGTCGGTAATGATGAGGTCAATTCCCAGTTCTTTCGCAACGGTTGCTTCGTGGACGGCTGATATTCCAGTATCCACAGTAATAATCAACTTTATTCCATTTTCCGCTGCCTGTCGGAATGCCGGTTCATTAGGGCCATATCCTTCAGTAAAACGATTTGGGATGTAAAACTGGACATTGGCACCCATATCGCGAAGTGTGATCATTAATACCGATGTACTGCTTACACCGTCAGCATCATAATCCCCATATATAAGAATCGGTTCATGTGCTTCAATCGCTTCCCGTATTCTATTAACGGCAAGATCCATCCCTTTTAATAGGTAAGGGTCGTGGAATCCATCCTTTTCAAATAAAAAATACCGTGCAGACTCTACGGTATCCAAGCCGCGATTGACAAGCAATGACGCAACTAAAGGTGTTATTTTCAATTCATTTGCCAGCATATTGACTATGGTTTCATCAGAACTGCGAACAATCCATCTTGTTTTTGACTGTAACATTTGTTTGTACACCCCTCAGACTTATTCATTATACAGGAGTGATAAAAACTCTTCAATAAAAAGAAAAACCGCAGATAAACTGCGATTTTTAAAAAAATGAATTTATACTTTGTACTTTGATAACTGTCTAGCTCCAGCGCCTAGGGGCTCGGGGTCATAAGCCAATCCGTCAAGAAGGTTAAAGAGCAACCTTCTCGCCGGCTCGT
>NZ_AJLS01000150.1 GCF_000307875.1 Neobacillus bataviensis LMG 21833
TTCGTGTTTCCTTTATCTCAGTTGGAGTGCTCCAGGCCATACGCCGCTGACCAGGGCGCTTGCGCTTTTCTAACATGGAGGTATCTATGGATCTTTTATCATTATCTGAATCATTGGCAGATAAAAAAATATCGCCTAAAGAAATTGTCGAAGAATCTTTAAATAAAATTAAGAATAAAAATTCTATTTACAATGCATTTATTACGATTTGTGAAGAAGAAGCTTTAGCTGCCGCAGCTCTTGCAGAAGAGGAGATCAGCAAGGGGAAAGTAAAAGGACCGTTTCATGGAATTCCCATTGCTATAAAGGACGTCATATTTACACAAGGAATTCGAACAACAATGGGATCAAAATTATATGAAAACTTTGTTCCTGATTATGATGCAACGGTCGTACAAAAATTAAAAGATGCTGGTGCTATTATTATCGGCAAAACTCATTCACATGAATTTGCGTATGGCCCAACAGGAGATAGGTCTTTTTGGGGGCCTTGCCGAAACCCTCATAACCCAGATAAAATTACTGGCGGCTCAAGTAGTGGTTCAGCAGCAGCAATAGCTGCAGACATGGTTAACGCTGCATTAGGAACAGATACGGGAGGTTCCATTAGAATTCCCTCTTCTGCCTGTGGAATTGTAGGAATGAAGCCCACCTATGGTGTAATCAGTAAGTATGGCATATACCCCACCGCAAATTCACTAGATCATGCAGGCCCTATGACGAAAACAGTAAAGGAAAATGCAGTTCTATTAAATATATTGGCTGGATTTGATGAAAAGGATCCTTACTCTATTAATCAATCAAAAGAAGACTATACCCGTCTAATAGGAAAGAGCATTTCCGGGAAAGTAATCGGTCTTCCTTCCTTCTATTTCAGAAACATTGATAAAGAAGTATCGAAAGCAATAAACGAGGTCATAAATGTATATCAAGAGCAAGGTGCAATTATAGAAGAGATAGAAATTCAAGGTATAGAAGAGATTGCTGGAGCACAAGTCATTACGATTCAAGCAGAGGCCAATGCTGTCCATGAAAAAAATTTAAGAGATCACGGTTCAGACTATGACCCTGAGGTATATGAACGTATACGAACAAGTAAGACAATTCATTCTGCTGAGTACGTTGCCGCACAGCAAAAAAGAAACACTTTAACAAGCCTGTATAATCAAGTTTTTGAGGAAGTCGATATTTTAGTTACTCCGACTCTCCCAATACTGCCAACCGATATTAATCAAAGGGAGGTATTGTTTGGAGGAAAACTTGTTCCTGTTAGACAGGCCCTTTTAGGATTGACCTCTCCAACGAATTATACTGGTAACCCAAGTCTTTCTGTACCTTGTGGTTTTTCAAATAATGGACTTCCGATTGGTTTCCAATTGATTGGAAGGCATATGGAAGAAGCACTATTATATCAATTTGGTTATGTTTATGAGAAACAAAAATAATGAGATTAAACCATTTTGTCCGGGCCATTTCAAATGGCGCCGGATTTTAGCATTTTAGGAAAAAACTTTGTCGGAACATTTCACTGTGTATTCCAATTTCTTCCTAACCATCCCACAAAACTTGTACTCTACCGTTTTCTATTAAAAGGGCTGAGTCCTATAAATAAACATTTACTTATAGGTCAGCCCTATCAAACTCTAAATTTCTCCGTTTCTATTTTTCGGTATAAATAAAATCGATAACGCAGCCATGATCCCCGCAAAAGCAAAGACATAAAAGTTCGTCGAGAGTTTAAAATTCCAGGACATAAATAATCCAACCAGAATTGGTGCTAAAATAGCTCCAATCCTGCCGAACCCAAGTGCCCATCCTAAAGCTGTACCCCGGTTTTCGGCATCAAAGTATTTGGAAATATACGCATTTAGGATTAAGGTTGTACCAATCGTCCCAAAACCGGCGAATCCAACAAGGCAATAAACAATGATCATCGATGACTTTATGCTTAATAATGCAATGGAAATACCCGCCACTAAATAGGAAATACTGATGACTTTTTTTGAACCCCACCGATCTGCTGCGACACCCGCTAAAAGAGATCCCGCTATGGCTGAAAGATTGAGCATTAACAAAAGTCCGAGACTTGAACCAAGTGGATAACCGGCTTCCCTCATCAATTTAGGCAGCCATGTGGTCAATCCATAAATCATAAATAAGCCGAGAAAGAAGGTAACCCAGAAAAATAAGGTTGCCCGAATATTCTGTCTCGAAAAAAGTGTTGCCACCCTGTTCGTTTTTCTTTGCGTTTCCTGCTTTTTATTCAATTGACTTTCCTTTATCGATTCAATGGAAATATGATAGCGATTCGCAATCCGCGTTGCCTCCGAGTACCTGCCCTTCGCTACAAGAAAATCAAGGGACTCCGGCAAAAATTTAATCATGAAAGGAACAGCAAGAATCGGTGCTGCACCAACAAAAAACATTAATCTCCAGCCATATTCACCAAGGAAAAACATGGAGACTAAGGCTGAGAAAACACCGCCAAATGCGTACCCTGTATACATCATCGCATACATCAGAGACCTGCGTTTAAGAGGGGAATATTCAATGGTTAAAGCAGATGCTGTTGGAATGATCCCACCACATCCAAGCCCTCCAATAAAACGGAATAATCCGAATAATTCAGGAGAGGGTGCCATTGCCGATAGAGCCATCATGACAGAAAATAGCGATAGACAAATGATCATAATCTTTTTTCGCCCCAAAATGTCAGTAATAGTCCCTACAGACACAGCTCCTATTAACATTCCAATGAGGGCATAGCTTCCGATAGAACCTGCCACCGCCGCAGATAAGGACCATACTGGATCGTCCATTAATGTCGGAAGGACAGCACCATAGATTGCCAAGTCATAACCTTCTGCAAACATGCCAAACCAACACAACATTACCACAAGGAAGGTAATGCCGGGAATTGCTTTATTTTCATTTGTAAGTCCATTATTAAAATCTGTAGGGCTTTTCGAATATCCATCTTTAGCATGTGAAGTTTGGCTCATTAAAACATCTCCTTTGATCATACCCTTTATTCTTATCATTCATCTTTTGCGTTATCTTGACCTAGATGTCGTAATGTTGAATCCGCTTACATAATTATCATAAACCTTTCTCTTAATATCCTCCTTTCATGATTAGTAAAGCAATGTCACAGAAGAGTAGTATTTCTCCTTCATTATAATTCCAAATTGGTAATACAACTGTTAACGGGTTAACATCTTTTCCGTATTGTTAAAGTAGAAGAAATTTTGAAAAATGAAAAGGATATTAGGAATACGCAAACGATTGTCAACGAGGAACATATCCGTTTTTCAATCGATTTAAAGGATGGCGTCACGAAAGAGGAGGAAGTAGGGGACGGTTCTTTGTTTCATTTTCCCGCGTAGCAGGGTTACCAGGGGGCGGTTCTAGTGGCTTTTTCACAATGAGAAAAGCCATGAGAACCGCCCCTGTGGATCCCTTAAATACTAAGGCACCATAAAAGTTTCAAGACTTTTCCTTATTTCCTGCTTAGCGATTTTACCTACTAAAGTTTTCGGCAAATTTGTTCGGATGAAGAACTTTTTAGGGATTTTATAATTAGCTAGACCTTGTCTGCAATGATTTACTATCTCTTCAACATTCAGTGCTGCACCATCTTCCGGAACGATAAATGCCACGCCAACCTCACCCCAGATGTCATCTGCCACTTCAATTAAACAAGAAGCATTGATACCTGGGTAGGAATTGAGATATGATTCTACTTCTAATGGATAGACATTATACCCACCGCTAATAAACATTTCTTTTTGCCGGCCAACAAAATGCAGATAATGGTTTTCATCCAGATAACCTAAATCACCCGTTTTTAACCACCCATCAACAAAAGCATCTAGATTATGTTCTTTGTCTAAATAACTGGAAATGACACTGTCTCCTCTTACATATAATTCTCCTACTTCATTCGTATCGGCTCTCGTACCATCCGGCCGCATCACTTTCATCAGGTTTTCAGGGCCAGGCTTTCCTTCCGTTTGCGCAACAAGATTCACTTCATCCTCGATTCCGCTAAAGGTAAAATATCCTGAGGTTTCCGTCATACCCCAGCTGGCGACTACGCTGGCATTCGGAAAACTATTTTTGATTCTATGAATTAATTGTGGTGACGACGGTTCTCCTCCGAGAAAAACCAATCTCAGCGAGTTTACATCATAGTCGGCGATCGTGCATTGTTGAAAAATGAGACGGAACATCGTTGGAACTCCGCCCATAAAAGTAATTTGATATTTACTGATATAACGCAGTGTTTCACTCGGATTAAAGGATGGGGATAAAACACCCGTCATACCCACATACAGCTGAACCGCAAGCATATCGTGTGTTCCTCCAACATGACTGGTAGGAAGATTGATTAATATCTTGTCATCATCCGTGAACTTCCACGTTTGTACTGTTTTTTCTGCCATTGCGAACGTATTTCGATGTGAAATAAGTGCCCCTTTTGGTACACCTGTAGATCCACTGGTAAAAATAATAATCAACGGATCATCTAAAGATGGATGCCGCTCCTTAGAAATTTCCTCAGAGGAAGAATCTAATAATGTCTCATAGGGTTTTGCCTGCCTATTAGGAAAGTTGCCCTGATAGGAATACACGTGTGGGATATCCACGAGTTTTAATAAATTTTCGACCGTATTGACAATCGATTCCTGGTTGGCCAGGCTGACTAACAATTTTGGATTGGTTCTGTTACAAAGGTTAGCCATTTCAGATGAGGTAAACCGGGGATCTAAAGGAACTAGAATTAACCCCATATTTGCCGCGGCCATGAATACGTTCATAAAGGCGGGGGATTGCGGTAAAACGGTTGCGACTTTATCTCCCTTCTTCAATCCTAATTTGATAAAGGAATTTGTCATTCTATTAATATCATCATGATATTCTTTCCAAGTTACCGAAAGATCCATAAATTGATAGGCTTTTTTAGTAGGAATCTCCTTCGCATGCTTTTCCACCATCTGTGAAAAATACTGTTTCATCATTAAACCCTCCTTATTTTTTTAAAATGAATTGGCTCATTGGCACGGCCTGAGAGCGGTAAGAACAATGAGCCAAAAATCTAGGGTTTTTCCCTCTATGAAAAAAAACTATTTACCTTTGCTCTTTAAAAATTCATTCATTCTAGCAGCAGGCTCTCCTGATAACGCTACTCTTTCAACCAATTCCGTTTCATTGATAAAGATATCGCCAAAATTTGGTGCTACGGAAGCATTGACTAGTTTTTTCGTTAACCGAATCGAGAGGGACCCTTTACGACGAAGTTTCTCGATGGTTTGATAGACCTCTTCCATCATTTTTTCTTCTGAGACCACTTTATTGATTAACCCTAATTGCAAGCACTCCTTTGCTGATACATCCTCACATAGCATAATGAGTTCCTTCGCTTTTACAGCCCCAACAGATTTTACTAGTCTTGGTGTACAACCCCATGTTAGAAATAACCCAACGTTTGTCTCTGGTAAGTTAAAGACAGAGGATTCTGTCATGAACCGAAAATCCGTGGTCATCGCAATCGCAACACCAGCTCCATATGCGGAACCCTGGATAGCTGCAAAGGTGATTTGTTCAAGAGTTTCTAATTTCCGCATCATCTCCTGGCCGACGATTTGCATCCTTCTAATATTCTCAGATTGAGCTTCAGCCGGATTAAAATTATCAGCGGCCTCAACTAGGTCAGCACCGACGGAAAAAAACCTGCCTGAGTTGGAAAAAATCACATATTTGATTTCCTTTGATTCCCGAAGCCAATCAGCGAGTTGAATTAATTCCTTGAGCATGGTGTTACTAACAGGATTGGTGCCGTTTTTATGGTTTAATGTAACCTCTAAAACATCATTGTCCTGTTTGAGATCTAACGTTTGATAATTTGCCAAAGTAACCAGCCTCCTATAAATCTTAATTTTCAGAAAACCCTACGCGTGGTAATTCTTTTCAAATACAGGGGTCTTAGCGAGAGATTTTTCTAATGTTCCAGGCGAGCACCAAATTATTTCCGGATTGACTCTCACCTCTTGGCTTAATGCCCGTTTTATTATTTCCTCTAAATAGGGTAGTCTTCCAGAATCTACACCGTACCCATATTCCACTTTTACTTTTAATGGCGGTTCCACTCTTGGAGGCGCCTGTTCTAAAACAATCCTAATTTCTCCCGTCACTTCTGGAATAAAGGTATTGATCACTTTCTTTATGGCTGCAGGATATACATTGACTCCTTTCACGATTAGCATGTCATCGGAACGTCCAATCACTTTCACCCTTAAGCCTTTGAAACCGCAGCCTGGACATTCTTTGGTTAGGACTTGAACAATATCTCCCGAGCCCATACGCAGCATTGGAACTGCCTTTTTATCCAATGAACTATATACAGCTTCACCAATAACTCCATCCACTATGTCAATCGGTTTTTTTGTCTCTGGATCTACTAAATCATAAGGATACAAGTCAAAATCAGGTGTAACACAGTGCATGCCATGATACTCATCAGAATCACAAGAAAATGCTAATGTCCCCGCAAGCGGTCCTATCCAGTCATAAACTCGACAATTGTATGCATCTTCGATTTTTTGCTTTACTTCCGGTATCCCAATCGCAATTTCACCTACAGTGAAAAGGGCAGATAATTGTAAATCTCTCACCTCTGTTCCTGAAATTTCGGGGCTTTTTTGGATTAAATGCTCCGCTAAAGACGGCGTCATCATCGCAGCAGTGGGTTTGGTCAATTTTGCATATTGTAAAATGGCAGCCGTCCCTGCCCTTACATCTACATCAATGGGTAAAACGCCTGCTTTTCTAATACCTGGGAGCACGGCAGATGTCGCATAAATTCCTAAAGCATGATTAAATAATAACCGGTCACCAGGGCTCACTCTGCCGTATTCCATCATATAAGAAACCGCAGAAGAGATATTATTTAAATCATGTTGGGCAAGAGTATACGTAAACGTAGGGATACCGGTTGTTCCGCTGGTGGTAGCTGTCATGACGACATCATCAGGGGAACAACATAAATGCATACCAAATGGGTGACCAAATCTCTCCATCGATTCTGCTTGACTTTGTCTTTCCTGTTCCTTATCCATCAAAATCGGCAACTTACGAAAATCATCAATTGACCGAATTTCTTGAGGCTGTACGCCAATCTCTTTGAATTTTTTTTGATAAAATTCAGAATTTCTGTAACTGTACTTAACTTGGTTAAGTAACTTTGTTTCACGGTATTGTATAATTTCATCGTGACTCATGGTATTTAGTTGGTTCGTCACATAACGAATTTTTCTCATTTCCGGAATCCTCCTGATCATCTTTATGCATTATGTAGGCGTTTGCAAATATTTATAATAGAATGAATGAGCGGTAGAGTTACAGTTTGGCTAACTGACATGACCACCTCCTTACATGAAAATACATTCAATTATTATGGAATCCACATGGATACTCGTTGGTTAAGAAGCTTCTTTGTATCCTCTTCTACATAAAAACCCATTAAGAACAACGTACTTTGATGAATCATGAAGCCAATAATATCCCATGCGATAGCCTTTGCACTCATCTCTAACTGGATGATGTTTGCCTCTGCTCCCTTTTGCAAAATAGATTCATATAAAGAAGCATAGTTTTGATAAGAATCTTTTAATACCTTTTCTATATCCGGTTCATCCACCTCCGAAATCGCTTGGAAGTAGATTTTTAATTCCTTCCGATATTTTTCCATACTTGAAAAGTAAGAAAAAAGGCTTTTTTCAATTGCTAATCTGAAATGTTCTTTACATGTGATCTTTTCCATATAAAAAAAATCTTGTTCTAAGAAATCCTGCAGGGTCTTACTGCTTGTTTTTTTAAGGATTTCTTGAAAAAGAATACTTTTGGAGGAAAAAAATTTATAAATCATCGGATCGGTCACACCTGCTCTAGCGGCAATATCCGATATTTTGGCCACACGATAATTAGATTCCGAAAATACTTCTATCGCAGCCCTAATAATAACTCTCTTTCTCTTTTCCGCAGGCAATCGTTTTGGCTTCAGCATTTTAAAACCACCCATTTTTTCCGGTAGGATTTGTTAAGTTAGTTATTCATAACTAACTTTCTGACAATTCAAATATTACAAAAGAGACCTACAAGTGTCAACACTATTTTTTCACCTAAGGGGAAGCAGAGGACGGTTCTATTGCTTCAATTGAAACAATAAGGGGGAGGTCCCGCTGCTAATGGTAGCGGGACTTATAAATATATTACCAATTGTAGGGCATACTTTTTTTAGATTGCTGTTCATTTTGGAGGAATGCGTGAAGCGGGTTTCCGCTTCAAACTTCGGACGAATGATCGAAATGCCAATCCATTACATCAAGTGGGGTGAAGGTATTTGGAATGCCCGCAATGTGTTTACTCAAATCCGGATGGAGTCAAATTCTGCTTAAGCTGCGGCGAAATGTTTGCTAAGAATAAAACGCAAGATGAAAACAGCTTTTTTTATGAGTTTGCCCATTATGTTGATATGGTTCCGAGAGTGGAACGATCAATTGAACCAAAGTTTCAAAACGTATTTTCGCGTGTTTTTCGGGATCATAGTGAACTGGAAGCGGAACGGCTTTTTATCGTAGGAACGGCCCTTACGACTCCGAAAATTACGGAGGTAACGGATACATGGCCAAAGCCTTGGCTGTTTGCAAGGGTATTCGTCATTTCGCTTCTTGCTTTCGCGGGATTTTACATAGGCGTCGACTATTTTCGAAATATAAACTTTATCCCGGGGCTCCTCATGATTGGGGCATCTGCGGTTCCATTGACCACGTTAATTTTCTTCTGGGAGATGAATGCTCCGCAAAATATTGCCTTTTACCGCGTTATTTTTGTCGGGTTCATCGGCGGGATTCTCTCCATGTTAGTTGCACTTGTATTTTTTGATATTTTAAAGAATAATATCAATCCGATTACGATTGGCATTACCGAGGAGCTGGCCAAAGCGATAACGGTCATTAGTTTTGTCCGATACCGGAAATATAGGTATATTCTAAATGGACTGCTTATTGGGGCAGCCGTTGGCGCAGGTTTTGCTGCATTTGAAACGGCGGGATATGCCCTACGGTCGCTTATGTCCGGGGATGCCCAAAATCTTTATATCACCATTCTATGGCGCGGGCTTTTGGCTCCTGGCGGGCATGTTGCCTGGGCGGCTCTTACTGGCGCAGCCTTTTGCCGGGTACAAGGGGACGATCCATTTAGACTGAATATGCTGGTCAAAATTAAATTTTTACGCGTCTTTCTCTTAGTCGTGCTGATGCATGCTCTATGGGATACCCCGATAACCGGAATGTTTCCCTTTGGACAGATCTTCTTGATGGTTGCCTCATGGATCGTCGTCTTTCTGCTGATTCGTGCTGGTCTAAAGGAGATAGGTGCAAAAAAGTTGATGGTTTAAAAAACATGGGGACAGTGCTGCTTGCGGACATGATCCTTATTAAAAACAATGAGAAAACGCCCCGGCGAAGTCCTGGGCGTTTTAATGTATAAGGAAATGTGTGATGAGTTTGATCCAACCAAAAAACGCAACCCATAGGGGGATACTAAGTGATGTACCCCAAAGCAATCCAACAAAAAGATTTCCTTCCTTTGCCATGAAATCCACTCCCACTGAGTTTGATAGTTGCCGTATTATCAATGTTGTGTTTTTCAATTGATTGTCAATAATCATAGATGTAATCGCTTACAATCCGAAGTAAGGGAAGGTTCCTTTGCTTCGTTTTTCCTTTTACAGGTTTGAATTTAGTGTCTCGTACGTAACGGTAATATAATAGTAGCAAATAATAGAAAAGAAAAAAGGAGAAATTTGTCGTGATTAAATAAAAGCTTATCGACATGTTTCTTAGCTTTCTCTCCGTCAGCAGCGTGCCAGTATTGAAAACCGGTCGTTACATTTATAGGTAATTGCGTTAAAATCAGGTATAGGGTTTGTTTACTTGAAATGACAGGAGGTTTCTGCATGTTAGGAGCAATCGAAGCTGGGGGTACAAAATTTGTTTGTGCTGTAGGGGATGCCAAAGGAACGATTCAGGAACGAATTCAGATCCCGACTACTGTACCTGAGGAAACAATGCCAAGGGTGGTTGAATTTTTTAAAAAATATGATGTAGAGGCGATTGGGATTGGTTCATTTGGACCGATTGATGTGAACCAGGAAAGCCCAACTTACGGTTCGATTACATCAACCCCTAAACAGGGGTGGAGGGACTATCCGTTTGTCCAGACATTGAAAGAATTGTTTGGTGTTCCTATTGGGTTTAATACGGATGTCAATGCAGCTGCATTGGGAGAGGCATCTCTTGGAGCAGCAAAAGGTTTGGATAGTTGTTTGTATATTACAGTTGGAACTGGAATTGGAGCGGGTGCTTTTGTACAAGGAAAGCTGCTTCAAGGACTTTCCCATCCGGAAATGGGGCATATCCTTGTAAGGCGTCACCCGGATGATAAATATGAGGGAAAGTGCCCTTATCATCATGATTGTTTGGAAGGACTCGCTGCGGGGCCTGCGATTGAAGCCCGCTGGGGAGAAAAAGGCATGCATCTTGTCAATCGTCCTGAGGTTTGGGATATGGAAGGATTTTATCTAGCACAAGCACTCATGCACTATATCTTGATTCTTTCGCCGAAAAGGATTATTCTGGGTGGCGGAGTGATGCACCAACCACAAGTATTTACAGCCATTTATCATTATTTGCCTAAACTTATTCACGGGTATGTTACCCTGCCGGAGCTTTCATCGTATATTGTTGGCCCTGGTTTGGGGGATGATGCTGGAGTTGTTGGGGCGTTAATGCTTGCCAACATAGCGAATACATAGTAGGAAAATTTTTTAGTGAGGTGATCGAAAGATGACTTGGAGAATTTCTAATTCTATTAAAACAAAGGTGGATCGTTTTGGGATCACCATTGATCGGGTCGTTCTTCCCAATGACAAGGAAAAGACATTTTCCTATTTAGATTTTTCTAAGGGAGTTTGCGTTCTACCCATTACGCAAAATCATGAAGTTGTTTGTTTAAAACAATATCGTCATGCGCTTAACAGTTGGCAATGGGAACTACCTGCTGGAATGATTGATTCTGAAGGTATTTCTCCAATTGAAATTGCAAAAAAAGAGCTGGAGGAAGAGACGGGCTATGTTGCAGAGCATTGGCTTGAATTGGGAAGTTTTTATCCTTCACCTGGCTCAACGACGGAGGAAATATTTTTGTTTGCGGCAGCAGGCTTGTCGCCAACTGAGCAAAAGTTAGAAGATAGTGAACAAATTGAATTACATACCATTACCATGGAAGAATTGAAGGACATGATTGCCAGCGGAGAATTCAAGCATGGTGCAGGACTTGCCGCTGTTTTACGCTATAAGTTTATGACGGATTAGATTGTGGAGGGTATACTAGTGCAACCGTTATTTTTAAAACCGGTTTTTAAAGAAAGAATTTGGGGCGGCACCGCTTTAAAGGAACAGTTTGGATACGATATTCCAACCGTAAATACAGGAGAGTGCTGGGCGATTTCTGCTCATCCAAATGGCCCTTCGATGATTGAAAATGGCTCATATGCGGGTATGACGTTGGATGGGCTATGGAAGGAGTATCCAGAATTATTTGGGAATCCTGGTGGAGAGGTATTTCCGCTGCTAACGAAGATTTTAGATGCGAATATGGATTTATCAGTTCAGGTTCATCCTGACGATGCTTATGCAAAGGTTCATGAAAACGGTGAGCTTGGGAAAACAGAATGCTGGTATATTATTGATTGTAAAGAAGATGCCGATATGATTTTCGGCCATAATGCGCGTTCGAAGGAAGAATTCGTTGCGCAAATGAATGAAGGAAAATGGGACGAGCTGCTGCGCCGCGTGAAGATTAAGCCGGGCGACTTTTTCTATGTTCCAAGCGGTACGATTCACGCTTTATGTGAAGGCACGCTCGTGTTGGAAACACAGCAAAGCTCTGACACTACTTATCGGGTGTATGATTATGACCGCAGGGATGCAGAGGGAAATCTACGGGATTTGCATTTAGAAAAGGCGATTGAGGTCACCACTGTGCCGCATCAAGATGCTGTAAGTTCGCCGCGGGTGGACGAACGGGCTGGGTTGACGATTACGACTTTCGTGGAGTCCGAGTTCTTCTCAGTTTTTAAATGGAATCTTCACGGAAAGGCATCGTTTCCTGCGCATGAAAAGTATTTGCTGTTAAGTGTGATTAAGGGAGACGGGGCACTACTTCATGATGGCGAGCGGTATGAGTTAAAGAAAGGGACACATCTCATTATTCCAGTCGGATTTGGCGAGTTTGAATTGGACGGGGAATGCGAATTGATTGTGTCGCATACGTAGTGCATTTTTTCATGCCTCTTTCGTCACTTGTGTTTCTGCTGGCGAATTCAAAAAAGGACCGCTGGATGGAATTCCAGCGGTCCTGAACATTATTTAGTTGAATCAAGAGAAGATAAATCAATATAACCAATGTTGCCAGGATTTTGCGAACCAACCATTAAGTAGGATTTCCCATTTAAATCATCGATTGCTTGAACTCCAGTGACTTCCCCTCCATTTGGAGCCGAAATAATCCGGGAGAGTTTCTTTGTATCTACGTTATAAGCCCATCCAACATTATTGACATGTCTGTCGCTGTCTTCAGCGATGAATAACGTTCTATATTTTTCAGAGAAAGCAATATTATCAGGGTTAGCGATTTTTTCAAGGTTCGATTTGTTCCCATCCTTATCAGGAGCAGGAAGGTCTTCACCTGTTAGCAATGCGGACATATCCTTTACGACATAATCACTATTAATTTTTTTGCCATCGCGATCTTTTTGTCCCTTTGCTAAATTCATTTCATAAATGGCACCAGAACTTATTTTTGATAATTGAATATCATCCACAGGATCACTAGCATTTTTCGTCATCCCTTTTTCAACATAGGACATGGTCATATAGACTTTATTGTCGGCCTTGTTAAGCGTGAGAGTTTCCATTTTATTGAACTCGGAAGTAGCTCCCATAAGAGCGCCATAACGGCGGGATTCTAAGAACGCCGCAGCTTTCTCCATCCCTGGTTTCACTTTTAGCCATTCAGTTTTGCCGCCACCATTGGAATTTGTTTTAATTTCTTTAAACCCATTTGCTTGGCCATAGGCCGCATCCGTTGTCGTTTCAAAAATATCGCTGAATTTCGTGCTTTGGGCTAATTCTTTGACTTCTGCATCTGTGGCATGTCCCAATTTAATCCATTCGATGTCAGCCGCTCCGCCATTTTGGTCGCTTGTTTGGTTCCATTTTGCTGCATACAAGGTACCGGCAGATAAATCGTTTGCTTTGTCTGCTACATACATGAAAGACATCGTGTAGCTGCCGTCATCACCAAAGTAAGCCGTCCGATTATCTGGTGCTACGGTCACATTTTCAAAGGATAGTCGTCCCATGCTATAGTGTTTAACAGCATTTGCTTTCCCATTTGGATGGATCTTTACTTCTGTAGTATGTCCATAAAGGTATGGATTTCCAACTGCATTAGGGTCTTGATAATAATTCTTTGCAAATGCTGTTACACTGGAAGTGGCTGGATTTGCTTCAAATGCACGAGCATCTGGCTCATATTCTTCACTGCCTAAATGAGTATTCCATGGAGATAAGACACCCGCACAAGGGGTCCATACGCCGCCATCTGCTGAAAAATCAATCGGTTCGATGTCGGTGATTTTCATTTCACCCGTTTTCTTATCTTGTACGACTGTATTTAAATACAATGGTTTCGGCATGTTTCCGTACCCTTTTTCCGGAATACTTTCGAAGTGATTGACCATATATAATTTTCCGCTTTTTCCGTTGACGCTAAAAAGTGAATTGGCGTCTGGCGCTGTAGAAACAAATGGCTTTCCATCTTTATCCTTGATGATCTTTCCATTCACATCATAGGCTGCACCGACAACTTTACCGTTAATGACTTCGCCGGGGCGGGCTAATGATGTATATTCCAACGGTACAGTCTTTTTCGAACCATCCTTTAATGTAACGATGGCTGATGCTTTACTATACATAGTGGAACGTTCTGCAGCTGTTGTAGGAACATCCATTCCGACAAATTCTACCGATTTTACCGGCACTGGCTTCAAAGGGGCAGCGTGGACATTTACAACCGAAGGGAATAGAATGGCTGCACTTAATAATGGAACGATTACTTTACTCTTATTCATTGAATAGTACCTCCCAATTGTTTGATCGTTTTTCATACTACCTTCATGATAGAGACAGAATATTAAGTAAGTATTCTAGTAATGTAAAAGTAGATTAAAGATTTTTAGGAAATGAGACCTAGGTACAGGTTCCTGTAGGATTGCCTTCTCAATCTTCAAGCTGGAAAGTATGGCTAAAATGAACTTTGCCGTTTTCATCCTTAATTTCTACAATCGCTTGCTTCGCTTTAGGATCGACTCGGAACACGCCGAAGTTAAAGAAATTGCCTTCTGCATATAATTGCTCAGGGCCGAAGGTTGGATCCAGTGTCCCTGGATTAATTTTTACCGCTCCAATCGGTCCGCTGATCAATTCGTTATAATCCGTTTTTCCGTCATGATTGGCATCATATTTGATCACCTCGGCAAAATGAACATCGGTCGTGACGAAGAAAACATTTTTGATCCCTTTTTCGATGATAAAATCAGAGATTTCCTTGAACTCGTTCTCAAATCCTGTTGGATCATTTGGGTTTACATTATCGCCATTTGCCCATCCATCCCTAGCCATGGCTTTTCCCGTTGGAACGGAGATCGGCACAGAAGACGCTACAAGCTTCACTTTTGCATCCGACTCTAGAAGCTGCTGCTTTAGCCATTCTACTTGTTCATTTCCAAGCATGGTTTTATCCGGCCCATCTGCTTGGGTGTTTGGAGAGCGGTAGCCCCGGTTATTTAGGATTATCATATCCATCGTATTGCCCCAAGCATACTTTTGATACAGCTTGTCTGCTTCACTGCGTTCACTTGAGATCGGCCAGTAGTTTTTAAACGCATGTAATCCAGTTGGAGTCAGCGGCTGGGAAGGGCCTGAGAAGTCATTGGTTACTTCATGGTCATCCCAAATGGCGAATGTTCCTGTTTTTTGCAGGAGGCTCCGGAAACCTGCATCAGTCCGGGTTTCTTTATACTTCGCCCAGAAATCCTCTACCATTTGCGAAGGAGGATTCGGCACAGCCGGGGTTGGGCTATCAGCATAAATGGTGTCCCCGCTGAATAGGAAGAAGTCTGGATTTAATGCGGACATCGCTTCGAACGATTTATATGGCGGAATCTCTCCATGGCCCCCCGTATCGCCGCCCCAGACCATTGTCAATGGCTTTAAGCTGTTTTCTTCTGGTGCCGTTTTAAATGAACCATTTACGGTATACTTGCTTGAAACCGCATGGGCTCGGTAGTAATAGGTCGTATCAGGCTTTAATCCGTTAGCTTCCACCTTTACGGTAAAATCGTTTTTCGCATCTGCAGGTGCTGTTTTGACCCTGGTATCGTGTTTAAAACTACTGTCTGATGAAATTTCAAATTGCACGTTTGCTTTTTCGGTGGTTCTGGTCCATAAGATGGCGGAGGAATCGGTCACATCACCGCTTGCAACCCCATGTGAAATAAACGGCTTGTCCAGGAGATTCTCAAACTGATCAGGGTAGTTGGTGAATTGCCCATCAACGCCAAGGGAGGTTAGTGCTGCCATATCGTCCAGAGAATTGACGGTCCAAGGGTGAACGAGAAGCTTGTTCTGATGTGCGGCTTCCATCAACTTTGGAACCACTAGTTCTTTGCTCGGGCCAACTCCTGCTGCATAATCAGAAACTCGCTTCATTTCCTGAGATACATCTTTACCTTTCAGCATAGCTGCTGTATAAAGCTGAATTAGTTTTACATTAGGGGCAAGATTATGTACCTTACGAAGACTCTCCTCGCTGAATGATTCAAGGAATAGTTTTTCATCCTCTAAGGCATGGGTCTTTTTCAAGATTTCAATTACTTTCTCTTCCATTCCCGGGTAAACACTTGGAGCTTTTGTTTCCATGTAAAGGCCGGATTTGCCATTTCCATGCTTCTGGACGAATTCAATGGCTTCCTCTAGTGTGGGCACCTTCTGCCCGATGTACGCTTGTTTCGCCTGATCTGGATAAGCTTTATTAAACCATGATCCTGCGTCGAGGCGTTTGATTTCTTCAATCGTAAAATCCTTTACCCGCCATGGTGCTCGGTCTGGATAAAGTTCCTTGGCATTGGTGGTTCGCGCCAACGTTTCATCATGCATGGCGATCAATTGACCATCCTTCGTCATTTGTAAATCGAATTCGACATAATCTGCCTTCATGGTCATAGCTTGTTTATAGGCGGCAAGTGTATGCTCCGGGCCGTATGCAGAGGCACCTCGATGAGCAATCACCGCTACATCGGAGGTAAGCGGCCGCAATGTCGATTGTCCATTATCGGTTGCTGCCATTTCAATCGGTTTCGCTAAAACGGCATATGGTGCAGCTGTTGTGACGGATAATGACAGGCAAGCAAGACCAACAATGAAACCCTTTTTCATTTTTCAATCATCCCCTATACGTTTTATGTAGTTCTATTTAAAAGTATAGGAGTAATGTTGAGCAGAGGTTAATAGAGTGTGAATAATCTGTAAATTGGACAAAAACAGGTCTTTCTTCATATAGTGGGCTGTCACCAATCGAATTAGGGTATTACGAAGCTTTCTAAATTATTACTAAATTTGTCACATGGGTATTTAGTTATTTTGTGTAAAATTAAACTTGAACACAATAAATAAAGATCATAACCAATTTCAATTTAGGGTCCTTTAGTAAAAAGAATGCTAGATGTTTTCAACTATTTTGGATAACCAAAGGGTAAAATATTTATTTGAAAAAGACTAATAAAAAGGATACTTATTGCAAATAATTACCTATAGGAATGAAAAATAATCTAAAAGGTATATAAAGGTATTCATATGTTATTAGAGGTGGGCTAGCATGGCATTTAGTGAAGGTATTGAACAATCTAAAGAAGGCACACAACTTTTTATCGAAGCAAACAAGATCATGTCTGAAGCAGTTGTTAATCACTTTCTTTTTACATGGCAATGGTGGTTCGGGATTGGATTATTTATTGTTCCGTGGATTATTTGGCTTCTCCTTAGAAAAAAAGAAATCACAGGAAGGTTACTTCTTGGAGGGTTGATAACCATTATTTTATCATTAATTATTGACCTTATAGCCGTTTCATCAGGATTATGGAGCTATCCGGTAAAATTTATCCCTGTTGGCCCCATTTTCTTGCTTCCATATCATCTATCGCTAGTCCCGGTTGCCGTTATGTTTGCAATCCAAATTAAGCCTAAGGCGAATTCACTTGTAAAGGGAGCTATATTTGCGGCAATTTCCGCTTTCGGAGGGATGAAGTTTTTTGTCTTCATTCATTTTTATGACCCAAAAAATTGGTTATCCATTTATGACTTTTGTATATATATATTTTTATTCTACGTAGCTTTTTGGTTTACGAAGATCAAAGGATTTCAAGCGATATCTGATTTTTAGAAGAGATAATACAGGGGACGGTTTGCGGAACCGTCCCCTGCTTCATTTTTTCCTAGGTAAAATACATACGGAACCCAATTACCATTAATAGGACGGAAAGCATTTGAATAATTATTTTTCCGGGAATTCGCTGGGCTACTAAAACACCAATCTGGGATCCTATGATGACACCCGCGCCTCCCCATATGACTGTCATCCAATCGATGTTACTATAAAACATCTGTGAAATGACTCCAACTGTTGAATATAGCGTGAGTGAAAAAATGGAAGTGGCTGTTGCATAATGTGTGGAAACCTTAAATATATAGATTAAAATTGGGACAAGGAGCCAGCCTCCGCCAATCCCGAGATAACTTGATAATACGCCCATGAGGAAACCGAGCGGTAGCAGCCATGTTCCCTTTAGCCGTGGATTTTCAGTGGTGGATGGCCCAGTTCCATCTTCCGACAAGGTACTGCCTTCTCTGCTAACTTTTCGAATGGCAAAAGGTGAGTTTTTTGCAAATAAAAAAACGCCGAGTGCAACAAGTAAACTTGCAAAAACTACATAGAAGTAACTGGATGAATAAAGTTGAAGCAGATAAACGCCAAGTAAGGAACCTGGGAAAGCACCTGTCCCAAGAAGGATTCCTGTTCGATAATTAATCCTTTTTTGCTTAGCATATCCAAATACTCCTGATAAGGAGTTAATTAAAATGATGACAATGCCGGATCCAGCAGCAATGGCAGGTTCCATATGAAATAACAGGAGAAGTGCTGGTACAAAAATAAATCCTCCACCGGCTCCAACAATTGTTCCGTAACCGCCCGCAATAACACCAACCGCTAAAAGCAGTAAACCTGTTGTTATTTCCATGAGTGTCCCCCCTAACCTCGATATATTAAAACTAACAGAGGATGAAGGCGGTGTATAGTTGAATTATTTTATAGGCTATAAGCAATTGTAATACCAACAATTTCGGGTGGGTTTATTAATTGTAAAAAGAAAAGCCGTTCTTTTAAAATAAATGATAAAATTTTGTTTAGTTACGCTAAGATGGATCTATAGCCATTTATAAAGAATGGGGGTGGATAAGTAGAAATGAATATTGAGAGTTTAAAAATGTTTTGCTCCGTGGTGGATGAAGGAAGTATTAGTAAGGCGGCCCGCTTACGATTTGTCTCACAGCCAGCCGTTACGAGACAAATTCATCAGTTAGAAGAAGTGTATGGGATGTTATTATTTGAGCGGGTAGATGGAAAGTTAATCCTTTCTGAAGCGGGAAAGACCCTCTATCCCTTTGCAAAAGAAATAATCGAATACATGAAAAGATCCATTGAGGCCATTGATGAGTTAAGGGGTACCCAGGATACGATCCTTCGTGTGGGGGCAAGCCTAACAATAGGTGAGTATTTATTACCGGGTTTACTTGGAGGTTTTAGTAAGCGTTATCCGGACATAAAATTTAGTTTAACGATCGGTAATACCCCTACCATTTTATCTAAGTTAGATAATAATGATATTGATGTTGCGTTGGTTGAAGGTGCTGTAAAAAAGGAGAACTTTATCGTAGAAAAGTTTGCTGAAGATGAGTTGATTTTAGTCGCCCCTTTTCATCATCAATGGAAAGACCGAGAAAAGATTCAAATTACGGAGCTCCCTGAAGAGAAAATGATTTGGAGAGAGTCAGATTCAGGTACACGTCTAATAGTAGAAGAGGCGCTCAAAGAAAAGGGGATCCTTGATCAGATTGAGAGCGCAATGGAGCTTGGAAGTATGCAATCGATTAAAAGTGCTGTGGAAGCAGATCTCGGCGTAAGCCTTCTTCCAAAACTTACGGTAGTAAAGGAATTAAAATATGGTACTTTGTGTGAGATAAAAATAGCAGATTTCCATTTAACTAGGGATTTGTGGATGGTGCAAAAAGTTCATCGCTTTCAAAAAACGGGCTTAAGGCATTTTATTGATTTTATCCGCCGCAATGAAGAGTGAAACGGGAACGGTTTAGCTAGCCATTCCCTCGTGTGCATAACGATATAATTGTTTACAATTCTATTATAGAAACTGACAACCTATGGTTATGATAGAAATCCCAATCGGGTAATGGGATGGTATTTATTCATTTACAATATAATTCTTTGGAGAGACTCCGAAATAATTTTTAAATGCTTTTGAAAAGGAATAAAGGTCAGAGTATCCTAATGTGAAGGCGATTTCTGTAATATTAAATCGCTTTTCTTCCATCATTTTTGCAGCTTGCTTCATTTTACAAGCAATAATAAACTTCTTCGGGCTAAGCCCAAGTTCGCGGGAAAATTGACTCGTTAAATAGGATCGGTGTAATCCCACATATTTCGCCACATCTTCCACGGTAATTCCTTCTCCATAATGCGTTTCCATAAATTCTATGCTTTTCCTAAGCCAGCTTCCGTCATTTGGATCTGGCTGGTTGTTTACTTTTGAATTTTCGATGAGCTTCGAGAACAGTTCATACATTTTGCTTAAACGGGTTAGATCCGTTATCTCACTCGTAATCGATACAAAATCCACAAGCAATTTCCTCACTTCTTCATCAATGACCTTTGTAGCTACCGGAGAGAAAGGTGTCACTCCCATGTTTTGAAGAATGGACTTTGACTGTTTTCCATCAAATGCAATCCACACCATTTGTAATGGATTGTCCTCCAAGGTTTTATAGGTATGAGTTTGATTGGGGAATATGCAAAAGAAATCACCCGGTGTGATGGGAATGTTAGTCTGCTCAAACGTAAATACGCCTTCTCCTTCTAAAACGAAATGGATACTAAAGTAGGGTATCATCCGCGGTCCTATTTTATAGTGAGGCTTGGCTAGATTTTTTCCTGCACGGATGGGCCACAGTCCACCTGCTTTTTCAATAGGAGTGGGGGTATGGAACCAATGATACGCATATTCGTGTGTAAACTCCTGCATTTCCCAATCTCCTTTCTTTATGTAACAAAATGACAAGTAAACTTGTAACATTATAACATCAAATAACTCTAGAATTGCGGATATATTCATATTAATTAAAAAAATTTAGAAGAGGGAGTTTTGGTAGGGTGAACAAAAAGCCAAATATCGTTTTTATTACAACAGATCAGCAGCATTGGAATACCATCAGCGCTTTGGGAAACTCCCACATTAGTACGCCTAATTTAGATCGATTGGTTGAAAGCGGAGTGTCGTTTGAACGGGCATATGTAGCTAGTCCGGTATGTTCGCCAAGCCGATCCACGATTATTACGGGTGAATATCCATCGCGGCATGGCTGCTGGAATATTGGTGTGGAGTTGAGTGAGGATCGTCCTACGATTGGTCAATATATGAAGGATGAGGGCTATGCAACAGGATTATTTGGAAAGGCTCATTTTAAACCAGTCCTAAAAGAAGGTAGTTTTGAAGCTCCGCCGCATATTCATAATCGGGAGTTTTGGAAAAACTTCATGGGGCCTTATTATGGGTTCGAACACGTCGAGATGGTCCATGGACATTCTGATGAGGATTCCTCCCACGGCATGCATTATGGAGCGTGGCTGGAAGAGCAGAGAATCAATCCGAAAGATTATTTTGGACCTGGCGGCGGACACAGGGAAGGCTCGTGGGATTTGCCGGAAGAATATCATTATACTAGGTGGACGGCAGATCGGACGATGGAGTTTATCGACAAGAACGCTAACCAGGAACCATTTTTCGCATGGTGCAGCTTCCAGGATCCTCATAATGCTTTCTTATGTCCGGAGCCTTGGAATAGTTTGTATGACCCTAATAATATGCCGCCCTTTAACATGCGTGAAGGGGAAATGAAGGATAAGCCCCTGATCCATCAATACTTGATTGAAGATCGACTGAAAGAATTGAATGTAAATGTCACATCAGATCCCGGGCATGATACGGGGGGAATTCAATGCTTAGGCAAAACGACCTATAACATTGGGGAAGAACGTGCAAAGAAGTGGCTTGCTTCTTATTACGGGATGATTAGTTTGATCGACCATCATGTTGGACGAATTTTGGATAAGGTAGAACAACTGGGGATTAAAGAAAATACGCTCATTGTGTTTACATCTGATCACGGTGATTATGCCGGAAACCACGGACTTTGGCTAAAGGGGCCGATCCATTATGAGGATATTGTGAGAGTGCCTTTTATTGCGCAATGGACAGGTACAATACCTGCAGGAAAGCGAACCCAATCATTATTAAGTTTAGTAGACATAGCTCCAACTATCCTAGATATTTGCGGAGTGAAAAAGCAAGAGCATATGCAGGGAATTAGTCAATTTGAAACCTTTACATCTCCTGAGCGTTCATTACGTGACTGGTGTTTGGTTGAAAATCGGGCAGAACCGACCTTTTACGTGAAAACCCTTGTCATGGATCAGTATAAGCTGAATTATTATCTTGGCAGGGATGAAGGGGAATTATATGACCTTGAGAATGACCCAAATGAATTTACCAACTTATTTAACCAGAAAGAGTATGAAGCTATTAAACTCAAGATGTTTATAAAACTAACCGAAGTATATGGAGAATTGGAAAACCTTTATCCTCCTAGACAAAGCTTCGCTTGATAATCAAAAAATTCCGAATGTTTGTAATACTATATTGAAAATGGATATCTAAATGGGGTAACATGGTAATAGATAATTTCAAAATGAAATTAAGTTTACCAGGTAGGAGGAACTAGAACGTGAAGATTATTTATCTAGATATTGATTCACTCCGTCCAGACCACATGGGTTGTTATGGGTATGAGCGTAATACGACACCTCATTTGGACTCCATTGCAGAAAAAGGAATTCGTTTTCAACATTGTTATGCCGCATCATCTCCTTGTGTCCCATCGCGTGCCAGCTTTATGTCAGGACGATTTGCTGTAAACCATGGGGCATTAACCCATTGGGGACCAGGATATGACTTTTACTACCCTGAAGGGGATGGACATTCAAAAAAGTATCCATTTTTTACACGATACTTACGTGAAGCTGATTATAAAACGGTTACCTTTTCTTCATTTGGAGACAGACATCATGCATGGTGGTATTTCGCCGGTTGGAGCGAGGTGCATACCCATACTTTGAAAGAGGGGAACGAAAATGCCGATGAAGTCATTTCCAAGGCCATTCCTTGGCTAGAGCAGCATGGCAAGGAGGACAATTATTTCCTGCACATACAACTTTGGGACCCACACACTCTCTATACTAGTCCAGTAGAATACTTTGAAAAGTGGAGAAGTACACCAGTAAAAGAATTTCCTAGTGAGGAAATCATCGAACAGCATCAAGCAGACAGCTTTCCTCGGTCTGCAAGGTTTCTACATACCATTGACCATTTTCCAGCAACGATGCCAAGTACTATCAAAGACCGAAACGATTATAAACATTTAATTGACGGCTATGACGGGGCTATTTCATTTATGGATGAACAAATTGGGAAGCTCTTGAACAAATTAAGCGAGCTCGGAATTGAAGACGAGGTTTGTTTTGTAATCAGTGCGGATCATGGGGAATCCATGGGAGAGCAAGGGATTTATGGCGAGCATGCAAGTGCTACTGAATCTGTCCATCATCTTCCGCTTATTGTAAGGGTTCCAGGTGTAACTTCACCAGGCACTGTTTATGATGGCTTTCTCTACAATGTGGATGTGATTGCGACCATTACGGAACTTGTGGGTCTATCAGTACCTTCGGGATGGGATGGAAGCTCCTATTTACCAGTACTAAAAGGAGAAAATATAGAGGGACGAGAGTATTTAGTGATGGATCATGCCTTATATACTTGTCAGCGATCTGTCCGGGATGAACGGTGGTATTATATCCGAACTTATCATCCAGGTCTCTATCGCTTTGATGATGTAACCTTATACGATATGGATCATGATCCGCATCAAACGAAAAATGTGGCTCACGACTACCCGGAAATTGTGAAGGAAATGAACCATCGATTAGCCTTGTGGGAGCAAGAGCATCTGGGATATCCACGAAATATGGTGGATCCTTTACAAAAAGTGGTTGAAACGGGACCTTGGAAATATGTCACTCTTGATCAGTGGGTGAATCATCTTCGAAAAGCAGGCTGGGAAGAGGCGGCAAATCAACTAAAAAATAAATTTGCCCAACATGATGAAGTATCATCGGCGTATGGAGATACACCAACCATCCGGTAGCTTGCACAAAAAGGGGGAACTTAGAATGCAAGGTAATATAAACACAGAACCAGTCATCCAGGTACAAAAAGAAAAGCCAAAGTCAATTTGGAAACGGATCGATCACAGAGTCATGGTCTTTGTCTCATTATTGTTTGGCATTCTTATATGGTCGCTTTTATCCACCATTCCATCAGTTAATGCGATATTAACCAATCCGGTTACGATTGCCAAAACATTTGTCACGGAACTATCGAATCAGAAATTGATCACGGATATCCTTGCCAGTATTTACCGCGTTTTAGGAGGATTTTTATTAGGACTTTTGGTAGCGATTCCATTTGCTTTTTTAATGGGATGGTACGATATTTTCCGCTCCTTGTTTGAACCATGGATTCAATTTTTTAGAACGATCCCACCGATTGCCTTAATTCCGCTCGTCATTGTTGCATTGGGCGTTGGTGAGAGTGCAAAAATTGCTGTTATTTTTGTGGCAACTTTTTTAGTCATGGTTGTATCCATCTATCAAGGTGTTCGAAATGTAGATCCGACCCTTATTAAAGCAGCCAGAGTATTGGGAGCTACGGATAAAGATATCTTTTTAGAAGTCGTTGTTCCAGCGTCTTTTCCGTACATTCTTGTGGGGGTTCGGTTAGGATTAGCGTCTGCATGGACAACGTTAGTTGCAGCTGAGCTTACAGGGGCATCCAAGGGGCTGGGAAATATGATTATGGAAGCAGGTCTTTTCTTCCGAATGGATCTCGTCATCTTAGGAATTATCCTAATTGGCTTAATTGGATTTGTAATGGATAAAGCTGTTCTATGGTTGGAGAAAAAGTTAGCCGGCTGGCAAGAGGTGAGCAAATGATGACAACTGTAAAAAGTGACATAAAGATTAAGGTAAAGGGTCTTTCTAAGGTATATCAGGGAAGAAATGGGGATGTAGTAGCCCTTAATAATGTTGATTTAGAGATTAAACAGAATGAATTTGTTTGCATTGTAGGACCAAGTGGTTGTGGAAAAAGTACCTTGTTAAATATTGTGGCCGGATTAGAGAAAAAAACATCTGGATCCGTGTTAGCCGATGATAAGGAAATTGAAGGGCCTGGAGAAGGGCGCGGCGTTGTGTTTCAGCAGTACGCACTTTTTCCGTGGAAGACCGTTCTTAAAAATGTTGAATTCGGCCTAAAGCTAAAAGGTATTGACCCAAGCTCGCGCAGAAAACAGGCAATGGAGTATTTAGAATTAGTAGGATTAAAAGACTTTGCGAATTCCTATCCAAAAGAATTATCGGGAGGAATGAAACAGAGGGTAGCGATTGCAAGAGCTTTCGCAGCTGAACCGGATGTATTGCTAATGGATGAGCCCTTCGGTGCACTTGATGCACAAACTCGAGCACAGCTTCAGGAGGAGCTTCTCAATATTTGGGAGAACAAGAAGAAAACCTGTTTCTTTATCACCCATGATGTCGAAGAAGCTGTTTTGTTAGCGCAAAGGGTGGTCATAATGAGCGCCCGTCCAGGAAGAATTAAAGAAATTATTGATGTTGATATTCCTTATCCACGAACACAAGAAACAAAATTAGCCCCAAGGTTTGTTGAAATCAAGAATGAAATATGGTCGAAAGTGTACCAAGAGTATTTAGCAGTAAAAAAATAGATTACTAGGGGGAAATGAAAAGATGGGAAAAAACAAATCACTATTATTTATGTTTCTTTTAGCTATTACTTTGCTAATCAGTGCGTGTTCTTCATCAACATCTAGTAAAAGTAATTCTTCAGGAGAAAAGAAGTCGGATGAAAAGAAAGAAATCCCAACCATTAATATTGCGTATATGCCGGATGTTCATGGCGCGACACCATTAGTCATTGCAGAGAAAAAGGGTTATTTTGAGGATGCTGGTATTAAAGTAAATCTTGTTAAGTTTAACAGTGGCCCTCCAGAGTTTCAGGCAATGGTTTCCGGGGACATCGACATTGCTTATATTGGACCTGGTGCCACTTTTCTAGCCGCACAGGGTCAAGGGAATATCATTGCCGTTGATAGCTTAAATACTGGTGATATGTTACTTGCTTCGAAAAAGTCAGGTGTAAAGGATGTAAAAGACCTAGTAGGAAAAACGGTTGGAGTACCAAAAGGAACATCTGGTGAAATGGTTCTGAACTTAGCTCTTGAAGCGGCTAAAGTCGATCCAGGCAAAGTGAATATTGTCAATATGGAAGTGGCTGGTGCGGTTTCAGCATTTATTGCCAATCAAGTTGATGCAGTTGCGATTTGGTCACCATTTACAGCTGAAATTGAAAAGCAAGTTGGGGCAGAAAATTTCGTAAAGCTAGCTGACAACACCGATTTCTTCCCGGAGTATGTGTTCCCTCAGAGCTGGGTGGTAAGCCCAAGATATTTGAAAGAACATAAAGCAGAGGTAGAAAAATTCCTACAAGCCTGGACAAAAGCGAACGATTATCGAAAAGATCATATCGAGGAAGCGGTTAAATTAACAGCCGAGTTCACTGGGATCGATGAAGCAACTTTGGGTTCGCAGGTTAAAACAACAGAGTTTTTAAGCTCTGAAGAAATTAAGGGTAAGTTTGAAGATGGAACGGCTGTTAAATGGTTTGAAAATCTTCAAAAACTATTTGTCCAAAATGGTAAGATGAAAGAAGTAGTAGATGGAGAAAAATTCATTAGCCCTGAACCGTTTTATGAGGCATTAAAGAAGTAATTCTTTTCCTGGCTGTTTAATAATTGGCAAAATAAAGGGGGGAGATTCCTCCCTTTCTTTTTTAATAGAAAAATAATAGGTGTTGTAGTATGAAAATAATAGAGTTATTAAAAGAGTATCAAATGAATAAGTTGATCAATTTTATCCGCGAACAGGGACCTATTTCTCGAGTAGAGCTATCAAAACGATTAGGAATTTCTCAACCAACCGTTACAAGAATGATTGAAAAGTTGATTCAGGAACAATTGGTGATTGAGAATGGGTTAGGGCATTCCTCGGGGGGAAGACGTCCAGTCCTCCTAAGTATCAATCGTACCTGTTGCTACTCGATCGGGATAGAAATTGGACGTTCCGCTGTAAAGATGGCCATTACCGATTTAAGTGGTAACATGATCACTTATCAAATAAAAGAAACAAACAATAAAGGAAGTATGACAGACATTATTCTTTATATTAGGGAAAGTACGGAGAAGATGCTAGTTGAAGAGAAAATTGACCAATCTAAACTTTTAGGGGTAGGGATTGGGATACCTGGTCCGATCAATGAATCGAGGGAAGGCTTTATCACGATTCCCAATTTCTACGATGTAACCAACGTCCCTTTACGGAGAATGTTGCAAAATGCTTTTACCATACCTGTCACCTTAGATGTCAATGCCAATGTTGCCGCATTAGCTGAAAGATGGTTTGGAAAAGGGGTAAGATCCAACCATTTTGTTTATATCATGGCGGATGCCGGAATCGGCAGTGGAATTATTGTAAATGGTGAGCTTCATCGTGGAAATCATCGGGAATCTGGTTTAATCGGACATTCAACGGTCGACATGTTTGGAGACCGGTGTTCTTGCGGCAACTACGGTTGTCTTGAAACATTAGTGTCAACGACCAAAATCATAAAGAATGTATGTGACCAATTGGAGATAAACCCGCATGAAAAACAGCTTTTCTTTGAAAATAGGGAGAACTTAACGTTTGAAGACATTGTTTTTTCATTACAGAGTGGATCTTCCATCACTCAAAAAGTAGTGGAAGAGGCAGGACAATTTCTAGGAATAGGGGTTGCAAATGTTATCAGCTTTTTCGATCCGGAAATGATTGTTATTGGAGGACGTTTGATCCAGCTAGGTGATATATTTTTAGACGCGTTACGTAAGGCAGTTCAATCACGAGTAGTAGGAACCGGTGGAAAATATACCCCCATTATGGTAACAGACTCTTATGATGGAGTTGTACTTGGTGCTGCTGCGCTAGTCATTAATGAAGCATTCTCCATTGAAAAGGCACATCTTTTTGTTTAGGAATTCGTAGTTATTTATTTGGAACGGCCAAAGTCCGAAATTTTACTTAAACAGCTAGGGGGAGCTCCGGTGGAATCATCTAAAAAAAGTTGTTGCGCTATAAATAGACAGCAAGGTTTACAGGTTCATATTGAATCCACTTCGATTGGAATTAAAAAAAATTCTGCCCCCACTAAGGATGGTATGATTTTTCTTAGTGGCGGCAAGACATTAATGGGTTCAAATGACAAGGATACATTTTCAGAGGATGGAGAAGGCCCAGTAAGAGAGGTTGAGATTTCCCCATTTTTCATTGATGAAGGTACAGTTACAAATGGAGGATTTAGGGATTTTATTGAGGATACAGGCTATAAAACAGACGCTGAAAAATATGGCTGGTCATTTGTTTTTTATCAGTTTTTGTCACCTGAAAATAAAAATAAATATGTAAAACAAGCTGTTCCCGGCACACCCTGGTGGTTGGTAGTCGAAGGTGCTGTTTGGAATCAGCCCGAAGGCCCGGGTTCAACAATTGAAAGTCGTTTGGATCATCCAGTTGTCCATGTTTCATGGAATGATGCGAATGAATATTGCAATTGGGCGGGGAAAAGGCTGCCTACTGAAGCTGAATGGGAATATGCCGCAAGAGGAGGGCTCGTCCAAAAGAGATACCCTTGGGGTGATAGACTCCATCCAGATGGGAAACATGTCTGTAATATCTGGCAGGGGAAGTTTCCGCATACCAATCATGGGAGGGATGGATATATCGGAACGGCTCCATCTAAATCATTCCCGCCCAATCATTATGGTCTTTTTAATATGTCCGGAAATGTATGGGAATGGTGTTCAGACTGGTTTAGTGCTTCCTATCATATAGAAGGAACTAGGAACAATCCCCAAGGTCCGCCGAATGGAATGGATAAAATCATAAAAGGCGGCTCTTACCTTTGCCACAAATCCTATTGCAATCGATACAGAGTTTCAGCACGCAGTGCAGTCAGCCCTGATAGCTCAAGTGGACATATGGGATTTCGATGTGTGAAATGAAGCAGGGGACGGTTCAACCGTCCCCTGCTTCACTCTAGAACGGATTCCAACTATATATATATATATCCGTCTCAAATCTTACTGCGGATTTTATCATTTAAAAAAAACTTAAAAAAGGTATTGACCATCCACAAAGATTACTGTAATATAAAACAAGTCGTCACCACGACAACAAATAATCATGAAAAAATTATTGACATTCAGTTGATAGTTTAGTAAGATAATAAAGTTGCTTGTGAGCGACAGAAACATTTGTTCTTTGAAAACTAAACAAACAAAAACGTCAACAAACAATATTTTTTAGTTTCTATTAAGAAACTAAGCCAA
>NZ_AJLS01000151.1 GCF_000307875.1 Neobacillus bataviensis LMG 21833
CTTTATCTCAGTTGGAGCGCTCCAGGCCATACGCCGCTGACCAGGGCGCTTGCGCTTTTCTTATTATTGGTCATTTCTCAACACTTTAACTGGTTTAAAAAGTCCGGGCTTGCTTGGATGTTTTGAATAAATAGCAAGAGCGAAACCTTCGTTCGTTTCAGCGATAATGGGTCCGTTAATATTTTCTAATTGTTCTGGTATAGGTAATAGTGCACCATTTTTTACTTTCTCTGCTACTTTATCATTAATCAGTAATTTCGGCAAATGAGAAAGAGCTGTTTCTAGCGGTTTTAACACACTTGAAATCGTGCCTGCTGCCATATGTTGTTCTATTTCTTCAAACGTTAAACAATCCTCCAAAGAAAATGTTGCAGATTGAACTCTTTGCAAATTAGACATATGGGCTGGGAAGCCAAGACGTTCGCCAATCATGACCGCCAACGTACGAATGTACGTTCCTTTACTGCAACTCACTTTAAAGCGAAATGAAATTTCCTCCCCTAGAAAATGCTCCCTATCGTCAAGCAGCTCAATTGAATAGATGGTTACTATTCTTGTAGGACGTTCAACAACCATTCCTTTTCTTGCATATTCGTAAAGCCGCACCCCTCCCACTTTTACAGCTGAAAACATAGGAGGAGTTTGTTCGATTTCGCCTGTAAGTGATTTTAGTATCTCCATGATTTCATCTCGAGAAATAATTCGATCAACCGATTTCCTTTCAACAACCTCACCTGAAGCGTCTTCAGTTGTTGTTGAAAAGCCAAGAGTCACTTCCCCCTCGTAAGCTTTTCCGGCATCCGTTATGTACTCAGCAACCTTCGTTGCTTTCCCAACGCAAATAGGCAGAACACCGGTCACATCAGGATCGAGTGTCCCTGTATGTCCTACCTTCTTCGTTTTCAAAATCTTTCTTAACTTAAAAACACAATCGTGCGAGGTTAACCCAGCAGGCTTAAATAGCGGTAATATCCCTTCCAAGATAAAATCTCCTAACACTATAGTTTTATCGAAAAAAATGGATAGACGGTTGTCTATCCACTTTTCATAAGATATTATTCTTCCTCGTTCTTTTCCAACGGTTTGTCATCCGTATGCAATTGATGAAGAAGCGTTTCAATGTGATTTCCATAATTGATGGATTCATCCCATTCGAAAATAATTTCCGGTGTTTTCCGCAGTCGAATACGATGGCCAATTTCTGTCCTAATAAAGCCTTTAGCTTTTGCCAGGCCTTTTAAGGTATTCTCCTTTTGCTCGTCATCACCTAATACAGATATAAACACTTTTGCTTGTTGTAGATCTCCTGTTACTTGAACGTCAGTAACCGTCACAAAGCCGATCCGTGGATCTTTAATTTTACGACCGATGATGTCACTAAGTTCTTTTTTCATTTGTTCTCCAACACGATTTGCTCTGTGGCTCAATACATTCACCTCTTAAGTTAAAGCCAATCAATCTCGGTGATTGTTCTTTCTATTTCTGGAAATGAGTCGATTAGTTTTAATGCATTTTGCAATTCATGCTCCGTGGAAACCTTTGAAGAGGTAACGACAGCAATGGCTATTTTCGTTCTTTGCCATACATCCTGATAATCCACCTCTGCCACGGATACATTAAATTTCTGCTTTAACCGAGTAAGAATTCGCTGCAAAACAGCCCGCTTCTCTTTTAAAGAATGCGCATCATAAATCATACACTCACATTCCACTATACCGACAATCATTTCCGTTCAATTTCTTCCATTACATATGCTTCAATGATATCTCCTTCTTTAACATCATTAAAGTTTTTAATGGTTATTCCACATTCATAGCCTTGTGCCACTTCTTTAGCATCGTCTTTAAAACGTTTTAAGGCATCAATTTGGCCTTCAAATATGACAACCCCATTACGAATTAAGCGAATACCGCTATCACGGGTAATTTTACCATCCGTTACATATGATCCCGCAATCGTTCCGACCTTTGACACCTTGAAGGTTTGACGGATTTCTGCTTGACCAATAATTTTTTCTGCAAACTCTGGATCAAGCATCCCTTTCATTGCGGCTTCAATCTCTTCGATTACTTTATAAATAATTCTGTGAAGACGGACATCCACTTTTTCCGCCTCTGCAGCACGTTTCGCATTTACATCCGGTCGAACATTAAAGCCGATAACAATCGCATTTGAAGCAGCAGCAAGGGAGATATCCGATTCATTAATCGCACCTGCACCACTGTGAATGATTTTGATATTAACACCTTGGACATCTATTTTTTTCAAGGAAGCTGCAACGGCTTCAGCTGAACCTTGAACATCCGCTTTTAAGATGATGTTCAGATCCTTCATTTCACCTTGCTTCAATTGTTCAAATAGATTTTCTAAACTAACGATAGATTTTTCACCACGTTGTGCAGCTAATGCTTGCCCAGCACGTGCTTCCCCAACTTGGCGGGCTGTTTTCTCATCCTCAAATACTACAAAACGATCTCCGGCCTGCGGAACATCACTTAGTCCAGTAATTTCAACGGGAGTGGACGGCTCTGCCTCTTTTACACGGCGGCCTTTGTCATTCACCATTGCCCGAACTCGACCATGGGTATTCCCCACAACAATTGGATCACCAATTTTAAGAGTACCGTTTTGTACAAGCAAGGTTGCAACTGAACCGCGTCCCTTGTCTAATTGTGCTTCAATAACGGTTCCAACAGCCTTGCGTTTAGGATTTGCTTTATATTCCTCTACTTCACCAACAAGAAGGATCATTTCAAGCAGGTTATCAATTCCTTCGCCTGTTTTTGCGGAAAGCGGCACAAAAATAGTATCCCCACCCCATGCTTCTGCTACTAATCCGTGCTCTGTCAATTCCTGCATAACACGATCGGCATTTGCAGCTTCTTTATCCATTTTATTAACAGCAACAATAATTGGAACCTCGGCAGCCTTAGCATGGTTAATTGCTTCAACCGTTTGTGGCATAACACCGTCATCAGCAGCAACAACAAGAATGGTAATATCGGTAATTTTTGCACCACGTGCACGCATGGTTGTAAACGCAGCATGTCCTGGTGTATCAAGGAAAGTAATTTTCTTTCCGTTTTCAACTACTTGATAGGCACCGATATGCTGTGTAATCCCACCAGCTTCTCCTTCGGTTACCTTCGTGTTTCGAATTGAATCGAGTAATGTAGTTTTACCGTGGTCAACATGCCCCATGATGGTAACAACTGAAGGTCTTTCAACTAGAGATTCAGCTGAATCTTCTGTAAAGTAAACTTCAAGATCCGTTGTATCAATCTTAATTTCTTCTTCAACCTCAACTCCGTACTCACCGGCGATCAATTCAATTGCATCTTTGTCTAAAACTTGATTTATGGTTGCCATTACCCCAAGTAAAAAGAGCTTTTTAATGATTTCAGAAGGTTCACGGTAGATCTTTTTCGCTAGCTCTCCCACTGTTAGAGATTCACTAAAGGTAATTTTAGCCGGAAGCTCTTTTTCTTTTCTCTTCACAGGCTGAGTTTGCTGTACAGGTGTATGAGATTTTTTCTTTTTATTATTATGATTGTTATTACGATTTTGGTAATTATTAAAAGGTCTTGCCTTTGCCTTATCAGCATTATTAAACACTTTATTTTCTTTTGATTGAGATTCCTGGTTTTGCTTTTTGCCTTCAACCTTTTTTGGTGGTGAGACAACCTTTACCTTGCTTGGAGCAGTATTTTTATCTGCTGCCTCCTCAAATGCTTTAGGTGTTTTGGACTGCACTTGAGGTTTCTTAGTTGATGACTGAACCGGGCGACTCTGATTAGGACGATTTTGCTGTCCTGCAGGGCGCGCATTGGTGCGGTTCTGTGAACCAGTATTATTCGGTTTTTGTTGTGATGGAGTTGTTTCTTTTTTATTATAGGCTGCATCAAGTTTTTTAATATCTGCATCTTCTATTGTTGCCATATGATTGGAGACCTCTATATTCATTTCTTTTAATTTATTGATAATTTCTTTACTTGATATATTGTGTTTCTTTGCGTATTCATAAACACGGATTTTACTCATTATTTCACCCCCGCTAGATTTAATCGAGCAACGTTACCAGTTTTTTTGCAAATCCATCATCCAAAACAGCTACAACAACGCGGGCTTCTTTGCCAATTGCTTGACCAAGAAGATGGCGATTTTCCACCTTTTTTAATGGAACCTGATAGGAATTACATTTATCTGAAATTTTTTTAGTCGTATTGTCAGACGCATCTGCGGCTAATAAAACGAGCTTCGCCTTTCCGTTCCGTATTTCTTTAACGGCAAGCTCTTCACCTGATATGATTTTACGCGCTCGATTGGCCAAGCCAAGTAATGACATCCATTGATTTTGTTTCATGTTGGATTGTCAGTTCTCCTTCTCTAATAGCTCAAGTAGTTCTTCATAAATAGAATCATTAATCGAAACCTCTAAAAGATTTGATAAGGTGTTTTTTTTCTTGGCTAGTAAAACTGCTTCTTTGTCCCTTGAAAGGTAGGCGCCTCTTCCGGACTTTTTCCCTGTCAAATCGATGGATACGTCGCCTTCTTTAGAGCGAACGATGCGAACGAGTTCTTTTTTCGGTTTCATTTCACCGGTAGCCACACATTTGCGCATTGGAACTTTTTTTCTAGTGTTCACACGTTTCACCTCACCTAATCGTCTATCCCATCTTCATAATCAAAATCGGTATCAACCTGATCATCAAACAGCCTAATGGTTTCTTCACGTGGATAAATTCCTAGTTCACGTGCTTCCGCTTCCGATTTGATGTCAATTTTCCAGCCTGTTAATTTCGCAGCAAGGCGGGCGTTTTGTCCCCGCTTCCCGATTGCCAATGAAAGCTGATAATCTGGGACAACGACTGTTGTTGCTTTTTCATTTTCGTTCACCATTACATCAAGAACTTTAGAAGGACTCAGTGAATTAGCCACAAAAACAACAGGATCGTCAGACCACTTCACAATATCAATTTTTTCACCCTTTAATTCATTGACCACCGCTTGAACCCGAGTACCTTTTGGTCCAACACATGAACCAACAGGATCAACCTCTTGATTATCTGAATGAACGGAAATCTTCGAACGGTCGCCAGCTTCACGTGCTACTGATTTAATTTCTACTGTGCCATCGTAAATTTCAGGCACTTCTATTTCAAATAAACGTTTTAATAATCCTGGATGGGTTCGTGATACGAAAATTTGCGGACCTTTTGTGGTTTTTTCAACCTTTGTAATAAATACCTTGATTCGATCATGCGGCTTATATCGTTCATTAGGCATTTGTTCATTAACCGGTAATAATGCTTCTATTTTTCCAAGGCTGACATAAATAAATTTAGAATCTAACCTTTGGACAATACCCGTCATGATATCTTCTTCACGATCGATAAATTCAGAATAAATAATTCCTCTTTCAGCTTCTCTTACACGCTGGGTTACAACTTGTTTAGCTGTTTGCGCTGCAATCCTGCCGAAATCTTTTGGCGTTACTTCCATTTCGACAACATCTTCTACTTGGTAATTCGGATTAATACGCACAGCATCTTCCAAAGATATTTCAAGACGTGGGTCAAATACCTGATCCACCACTTCTTTTCTGGCAAAAACCCGCATTGAACCGGCTTGTAAATTCATGTCGATGCGGACATTTTGTGCCTGATTAAAATTACGGCGGTATGCTGATACCAGTGCCGCCTCAATTGCATCAATTAAAATGTCCCTGGAAATACCTTTCTCTCTTTCCAGAATTGTAAGAGCATCTAATAATTCGCTGCTCATTTCCTTGTATCCCCCTAATCTTCTTCAATTTTTATTTTTTTCTCTACGAAAAAATAACCGCAAGTCGTGCATTCGCTACTTTTTCAAATGGAATATCAATCATTTTTTTGCGTGTCTTAATCTTAACTTCAATTTTGACAAGTTGACCATCAAATTCAAGTAAAGTCCCCTCGAAGCTTTTTTCACCATTAATCGGTTCATAGGTTTTAATAAAAACATTTTTACCGATTGCCTTTTCGAAATCTTTTTCTTTTTTTAATGGACGCTCGGCACCTGGAGAAGACACTTCAAGAAAGTAGTTATGGGGAATCGGGTCAATCTCATCGAGTTTTTCACTTAGCCGCTCACTAACTAAACCGCAATCCTCAATATCCACACCAGTATCTTTATCAATATAAACACGAAGGAACCAGCTTTTTCCTTCCTTTACATACTCAATATCAACTAATTCCAGACCAAGCTCTTGAAAAATTGGTGTCGCCAGTTCTTCTACAACTTCCGTTACTTTGCTCATGCTTTCCCTCCTTTACGAACTATTTCACCCATATTCTATGTAGTTCACGGAAAGTTTTATCAATTTACTCATCAAAAACCTTTATAACAAAGACGAAAGAGTGGGTTTCCCCACTCTTGAACACGAGAGTATTTCTTAGTATTTCCAATAAAACTATACCATAACCATAATATATATGCAAATGCAACCAATACAGAAGCGCTTTGCTAACGGGATTCTCACTTAAAACAAAGACAGCTGATTTTGCTCAGGAAGTGATTTTAAGCAGCCCTGTTTGTCCAAATATTCAAGTATGGTCTTAGATACTTTACCGCGTTGCTGCAGATCTTCTTTTGATAAAAATTCACCATCTCCTCTAGCCTTTACGATATTATAGGCCGCATTTGTTCCCAAACCAGGGATGGAATTAAACGGAGGGATTAGGGAATTTCCATCAATGATAAATTCCGATGCATCTGAGTGATAGAGATCATAGTTTTGGAATACAAAACCTCTTTCGGTCATTTCAAGTGCCAATTCAAGCACAGTTAACAGGTTTTTCTCTTTATTTGATACCTCAAGACCTTTTGCATTAATTTCTTCTATTTTTGCGCGAATCGCCTCTCCGCCTCTTGACATGGTTTCAATATCGAAATCCTCTGCCCGGACCGTAAAGTAGGCTGCATAATATAAAAGTGGAAGATGAACTTTAAAATAAGCAATCCTTACAGCCATTAATACATACGCTGCTGCGTGCGCCTTCGGGAACATATATTTAATCTTTTTACAGGAGTCAATATACCATTCCGGTACCTCATTTTTTCGCATTTCCGCTTCCATTTCTTCGCTCAGGCCTTTACCTTTACGGACAGATTCCATAATTTTAAAAGCAAAAGAAGGATCGAGACCCTGATAGATCAAGTAAACCATGATATCATCACGACAACCGATAACTTCACTAAGATTACAAATTCTATTATGAATTAATTCTTGGGCATTCCCGAGCCAAACATCGGTACCGTGCGACAGACCGGAAATCTGGACAAGTTCTGAGAATGTAGTCGGTTTCGTATCTTCAAGCATTTGCCGAACAAATCTAGTCCCAAACTCTGGGATACCCAGTGTACCTGTTTTACACATGATTTGTTGTTCCGTTACCCCAAGGGATTCGGTATTGCTAAAAATCTTCATGACTTCAGGGTCGTCTGTTGGAATTGTTTTTGGGTCAATTCCACTAAGATCTTGAAGCATCCGAATCACGGTCGGATCATCATGGCCCAGAATATCAAGCTTCAGAACATTATCATGGATGGAATGGAAATCAAAATGGGTTGTTTTCCATTCGGAATTTCGATCATCTGCAGGGAATTGAATCGGTGAAAAATCATAAACATCCATGTAATCAGGGATAACTATAATACCACCTGGGTGCTGACCAGTCGTTCTTTTTACACCAGTACAGCCTGATGCGAGTCGTTCTACTTCTGCATTCCGCATTTGCAAATTATTATCCTGCTGATAGGCTTTTACATAACCGAATGCTGTTTTATCGGCAACCGTACCGATTGTCCCTGCTCGAAATACTTTATCTTCTCCAAATAGAACCTTCGTATAGTTATGGGCACGCGGCTGGTACTCCCCCGAAAAGTTCAAATCAATATCGGGTACCTTGTCCCCTTTAAAACCGAGAAAGGTTTCAAATGGAATATCGTGTCCATCCTTCCGGTATTTTTCCCCACAATTGGGACAATCTTTATCAGGTAGATCAAATCCAGAGCCAACTGATCCATCGTTGAAGAACTCGGATTGCTTACATATTGGGCATACATAATGTGGCGGCAATGGGTTAACCTCGGTAATTTCCGTCATCGTGGCAACCAATGACGAGCCGACAGATCCCCGCGATCCAACCAGGTAACCATCATCAAGTGATTTTTTTACAAGTTTATGGGAAATTAAATAAATTACCGCAAATCCATGCCCGATGATACTTTTAAGTTCTTTTTCTAAACGAGCTTCCACAATTTCCGGAAGCGGTTCACCATAAATTTTATGGGCCATTTCATAACTCATTTGGCGCATCTCTTCTTCTGCGCCTTCAATTTTCGGTGTATATAAATCGTCTTTAATAGGTTTAATGTTCTCCACCATATCGGCAACTTTATTCGTATTAGTAACCACGATTTCCTTTGCCTTTTCCGCTCCCAAAAAAGAAAAAGCATCGAGCATCTCATTGGTTGTGCGGAAATGAACGTCCGGCAGTTCATGGCGGTTTAGCGGGTTCGCCCCACCTTGTGAGTTAACTAAGATTTTTCGATAGATTTTATCGTTTTCATTTAAATAATGGACATTTCCCGTTGCGACGACAGGCAGGCCTAATTTATCGCCAAGAATCACAATTTTACTAATAATATCTTCCATCGCTTTTTCATCGCGGACTAATTCCATTTCAATTAATGGCGCATTAACTTCTTTTGGCATGACCTCAAGATAGTCGTAAAAGCGGGCATGCGCCTCTACCTCTTCAGGTGACTTTTGCATCATCCCTTCAAATACTTCACCCTTGTTACATGCTGAACCAACAAGAATGCCATCGCGGTATTTTTGGAGAACCGATCTCGGGATTCTCGGAACTCTATAAAAATACTCAATATGGGAGATCGAAACAAGTTTAAATAAGTTTTTTAAGCCATGTTCATTTTGTGCTAAAAGCGTGCAATGATAGGGGCGAGCTCGTTGATAGGCATTCCCTTTTCCCATATTATCGTTAAATTCATCATGATATTCAATTCCCTTTTCAAGGGCATCTTTTAGCATTTTTAAGAGTAAATAGCCCGTTGCTTCCGCATCATAAATGGCACGGTGATGCTGGGTTAATTCGATATCAAACTTCTTAGTCAGTGTATTTAAGCGATGGTTTTTCATTTCTGGATAGAGGAATCGTCCAAGCTCAAGTGTATCAATGACGGGATTTTCCGCCTTCTCCAATCCAATCTTTTTATAGCCAACATTTAGAAACCCCATATCAAAGGATGCATTATGGGCTACCAAAACTGCGTCTCCTATCCAATCATGGAAATCCCTTATTACCTCATCCACCTCTGGCGCAGTTTGAACCATATCATCTGTTATACCCGTTAAATTGATGGTTGTGGCGGACAGCCGATGATGCGGATTCGCAAATGACTCAAATCGATCAATGATTTCCCCGTCCTTCACCTTTACGGCTGCAAGTTCGATAATCGTATTATATACGGCAGAAAGTCCAGTTGTTTCCACGTCAAAAATAACGAAAGTATCCTCTGCAAGTAAACGATGGGCATCGTTGTAGGCGATTGGCACCCCGTCATCGACAAGATTTACCTCAACTCCATAAAGAATTTTGATATCATTCTTTTTTCCCGCACCATATGCTTCAGGAAAGGATTGCGCTCCGGCATGATCTGTCACTGCAATTGCCTTATGACCCCACTTTTTCGCCTGAGCGATTAAGGTACTTACTGGCGTTACCGCATCCATTTGACTCATTGGGGTGTGAAGATGCAGCTCAACCCGTTTTTCATCATCCGGTGCTGTATCCTTACGTCCAACCGGCTTGATTTCATTAATATCATTTCCAATCATGACAAGGTCACGGACGAAGGTATCATTCTGGATGCTCCCGCGTACCTTCACCCACATTCCTTTTTTCACAAGCTGGAATAGGGCGGCATCCTCCTTATCTCTAGAGAACATTTTCACCATGATGGAGCTGGTGTAATCGGTAATCTTAAAGGTTAGCAGTGAACGGCCGCTTCTTAACTCTCTTATCTCGGCATTAAAAATATATCCTTCTACTGCAACCCTTCGTTCTTCATCGACAATATCAATTAAACTACGGAAGTCGCTATCATCTTTAATCGTTAAGCCAATTGTGAGTGGACCCTCCGGTATTTCACCCGAGTGTTCCTTTTCCGCTTCTTTCTTTTGCATCTCAACCATAGCCAATAAGCCACGTTCCTGGTCTTCCTTTTGTTTGGCAAGTAAAAATTGCTCATATTCCTCATTTTTTTCTTCGCTTTTTATGTCTGTCTCGATCGCAAGCAACGGAAAACCAAAGGATTGATAAATGTCGCCAATAACAGGGCCATATTTCCGTTTTAATGCTAGACCTTCTGCATCATTTCTCACGCTAACTGTCAGCTTGTTCCCATTGACATCCGGCATTTGTTCGTTAAGCAGCTTTAATAGCGGCGGCGAAATCCCATCAATTTGCTGGATACAAAAGCTCCAATATTCTTTTAATAATTCGGGTGTAAAGGCTTGATCCATTACATTCATATCATATGAAATGGAGGCAATATTCGTAAAGGTTCTTTCTAGCTGTGTTGTAAACTTAAGATAAACATTAAAAGGAATGATTTTCTCAAATAAAAACTGAAAATGCCACTTCCTTGCTTTTTTTTCAACTTGAAGCCTTTCTATTTGTGCATTGTTGAAATGTACCACTACAGCATCCTCAATCAATTGCAGCTGCTGGAGCAAGAGTTGGAATCGCTCTTTATTGCCAAGGGCATGTTCGCTCAAGAGTCTCTCTCCCATCTATTCAAAAATCTATAATATTACTTATATCAAAATTTAATTATATCATATGATACACGATGATTCGGTTTAATTCGACAGAAACCTTTATCCATTTTTGTTATGAAAAAATAAATGGGATCGCGGCAGCGATCCCAAATAGGCGGTAAAATTATTCTTCTTTTAAAGGAAAAACCTCTGAATATCGTTCCATGTGACGACCAGCATCAACAGCATGAGAAGGGCAAATCCGATAAAATGAACCATCCCTTCCTTTTGGCGGTCAATTGGCTTCCCTCTGACTGCCTCAACCGCAAAGAACATCAATCTGCCGCCGTCAAGTGCAGGAATGGGTAATAAATTCATAATCCCAAGGTTAATACTTAAGATCCCTGCCCATTTCATTAAATAATAAATACCCGATTTCGCTACTTCCGCAGTTGAATTATAAATTCCAACTGGTCCTGACAGGGCATCGATTGAAAATTGACCGGTGACCAATTTTCCAAGCATGACAAATATTTGCTTCGTCCAGAAATAGGTTTCGGTGAAACCGGACTTAATGGCTTGAACCGGTGACTTTTCAACAGGGCTATAGACGCCAATAATCCCCATTTTCTTTCCCTCGACTGTCTTTTCAAGCGGTGTTACTTGAATCTCACTTTCTTTTCCATCACGAATGACCAAGAAATCAAGTTTTTTATTTGGACTTTCACGAATGATTTCAACAACATCTGACCAGCTGGAAATTTCAGAACCGTTAATGCTTTGAACAATATCCCCCTCATGAAGGCCTGCAGCTTTGGCAGCACCGTCAGGGGTTATCACACCCAATTTGGGATCATTCGATGGTACGCCTTGTAATAAAGCGATAATAATAAAAACAACAAAAGCAAGAACAAAGTTCATTGCCGGTCCGGCGAAAATTGCCAAAAACCGTTGTGGCAAGGTCTTTGAGCCAAATTGACGATCGATGGGTGCGATTTGAGATTCAATCCCATTTTCTACAATAACTGCTTTAGGATCGATTCTAAAAGTCTGTAAACTTTCATTCTCATCTTCCGGATATCCCTTAATGATTAAATCCTTTTCGATATCAGCATACTCCACTTCAACAATACGGCAATGTGGATATTTTTCTTTATTGTTTAAAATAATCTTATTTACCATATTATCATTACCCAGTAATAATCCAATTCGATATCCTGGCTTGATTTCAACCATTTCCGGATCTTCACCGGCCATACGAACAAAGCCGCCAATTGGTAATAAGCGAATCGTATAGGTAGTTTCACCTTTCTTATGGGTGAACACTTTAGGCCCCATACCAATCGCAAATTCACGACAAAGAATACCTGCTCTTTTAGCGAAAATAAAATGTCCTAACTCATGAAAGAAAACGAGTGCGCCAAAAATCACAATAAAGGCAATAACTGTAGTCAATAATAAAACCACCCTTTTTTATAGAAGTGAATGTACAAACTGTCTCGTTTCTTTATCTACCTCTTCTATCGTCATCAAACTAGGATGTTCAATGGTTTGATGAGTGTTTAATGCCTTTTCAATCAAATCTTCAATCTGCAAGAAACGAATCTTACCTTCCAAAAATGCTGCTACAGCGACTTCGTTTGCCGCATTCAAAACCGTCGGCATTGTTCCGCCTTTTTTCCCGGCCATATAAGCAAACTGCAAGCAACGGAATCTGTTTACATCCATTTCCTCAAAATGCAGTTTTCCTACACTTGCTAAATCTAATCGATTTGCGGCCAACCGCGGCAAGCGATCAGGGTACGTGAGTGCATATTGGATTGGCACTCTCATATCTGGTGTTCCAAGCTGCGCGATGATGCTTGAGTCATGAAATTCAACCATCGAATGGATAATGCTTTCTTTATGTAGCAATACATTAATTTTTTCATACGGCATTTGAAAAAGCCAATGGGCCTCAATGACCTCTAATCCTTTGTTCATCATCGTGGCAGAATCAATAGTAATTTTCGCACCCATCGACCAATTTGGGTGGTTTAAAGCATCTTCGACAGTGACATTTTCTAACTCTTCACGCGTTTTATCGCGAAAACTTCCACCAGATGCTGTTAAAATTAATCTTTCAATATTTTTATCCTTTTCCCCTTGCAAGGCTTGGAAAATAGCTGAATGCTCACTATCAACCGGAAGAAGTTGTACATTATTCTTTTTGGCAGCAGCCATTACTAAATGACCCGCCGTAACAAGTGTTTCTTTGTTAGCAATAGCTATTTCTTTCCCTGACTCAATTGCTTGTAAGGTGGGATGAAGCCCTACGCTGCCAAGTACGGCATTGACCAGGATATCCGACTTTTCATATACAGCAACTTCAATCAATCCCTCATTGCCGTAGGTAAACCTGGTTTTTGGAAATTCTGCTTTTAATGTATGAAAGTCACCATAATCTTGTACAGAAACAAGCTCTGGATTAAATTCTACAATCAATTTTCGTGCCAAATCAATATTTTTCCCTACAGAAAATGTTGCTAACTTAAATTCCGCAGGATGCTCACGTATAATATCAAGCGTCTGTGTTCCAACGGATCCTGATGCACCCAATAAACTAATTAATTTCAATACATTCAACTCCTATAAAAATCAAAAACAAACCAATTATCCCCAGAGATGAAATAGGTGTAATATTGGCCAAACAAAGATTAGGCTGTCAAAGCGGTCAAGTATACCACCATGACCAGGTAAGATTTTCCCTGAATCCTTTACATTAAAATGACGTTTGAAAGCGGATTGAACAAGATCGCCAATTTGGCCAAAAACAGAAAGGACGATCGTTATTGCAATGATTGACCCTTTTATATCGGTAAGTAATACAAAGAGAATTGCTACAATAACAGCACAAACCACACCGCCAATTGATCCTTCAATGGTCTTATTGGGGCTGATTTCCGGCCATAGCTTTCTTCTTCCCAAAGCTTTTCCGATAAAATAAGCACCTGAATCTGTTGCCCAAATCATAAATAAGGAATATAAAATATAAACTAATCCTCCATCCACTCTTGTTTCAAAGAAAAAGTAAAAGCCAATTCCTACATAAAGGGAAGATAGAATGGAAAAAGAGACATCTTCAAATGTAAAACGATTTTTGGTAATCACTGTGTACGTCAATAATAATAGCAGGATCACAATGCACAGTTCTGTTTTTGAATAATAAAAGGTATCCAAGATATCGCTATACTTCTCTGGAAAAATAAGTACCCAAAGAAACAAAATCGACAGTATACCATGTATAGAGAAAATATTAAGATTCTTCATTTTGATTAATTCATACAAACCAACGGTTGCTAAAAAATACGTTAGTAATATAAGTGGAAACCCGCCATAGTACACAATTGGCAAAAATAATGCTGCTGCGACGACTCCTGTTATGATTCTCTGCTTCATATACTATTTCAACACCTTTGTTGCTTATTATATTCCTCCAAACCGCCGCTGACGATTTTGGAATGCCTCGATGGCTTCTAATAAATGCTCCTCACTGAAATCCGGCCATAAAACATCAGTAAACCATAATTCTGAGTAAGCTAACTGCCACAACATAAAATTACTCAAGCGAATTTCACCACTGGTTCTGATTAATAGGTCAGGATCCGTGTAATTTGCAGTCATTAGGTAGGAAGAAAAGACTTTTTCGTCAAGCTCCGTCTCCTTTAGTATACCATTTTTGTTATCATTTAAGACCTGCTTGACAGCATCAAGAATCTCAGCTCTGCTTCCATAATTTAAGGCGAAGTTTAGAATGAGTCCGGTATTATATTTGGTTTCCTCCATTGCTTTTTCAATTGCTCTAAGTGTATGTACTGGAAGCTGATCTTTATATCCCATCATTTTTACTTGAACATTATTCTTAATTAATTCAGGAAGAAAGGTTCCTAGAAATTCCTCTGGCAACTTCATAATGTATTCCACTTCATTTTTTGGTCGTTTCCAGTTCTCAGTTGAAAAGGCGTATAAAGTTAAGGTCTTAATTCCAAGATCATTTGCCAACATGGTTGTATTACGAACAACCTTCATCCCTTCATGATGGCCGGCAATACGCGGTAACGCCCTTTTTTTAGCCCAACGTCCGTTACCATCCATAATAATTGCAACATGTTCAGGAACAGGCAGCTTATTTATCTTTTCTATTTTATCTCGGAGTGTGGGAGTGGTTTTTTGCCTCTTCCCTAGTATAAATTTTTTTAACATAACATTGCTCCTTAGGTTCGTTAATCATTTCCTCCGATAATAGATCATTTTCAAGTGCAACTCGGGTGCAGCTATGTATTTCTAGTTAGCTGGTTTTATCATACCAAAAATACTAGAAGATATCTCTAATAATAACTTATGTAGTAAATAAGGAATTAAGAATAATGTATAAAACCCAAAAATAGTGAAAAAAACCCCCTAAAAAGAGGGTCTAGACATCCATTACACTTCTAATATTTCTTTTTCTTTTTCTTTAGTGATTTGATCGATTTTTTGAATGTATTCATCAGTCAGCTTTTGAACATCATCGGAAAAACCGCGAAGGGCATCCTCTGTAATATCACCATTCTTCTCAAGCTTTTTCAAAGAATCATTGCTATCACGGCGAATATTACGGAGCGCAACTTTAGCTTCTTCAGATTCTTTTTTGACCACTTTTACAAGTTCTTTCCGTCGTTCCTCTGTTAGCTGTGGAATGGCAATACGAATAATCTGGCCATCGTTCGTAGGATTTAATCCTAAATCAGACTTCAAGATAGCTTTTTCAATATCACCAAGAATGGATTTATCATATGGTTGAATCACAATTAGTCTAGCTTCCGGAGTAGTGATTCCTGCCATTTGATTTACAGGAGTAGGTGCACCATAATAATCCACGGTAATCCGATCGAGCAATGAAGCACTCGCTCTGCCAGCACGGATACTAGCAAGCTCACGAGAATAGGACTGAATCGCTTTTGTCATTCGATCTTTTGTGGAAGAGATGACTTGATTTGGCATTAGTTTTTCCCCCTAACGACTGTTCCAATTTTTTCGCCCATAACGGCTCTTTTAATATTTCCCTGTTCCATAATTGAGAAAACAATAAGTGGAATATCATTATCCATACATAGGGAGGATGCGGTTGAATCCATGACTGCTAATCCTTCCTTAATCACATCTAGGAATGATAGATCTTCATATTTAGTGGCATTTGCATCAATGCGAGGGTCTGCCGAATAAACACCATCGACATTATTTTTTGCCATTAAAATAACCTCAGCATCAATTTCTGCAGCCCGGAGTGCAGCCGTTGTATCTGTTGAGAAATAAGGATTACCCGTGCCGGCTGCAAAAATAACGACCCGCTGTTTCTCTAAATGTCTAATAGCGCGGCGGCGAATATACGGCTCGGCAACCTGACGCATTTCAATTGAGGTTTGCACACGTGATTCAATTCCTAAGTGCTCCAAACTATCTTGAAGTGCTAAAGAATTCATAACTGTCGCAAGCATCCCCATATAATCCGCTGTTGCTCTGTCCATACCCATTTCACTGCCAATTTTCCCACGCCAAATATTACCGCCGCCAACAACGACAGCTACCTCTACTCCAAGCTCTGCAATTTCTTTTACTTGAATTGCAATTGATTTGATGACAGAAGGTTTAATTCCAAAGCTTGACTCACCAGCAAGGGCTTCTCCGCTCAATTTTAAAACCACGCGTTTATACTTAGGACCGCTCATATAAACCTCCATTATGTAAATTTTTTAAAGTGCAAGCGCCGTGTTCAGGCGCTGGAGCTAGATATTTCTCAAATTTCTATTCTTTAAAAATAGGGAACACACCGTGTCCCCTATTCAAAAATCTATTACAGTAACATTCCCTTAACAGTTTTAGCTAGAGAATATTTGACTATTGTTTATTTACTTGGTTCATAACTTCTTCTGCGAAGTTATCTTCTCGTTTTTCGATGCCTTCTCCTACTTCGTAGCGTACGAATTCACGTAATGTTGCACCTTTCGATTCAACAAATTGACGTACCTTTTGATCTGGGTTTTTCACGAAAGTTTGGTCAAGGACACAAACATCTTCAAAGTATTTACCAAGACGGCCTTCTACCATTTTAGCAACAATATTTTCAGGCTTTCCTTCGTTAAGGGCTTGAGTAGTTAATACTTGACGCTCGCGCTCAACTTCTTCTTGTGATACTTGATCACGAGAAACATATTTTGGTCTTAATGCCGCAATATGCATAGAAATATCTTTAGCAGCATCTGCATCAGTAGAACCTTCAAGAACTGATAACACGCTGATACGTCCACCCATATGAAGGTATGCACCAAATGCATCATTATCAGTTTTAGATACTACAGCAAAACGACGAAGGGAAAGTTTTTCTCCAATTTTCGCAATTGCAGCGTTGATGTGATCTGCAACAATTGCGCCGTTTTCCATTGTTTGTGCTGTAGCTTCTTCTACAGTTGCAGGTTTGTTTTTAATAAGGTGTGCTGCAAGTTCCTTAACAAGCGTTTGGAATCCTTCGTTTTTCGCAACGAAGTCTGTTTCTGAGTTAACTTCAAGAATAACAGCATCGTTGCCTTCTGTTAAGATTGAAGTTAAACCTTCAGCAGCAATTCGATCTGCTTTATTTGCAGCCTTTGCAATCCCTTTTTCACGTAAGAAATCAATCGCTTTTTCCATGTCACCATCTGTTTCTGTGAGTGCTTTTTTACAATCCATCATACCCGCGCCAGTTTTTTCACGTAGTTCTTTAACCATTTGAGCAGTAACTGCCATAATGTTCTTCCTCCTTTAATTCTATGTACTATACTCATATCTTAGCCATCTATGCCCTGGATAAACATTTTTCATCTCGGATAACGGCAAGTTTTCTTTAAAAAAAGGTGATAAAGGGTCTCCCTCTTATCACCTTTTTTGAGTTCAATCAATAAAATTAAGCTTCTACTTGTACTTCTTCACCTTGTTTAGCTTCAAGGATGGCATCTGCCATTTTACCTGTAAGAAGTTTAACTGCACGGATTGCATCGTCATTCGCAGGAATCACAACATCGATTTCGTCAGGATCACAGTTTGTATCAACGATACCAACGATAGGAATGTGTAATTTCTTTGCTTCAGCAACAGCGATACGCTCTTTACGAGGGTCGATGATGAAAAGTGCATCAGGAAGTTTCTTCATGTCTTTGATTCCGCCTAGGAATTTTTCAAGACGATCTAGTTCTTTCTTTAATTGTACTACTTCTTTCTTAGGCAGTACTTCGAAAGTACCGTCTTCAGACATTCTTTCGATATCTTTTAAGCGGCCAATACGCTTTTGAATGGTTTCAAAGTTTGTTAATGTACCACCTAACCAACGTTGGTTCACATAGTACATACCTGAACGGCCTGCTTCTTCTTTAACAGAATCTTGAGCTTGTTTCTTCGTACCAACAAAAAGAACTGTTCCGCCGTTACCAGCAAGTTCCTTTACCCAGTTATAAGCTTCTTCAACCTTTTTAACTGTTTTTTGAAGGTCGATAATGTAGATACCGTTACGCTCAGTGAAGATATATTTCTTCATCTTAGGGTTCCAACGGCGAGTTTGATGTCCGAAATGTACACCAGCTTCAAGCAATTGCTTCATTGAAATAACTGACATGTTTTTTTCCTCCTAGTGGTTTGTTTTCCTCCGCTCATTTCATTTTTAAACAGAAACTGTTGTTCACAGCACCGTCTGTTTAAATCAACAAGCGTGTGTATTAACACCATGAAATAATATAGCATATGTGAAAATAACAATCAAGCATTACTTTTATTAAAAAAACAAAATCCCCAGATTAACTGGGGGTTTTGTTTTATTTAGATCTTAATTTATCAAGTTCAATTAAAAACTTATCATTTAAAACTTTAATATACGTTCCTTTCATCCCAAGGGAACGTGATTCAATTACCCCAGCACTTTCAAGTTTTCTAAGCGCATTGACAATAACTGAACGGGTAATACCAACGCGGTCGGCAATTTTGGAAGCAACGAGCAAGCCTTCATGGCCATTCAACTCTTCAAAAATATGCTCTATCGCTTCTAGCTCACTATATGACAAAGAACTGATCGCCATTTGAACAACCGCTTTGCTTCTTGCTTCTTCTTCAATTTCTTCCGATTTTTCACGTAATATCTCCATACCAACTACCGTTGCACCGTATTCAGCAAGGATTAAATCATCATCGTGGAATTTTTCTTGTAATCTTGCAAGGATTAATGTACCAAGACGCTCCCCACCGCCGATAATTGGAACGATTGTGGTCAATCCTTCTCGGAACAATTCATCGTTTTCAACAGGAAAAGCAGTATATTGGCTTTCAATGTCAAGGTTCGATGATGTTTCTTGAATATTAAATAAGCCCTTTGTATATTCCTCTGGAAATTGACGGTCTTCAAACATCTTTTTCATTCTTTCGTTTTCAATTTGTTGATAAATTGAAAACCCAAGCAATTTCCCTCTGCGGCTGACAATGTAAACATTCGCTTCAATTGTTTCACTTAACGTTTCTGACATTTCCTTGAAGTTTACAGGCTTTCCGGCCGCCTTTTGCAATAAAATATTAATTTTTCTCGTTTTTGTAAGTAAATCCATTGTGTTTCTTCCTCCTAATTAACTACAACCATTATTAAATTTTATTAGTTCCTAAAGGATAAATTGGGATAAATCTTTATTTTTAGAAATCGCATCCAGTTTATCATCAACATACTTTGGTGTAATAGTGATTTTCTCCATTGTAATATCGGGTGCCTCAAAAGATAGGTCTTCTAAAAGCTTTTCTAATATTGTATGGAGTCGTCTGGCACCAATATTGTCAGTATTTTGATTCACTTCGAATGCTACTTCAGCTATTCTACGAATAGCATCGTCAGAAAATTCAATTTGTATACCTTCTGTTTCCAATAATGCTTGATATTGCTTAATTAATGCATTATCCGGCTCAATTAAAATCCTGAAGAAGTCTTCAACAGTCAGCTTCGTGAGTTCTACACGAATCGGGAAACGACCTTGAAGTTCGGGTATCAAATCAGATGGTTTTGCCATATGGAAGGCCCCGGCAGCAATAAATAAGACATGGTCGGTTTTAATTGAACCATATTTTGTTACCACTGTTGACCCTTCAACAACTGGCAAGATATCCCTTTGAACGCCTTCTCTTGAAACATCCGCAGAAGAGCCGCCAGAATTCTTGCTGGCAATCTTATCGATTTCGTCAATGAAAATAATCCCTGTTTGCTCCGCACGATAAATGGCTTCAGACGTTACTTCATCCATATCGATAAGCTTGGCAGCTTCTTCACTTGTTAACACATTTCTTGCTTCACGGACAGTTAATTTTCTCTTTTTCCGCTTTTTCGGCATAAAGTTGCTGAGAGCATCCTGCATATTCATACCCATTTGTTCAATACCTGACCCTTGGAGCATATCAAACATGGATGGAGCTTGTTCCTCCACCTCAACTGTAACAACTTCATCTTCCAACTGACCAAGCGCAAGTTGCTCTTTGACAATTTTTCGTTTTTCATGAACAGAGTAATCTTCCTGTTGTGTCTCTTGCTCTGTATTCGAATTTCCGCCTCCAAATAACATTTCGAGCGGGTTTTTATAATTGGACGACTTTTTAGCAGACGGAACTAGTAAATCAACAAGTCTGCTGTTTGCATTTTCCTCGGACCGTTCCTTCACACTTTGCATCCGATCTTCTTTTACTAATCGAACGGAAGTTTCAGCCAAATCTCTCACCATTGATTCAACATCACGGCCAACATAGCCTACTTCGGTAAATTTTGTCGCCTCAACCTTTATAAACGGTGCGCCAACAAGCTTTGCAATTCTTCTAGCAATTTCCGTTTTCCCAACACCGGTCGGCCCAATCATTAATATATTTTTCGGAATAATTTCTTCACGAAGCTTTTCATTCAATAAGCCTCTTCTATAACGGTTCCTTAAGGCAACAGCGACCGCTTTCTTGGCATCCTTCTGACCGATAATATATTGATCAAGCTTTTCGACGATTTGACGGGGGGTTAAATTGGTTGTTTTACCCATAATTTTTCAGTCTCCTTCCCGTTATAGCTCTTCAACGATAATGTTGTGGTTAGTGTATACACATATTTCAGCAGCTATTTCTAAAGAAGCTTTCGCTATTTCTTTGGCAGTTAGGTGATCTCCGGAATATTTCTTCAATGAACGGCCGGCAGCTAATGCGTAATTTCCACCCGAGCCAATCGCCAGAATCCCGTCATCTGGCTCGATTACTTCTCCGGTTCCGGAAACAAGCAGCAAGCTTTCACGATCCATGACAATTAACATCGCTTCCAACTTGCGAAGCATTTTATCGCTTCTCCATTCTTTAGCAAGCTCGACAGCTGCTCTTTGGAGATTTCCATTATACTCCTCCAGCTTCCCTTCAAACAGTTCAAAAAGAGTAAATGCATCAGCAACAGAACCGGCAAAACCAGCCAATACTTTACCATTAAATATCTTTCTTACCTTTTTTGCTGTGTGCTTCATCACAACTGCATTCCCAAATGTCACTTGGCCATCACCTGACATAGCACATTCGCCGTTATGATGGACTGCAAATATTGTTGTTGCATGAAATTGATTCAAATTAATCTTCCTCCTTCTGGAGTAATCTCAGTCTCAAAAACACTAATGGTATGTAAAAGGTTAAGTAGGTTCTGTAGGTTCAACGAAATCACTGAAATCAAGTTGGTAATGTTCAATTGTATATTCTGCGTAATTCCGCTTAATTTGTAAACAGCAGATAAATAAATTTAATAAAACATTCACATTTATCATACTATTTACTGACAAGAGCTACTAAATCGTAACATACTTCTAAATTGCTTGCAACGAATTTTACAAAACTTTCACAAAGTTCTGAATTGTCTCTATTGCTCGGTTTGCATGCTGTAAATTCCTTTCCTGCTTCCCCTTTATTTTCACAGACAGTTCAGGAAATAAACCAAAATTGGCGTTCATTGGCTGAAAATTATCCGGATTGGCTGTTGTAATATAGCGTGCCATACTGCCAATCGCTGTTTCAGCAGGAAATTCAACAGTTTCGCTTCCATCCACTAATCGTGCAGCATTGATCCCGGCGATTAAGCCACTTGCAGCTGATTCTACGTAACCTTCCACCCCGGTCATCTGTCCAGCAAAAAATAAATCTTCCCGGTTACGGAATTGATATGTAGCCTTAAGAACTTTTGGTGAATTAATAAAGGTATTTCGGTGCATGACACCATATCGAATGATTTCTACGTTTTCAAGGCCAGGAATTAACTGAATAACTTCCTTTTGTGCTCCCCATTTTAAATGTGTCTGAAATCCAACAATATTAAATAGTGTTCCTGCTGCATCATCCTGCCGAAGCTGCACAACGGCAAAAGGTCTCTTGCCTGTTTTCGGATCCTCTAAACCAACCGGTTTTAACGGTCCAAACAGCATCGTTTTCTGCCCTCTTGATGCCATTACTTCGATTGGCATGCAACCTTCAAAAAAGACTTCCTTCTCAAATTCCTTCAACGGTACCGTCTCAGCAGAAATCAGTGCCTCATAAAAACGATTAAACTCTTCCTCCGTCATCGGGCAATTTAAATAGGCTGCTTCCCCCTTATCATAGCGGGACTTCAAATAAACTTTATCCATGTTGATGCTTTCTTTTTCAAGAATTGGTGCAGCAGCATCATAAAAGTAAAGATAATCTTCACCCGTTAAGTTCTTAAGCTGGGCGGAGAGATCCGGGCTGGTAAGCGGCCCTGTAGCAATAACCGTAGGCCCTTCGGGAATAGTGGTTACCTCTTCATTTACTACTGTAACGTTTTCATGACTTTTGACCATCTCGGTTACTTTTGCGGCAAATTCGTGACGATCTACCGCAAGAGCTCCGCCTGCAGGCACGGCACAGGCATCAGCCGCAGCAATAATCACCGAATCAAGTCTTCTCATTTCCTCTTTTAGTACCCCAACCGCATTTGTTAATGTGTTTGCCCGCAAGGAATTACTGCAAACCAATTCAGCAAATTTATCTGTATGGTGCGCGGGCGTTTGCTTAATCGGGCGCATCTCATAAAGTCGTACCTTTACGCCACGTTTCGCAATCTGCCATGCTGCTTCACTTCCTGCTAAACCAGCACCGATTACATTTATTGTTACATCCTTCACGTAAGAAACCTCCTGAAACTAGCATTTATTAACATATACATTATGGGAAGAAAAAAGTCTATCAATACCTTTCCCTCTTTTAAAGTCCATCTTGCATTGTACTATACGAATGAAAAAGAAAAAAGTTTTAAGTAACAAAAAAATAAAAAGAGCGGGATTGGACCCACTCTTAGCTTTGCGGTTCTTCCTTATAATCACATGTAACACATTGAACCTGAACACCCTTTTTTAATTTCTTTTCAACAAGCAAGCCTTCACATTTCGGACAGGCTCTTGGTAACGGCTTATCCCAAGAAATAAATTCACATTCAGGATAACGGGTGCATCCGTAAAATAATCTCTTTTTCTTGCTCTTGCGTTCAATAATTTGTCCTTCCTTACATGTAGGACAAGTAACCCCGATTTCTTTCACAATTGGCTTGGTATTCCGGCAATCAGGAAAATTACTGCATGCCATGAATTTTCCGTATCTACCCATTTTAAACACCATTGGGTTTCCACAGTTTTCACAATCCTCACCTGCTGGCTCATCCGCAATTTCTATTTTTTCCATTTCCTGTTCAGCTATTTTTAAATTTGTCTCGAACTCTTGGTAAAATGCATCAATGAGTTTAATCCATGTCATTTTACCATCCTCAATATAGTCTAATCCTTTTTCCATTCTAGCTGTAAATTCCACATTTATGATTTCTGGGAAAAATTCTACCATCACTTCATGAACAATTTCACCCAGTTCAGTGGGTATAAAGCGTTTATTATCCAGGGCAACATAGCCCCGCTTTTGAACCGTATCCAATGTTGGCGCATACGTAGACGGCCGTCCGATTCCGAGCTCTTCTAAAGTTTTGACAAGCCTTGCTTCTGTGTATCGGGGTGGAGGCTGAGTGAAGTGTTGTTTCGGTTCAATATCCTTTTTAAACACTTCATCTCCCTCTTTGAGATCCGGAAGCATTTTCTCAGGTCCATCTATTTGGTCATCTGAACCCTCCACATAAAGCTTCATGAACCCCGGAAACTTAATCTTTGACCCGGTAGCACGGAACAGGACATTTCCATTTTGCAAATCCACACTCATCGTATCCATGACTGCCTGCGCCATTTGACTTGCCAAAAAACGTTCCCAAATTAATTTATATAAACGAAGCTGATCACGAGAGAGAAATTCCTTTAAGCTGCCCGGTTCTCTTAATGTACTCGTTGGACGAATCGCTTCATGGGCATCCTGGGCATTCGTCTGTTTCTTTTCTTTCCTTTGGTCATCTTTTAAAAAGTTTTCACCATACTCCGCTTTTATATAACCTGCCGCCTCTGCTTGAGCCACTTCGGAAATTCGGGTTGAATCTGTTCTCATATAGGTTATGAGGCCAACCGTTCCTTCTTTCCCCAGTTCAATTCCTTCGTAAAGCTGCTGGGCCAGCATCATGGTTTTCCTGGCACGGAAGTTAAGCTTTCTAGCTGCTTCTTGCTGCAAGGAAGAGGTAATAAATGGTGGTGCCGGATTTCTTCTCCGCTCTTTTTTTGTCACAGAGATTACTTTGAACTTATTATCAGTCAATTGCTGTAAAATAGCTTGAACGTCCTGTTCAGATTTTAGCTCCGTTTTCTCGTGGCCTACTAACGAATGATAACTACCACTAAAATGATCATTCCCTTTTAAAAATTCGCCATCAATCGTCCAATATTCTTCAGGAGTAAACGCTTTAATCTCTTTTTCCCTATCAATAATCAAACGAACCGCAACGGATTGGACTCGTCCCGCGCTTAACCCCTTTTTAACCTTCTTCCAAAGTAGAGGACTGATATTATAACCTACAAGCCGGTCTAATATCCTTCGAGCCTGCTGGGCATCGACAAGATCCATATTAATTGGACGTGGATGCTTAAAGGACTCCTTAATAGCATCTTTCGTGATTTCATTAAAGACAACACGGCAATCGGATGTAATATCCACATCTAAACTATGTGCTAAATGCCAGGCAATTGCTTCCCCTTCACGATCCGGGTCAGCCGCGAGATAGATCTTTTTTACTTTTTTCGCCGCTGTCTTTAATTCTTTTAAAACAGGACCTTTTCCGCGGATGGTAATATATTTGGGCTCAAAGCTATTTTCTACATTTACACCCATCTGACTGCGTGGCAAATCACGAACATGCCCCATCGATGCTTTTACTTTATATTTATTTCCTAAATATCGTTCAATCGTTTTCGCTTTAGCTGGCGATTCAACGATTACGAGAAATTCTGCTGCCATTCAAATATCCTCCTTAAGAGGGAAATTGTATATTCATTTTTTCGAACATCTGTTGGAAAATGTATAACAAATTAGAAATTTTTGCAACCTTTTTAAGCTAATTTCTCCATATATTCGAAAAAACCTGCTAAAGGAACGATATTTTATTCATGGATTTTTATATTATCGAGAGTTTAATCTTAATTCTTCTAAAATATCTTCAGCCCTTGTCACAAGTTTTGCCCCCTGCTGAATTAAATCATTTGCCCCGATTGAGTATGGATTAAAAATACTTCCAGGCAGTGAAAACACATCCCGTCCTTCATTAACTGCGTAGTTTGCCGTGATGAGTGACCCGCTTTTTCGCTTTGCTTCAATAATAAAGGTTCCGGCAGCTAAACCGCTAATGATTCGATTCCTTGCGGGAAAATGCCATCTAAGCGGCTTGGTGTCAGGGGGATACTCCGAAACAACAAGCTGCGTATTCATCAATTGTAATGCAAGACCCAAATTTTCTTTTGGATAGATATGATATAAACCGCCCGCAATGACAGCAATTGTATTCCCGCCATTTTTTATAGCGTATTCATGTGCTAAAGCATCTATTCCCTTAGCTAAACCGCTGACAATGAGCACCCCATTATGAATTAACTCAGGGAAAATTAATCTCATCGCATTCCTGCCGTATGGTGAAGCTTGACGGGATCCAACGACTGCAAGCTTCGGTTCTTTTTCAAGAAGGGAAATATCCCCTTTTGTAAATAATGCCCATGGCGGCTGGTAGATTTCTTTTAAGTATCTTGGGTATTCTTTATCTAAAATAGTAATCACAGTAATATCATTAGTTTCGTATTGACGTATTTGTTCGTGAATTATGTCTGGATGAAGGGAAATGATAGAAGATTGGGTCAAGGAGCAATCGTGGTTTATTGGTGGAAATAAAGAAATCTGCTGTGGTGACGGTGTTTGAAGCCGGTACAAGGACTGGAGCGTCGGATCTTTTTTAAGCATTTGATAGACTGTATTCCATGAGATATTCGGGTAGTGAAGCAAATGTACTAGCCGTTCTTTAAAGTCATCCATGTTACATCATACCTCCATGTATTTTTTTATGTAGAAATAGCCCCTCAAATTATGAGGGACTGTCTGTTCTATCATGATGAATATTACTTAGTGAGTTTTACACTTTTCATACAGACCTTGCTCTTTTAATACCCCAATTAATGTTTCACCCATAACAGATGGAGTATCCGCTACTTTAATGCCGCACTCATTCATAATGCGAATCTTTTCATCTGCAGTGCCTTTTCCACCAGAAATAATCGCACCAGCGTGACCCATCCGTTTTCCTGGAGGTGCTGTACGTCCGCCGATGAAACCAACTACAGGTTTGGTCATATTTGCTTTAACCCATTCAGCTGCTTCTTCTTCGGCAGTACCGCCAATTTCACCAATCATGATAACTGCGTATGTTTCTGGATCTTCATTAAATGCCTTTAAGACATCGATAAAGTTTGTTCCATTAACTGGGTCGCCGCCGATACCTACTGCAGTTGTTTGTCCGAGTCCTGCTTGTGTCAACTGGTGTACTGCTTCGTATGTTAATGTTCCTGAGCGAGAAACTACGCCGACATGTCCTTTTGTATGGATATAGCCAGGCATGATCCCAATTTTACATTCATCGGCAGTAATCACACCAGGGCAGTTGGGGCCAACTAGGCGTGTCTTTTTGCCTTCCATGTATCGTTTCACTTTCACCATATCCAATACTGGAATGTGCTCAGTAATACAGATGACAAGATCTAATTCCGCATCTACTGCTTCAATAATCGAATCTGCAGCAAATGGTGCTGGAACATAGATAACCGATGCATTTGCACCAGTAGTTTCAACAGCTTCTTTCACGGTATTAAAAACCGGTACACCTTCTACTTCTTGTCCTTTTTTTCCAGGAGAGGTCCCGCCAACAATTTGGGTACCATAATCAAGCATTTGTTTCGTATGGAAACGGGCAGTGCCGCCTGTAATCCCTTGAACAATAACCTTTGTATCTTTATTAATAAAAACGCTCACGATAATTCCCCTTTCTTGTCGATCCTATTTCACTAATGAAACGATTTTTTGTGCGCCGTCAGCCATGGATTCTGCAGCAACAATCTCAACGCTTGACTCAGCAAGGATTTTCTTACCTAAGTCAACATTCGTTCCTTCTAAACGAACTACAAGTGGAACACTTAGTCCAACCTGTTTAGCTGCCTCTACTACACCCTCAGCAATGACATCACACTTCATGATTCCACCGAAGATATTGACAAAAATACCTTTTACGTTTGGATCAGAAAGGATAATTTTAAATGCTTCTGTAACTTTTTCAGCTGTGGCACCGCCCCCAACATCAAGGAAGTTTGCGGGGTCACCGCCATAATGATTAATGATGTCCATTGTAGACATAGCAAGTCCAGCACCGTTAACCATACAGCCGATATTTCCATCTAATGCAACGTAGCTTAAATCATATTTAGATGCTTCGATTTCCTTTGGATCTTCTTCCTCTAAATCACGAAATGCCAATATATCTTTTTGGCGATATAATGCATTTGCGTCGAAGTTTAATTTGGCATCAAGTGCCATTACTTTTCCGTCTCCTGTAACAACAAGCGGATTTATTTCAGCAATGGAGCAATCGTTTTCGATATAAGCATTATATAAGCCCGTCATAAACTTAACTGCTTGATTAACAAGTTCAGTTGGAATGTTGATATTGAATGCAATCCGTCGCGCTTGGAATGGCTGTAAGCCGATTGCAGGATCAATTTCTTCTTTAAAAATTTTCTCAGGAGTCTTTTCCGCTACTTCTTCGATTTCCGTACCGCCTTCTTCGGAAGCCATAAGAACAACTCTTGAAGTAGCCCGGTCTAATACTAACCCAACATAGTATTCTTTTTTAATGTCACAGCCTTCTTCTATTAACAAACGTTTTACTTCTTTACCTTCTGGACCTGTTTGGTGTGTTACTAATGTTTTTCCAAGGATTTCATTTGCATATGTACGAACCTCTTCAAGGTTTTTAGCCACTTTCACACCACCGGCTTTTCCCCGTCCGCCAGCATGGATTTGTGCTTTTACTACACACACTTTAGTGCCTAGTTGTTTCGCCGCTTCAACTGCCTCTTCAACAGTGAACGCAACTTTTCCGTTCGGAACCATTACCCCGTAATTTCTGAGGATCTCTTTCCCTTGATACTCATGGATATTCATTTCCCATCCTCCTATTAAACTCTTCAAAAAATTGACTCCGTTTTCATTTTATATAATGACTTAAACCTTGTCCACCAAAAAGCAAAAAAATTATAGTCATCTTGGAAAAATTCAGAATAATATATGAGGAAAACACCTATCCCAAAGGGTTTGCTACAAGAAAATTTATTATTACAATAAATAAAAACAGGCCAAAAACCTGTTCTTATTTATTGTTCTAGAAAATCTTTGACTGGAGCGAAGCTTTTACGATGAAAGGGCGTAATCCCGAATTGTTTGATTGCTTGTATATGTTCCCTCGTCCCATAGCCCATGTTTTGCTGAAAACCATATACGGGATAGCTTGCAGCAAGATCCTTCATCCACTCATCCCGCGCTACCTTAGCTACGACCGAAGCCGCTGCAATCGAAATGCTTTTGGCATCTCCTTTAATTATAGATTCAGTTGGATAGGGAGTTTCGAGATCCATTGCATCTATCAGCAGTGAATCCGGTGTTGGATTTAATGTGGCAATCGCCGCTTTCATTGCCTTTTTTGTCGCTTGATAAATATTCATCTCATCGATTTCATTGGCATGTATCATCGCCACGCCAAAAGCCAGCGCTTCCCTTTTAATAATACTAGCAAATTCCTGACGTTTTTTCTCTGAAAGCTTTTTCGAATCATCGAGACCGGCTAAGAAAAAATCCTCTGGTAAAATGACAGCCGCAGCCACTACAGGGCCTGCAAGCGGGCCTCTGCCGACTTCGTCGATGCCTGCAATCAGTTCAAATCCTTGAGACCGCCATTTCTTTTCATAGCTATTCATTTCATCGAACTTTTCTTTCAATCTTCTATCTTCTGCCATTTTCTTACGCCATTTATGTAACAACTGTTGAACACCCTTACGTTTATCTTGAAGGATTTGTAACACAAATGGATCATTTTCTGTGATAATATTTTCTAATTGTCGTTCAATTTCATAAATTGTTTCTACCTTCATTTTTTTCACCCGTAGTAATGATACATGGTCATAACCCATTTTACAATACACAAAAAAGCACACGAAAATCATGCGCTTTTTTACGTTAGGATATTAGTAAGTCTTTGAGTTTAACTGTATTGCCGCTGCCAAAAATTTCTTGTTCCAGTCTTCTTCCTGTTGGCGTTGCTGCAAGACCGCCCTCTGCAGTTTCCCTTAAAGATGACGGCATGGATTGACCTATTAAAAACATGGCATGAATAACCTCATCACAAGGGATTCTACTCGTTATGCCAGCTAGTGCCATATCCGCTGCCGTAATGGCATTGGATGCACCCATCGCATTCCGTTTTACACATGGCACCTCAACTAATCCTGCAACAGGATCGCATACTAATCCGAGCATATTCTTTAAGGTAATGGCCATTGCTTCCGCAGACTGCTGTGGTGAACCGCCAGCAAGTTCAACTATCGCTGCAGCAGCCATACCACTGGCCGAGCCTACCTCTGCCTGACAGCCTCCGGCAGCACCGGAAATGGAGGCATTATTGGCGACCACAAAACCAAAAGCGGCCGCTGTAAACAAAAACTCAATCATTTCGGCACGCGTTGGGTTTAATTTTTCCTTTACCGCGAATAAGGTTCCCGGAACAACTCCTGCTGAACCCGCAGTTGGTGTTGCACAAATGACTCCCATTGCAGCATTCACTTCATTGGTTGCCACTGCCTTACTGACAGCATCTAGTAAAATCGTACCTCCAAGGGCCTTCCCACTATTAATATATTTTTGAAGCAGTACGGCATCGCCACCGGTTAATCCTGTATGTGAATGAACCCCGTTTAGTCCTCTTTCAACTGCTTGTTCCATAACAGTTAAATTCGTATCCATTTTCGCAATAATTTCTTCTCTTGTTAATCCAGATACTTCTATTTCTTGACGGATCATAATTTCCGCAATTTTCACCTGATTGCTTTCTGCAAGTTGAACAAGCTCCGCAACATTTCGAAACATATTCACACCACCTGTTGTTTATTTATTTAGTTTATTCAGCCATCCTAATTATTTGTGACACGCTTGGAATATTTTGTAATTCCTCTATGATAGAGTCCTCAATTTTTTGGTCGACTTCAATAACCATTAAAGCCATTTCACCTTTGTCCAACCGTGAAACCTCCATATGACCTATGTTTATTTGATACTTCGATAAAATACCCGTAACTGAGGAAATAATGCCAAATCGATCTTGGTGAACCACCAATATCGCAGGGTGTTCTCCCGAAAGCTTGAGTGGGAAGGAATTTAATTCAGTGATCTCAATCGTTCCGCCGCCGATAGAAATCCCGACTATTTCTAGTTTAGTTTCCCCATCAACTAAATTAATTTTGACGGTGTTTGGATGATCCGTCACAGCCTCTTCTGTTCGAAATTCCACCTCTAAACCCATTTCCTTTGCTATTTCCAATGATTTTGGCATCCGCTCATCAAACGTATCAAAATCTAAGAGACCAGCGACGATAGCAAAATCTGTTCCATGACCTTTATATGTTTTGGCAAATGAACCGTACAAAGAGATAACAGCTTTCTTTGGCAGTTTCCCAAACAACGTTCGTGCTACTCTTCCAATCCTTGCTGCACCTGCTGTATGTGAGCTTGACGGGCCAATCATGACTGGGCCGATAATATCAAATGCTGAGCGATATTTCATAGATATACCCCTTTTATCTATTGAATTATTTTTTCTTTTAACGTGGATATCTGTTCATTTAATTTTACGAGAAAAGCTTCTAAGTAACCAGAAATAAATGCTGGTAAAATCCCCTGTCCTTCACCATCATATTCAATTAAGAATGAGAACGATTACAAAACACAACTATTAAAAATAATAACAAAGATTTACTAGATTTTAAATAACATTTTAATAGAACCCAGTAAATTTCTCATCAATTCATTCAGTTGACTGATAAAAGCTCCCCAATCGGAGAGCTTTTGTTCGTTATTATTCTGACCCTATAAGAAAATCAATAGGTCGTTCAAAGGTAATCCGGCCAAATTTCTCGGATCTTATTTCTCTAATGACTAATTCAGAAACCTTATCGTAGTTAACGATGCCGCCTGCCATAAGACACCCGCGAAGTTCGCCTATGTGGTCAAACATATCGACCACGTTCTCATCATCCGGGAGGGCCTCCAACTTATATCGTTCCTTTAACCGCTCTGGATAAGCCTGTTCCAAAAATCTTAACGAATACACGGTTAGATCCTGCAGATTTAATAATGTATCTTTAATCGCCCCTGTAATCGCCAGCTTCATGCCCACTTCTTGATCTTCGAATTTCGGCCATAAAATCCCCGGGGTATCCAGCAATTCCATTTCTTTGCCTACTTTTATCCATTGTTGTGCTTTTGTTACCCCTGGAGTATTACCTGTTTTGGCAATATTCTTTTTAGCAAGACGGTTAATGAGCGTTGATTTCCCAGCGTTAGGGATTCCCACAATCATGGCACGAATGGCCCTTGGGTTTACCCCTTTTGCTTTTAACCGATCAAATTTCTCTTTAAGAATCTCATGTGAGGCTTGGACAATATTTTTCATTCCTTCTCCAGCCTGAGAATTGATTGCGAGTGCTTTAATTCCTTTATCTGCAAAATAGGAAATCCATTCTTTTGTTGCGGACGGGTCAGCCATATCCGCTTTGTTTAATAGGACTAGTCTTGGTTTATGCTGGATGATTTCGTCAATCATCGGATTCCTTGATGAATACGGAATTCTCGCATCAACTAATTCAAAAATAATATCAACTAGTTTTAACTTTTCCGTGACCTCTCTGCGCGCCTTGGCCATATGGCCAGGAAACCATTGGATCGTCAAAGGTGACACCCCCAAACTATTTCACTTTTACAATATGTGCGTCTTTTATCGGCCAGTAGACCACGCTCGTTTTACCGATTACTTTACTCATCGGAACGGTTCCAATATGCCTTGAGTCTTTGCTGAATCGGCGATTATCGCCCATGACAAACAATTCACCTTTTGGCACTGTTTTTCGGCCGATTTTTTCTTCCAAGGTAAACGAACCCGTTAGAGGGCCGTCCTCAACTTGATTCTTATATTCATTCAAATAAGGCTCTTTATATGCCTTACCATTCACATATAACGTATCATCCTTATATTCAATCGTATCCCCTGGAAGCCCAATCACACGCTTTATGTAATCCTTTTTCTCCGGAGCATGAAAGACGATGATATCAAATCGTTTCGGCTGGCCAATTTCATAACTAAATTTATTAACAATCATGCGATCCTGGTCTTTCAATGTTGGCATCATCGATAAGCCATCCACAACTATTGGCGCAAACAGAAAATAGCGAATGACTGCTGCCAGCGCTACTGCAATCAATAGGGCTTTCGTCCATTCCCATAGTTCATTCTTCTTTTTTGTCATACTATCCCCACCAATCACTAATAAAAAGTGTTTTATATAGCCTATTTTACATAACTTAAACATATTTAACACGATGGGATCAAATTTTTATTACAAACTTTAATGGATATGTATAAAAAAAGAGCTTGCCGGGCAAGCTCTTTTTTTTTCATATTAGCGGATCTCTTTAATTCTTGCCTTTTTACCGCGAAGGTTACGCAAGTAGTAAAGCTTAGCACGACGGACTTTACCGCGGCGAAGTACTTCAAGCTTCGCAATTTTTGGTGTGTGTACAGGGAAAGTACGCTCAACGCCTACTCCGTAAGAAATTTTACGAACTGTGAAAGTTTCGCTAATTCCACCACCACGACGCTTAATCACAACACCTTCAAATAACTGAATACGCTCACGAGTACCCTCGACAACCTTAACGTGTACACGTACAGTGTCACCAGGACGGAAGCTAGGAAGATCAGTACGAAGTTGTTCTTGTGTGATTTCTTTAATTAATTGTTGCATCGTTTTCAACTCCTTCCAACAGATGCTCATGCACATATTTTCTTTTCCATTGCAGCGGAACATCGTTATAAGACCACAACTGAAACCTATCAGCTCAAGTCACAAGTAGTATCATACCATAATTATTGCGGGCTCGCAATATTACTCGACATCTTTTTTTACTTCTTTTAGCCATTTTTCTTGTTCAGCTGTGAGTTTGATTTTATCAAATAAGTCCGGTCTTCTTTGGAGTGTACGTCTTAATGCTTCCTTGTTACGCCATTCCTCAATAAACTTATGGTTTCCCGATAGAAGTACCTCTGGCACCTTCATCCCGCGAAAATCCGCTGGCCTTGTGTAATGGGGGTGTTCAAGGAGCCCCGTACTGAAAGAGTCCTTCATATGGGATTCTTGATTGCCAAGCACCTCTGGCAGGAGGCGGACAACACTGTCGACCACGACCATAGCACCAAGCTCGCCGCCTGTTAGGACATAATCACCTATTGAGATTTCGTCCGTTACGACATATTCCCTGATTCGTTCGTCATACCCCTCATAATGACCACAAATAAAGATCAAATGTTCTTCTTTCGCCAACTCTTCAGCCTTTTTTTGTTCATATCGTTCTCCCTGCGGGCAAAGCAGAATGACACGCGGCTGTTTACTTTCGGCCTTTTCCTTAAGCGCAGCAACAGCATCAAAGATTGGCTGTGGCTTTAAAACCATCCCGGCTCCGCCGCCATAAGGGTAATCATCCACAGTGGAATGTTTGTTATCAGCAAAGTCACGGAAGTTAACGACGTTATAGTTGACGGCTGATTTTTCCGTCGCTTTTTGCAGCATGGATTGTCCCAGTACCCCAGAAAACATTTCCGGGAATAAGGTAAGAATATCAATTTGCATCATGAAAGTAACCCTTCCATCGGTTCAATTAAGATAACCTTCTCTTTTACATCTACTTTTTTGACGACATCATGAATATAAGGGATTAACTGTTCTTTGCCTCCCTTTCCTTTAACAACCCAAACATCATTGGCGCCTGGTGAAAGAATTTCAGTCACCTTTCCGATCTCCTCACCCTGGACAGTAGCAACAAGGCAGCCAATAATTTCATGGTAATAAAATTCATCTTCTTCTAATGTGTCTAGTTGTGTTTCAGGGACCTTTAGAATGCCGTCGCGAAACTTCTCAACTTCATTAATATTAGTGAATCCTTCAAAGGTAAGTAAGTTAAAATTTTTATGTGTTCGATGACTTTTTACTGTTAGTTCAATTGGCTTGCTTGCATTTGGCATAAATAAATAGAGGACATTTCCTGCCTTATAGCGTTTCTCAGGGAAATCCGTTTTTGAAATAACTCTTACTTCACCTTTTATTCCTTGGGTATTCACAATCTTCCCAACATTAAACCATTTTTCCATCTTATTTCCACCTACTATCTAATTTCCTCAATAATCCCATCTTTAATGATAATGGCTGGCTGCCCAATCCTTTCATCCCAAATATCGCCTACCTTTATCTCAACCAGGACTTGAACTTCTTTTTCGGTTAATTCGCTTCCTAAAGGTAGGATATGTAATTGTTCGATTTGAAACTCAACAAGCTTAATTTTTTCTTTGCGCATTTGAATTTCTTTTTCAAACTGTCTTTTTAATGTCCCTGGAGAAAAGTTTTTTGTTGTTTCCAAGCGTTTCTGCTCAAATTGCAGCTGATCACATTCTTTTTGAAGCTGCAGCTTTTTGGCTTGATACGTATTCAATAATGATTGTTTACTCTTTTCTGTTAGTATTTGCTTTACCACAACCGTTTGGATCATTTGCATACGAGGCCCCTCCTTTTGCATTTTGTATAGCAAAAAAGAGAGGAAATAATCCCTCCCTTTTATCTAGATGCAAAAAGCTACTCACCAATTTCCAAAAATATTTTCTTTTGTTGTGATGATCCTGCTGCATATACAACAGTTCTAATGGCCTTTGCAACTCGCCCCTGTTTGCCAATTACTTTTCCCATATCTGTCTTATTCACTGAAAGCTGATAAGTAATGCGGTTATCATCTTCAATGGAATCGACACGAACATCTTCCGGAAAATCAACAAGGGGCTTTACAATCGTTTCGATTAGTTCTTTCATCGTTACTACGATTACTTGCCTAATTTTGCATTATGGAATTTTTCCATGATGCCTTGGTTTGAGAACAGGTTACGAACTGTATCAGATGGTTTCGCACCGTCTTTTAACCATTTAAGTACTAATTCTTCGTTGATTTCCACTTTAGCTGGTTGTGTAACAGGATTGTATGTTCCAACGATCTCAATGTAACGTCCGTCACGAGGAGAACGAGAATCTGCTACTACAATACGATAGAAAGGAGTTTTTTTAGCTCCCATACGTTTTAAACGAATTTTAACTGCCATTTTAAATAAGCACCTCCGAATAGTTTCACACAAGATAGTATAATATCAATTCTTTTATAGTTTGTAAAGTGTTTTTTCTTTACATGTATTATTACCAATATTAGGCAGGTTAAACCATCCTAGAATGGCTTAAATGGAAATTTAAATCCGCCTTTTTTCCCTTTTGATCCTTTTGGATTCATGCCTGTCATTTGTTTCATCATTTTTTTCATGTCTTCAAATTGCTTTAATAAGCGGTTGATTTCAGTAACAGGACGCCCGCAGCCTTTAGCAATTCTTCGTTTGCGGTTCGCATTTAGAATTTCAGGATTATTCTTTTCGGCTTTTGTCATCGATTGAATAATAGCTTCAACATGGGCAATCTGTTTTTCATCAATCTGCAGATTATTCAAACCTTTGATTTTGTTTGCCCCCGGCATCATCTTTAATAATTCATCAAGAGGGCCTAGATTCCGAACTTGGCCGAGCTGATCCAAGAAGTCTTCCAGCGTAAACGTCGCTGTCCGCATTTTCTGTTCAAGTTCTTTCGCCTTTTGTTCGTCGACATTTGCCTGTGCTTTTTCAATGAGTGTCAGCACATCGCCCATACCTAATATCCTTGATGCCATTCGTTCTGGGTAAAATGGTTCCAATGCATCCATTTTCTCGCCTAGACCGACAAATTTAATCGGTGTTTGCGTGACGGCGCGAATGGAGAGTGCAGCACCACCCCTTGTATCACCATCAAGCTTCGTCAAAACAACCCCGGTTAAACCAAGCTGTTCATTGAAACTTTGAGCAACATTAACAGCATCCTGACCTGTCATAGCATCAACAACAAGGAAGATTTCATCCGGTTTAGTAAGTTCTTTAATATCCTTTAACTCACCCATTAAGGCTTCATCAACGTGAAGTCGTCCGGCTGTATCAATCAAGACATAGTCATGGTGGTCTTCTTTTGCTTTGGCTATTGCCTGCTTTGCAATTTCAACCGGACTCACTTGATCACCAAGGGAGAAAACCGGCATATCCAGCTGTTTTCCAAGAGTTTGAAGCTGCTTAATTGCGGCTGGACGATAGATGTCGGCTGCAACAAGCAGCGGACTGCGATTATACTTCTTACGAAGCAAAAGCGACAGCTTACCAGTTGTTGTCGTTTTACCGGCACCCTGCAAGCCCACCATCATAATTACAGTTGGCGGACGGTTCGATGCGGCGATCTTGCTTTGCTCTCCTCCCATTAATGCAGTTAATTCCTCATTAACGATTTTAATGATCTGCTGTCCTGGAGTTAAGCTCTGCAATACCTCTTGCCCAACGGCGCGTTCACTGACTTTTTTCACAAAATCTTTGACGACCTTAAAGTTAACGTCTGCCTCAAGTAAGGCAAGCCGCACTTCTCGCATCATTTCTTTTACGTCCGCTTCCGAGACCTTCCCTTTTCCGCGGATTTTCTGGATTGTATTCTGCAGTCGGTCGGCTAATCCTTCAAACGCCATGCGTGCCGCCTCCTAATCTAATTTCTCAAGCTCAGTAACCATTTCTAACATTGCCTGCTTTGAAGGGTTTTCTTCTTTAAGCAATTCTTTCACATGTCTTAACAGATTTGAGCGCTCTTGAAATTTCTGAAATAATAACAGCTTTTCCTCATACTCCTCAAGCATTGCTTCCGTCCGCTTTATATTATCATAAACGGCCTGACGGCTTACATCATACTCTTCGGCAATTTCACCTAATGAGTAATCATCTAAGTAATAGAGGGACATATAGCTTTGCTGCTTTGGCGTTAACAACGAATAATAAAAATCATAGAGATAGTTCATTCGTGTCGTCTTTTCAAGCATCATGCGGTTTCCCCTCCTGATACCTTTGTTAAGTGAAAAGCCTTTACAAAGTAAGTTTACAAGGTTAGACATTATCTGTCAAGGAAATACCTTTACATCCTTATTCGGAACTTTCAACCTGGTCAGCGAATAAGCCGTACACGTATTTTTCGGCATCAAATTCCTGGAGATCATCCATTTTTTCTCCAAGTCCAACGAATTTAACGGGGATTTTCAATTCATTGCGGATGGCTAGGACAATACCGCCTTTAGCTGTTCCATCTAGTTTAGAAAGGACAATCCCACTTACATTTGTGGCTTCTTTAAACGTCTTTGCCTGGATCAGGGCATTTTGACCTGTGGTAGCATCAAGCACCAGAATCACTTCATGCGGCGCACCGGGAATTTCTTTTTCGATGACTCGCTTAACCTTTTCAAGTTCCTTCATTAAATTTACTTTATTTTGCAAACGTCCTGCTGTATCGCATAACAAAATATCCACTTTGCGGGATTTAGCCGCTTGGATGGCATCATACATGACCGCAGCGGGGTCAGAGCCCTCCGCCTGCTTAATCACTTCAACCCCCACTCGATCGCCCCATACCTCAAGCTGCTCAATCGCACCAGCCCGGAAGGTATCACCTGCTGCCATCAATACTTTCTTACCTTCACTCTTAAATTTATGTCCAAGTTTGCCAATGGTGGTTGTCTTCCCCACACCGTTAACGCCAACAAACAGAATAACGGTCAGCCCTTCTTCTTGGATGTTAAGGTTTGACGATTGTTCCTCACCGGCATTATAAATCTCGACAAGCTTCTCCGAGATCACACTTTGAACCTCTCTTGGATCTTGGATGTTCTTTCGTTTCACTTCCATCTTAAGCTCATCAATCAGCTGCATAACCGTATCAAAGCCGACATCCGCCTGAATGAGAATTTCCTCTAATTCTTCAAAAAAGTCTTCATCGACTTTACGATACCTGGCAACAAGATCGTTTACTTTTCCGGAAAAATTGTCCCTTGTTTTTGTCAACCCTTCCTTAAACTTTTCTGTTACCGTATCCGCCTGTTTCGTGATTTTTTCTTTTAATTTTTTAAAGAAACTCATCTTTTCACTTCCTACCTTTATGATTCAACTAACTCCTTTGTATCTTCTAAGCGAACAGATACAAGCTTTGAAACACCTGATTCCTGCATCGTGACCCCATAAAGAACATCCGCCTCTTCCATCGTCCCTTTTCGATGTGTAATCACGATGAATTGAGTTTCGGCGCTATATCGTTTTAAATATTGGCTGAAGCGAAAGACATTGGCTTCATCCAAGGCAGCTTCCACTTCATCAAGAATACAGAACGGAACAGGACGAACCTTTAAGATGGAAAATAACAAGGCAATGGCTGTTAAGGCACGCTCTCCACCTGATAATAACCCAAGGTTCTGTAGTTTTTTCCCAGGAGGCTGGGCGACGATTTCCACGCCTGTATTCAATAAATCTTGTGGTACTGTCAAGACTAAATCCGCTCGTCCCCCGCCGAAAAGGGCACGGAATGTTGGTTCGAAATGTTCCCGGATCCCTTCAAAGGTTTGTTCAAACCGTTTTTTCATTTCTATATCCATTTCCTCAATGACTTGGAAAAGGGTGTCTTTTGCTTCTTGGAGGTCTGTTTTTTGTTCGTTTAAGAACTCGTACCGTTCTGAGACTCGTTCATATTCCTCAATAGCACCTATATTGACATTCCCAAGTTCTTCGATAGCAAGCTTGATTAGTTTGACCTTTTTCCTTGCTTCATCAATTGGAACCATTAATGGATACTGTTCCTTAGCCCCTTCAAACGATAAAAGATATTCTTCCCTTAAGTGACTGAGACGATTTTCAAGTTCGACATCCAAACGGTTAATTTTTACTTCCTCATCCTTTAAGACTACAATCATTCCTTTATGGAGTCTCTTAAGCTCTTTCGCCTCTAGCTCTGCATCATCCAAGGATTCTTGCAGTGATAACCGTTCCTGCCTTCTTGCAGTAATTAACTGTAAGGTAGCCTCCTTGTCTTGCTGCTTACGCTTTGCAGCTGCCTCGATTTGTTCTGCTCCTGATGAACTGCTCGTCATTTCTGATGTTAATAAGTCAAGGTCTTCCGTATAGATTGTTAGCTTCTGCTCGCTCTCTAATAAATCTTCGTTTATCAAAGAAAAGCGATCTTTCGCATTTGTATATTGCTCGTTTTTGGAAGCAAACTCAACCTTCAATTCATTAATTTCGGTTGTTAGGGTTTCTTTTGATGTTAGATTTATTGTTTTTTGTTCCGTAAGTTTAATAATCTGCGCATCAAGGTTATCGATTGTAACTTTATACTTTGCTACTGCTTCTGATAATTCTAATTTCCTCTTTACTAATGTTTCTTTTTCATCTGTAAATTGTCCTTTTTCAAGGTCGTAAATTGCTAAGCGTTCATTGATATTTTTTTCACCCAGTTCTGCCTCCCGGAGGTCTCCCTTCACCGATTGCTCATGAAGTCTCAATTGCTCACCGGACTGACGAATCTTATCAAGCTGAACCTCTGAGCTTTGCCATTCTTCTTTTAATGTCTTAACTACACGCTCTAAGTCGGTTGTTTTTTCTTCCATTACTACGAGCTTTTCTTTTAAATTCTCAAGCTCACCTTTCCTTGTTAACAAGGAAGATGATTTTTGTTTTGTGGCACCACCTGTCATCGATCCGCCAGGATTAACGATATCACCATCCAATGTTACCAGCCTCGAGCGGTACTGAAGGATTTTCGCCAACTCATTAGCACCCTTAAGGTCTCTCGTAATGACCACATTACCAAGAAGGTTATTCATCACCTCAGCATACTTTGGGTCAAATGTAACAAGATGAACGGCTGGTCCAATTAAAGACGGGTGGTTTTGAATCGCTGACAGCTGCGCCGAAGATAAGGACCTTCCTTTTATGACACTTAACGGTAAAAAGGTAGCGCGCCCAAAAGAATGCTGTTTTAAATATTGAATAGCTGTTCTTGCATTTTGCTCGGTGTCAACCACAATATGCTGAAGTGCACCGCCAAATGCGGTTTCAAGTGCGGTTTCATATTCTTTCGGAACCGTTACGAGCTCGGCAACAGCCCCCTCAATTCCCTTTAGTTTATTCTCGCGTGCCTTAAGCACTTCCTTGACCCCTTGGAAAAAGCCTGCGTAGTCTTCTTCCATCTCCTCGAGTAATTCTTTTCTCGACTTAGCTTGTTGAAGAAGCTGATATGCTTGATACAACGTCTTTTCTTGCTTTTGGTAATTATTTTTTACCGACTCAAGCTTCCGCTGCTGTTCACGAAAGGTTTCAACTTGTTCAGCTAAATTCGTTTGGATTTCTTCTAAGCCAGCCAGAATTTTTTCTTTTTTACCTAAGGCAATGTGACGTTCTTGAAGATATTTTTCATTCTCCGCATCCAGACGTGAGCTTTTTCTATCCTGTTGCTCCAATTGTTGGTCAATGTATTTTATTTCATTTTTAGCACCGGCTTGATCATTCAACAGATCGATATATTCACTTTTTAAGCTTTCTATTTTTTCTTCTATATTTTCCGTAAATAATTGCAATTTCCCCTGTTTTTCTTTAAGCTCTACCTGCAATTTTCTTACCTGTTCGCCCAACACAGCATACGTTTCAGACTGTAGATCGCGATTTTTCTTCAGCTGGCTGATTCGCTCAGTAAATTCAGCAATATTTACTTTTAATTGTTCTTTATTCTGGGCTGCATTTTTCTTACGTTCCTTTAGAACTTCTTTCCGTCCTTCTAACTTTTCCAGATCCTCGCTCGCATGTAGAAGAACGTTTTGCAAGTCAGTTATCGATTCATCTAATGCGGAAATCTTATCCCTTGTTTCCACAATCTTTGCTTCTTTTACTTGAAGTCCAGAGGAAAGCTTCAGCTCTTCCTGCTGATGTTCCTCCAGCAATTTTGACAGGTTTTCCCACGCACGATGCAGATCCTCAATTTCAAATACCGTAAGAGCAACCTCGATTTTTTCAAGTTCTTCTTTTTTCTCTAAAAAATCTTTTGCCATTGAGCTTTGAATTTTAAGTGGTTCCACTTGGCTTTCAAGTTCGTGTAAAATATCATTCACCCTGTTTAAATTATCCTGGGTTTCAAATAATTTTACCTCTGCTTTTTTCTTGCGATTTTTATATTTTAATACACCAGCAGCCTCTTCAAAGATGGTACGGCGGTCTTCTGCTTTACTGTTCAATATTTCTTCGACTTTTCCTTGGCTAATGATGGAAAATGCTTCTCTGCCAAGACCAGAATCCATAAATAAATCAATGATGTCCTTGAGCCGGCAATGTTGTTTATTGATATAAAATTCACTCTCACCAGAGCGGGAGATCCTTCTTGTCACACTAACTTCATGAAAATCCAGCCCCAAACCCTGGTTAGTATTGTCCAATGTAAGTGTTACTTCAGCATAATTAAGGGCCTTTCTGGAATCGCTTCCAGCAAAAATAATATCTTCCATTTTGCTGCCTCTAAGAGACTTGGCAGATTGTTCACCTAAAACCCAGCGGATGGCATCAGTGATATTACTTTTCCCACTGCCATTTGGACCCACCACAGCTGTTACTCCCGGGACAAAATCGACTTCAATGCGTTCAGCGAATGATTTAAAGCCAATAATGTCCAACCGTTTTAAAAACATTTCATTATCCTCCCTATGTTGCATCGGGATTTCTCCTGCATACATTTGTCATTTCTAGGTTGTCTTTGCTTTTAATACGCCAAGTGCCATTTGAGCAGCATGCTGTTCCGCTTCTTTCTTGGACTTTCCTGTTCCAACCCCTAATTCTTCACCATTTAAGGATACCTTTGAAACAAATTCCTTATTATGGGCAGGGCCTTTTTCCTGCAGTACACGATATTCAATCATGCCGGTCCCATCCCGTTGAATGAGTTCCTGCAATTGGCTTTTAAAATCCATCACATGAGAAAAAGCACCAGCATTTATTTTAGGAAAGACAACTTTTTCAAGAAATTCAATCACTTTTTCAATTCCCTGATCCAAATATAAAGCCCCAATGTATGCCTCAAAAACGTCGGCAAGTAAAGCTGGACGCTCCCGGCCTCCCGTCATTTCCTCGCCTTTGCCAAGCAAAATAAGTTTCCCAAATTCGAGCTCATTGGCAAAAGCTACAAGAGATGGCTCACAAACGATAGCGGCACGTAATTTCGTCAATTCGCCTTCAGTCATCATAGGATATTTTTTGAAGAGGAATTGGGAAACCGTAAGTTCGAGGACAGCATCTCCTAAAAACTCAAGTCTTTCATTATCTTCGAAAGGCTTTCTGCGATGCTCATTCACATAGGATGAATGAGTAAAGGCTTGTTTTAATAATTTTTCATTATCAATCTTAAATCCGATAGTATCCTGAAAATCTTTAAAAAGATTTTCTTTTGCGCGATTATTAAACTCTTTTTCCTTATTGTTCCTGCGCATAAAGTCTCCACCTTGCATGTAATTTACCAACTTCCCAACTAAATGTTTAAAAAAGTTTCTTTAAATACGCAAAGAAACTTGGCAGCACCTAAAGAGCTGCCAAGTTCTATTTTACAGAATAAAGCTCCGTTTGGAAACGGAGCTTTACGAATTATTCAAACGAGATTACTTAATGCTATTTATGTAATTAACAGCATCACCAACTGTGTTGATTTTTTCAGCATCATCGTCAGAAATCTCCATATCGAACTCATCTTCTAATTCCATCACTAGTTCAACTACGTCAAGGGAATCAGCGCCAAGATCATCTTTAAATGAAGCTTCAAGCTTAACTTGAGATTCATCAACGCCTAAGCGGTCAACGATGATTTTTGTAACACGTTCTAATACCTCTGCCATGCCTGTTCACCTCCCCTCAAGCTATTATAGAGTATTTCAAAAAAATAATATACCATGTTTTTTATTACAATTACATTACCATACCGCCATCGATGTGTAGAGTCTGCCCTGTGATATAGGATGCATCATCGGAAGCAAGAAATGCCGTCATTTTTGCGATATCCTTAGGTTCTCCTAAACGTGCCAAAGGAATTTGCTTTAACATTTCTGCCTTTACTTCAGCAGATAATTTATCCGTCATATCTGTCGTAATGAAACCTGGAGCAATCGCATTAACCGTAATATTTCTCGACGCTAACTCTTTAGCAGTGGTTTTAGTTAAACCAATTACACCCGCCTTAGCAGCCACGTAGTTTGCTTGCCCCGGGTTTCCACTTACCCCAACAATGGAAGCAATATTAATAATTCGACCCACCCGCTGTTTCATCATCTGCCTAGTAACTGCTTTGGTACAAAGGAAAACGCCTTTTAGGTTAATGTTAAGGACATCATCCCATTCTTCTTCCTTCATCCTCATTAACAAATTATCCCTTGTAATTCCCGCGTTATTGACGAGAATGTCAAGCTTACCGAACTGTTCAATTGCAGCCTTTACCATTTCTGTTACCTCTTCGGTATTTGCCACATTACATTTTATGGCAATTGCATCCCTGCCAAGTGCCTTTATTTCATCAACTACTTCATTTGCTTTCGCTTCACTGCCTGAGAAATTAACGGCTACATTTGCACCTTGTCTGGCAAGTTCGTGGGCGATTTCTCTGCCAATTCCTCGAGATGCACCTGTTACAAGGGCAGCTTTCCCAACTAAATTCATATCTTCTCCTCCTTTAACGCATCAATGACTGCCTGTGCGCTTTCCTCATCAGATACCGAATATATTTTAACCGTCTTATCAATTTTTTTAATTAAGCCTGAAAGAACTTTTCCCGGACCAATTTCAATGAATGTATCCACACCTAGGGCAATCATTTTCATGACGGAATCTTCCCATAATACGGGGGAGTAAAGTTGTTCAATTAACTTGTCCTTGATTTCCGACGCAGAGCTTACGGGTTCGGCAGTAACATTTATAACGACAGGAATAGCAGCATCGTTCATTTCCAGTCCATCCAGTACCCCAAGCAATTGTTCTGCTGCAGGTCGCATTAATGTCGAGTGAAAAGGTCCGCTTACATCTAATGGCAGAACTCTTTTTGCACCAGCTTCTTTCGCCTTTGCCCCCGCTAGCTCGACTCCTTTTCTCGAACCAGAAATGACAATTTGCCCTGGAGAGTTCAAATTCGCTAAAGATACCGGAAAACCGGATTCACTAACTTCATTGGTTACCGTCAAAAGAGGGTCACGGTCAAGTCCTAAGACAGCTGCCATTGAACCTTCACCATTCGGAACGGCGTTTTCCATAAACTCTCCCCGTTTTCTTACGGCATATACGCCATCTTCAAACGAGATTACACCTGCTGCCACAAGGGCTGTATATTCCCCTAAACTATGGCCCGCGACAAAGTCGGCTTTGATCCCTGATTTTTGAAAGAAATCTAATAGCGCGATACTTGTTGTTAATAAAGCAGGCTGTGTATTATAAGTTACCGTCAATTCTTCTTTTGGCCCTTCAAAGATTAGCTGACTTAACGGGATCTCTAGCCTCTTATCAGCCTTAACAAAGTATTCCATTACTTCTGCGTGTTTCTCAGCTATGTCCTTACCCATCCCTACAGCCTGTGAACCTTGTCCAGGAAACACAAATGCAATTTTATTCATTGTTACACCCCTTAACGTTCCATATTAACAGTATTAGCGTCTTCAACGGTATGTGTAATTAAACCTACAACATCATTACTTACCATTTCTCTTGTTTGTCTGATAGCACTATAGATGGATTGCCCATTGGATGAGCCATGTGCTTTAATAACCGGTGCCTTTAACCCGAATAGGGCAGCCCCACCATATTCAGAGTAGTCCATCGTATTTTTCAATGTCATTAGATTCGGCTTCAGTACGGCCGCAGCTAATTTACTTGTAAAACTGCTCATTAAAGCGGTTTTTAACATTTTAAACATCGACAGTGCCGTACCTTCGATTGTTTTTAACACCATATTTCCTGTAAATCCATCGGTTACGACAACATCTGCAACACCTTCAAGCAAGTCTCTTGCTTCCACATTGCCAATAAAATTTATATCGGCAGTTTTTAATAGTTCAAAGGCGTTTCTGGTTAATTCGTTCCCTTTCTTTTCTTCCGTTCCAATATTTAAAAGTCCCACTCTCGGCCTTTCAATCCCTCTAACCTGTTTACTGTAAATGGAACCCATAATGGCATTTTGCAGAAGATGTTCCGGCTTTGCATCTGCATTTGCGCCAACATCCAAAAGCAGAAATCCTTCCCCGCCAATGGTCGGCAGTGTTGGTGCTAACGCAGGCCGGTCGATTCCTTCAATTCTTCCAACCACGAATAGTCCCGCAGCCATTAATGCCCCTGTATTCCCGGCAGAGATACAAGCATCAGCTGCTCCATCTGCTACTTGCTGTGCTGCTAAAACCATTGAAGCCGTTTTTTTGCGGCGAACTGCCTTTACAGGTTCGTCAGTACCAAGAATCACTTCCGTTGTATGTAAAACTGTAATTCTATCATGACTTGTTAGCGTTTCATTAATTTTATTTTCGTCCCCAACAAGTGTAATATGTATATCAGAAAAAGCCCGAACAGCTTTCATTGCACCTAATACGATTTCCTTAGGAGCATTGTCTCCACCCATAGCATCGATTGCAAGTTTCATTCATCTCATCCTTTAGCGATTTTTCGAATGGTACATTTCCAATTCTCCGGTAAAAACAAGTTCATTATTCACGAAACTACTCACTTCGACAAATGTTCTGCTGGCATTATCATCGATTTTTGTTACTCTTGCTTTCGCAATAACCCGCTCATTTAATTTGACCGAACGAATAAATTGGATATTTGCTTTTGCTGTTAGTGCCAATTCATCATTAATAATGGCTACTGCAAGTGAATTCGCCTGAGCAAATACATGATGACCCCTGGCAATTTTATTTCGCTTAAAGACATGTTCTTCTTTTACATCAAAAATGGAAATGGCACTCTGGTCTAATTCTATATCAATTATTTCCCCAATAACTTCATCAAGCGGTAATGAGCGGACTTCATCTTCAAAACGTTTTTCTGCGACAGTTTTGATCCGTTCCCGGAGTTCCGGAATCGATAATTCCAAACGATCAAGACGAATCGTCTGGACACTCACCTGAAATTTCCCCGCAAGATCCTCGTCTGTTATAAAGGGATTATCTTTAATGGTAGTAGTTAATAGGCGTTGACGTTCCTTTTTACTTCTTCTCATGATTTTTCACACCGTCCGAGATCTTATGACTAGGTACTAAGAGTAGTATAAAATTTAAAAAAGCAGATTGCAAGATAAATTTCGACATCTGCAATCTGCTTTTCTTGCATAGTATTCTTTTAAAAAATGTTTTTGGTCGTTTAGTCCAGCTTTTCCCCTTCTAAAACACCAGATTTTTCAAGGGTTTTTCTTAAATTTAGGTATTCAGGGGCAGTCCAAAAGGTTTCCGACTGAATCAACATGGCAGCGTCATTCCTCGCTGTTTCAAGCGCACGATAATCATGAACCATATCAGCAACCTTAAATTCGGGAACACCGCTTTGTTTTTTTCCAAAAAAGTCGCCCGGCCCCCTTAGTTCCAGATCCTTTTCACTTAGAACAAAGCCATCGTTTGTTTCTGTCATAATCCTCATTCGCTCTTGACCAACTTCTGATTTTGGACTTGCCAGTAAAATGCAGTATGATTGATCGCTCCCACGACCGACACGTCCCCGCAGCTGATGCAGCTGGGATAATCCGAACCGTTCGGCATCATAAATCACCATCATCGTTGCATTTGGAACATTCACTCCTACTTCCACAACAGTTGTGGAAACAAGCACCTGCACTTCATTGGTGCTAAATGCCTTCATGACTGTATCCTTTTCTTCTGAAGCTAAGCGGCCATGCATAAGCCCCACTTGATACCGGTTTTGAAAATAGTGGCTTAATGTTGTATGAACATCAATAGCATTTTGCACATCGAGTTTCTCGGACTCCTCAATTAACGGGCAAATGACATACGCTTGATGCCCTTTCATTAATTCTTTTTCAACAAAGGCAAGAACGCGCTCCAGCATTTCCGGTTTGGCCCAGTAAGTCTCAATGGATTTCCTGCCTGCCGGCATCTCGTCAATAATCGAGACATCCATTTCCCCAAAGACTGTAATCGCCAGTGTCCTCGGAATCGGTGTTGCCGTCATAAACAGGACATCTGGATTTTCTCCCTTTTCCCGTAAAACCCTTCGCTGCTCCACTCCGAAGCGATGTTGTTCATCAGTAATAACAAAACCGAGTTTTTTAAACATTACTTCTTCTTGAATAAGGGCATGTGTACCAATTAAGATATCTACCATTCCATCTGCTAGGTCTTGAAGGATTTCTCGTCTCCGTTTCCCTTTTATGGAACTTGTTAAAAGCTCGCATTTTACATTAAATGGTTCTAATAAACCTTTTAATGATTCTGCATGCTGCTCAGCCAAAATTTCAGTAGGAACCATAAGAGCCCCTTGGAAGCCTGCTGTCACACTTGCATACAAGCCAATTGCGGCAACTACCGTTTTCCCGGAACCCACATCACCTTGCAATAGCCGATTCATGCGGTAAGGCGATTTTAATTCCGCCAATACCTCATTTACAACCCTTTTTTGGGCATTCGTTAACGGAAAGGGTAAACTGTCTATAAACTCTTTTAAATTAGCCAAATCGTATTTTTGTATGATGCCAGGGGAATGCTCTCGTTCAAATTTCCGTAATGCTTGCATTTTTAATTGAAACAAGAGGAATTCCTCATAGACAAAACGCCGTCTCGCCTGTTTCACTTCTTCTGGGCTGATTGGAAAATGCATGGTTTTGATGGCCTCATATCGGTTTAAAAGTCGATATTTCTGTATAAAAGTTACCGGAAGCGTCTCTTCAATGAATTGACCATACTGCTGAAAAGCAAGATGAATAAACTTCCGCATTCCCTTAGTCGTTATTTTTCCCTTTAACGAATATACCGGTTCAAAATCTTTTGTTTTCGCATTCGTACCCGTTTGCATTTCATTCGCTGAAATCGTTTGGCGATGGGCATCCCATTTACCTGTTACCGTGATCGTTTCATTGATATTGATTTTATTTTTTAAATATGGCTGGTTAAAGAATACCACTTTAATTAAATAGGATCCTACGAAAAGCCGGAGCATCAGCTTCGATTTCTTCCTTCCATAATAGGTAAGAGAAGGGTCGCTATGTACCTTCCCCTCTACCGTCACCTTTTCATCATGCTGTACTTCTGTTAAATCCTTTAGCGAATAGTCTTCATAACGGTAAGGGAAATATTCCAATAAATCCTGAACCGTAAAGATTTTCATTTCTGCAAGGGCTTCAGCCGTTTCTTCCCCAATTCCCTTTAATGCCGTTACAGAATGGTTTAGATGATCGAACACACTTCTCTCTCCCTTTGCAAAATATTCTATGATATTTATTTCATGTATAAGAACAAAAAAGAAGGGGATGACCCAAAAGTCCCCCTTCTATTTTAGCCGTTCCTTATTCAATTGAAAAGATAAATGAATATAACGGCTGGCCGCCATTATGAATTTCAATTTCTACATCTTCATGATTTTCTTCCACAAAATGAACAAGATTCTTTACTTCCTCTTCGGTCACGTCTTCACCATAGATGATGGTTAAGATTTCGGAATCAGTATCAAGCATTTGTGTTAAAAGATCTTCCGCCACTTTCCCTTTATCTTTATTTTTCACCACGATTTTCCCCTCGGAGATTCCCATGAAATCATCTTTTTCGATTTCTAAGCCATCGATTGAGGTATCGCGGACAGCAAAGGTGATTTGACCGGTTTTCACATGCTGCAGGGCATCCTTCATTGCCGTTTCATTTACGCCAAGATCGGCTGTAGGATTAAATGCAAGCAGTGCAGAGAGTCCTTGCGGAACCGTTTTAGACGGAATCACATAAATCTCTTCATCTGCCACATCTTTAGCCTGTTCTGCAGCCATAATAATGTTTTTATTATTTGGTAAAATAAATACCTTTTTCGCATGAACTTCCTTAACTGCTTTTACGATGTCTTCAGTACTTGGATTCATTGTTTGACCGCCTTCGATAACAGCATTTGCCCCAATGCTCTTAAATAAATCTGCAATGCCAGAACCCATGGAAACCGTGACAATTCCATATTCTTGCAGTTCCTTTGGTGCCTCGGGACGATCAGAATGTAAAGCAGTATGGGTTTCACCAACAATATTTGAATGCTGCTGGCGCATGTTTTCAATCTTCATATTAATTAAGTTACCGTAACGCTGACCGTAGGATAATACTTCACCCGGCTGTTCGGAATGAATATGAACCTTGACCACATCTTCATCGGCAATAACTAATAACGAATCACCTAAATTACTTAAATCATTCCGGAAAACACCTTCATTGAATGGGTGTTTTGCAGTTTTTTCTGCCTCAAACCGCACCATAAATTCTGTACAATAGCCAAATACAATATCCTCGGTATTGATATGACCTTGGACACTTTTATGGTGTTCAGCGCTAACCATTTCTGACATGGAAGGTAGCAGGTCTGATGATTCCGGGAGCTCCTCACCTCTAAGAACGGCAAGAAAACCCTCATAAACGAACACGAGCCCTTGCCCGCCGCTATCAACAACGCCGACTTCCTTTAAAACAGGAAGGAGGTCAGGTGTTCGTTTGAGCGATGCTTTCGCTTCTTTTACTACTTCTTCCATTATGACGATTACATCATCTGAATTTTGGGCAGCCTGAACGCCCTTCTTAGCAGAATCCTTTGCTACTGTTAAGATGGTTCCTTCGACAGGCTTCATGACCGCTTTATAAGCAGTTTCTACTCCTGCTTCTAAGGCTCCGGCAAAATCCTTCCCGGAAATTTTCGCTTTCGCTTCGACTGCTTTAGAAAAGCCGCGGAATAACTGGGAGAGAATAACCCCTGAATTTCCGCGTGCTCCCATAAGTAAGCCTTTAGACAGGGCTATCCCTACTTTACCAATGTGTTCCTGAACGTTATTCTTTACTTCCTTCGCTCCAGAGGTCATTGATAAATTCATATTTGTTCCAGTATCACCGTCGGGCACAGGAAAAACGTTTAACGCATCAACCATTTTTGCATTTGCCGCCAAATGATTGGCACCTTGAATGATCATTTCCGCAAAACGTTTTCCATCTAATGCTGTTATTGACACAAACTTTCCTCCTCACTACGGGTTCGTCACACGAACTCCCTGAACGTAAATATTAACCGAGTCAACGGCAAGTCCAACTGTCTTATCGAGGGTGTATTTAACCTTTGATTGCACGTTGTGGGCAATTTCGGAAATTTTCGTTCCATAGCTGACAATAATGTACATATCGATATGTAATGCCTCATTTTCCTGGCGCACAATCACGCCTCGAGTAAAGTTTTCTTTTCTCAATATTTCTGTAATTCCATCTTTAATCTGGTTCTTAGAGGCCATTCCCACGATTCCATAACATTCGATTGCGGCTCCTCCGGCAATCGTTGCAATTACTTCGTTTGAAATATCAATTTGTCCGTACTGTGTTTTTAATTCAATGGACATGAATCGTTCCCCCTCTTGAAAAATTGCTCCTTGACTACAGTCATTTTACTATAGTCAATCCAATTTTGAAAGTCATACCTTAATTTTTTCGACTTCGAGAAATGTCCAGCTCCAGCTCCTAGCCCTTCGAGGTCACAAACCAATCCGTCCAAAAGGTTAAAAAGCAACCTTTCGGCCGGCTCGTCTTGTGCTTGTCAGGGCTAACCAAGTCGCTTGCGCTTTTCTTGCTTGTCAAGGCTTTTTTCTTGAAAGGTTTAGATAGAAGTATTGCATTCAGATACGTTGTATGATAAATTATTAAAGTATCTCAAGTCTAGAAAATTAGTACAGACAATTTTCTATATCCAGATGAAGCAGCTTAAAAGAGTGCTTTATACAGCTTTTGGTAGTTAAGGAGGGAAATCATTATGCCACGTAAATGTGTAGTAACTGGAAAGAAAACAACAACTGGTAACGCACGTTCTCACGCTATGAACGCTAATAAACGTACATGGGGTGCTAACCTACAAAAAGTACGTATTCTTGTTGATGGAAAGCCTAAGCGTGTTTGGGTTTCTGCAAGAGCGTTAAGATCCGGTAAAGTTGAGCGCGTATAATTAGAAAAGTGGAAGGAGCCTTGATCAGGCTGCTTGCGCTAGACAATAAGAAATGGGCATCCTTTATAAAGGATGTCTTTTCTTTTTATTATTCGCTAAATCAGTCAAATAAAAAGCACCCAAATGGAATGGGTGCAAGCATCTTACTATCTTCTATTCGTTTTTCTTAAATGCACCAATCATCGCTCGGACAAGTCCGCCTAAAAATCTTGGCAGTTTAATTGTATAAAATTTCATAACTGTCCCTCCTCACAAATCTCCCCTGCTTATTCAAATTACTCTACATTTTATTCGAACTGACGAAATCAGTACCTAAAAGTCATGCCTATTAATCGTGACTTCTTATCACTATTAATATGCCTTCGGAAAATGAAAAAGTACCATAATCACTAATAAGTTCATTACTAATACACAGTGTCGACCCAAGTGAAATATGCTGATTTTCCAAGGGGAATTTAAACCCCTTCAGGGTAATTCCGCTGACATCAAGGGTTAAAGGCACAAATGAAATATATTTTTTTGTTTTTATTTTTTCAATGGTATAACTGCCTGGTTCCTTCAAAAAAACAATATTATTTCGATCAATCAAATAGACATTAGTCGAATTCTTTCCTTTTAACGGAACGAGCAAAAGGTGTACATTTGCCAATAAATGATCAAGTCTGCCGCCGGTTGCTCCAAATAGTCTGATCATGCTCGGTTTCTGCTCCAATGCCCAATTTAGCGCAAGCTCCATATCCGTTTCATTCTTTTCTGGATTATAGCGCTTCATCTCTGCCACTTGTCCTTCAATGAACAGTAATTCTTCAGTTGAAACCGAATCGAAATCACCAAATGCAATCTCTGGTTTTATATTTCTTTTTAAAAGATGAAATACACCACGGTCAACACCAACCCAAATAGTGTTGTCCGCAGCATAATCAGTCAAATCAGGCAGTAATTCTACCGGCCCTCCGGCAAGTATATTTATTATCATCGGACATACTCCTTTTTGATAAAGAAAAAGCCAGCTATTATAGCCGGCTTTACCCTCTAATTAGTGAAATGGCTTTTCCATAATCCGGTTGATTATAAATAGCTGAGCCTGCAACGAGTACATTTGCACCAGCATCAATGCATTGTTTCGCAGTTTCCGGATTTACACCGCCATCAATTTCAATCTCAATAGCAAATCCCTTTTGATCCGCCATGTCTTTTACTTTTCTTATTTTCGGCAGAACTTCAGGAATAAACTTCTGACCGCCAAAACCGGGATTGACAGACATTAATAACACCATATCAATATCACCGATTACATGTTGGATAGTTTCTACTGGAGTGGCCGGGTTTAATACTACGCCAGCCTTAATTCCAAAAGATTTGATATTTTGGATGGTACGGTGCAGGTGTCGGCATGCTTCCACATGAACAGTAATATAATCAGCACCAGCCTTTGCAAATGCCTCGAAATATTGATCAGGATTTTCAATCATCAAGTGCACGTCCAGCGGAAGCTTCGTGATTGGACGAATCGCCTCAACAATAAGCGGACCAATCGTGATATTCGGTACAAAATGACCATCCATGACATCAATATGAATGTAGTCAGCTCCCCCTTTTTCTACAGCTATAATCTCTTCCCCCAATTTTGAAAAATCGGCTGAAAGTATGGAAGGTGCTATTTTTACCATTGTTAATACCTCGGCTTTCTATCTTTAATTTCCTGCAGGAAATCCAAATAATGTTCATAACGATATGCGGGGATTTCACCTGATTCAACCGCTGGCTTCACACCGCATTTTGGTTCAGTCACATGTAAGCAGCCCCTAAATTTACAATTTTCACTTGCTTTTTGCAATTCAGGAAAACAATACGTTAAATCTTCAGCATCGATGTTTGTGAACTCTAATGAGCTAAAGCCTGGTGTATCCGCAATCAATCCATTTCCAATCCTAATAAGCTCCACATGTCTTGTCGTATGCTTTCCTCTGCCCAGGTGGGAAGAAATACCATTTGTTTTAAGTTCAAGGTCAGGTCTTAATACATTTAGTAAAGAGGATTTCCCTACACCTGATTGGCCGGCAAAGACCGATATTTTATTTTCTATATGTGGATTTAATAGTTCAATTCCTGCTTCGGTTTCAGATGACGTCAGAATTACCTCATAGCCTGCCCTTTTATATTGCTCAGCATATTCTGAAATCTGTTTCTTTTGATCTTGATTCGTAAGATCCATCTTGGTAATACAGATTAGTGGTTCAATGTGATTAAATTCAACCAATACAAGAAAACGATCCAATAAAACCGTGCTGAAGTCTGGCTCTACAGCTGAAAAAACAAGAATGGCCTGATCTACATTTGCGATTGGCGGCCGGATTAGCTCATTTTTTCGTTCTTTCACTTCTAAAATATACCCTTCCAGATTATTTTCAGCTTGGAATACGACCTCGTCACCTACAAGCGGCGTGATTTTGTTTTTTCGAAAAACGCCTCTTCCTCGACATTGGATTAAGTTCTCATCTTGAAGAACATAATAAAAACCGCTTAGCGCCTTGACAATTTTTCCTTCAGGCATAGCCACACTCCTTGCCATTCGGTGAATTTTCTTTATTCAGCATCGTCATAATTAATTACCTCTTGGGCAATAGTATCGTTCCCAACCATAACTCTATAACCGGCTTTTTTTCCATATGGAATCAGGAGTTCAATTTTTCTATTGGTATTTTCCGTAATCGTAAATGTTTCAGCCGGTTCTGTCATGCTATGATTCATATCCTCAATATAGATGATTACTTCTTGTTTCTGACCAGGTTCACCGGTCATAATTGGTTTATAAGGAATGGTTATCTCCCTGCTGAATTTTTTAGGCGGTTCTTGACCTTTTGAGATAACAACAGTCACCTTATCCCCCTTTACCAATTCCGTTCCCGTAACAGGTGTTTGCGAAATAATCATATTGTCAGGAATCTTTTCATCAAATTTCTCTTCAGCAACCACCAGGTTCAATCCGACCAATGATGCATAATCTTGTGCACCTTTTAAACTGTATTGTGTTAAATCCTTTAAGACAATTTTTTCTGGCCCTTTGCTAACTTCAAACTCTAAGACGGTCTCTTCAGGGACCACTTTATTTCCACCCGATGGATTTTGACTGATAATCGTCCCCGGCTCACTATCATCATTCTTCTCTGTTTTCTTTATATCTTTAAAATTCTGATTGTCAAGCAGACGAATGACATCTTCATATTGTCTCCCCACATAATCAGATAGTTCATATTTTTCTTTTCCTGAACTGACGTATAAGGTAATTTTTGCATTTTCTTTTACCATACTGCCTATTTCAGGAATTGTTTTGATCACTTTTCCCGCTTTAACCTTTTCATCGGTTATTTCAACTTGTTTACCGGCAGCTAATCCTTTTAGCCTTAGTTTAGAAATGGCATCATCGACATTCATACCGCTTATATCCGGTATTTTTACTTCCTTTGGAGTCAGCATTCCAGGTAAAAATAGAAAAGATAATATTCCAAGAATGACAAGAACGAAGAAGGTAGATAGTAAGACCATCGGCCACTTTTTTCTTTTTTTATTATTATTATTTCCTTTTTTTCCATCGTCTTTCAGGTTAGTCGAAGGTTTATCGGTACTATGGACTAATGTTTCATCTAAATTTTTTAACGGATGGTGATCGGTTATAACCGGGATTGCCTTAGTGGCTTCATTATCAATAGGAATCGCAAACTTCGGTTCGTCCATCCTCTCCAAATCTAGTGCTGTTTGTAAATCCTCTTCCATTTCTTCAACACTGTTATAGCGATGAAATGGATCCTTAGCGGTTGCCTTTAAGACAATATTTTCAACACTTTGAGGTATGTTCGGGTTCCATCTTCTTACCGATGGAGTTTCTGATTGGAGATGCTTTAAAGCAATCGAAACCGCTGACTCCCCCGAAAACGGAAGCCTGCCCGTCAATAGCTCAAACATCACAATCCCCAATGAATAAATATCAGACTTCCTATTTGCCATCCCGCCCCTTGCTTGTTCCGGTGATAAATAATGGACAGAACCTAGAACGGAATTGGTTTGTGTAATGCTCGTCGCACTTAGCGCCATGGCAATACCGAAATCTGTGATTTTTACCTTACCATCATGATCAACCAAAATATTATGTGGTTTAATATCACGATGGATAATATGGTTTTGATGGGCATGAGAAATTGCTGATGTAAGCTGTCTCATAATTCTAATTGTATCTTCCACCCTTATAGGTGAATTTTGCTGTATGTATTGTTTAAGAGTCTGTCCATCAACAAATTCCATCACTATATAATATAGATCATTTTCTTCGCCAACATCATAAATATTAACTATATTTGGATGGGTAAGACTTGTCGCTGATTGTGCTTCCCGGCGGAATCTGCGGATGAATTCCTCATCATTTGCGAAATCAAGGCGCAGCATTTTTACTGCTACATCGCGGTCAAGAATCATATCATGGGCTAAGTAGACATTCGCCATGCCACCCCCGCCAATCATTTCCAATATTTTATAGCGACCGCTAATTCTTTTCCCAATCAACATTTATCTTCACCCTCTTTCACTATTATCATCAAACTCTAGTATGATAAGGGTGATGTTGTCTTCTCCACCATTTTCATTTGCTCTGTTAATCAGTGATAAAGCCTTTTGTTCCAGGGTGTCTTCCGAATGCAGAATAGAAATCATCTGATCTTCTTTCACCTTATTCGACAATCCATCAGAACATAATAGAAGGATATCTCCTTCCTCAAAAATGATCGTTTTTGTATCAATTTTTACATCTTGTTCTGTGCCGATTGCACGCAAAATCACATTTTTTCGTGGGTGATGCTCAGCGTCTTCTTTTGTTATTTGCCCTGTACGTACTAATTCATTTACAAGTGTATGATCTTCAGTAAGCTGCTGAAACCCACTATCATTGAAAATATAACAACGGCTGTCACCAACATGAGCAATTGTAGCAAATTGATTGGTTGCAATCACCGCCTCAATGGTTGTCCCCATCCCATCACATTCTTCATGGTTATTTGCATGGTCAAATACCAATTGATTCACTTCAATAATATGTGTTCTAAGCCATTTTTCAGCATCGTCCGCTGTTTTTATACCTTCGGTTTGCTCCCACGATTCTTGCAAGTGGGCAACGCTCATTTTACTTGCCACATCACCGGCTCTGTGACCGCCCATACCATCAGCTACGATGGCTAGGCGGTGACCGTCCTTGTTGACAAACGTTCCACCGCTGTCCTCATTATTTTGCCGTACTCTACCTTGATCTGTTTTATAAACAGCCTTCACTCTCGTCACCTCGTCTCCTCTTTTCGCTCCTTCGCACGAAGTTGTCCACATGCTGCATCAATATCATGACCCTGCTCACGGCGAATTGTCACATTAATCCCACGTTTTTTCAATGTTTTTTCGAATGCAAAAATTTTCTCTTTTGGTGTACGTACATAATCTCTCTCAGGAACATAGTTTACCGGAATTAAATTCACATGACATTTAATTCCTTTTAATAGATCCGCTAATTCCTCCGCATGATCAGTTGAATCATTTACACCACCAAATAGACCATATTCAAAGCTAATTCTTCGACCTGTCTTATCGATATAATATCGCACTGCCTTCATTAAGTCATCAAGTTTATAGGCTTTGTTAATGGGCATTAATTTTGAACGTAATTCCGTATTTGGAGCGTGCAAGGAAATGGCAAAATTTATTTGTGTATTTTCATCCGCGAATTGGTAAATTTTTGGGACAATACCGCTTGTCGATACAGTAATATGGCGAGCACCAATATTCAGTGCTTTGTCATGATTGATGATTTTCAAAAAGGATAACATGTTGTCATAGTTATCGAATGGCTCACCAATCCCCATGATCACCACGGAGTCAACCCGTTCTTGTGTTTCATCAAGCGCCTGCTGAACTTTCACCACTTGGGCGACAATTTCTCCCGCCTCTAAATGTCTTTTTAACCCGCCGAGTGTTGAGGCGCAAAATGTGCAGCCAATCCGGCAGCCAACCTGCGTTGTGACACAAACGGAGTTTCCATAATCATGACGCATGAGCACTGTTTCAATTGAGTAGCCATCTTGAAGCTCAAATAAAAATTTAATCGTACCATCGGAGGATGTTTGTTGGATGGCTGTATTTAAGGTCGTGAATTGAAACTGATTTGATAGCTTATCCCGCAAGCCCTTCGCTATATTGCTCATGTCCTCGAAAGATGTGATTCTTTTTTTATAAAGCCAATCGAAAATTTGTTCTGCACGGAATGGCTTTTCTCCATTCTCTGATAACCAATCCATTAATTCGTGAAGTTCGAGTGAGTAGATTGATTTTTTCTTAATGTCCATGGTTGTGTTCATCTCAGTTGTATTTAATTGTTCCAAAATAGTTATACCTTCTTTCTTAAAGCTGCAATATAGAATCCATCTGACCCAAAATCCTGAGGGAATATTTGGAGCTCAAAGCCGGTAATTAAGGGCTGAACAGCCTCAGGCATCCGGTTTTTGAATGATAAATCCCCTTCGAACTCCGGATTGTTCTCTAAAAATGTCTTTACCGTATTGTCATTCTCTTCCTTATCTACTGTACATGTACTATAAACAAGAATACCGCCTTTTTTCAATAATGGCGCAACAGATGTTAAAAGATTCTGTTGAATATTACTTAACCGATTTAAATCCTTTTCGGTCTTTGTATACTTCATATCAGGCTTCCTTCTCATTACGCCGAGGCCGGAGCACGGTGCATCAAGGAGGATTCGATGGAAGGTTTCATCCTTGAATTTTTCCTGTAAAAGTCTTGAATCCGATACATTTGTTTTTATATTTGATAACCCTAATCGGCGGGCATTATCATTGATTAATTTTACTTTGTGCTGATGAAGATCAACGGAAATTACTTCACCCGTATTTTCCAATTTTTCAGCAATATGCGTGCTTTTACCACCGGGGGCTGCGCAAGCATCGAGGACAAATTCATTTTCCATAGCCCCTAATGCATAGGCGGCAAGCATCGAACTCTCGTCCTGTATCGTTAACATTCCATATTTAAAAGCGATAGTCGAAGCCAAATTTCCCTTTAACGACCTGATTGCCTCCGGAATAATGGGACTTTTTTCGATTTGAAACCCATCTTCTTCTAGAATCGCCACACATTCATCCCTAGAAATCTTTGTCAGATTCACTCTGGCTGTTTGCATTGGTGCTGTTAAATTTATTTCACACATTTCTTTTGTTTTTTCATAGCCAAATTGATTCACCCATCTCGTGACAAGCCATTCAGGGTGACTTGTTTCAAGTGATAATCTCTCAATTGGGTCAGAAACATCACTTAAGGATGGAAGCCCTTCTCTTTGAATGTTTCTTAACACGCCATTTACCAAACTGGCAATTCCTTTATGTCCGCGACTCTTAGCAATTTCCACCGCTTCGTAGATCGCTGCCCGGTCTGGAATTCGATCAAGATAAACCATTTGATAAAGCGTCATCCTTAGCAGATGGTGAATCCAGTTCGCCAGTTTTTTATTATCTTTAATAAATGGTTGTAAAAAGAAGTCAAGTGCCATTCGTCTTTGTAATGTCCCATATGTCAACTCTGTAAGTAAACCGACATCGATTGCGGACAATTCATTTTTTTCAATCACATTATTAAGCAGTAAATTGCTGTACGATTGATTTTTCTCAATCGTTACGAGGGTATCCATAGCGATGGCACGTACATTATTTTTCGTTGAAGTCATCTTATTCTCCTAGCCTTGAGCCTACTGAAATTTTTGAACCCGCACCCCGTAAAAATTGTTCTGCCAGCATCTTTGTTTTTCCAGATGGTTGAAGTTCGATGATTTTTATCGAAGTTTCATTACCGGTGCTTACTGTAAAGCCATCGGAGTCGATTTCAGTAATGGTTCCAGGCTCTTGTCCTTCTATCCCAGTCACCTTTTCAGTTCGCCATATTTTTATTACAGTGCCCTCCATTGTGGTAAAAGCAACCGGCCAAGGATTTAATCCGCGAACATGGTTAAAGATCTCTTCACCCGTTTTTGTCCAGTTGATTTTTTCTTGCTCCCGTTTTATGTTCGCCGCAAATGTTGCTTCCGTTCCATTTTGCGGCTTTGGAGTAAGACTACCTGCTAATAAAGGCGGCAAGGTTTCAGATAATAAACGTGAACCTGCAGCACTTAATTTTTCATGAAGGGTACCCACATTATCGTCTTCAGCGATCGGTACCTCCACACTTGTTAACATATCACCGGCATCTAATTTTTCGACCATATACATGATCGTGACACCGGTTTTCTTTTTCCCTTGCATAATGGCGTAATGGATCGGAGCACCTCCGCGTAGTTCGGGTAACAATGATGCATGTACATTAATACAACCGAATTTGGGTGCATCCAGCAGCTTCTTCGGTAAAATTTGCCCAAATGCGGCAGTAATAATTAAATCGGGATGTAAGGAAAGGATTTTCTCCAGCTCTTCATCTTGACTGATTTTTTCCGGTTGAAAGACGGGGATCCCATGTTTCAAAGCCTCTACCTTCACGGGTGGTGGTGTTAACACTTTTTTTCTTCCTACCGGTCTATCAGGCTGGGTGACAACGCCGATGACTTCATAGCCATCAAGAATGATTTGCCGTAAGACAGGTACGGAAAAATCAGGGGTTCCCATAAAAACAATTTTCGTCATTCACTTTCTACTCCTTTTAACTCATCTTCCTCTAAGTATCTTGATACTTTTGTCGTGAATAAAATACCGTCAAGATGATCGATTTCATGTTGGATTGCCCTGGCTAAAAAACCCTCAGCCTCGAGCGAATATTTTCTGCCTTTACGATCATAGGCTTCAATCTTCACATAGTTTGGTCTTGTTACTTCACCGAAAAGATTTGGAAAGCTTAAACAGCCTTCCGGTCCTGTTTGCTCCCCCGTGGTTTCAATAACCCGTGGGTTGATCATTTCGATTGTTCCCCTAACATCATCGATATCAACAATCGCAATTCTAGCATCAAGCCCAATTTGCGGGGCAGCAAGTCCAACCCCATCATATTCAATCATCGTATCGTACATATCATCAAGTGTTTTTGCTAATCTTTTATCAAACTTCTCCACTGCCTTGCACTTCTGTTCAAGGATGTCGGCTGGGTGGATGACAATTTTGCGTATCGCCAATTCTGTTCCTCCGTTTATGCCATTCTAGTAAATAGGCGGTCTTATTTAATATTATCAGAATTTATATCATTCGACTTTGAGAAATGTCCAGCTCCAGCGCCCTAGCGGCTAGTGTCCTTCGCTCTCCGCCCTACG
>NZ_AJLS01000152.1 GCF_000307875.1 Neobacillus bataviensis LMG 21833
CCATTTCCACCATTGTTATCTCCTGGCTTCGTGCCGCCATCTCCACCATTGTTATCTCCTGGTTGTCCATTTGAATCCGTGTTTATAGTCCCTATTAGTTCTATCGTATTTCTTACACGAATTCGATCACCTTCAGCGAATTTTCCTGAAAGCCCAACTGCCTCTAAAGTGTCACCAACATTAAGGCTAGGAACAGGCCCATTTTGTTTTGCAATATAGCCATCTGTAAATACTAATGTCGGACCGGAACCATCATCAATCACATAAGAGTTCTCGTCATACTTCGAAACAACTGTTCCTTTTACCTTAACAAGTAGACCTTGATTTGTAGCAGAAGTTGCTTCGCCAGTCGCGACCTGCTTCGGTTGGACAGGTTCACCTTTTTCTAGTTTAATTACATCTTTTGCAAAGCTAGTAAACTCTAACTCTTTGTTATTTTCATACGTCTTGATGTGTCCATAGACACGAACCTTATCGCCAGCTTTCAAAGAACCATCCGGAACTTCAAGGAAGGCCATAATTCCGCTCGTATCATCTTGTAGATAGAAGGCATCAAAGAACACACCGGCACCGGTTGTTACTGTTCCTTCTACTACGACATTCGTATCATCCGCTAGTTTTCGGACATCGGCGATTTTCGCTACTTTCATTTCACGATGTGCTAACCAGTTTATTGCATTTATAGTAAACTCGTCATTTCCTTTTGGTTCAAATGACTCATCCATTTGTTTGTCGTTGAAGATGTTCATACCGGAAACAACGACACGGCCATTCTCACCAATTTCTTCAGAAGCGATTAAAGGAATCGCTGAACCGCCAGTTTCATCGGATACAGCATCATAGGTGTAACCGCCTTTAATGTTACCTTGATACGTTGTTTCATTTCCTTTTGCAAGGATTGTCACCTTACCACTTGCTAAAAGCGGCTGATTGTCAGCCCCAGAAAGACTTGTTCCGCTGTAATAATCGATAAACGAAACGCGGTCGGTAATATAATTGGAAACTAATCCAGGATGTAATCTGACTGCATATGGGCTAACCTTTGGATCACCCCAGAAGTTTCCAGTCTTGCTGTCATCAAATACACCGTCATTCCCCATTCGAATTGCCGTTCCAATATCACTTAATAATGCATTATTAATGGTTGGATCTGTAGAGCCATTATTACTCTTTCCAGCCATTAATAAAGAACCTCCATTTTTTACGAATTTAGAAACTGCATCTCTTTCAGTAGCTGATAATGCTGTTCTTGCATGTGTTAATACTAATACTTTTACACTGCTTAATACTTCGTCTGATAGGACAGCTTTATTTTCGGTAACTGTGTAGCCTTCTTTTTGAAGCATTAGTATAAAGGCTTTTAAGTTATCCTTATACGTACCGCTGTCAGCACTTGTATTTTCATTGCCATGCGCCGCATCAATTAAAACTGTTACTCCAAGCGGCTCTTTAATTTTTACTGGTATCGTATACTTCACATTTCCAATATCGAGACCATCCGTCGAAGTCACTACAACTATAAGCTGATGGTCGCCTTTCAATGGATTTGCCCATGTAGTTGTTGCACCGGCTGAGCCCTTCGATAGAATCGATGAAATATTATTGGTTCCTATCAAATTCTCAGGCTTCACTTCATCGTAATAGAAGTCTACTTTCAGATTCTTGATGGCTTCCATACCGTTATTGGCAACTGTTGCTGTTAATTTAGCTGGGTTTCCGCCAATAATAACGCCTCCGTCAATATCAATACCGTTTACTTTTACATCAACAGATTCTTCTTTTGACCAAATTGGTGAAGAATAAATTCTTTCGCCATCCATTTGTGTAACTTTAACGACAAACCATTGCTGTCCGCCTGTTACAGTATACGTTGGATTCCATTTAAAATCTTTTGTCATTGGTGAAATCGAGTCAACAACCTTACCATTATTTGAGATCAATTCAACCTTGGCAATTCGATCATCAGATTTATAGCTTTTCGAAAGATAGCTATATTCAGGGCTATTGCGATCTTCAGCAACATCGTCGCTCCCTTTAATGTCAAATTTTAATGTTTTGTTATCAACGGTTGAACCCATATAATAGCCATTTGCTAATACATCTAACTTAAAGTTTGGATCTTCTTCCATATACACCCGCATATTCCGCATTGCGTGCATTAAGGAATCTTGTGAAAGATCGTCCGAAACGATAACAGTACGAGCGTTCGTTTGACCCCATGTGCCATCGTGGTTGTCTTCCCCATAAGTAGGAGCTACATGCCAGCCTAAGTCTAAGGCCGAGAAGAATTTACCTTCCGCATTGGCATAACCATAGTGACCTGAACCATTACCAACTTCTAACATTGTAAATAACTTGTCTAAATCTTTATTGTAAGGCTTAAAGTTATTAAATGCATTTGCAGACATATCTGGATGGTTAAATTGGCCGACGATATCATCGTAAGTCATAACCCATGCATAGTACTTGTTTAAATCTTGATATTGCTTTCCATTAATATTTCGATCAATGAAGTTATCTGTTCCAAAAATATTTGAGTGTCCCCATGTTGTTGAAGTCATTTCAAATGCAGGGAAGACAACATAATCACCATTTTTGGTGTATTGCTTTGCTAAATCTTTTGTTAACTGCCATTGGTCGCCACCCGTACGTTCCTGCATACCGCCGTGATCAACAGTATCTGTACCCAATTTTTCAGGGTCAATATCATGTGAGTGATCAGAGAAAGCAAACCAATCATAATGGTGGGCTTTACCAGCTTTTAATGCATCTTCTGGCGTACCAGCAGCATCGTGAGAAATATTTGTGTGGTTATGTGTTGTACCGCGGTAATGATTTCCACCTGTAAAGCGCGGTACAACTTCGAATGTCCATTGTTTTTCAGAACCGTTGCCTAGAACGTCTTTAGCAATTACCTTCACAGTGTGCTTTCCAAGTGTAAGCTCTTTTTCAGGTGTATATTTTACTTGTGTTTTACTAATGACTGCATTCGGTGCTTTTAACTCTTGATCGTCCAGCCACAATTGTACGGTTGTTTCATCGACACCGCTTGGATCATCAATTAATGCTGAAATTTCAGGTGTTGGACTTTCAACTTTTGTACCATCCTGTGGGGTTTCCCCATTGATAGTTGGTCCAAAGGTATCTTCAATTAATGTAACGGCATATGGAATTTCACTTGTTCCAGCTGTTTTGGTTTGCGTACCAGCTTTTGCTTCAATATAATACTCGAAGCCTTTTTGCGGTACATCAGCTGCTGGCAATGTTACCGTGTAACGGCCTTCACTGCCCTTTACCATAGGTAATGCTGTGTATTCTGTCGCTCCAGCTGCGCGGTAAAAAGCAGTAACTGACTCTGCTCCATCGGCATTTGCAGCAAATTCTAGGCTTGTTCCTTTGTAAACTTCTTTAATCGCTGTATGAGTAATCGCTAGAATTGGTGAAATATCCTTAGGATCACGTGGATACAATTGGTACCCGTTTGTTGCTGAAGCATTGGTTGTATATTGACCTAATACACCTGTAACGGTATAGCTTTTTCCAGTCACAAGGTCGTTATCTGGAACGATTCCAGTTGTCGCCATAACGCGCAATGTCGTTGCTTTATTATTTTCGTCAACAAAGGTTACGTTCCAGTTTGGCGGTGTACTCGCTACAGCTGAAACCTTACCAGTGACAGAAACAAGACTTCCTTCCAGCGGCTCTGCTGTTGCATACGTATTTAAATCCATAATCGTCAGTGTTTTCAGAGCCGGGATTGGATTGCCTTCACTTAATTTCACAATAGCTGTCGCTTCTAATTCTACTAAGCCATTGTATTGTAAAACCTTACCTGTTACACGGACTTTATCGCCTTTAAGTGTCTTAAACGGCGTATCTAAGTTACCAAAAATATTGATTCCTGCTGTTCCGTCTTGAATATAGTAGTTTTGCTTCTGTGTTCCAAGGATTTGGTTGTCAACAGTCGCAACCCCTTCAACTGTGAAAAATTTATTTAAGTTCACAGCTTGTCCTTTATCGTCAGACTTACGAACATCAGCAATAGTGGAAATCGTCGCTGTATCCGCTTTTGTCACGGAAACAGGAACACTTTCCAACATAATTCCTTTAGGGCTAGTCGTAATCTGTGTTACATAAACGGTATCTGGAGCACTTTTGATTGTTGTCGTAAAATCTCCTGCTATTCCCGCTGTAACGGTTGATAATTTCTCACTAGCATTCGCATTAACGTTCGGATAGACATTCACGATGGCACCTGCTGCTGCAGTGGATGCACTGCCGATTAATGTGCCTGTGCCATTATTAATACTATAGCTTAATTTATCTTGAGCGATTACTGCGCTTGGTGCTGCTACACTAATTTGAATCGCTGCACTTTCATCTAATTCGCCTTGCTTGGCCGTAACATATACGGATGATAATGCTTTAACAGAGGTGAAACTAATCGAAAATGAACCATCTGCTCCGGCAGTGTCCGTTCCAAGCGCCGTCCCTTTGGAGGCGGTTTCATAAACCTTAATTATCGAGCCAGGTTCAGCTGCATTCGCTTGACCGACTACTTTTATATCATTGCTGTTTTGCGTAAATTGAATGTTTGTTCCTTTGACCTGTAAGCTCGTGACTGGAACCATTGGAGTTTCCGCTGGGCTTGCAGAGTTTCTTGGGACTGGAGTTGCTGCTACAAAATCTGCTGCGTTGTCATCAGTATCCCAAGCATTCCCTTTGCCGGGAGCAGGGGCTACGTTTGAATACGGTCTACGTTGAGCACTTGTTGTATTAGATACAGCAGGTGTAGGCCCGACATTTCCTTCATATGCATCTGTTCCTGTTCCATATCCAACAAAATCAACTACATTTTGAGGTTTTGACCCTGTTAATAAAGTAGAATCTGAGACTAAAGCAACTTTACCTGCTGAACCCCCTAAATCAATTCCACCTACTACATCAGCTTCTGGTAACGGTTTATCCTTAACAGTAGTACCAGCAGCTCCTTGAATCAAAAAATAGCCGTGTGCTTTTATAGTTGTTTTATCACCAATTATGGAAGTAGACTTCCATGTGTTACCTTTAGTGCTAGCATATTGTACTGACCAATCTTTTAAATCAACATCCTGATTAGTAGGATTATAAAGCTCAATAAAATCGTTAGAGTATGTGGCGTCCTTGTTTCCACCACCACCATACACTTGGGAAATTACAATGTGATCTGCTTGCTCCGCATAGGCTTTGCCTATTAATCCACTTGGCAAAAATGTGCTAAGCAATAATAGAGCCGCCATGATCATACTTGTCATACGCTTGAACCTTCGATTGGTTAAGCTCATCCATCTACCACCCTTTTCTTCTCTGATTTACACAACGATAAGTATTTCCACCTATCGTGTAGTGATTTCTATCACTCTATCATTCTACAAAATTTTTAGAATTTATGATATTAATTTTTTGTAAATTATTATATAAATATTTGATTGCTAATTAATTAGCTGTATACATATATGTTCAAAGTATGATTATATAAAGAGGAAATGGATTTTTGATTATTTTTGTTATATTCAGGAAATTATATTAACATAATATTTAGGAGGAGCTCCAATATGTCGATATTCAACAAAATTCGACCAAAAGTCAGACATCTAACCTTGCTGTTGCTATCAATTATTCTCTTTACCTGTATTTCATTTCCCCACAGTACATCCGCACATGCTTACAGTGTTAGTTATACAAAAATAACAATGGATAATAAAAATACAGAAGTTGTTTTTTCACTGGATACTTTATCGGTTTTAGAGTTAATACCCACTGTTGATAAAAACAAAAACTATATTCTTGATCAGACAGAAATCAAAGAGAATGCCCACCATTTAGAAGAATTAATCACTGAAGGCCTTACATTAGATAAGGGCAATATGGAACAATCACCAAATATCAAAAAAATGAAAATTGTCAAAAAGGAAAACAAAGAATTTCTTTCAATCACCATGTCATTCCCAGCGTTTGCACCTGGTGAGACATTAGTTTTTAATGATGGATTCTATTATAATGATACGGGCACAAATTACGTCAATCTCATCTCTGCATCATATCTGGGTGAAAAAAGCGAAGCAGCTTTAGAAGGGAAAAATCGGACCTGGACAATGTTAATAACGGAAATGCAGCAAGAACAGCAATCAGGAGAAGGGGAAGCGGTTCAGCCATCTACCGAACCAAAACAAACAGAGAAAGCTCATCCCGTCAAAACCACCACTTCATCTTCCTGGTTTTCATTTCTAAAATTAGGGATGAATCATATTCTTACAGGTTATGATCACTTATTGTTTCTACTATCACTACTAATCGCTAGACAAACATTCAAGCAGATTGCAGCAACGATTACTGCTTTTACAATTGCACACAGTATAACATTAACGCTTACAGTCATAGGCATAATCAACATACCTGCAGGTTTTGTGGAACCAGCTATCGCTTTAAGCATTTGTTATGTATCATTGGAAAATATATTCCGCAAAAAAATTAACTATCGGTGGGCCTTAACTTTTGTTTTCGGTCTTATTCACGGGATGGGCTTTGCCGATATTTTAAAAGAAATGAATATCCCTAAAAGTGCATTAGCTATCGATTTAGCTAGTTTTAATATTGGAATTGAAATCATTCAATTAGCAATCGTCATCCTGCTTTTACCACTTCTAACAATATTGTATCGATCAAAGTACTCTAGAAAGGCTATCGTTTCTATTTCGTTTTTTGCTTTTCTATTAGGCGCTATTTGGTTAATCGAACGACTAGTATCTTAAAGAATTTACCTTATATATGAAATGCGAGAAGGGCCTCTCAAATGAGCAGGATCCTTCTTTTTTAGTTTTATAATGGGACCCTGTTATAGGTAATTTATCTATATTGTTTTATAAATTGCTTTATTTTTTGTTAAAATGAGATAATATCAAGAGATAATAATATAATTTTTCAAAAATAAGGGGTACAAAGATGTTAAAACAAAAGAATAAATCGCAGCATTTAGCGACGATTTCTCTTGCGGTCATGGCAATCGGATTTCTGGCAACTTTGCCCATACGGGATTCACTTTGGGGAATCATCCTGCAGGGAGGATTTGAAGCTGGTCTTGTGGGGGGGCTTGCAGATTGGTTTGCGGTAACTGCCTTATTTCGGCACCCATTGGGTATTCCAATCCCCCATACGGCATTGTTGCCAAAGAATCGAAAGAGAATTATCGCAGGGATTATCTCAATGTTGGAAAATGATTGGTTGACTAAAGAGAGTATTCGAAAAAAAATTGATACAATCAATTTTTCTAAAAAGCTATTTGAAATCGTTGATAAGGAATTATATTCAAAAGCAGTTCAAAAAAACTTTATCCTCCTTATTCAACATTTGATTAAAACAGTGGATACAAAAAGAATTGCTCCTATAATTGAAGAAGAATTAAAATCACAGCTGAACAAATTAAATACTAATAATTACCTGCCAGTGATGGTTGATCAAGTCATGGATAGGAAATACGATGAAAAAACACTTGATTACATTCTGAAAGAAATTAATGAATGGGCCGAAAAGGATAGTACGAAGTTTAAACTTGGCGGTTTAGCCGTTGATGCTGTGGAAAATATTAAAGCAGATGGGTTTATGCAATTTGCATTAAAATCATTTAGTAATCTTGTGAACGAAGAAAAGCTTGGTAATATTATTCAAAGTCTCATTCTAAAAGGGGTGGCTAGCTACCGCGATCCTTTTAATCAAAATAGGCAAACGTTAATGATTCATATTCACAAAAAGCTGCAAGCAATCAAAAATGATGAGAAAATTTACGAAGAACTTAGTCAATTAAAAACCCATTTGATTACTAAATGGGAACCTGAAGAACAAATACTCTCTTTTCTCGAGCAATTGCAGCAAAAAGCATATGATTTAGTCGAAAATCCAAGTTTCTTGGAAGATTTCATTCTTCCTATGATCAATGACGGACTAGAAAATCTTAAAGCAGATTCTGAAAAAGTTAAATCTTTAGAAACATGGATTAAGCATCATATCTCCAGTTTTATTGATAAAAATCATTCAAGGATTGGGAAACTTGTCGAGGAAAATTTGGAGAAATTAGATGATAAAACCCTCATTCACATGGTTGAAACGAATGTGGGTAAAGACCTACAATGGATTCGCGTCAATGGAGCCGTTTGCGGATTTTTAATTGGGCTTATTTTAGTGGGGATTAAAGCTATTATATAAATATGGGGTCGCTACTTGATAGCGGCTCTTTTTGAATTTCGTAGGAAAAAAATCATGTATTGTCCATTAAAAACCAGGTTCTTTTTCAGAATATTCCCTCATATTTAGTACTGTAGTCACTATTTTTAGATCAAAAAGGGGGAAGAAAAATGGCAGTTAAGTTTATTAAAATTTCTGTTGTGTATTTTGTCATTGGAGTTTGCATCGGTATGTATATGTCAATGACAGAAAAATTCACCTTCACACCCGTTCATGTTCATATTAACTTATTAGGCTTTATGTCGATGGCGGTCGCTGGACTTATCTATGTCGGCTTTCCAAATGCCGCTGCAACGACACTTGCAAAGGTTCACTTCTGGCTTCATAATATTTCCCTTCCTATCATGATGATTGGACTCGCTTGCCTTGTATCAGGAATGGAAAAGGCCGGTCCTGCGGTTGCTACTGGTGGTACTTTGATGGTTTTAGGTATTATAGTCTTTGCTATAAACATCTTTAAAAATGTAAAAAGCTAATCTGTCCTTATTTTATATCGTGATTAAATCCTTCTCAATTTAAAAGACACCCACCATGGGTGTCTTTTAATATCCCCTAAACACGTATTGTTCTTTTGGAGCACCTGTTGTTGACCACTCTTCGACTTTTAAATAGGGAATATTCGTTTTAAATGGTTGATAATAAATCGTGGAGATTTTCCCTTTCACCGTTACCCACTCATCATTTTTCAATTTCGTACCATCAGGCATATCAACAAGCATTCCAAAGACGCCAGAATCAGCAATACAGTGAATTACCCCAAATCGAAAGATAAAAAGCTGATTTTTATCAATAGTTTCCTTATCATTGAAGACAAACCCTTTAAATTCAATTTCTTTTCCTAGAAAATCACCTGGAAAATTATAAATTGTTTCCATTCCTTTTAGGTAATTTTGGTCATTTAAGGTAATCATACTTTGATTAACGTACTTTTTCTTTTCCTTTTTCATTAATGAATCATAATCATCTTTTCCGTAATATACACTTGTATCCGGACGAAGAAATTGCTGCTGCATAAAGGAGTCTCCTTCACTCTCATCATAGATTGGGAAATGAAAACCCTTTGCTTTCACAATATTAGAATCTAACGTCGCGATGGGAAAAAATAAACCAGAAATAATCGGAAAAGCTAAAATTGGGTACACATACAACTTTTTATACCATTTGTTATCCTTTGAATGATTATGACCACAATGATCATGATCACATCCTCCATCTTTTGAAGAATCTTTATTCAGCATCAGAATTTGGACAATCGTTAACACGAGCAAGGCATAGCCAGCAGTTGCTGATAGGTAAGAATATTTCATATTAATATATTTATTTATATCTCCGGTAATATGCAAGTGAAAAATTAAATACGTAAAGCCAATTAGGATTAAACTTCTTATCATCGTAACAACTCCTTAAAACAGTAAAGAGTATCCAAAAACAAGTACAAAAGTAGCAATAACAATCATAAATACAAGTCGTTTTTTAAATGTTGCAAGCATCATCATTAAATTCTTGATATCCACCATTGGGCCAAAAATAAGAAACGCTAATAGTGAACCGGTTGAAAATGTTGTTCTAAAAGAAGATCCGATAAACGCATCTGCTTCCGAACATAAGGAAAGAATAAACGACAATGCCATCATTACCAAAGAAGACGATGCCGGCCCTTGTCCAATTGAAACCAGAATCGACGTTTTAACATATGTTTGCACAGCAGCAGCGATGAGAGAACCAATTACTAGATATTTTCCCATTGAGAAAAATTCTTCTACGGCATGCTCAAGTGTACGCCACACTTTCTTCCAAAAAGTAGCCTTTTCATGCTGATGATGGTGATGATAATTTTCTTTGAAGGGGTTCCCTTTATATCGATAAGCAATAAATACCCCTGTTACAATCGCCACTATAATAGCACCAATCCCCCGATAAATCGCCATTTTCCAGTCGCTTCCAAAAGCGATAAAGGTTGCAAATAATACAACTGGATTGATAATCGGAGCCGTCAGCATAAAGGCTATACCAGCGGAAATAGGCACACCTTTTGATACGAGACGGCTAACAATCGGAACAATTCCGCATTCACAGGATGGAAACAATATACCTAAAAAACTTGCAAAAACCACTGCAAGAATACGATTCTTCGGCATAATTTTTGCAATCATTTCTTCAGTAACAAAGATTTGAATAATTCCTGAAATTAAAACTCCCAAAGTGACAAAAGGTAAGGCTTCAATAAGGATTGAAATAAAAATGGTATTCATCTGTAAAAAAGATTGCGGTAATGACATACCAAACATAGTAGTCCTCCTATATCACAAAACTCATGGAAACTACTATACTCTCATTCTAATATTTCGTCCAACGATAAATATGGGATAAACAAGAATATTATTCCTTTAAGCCTCAGAAATTGAACACGCCACCGACCAATTAATGGCGGCGGCGTTTGAATCATCGTTAGTCCTTTTCTAAGTATTGCTTTCGCAGCTTCGCTTTTTCCTCAACTGATTTTCTGTAATTGTAGTTATATATTGCACCTTCCCAATCCCCATACATAGGGTTAGGGAACACGATTAGTTTTTTGCCGAATTCTTCTTTAGAATTATCAACAGCTTGAAGTCTTCCGGAAACTGATAACTGATCGAAGCCGCTAAAGTCCCCTAAGTTATCACCAAATAACAAAACAATTTCATGTGTCTTTGCGACTTTCATCCGCCGAGTTTCTTTGCCTTTTTCACCTGGCTGTTTTAATAAAACATGATCTGCGCCCACTTGGGGTGCACCAACACTTTGTAAATTTTTCATTGTCGCCTCTTTTTGAGCTTCTTTGCGGTTGGATATGTAATAAATCGCAACCCCCTTAGAATCTGCATATTGTAAAAACTCAACTGCTCCAGGTAAGGCACTAGCTGCGCCCCTGCTAAACCATTCCCTCCACGTGAATGGTTTACCTTGTCCATTAAGCACAAACCATGCAAGATGGGGACTATTATCAAGGATTGTCTCGTCAATATCAAGAACAATCGCAGGCTTTAAATCTTTATTTTTCGGCCATTTACTAAGGATCTCATCCAATCTCATTTTTCCTATATAATAACCCTGGTAGTATAATGCCTTTGCTTCCGCAGATTTTTGGTACCAAAGAACGGACATTGTATTTTGCTCATATAAGTTCATCGCAGGCCTTATTGCAGGTTCCGCCCTAACAGGTATACTCCTTAGCGGAAGCAAAAGTACCACTACCATGAACAACCCTGTCAACTTCTTCATAAACGTGGACCTCCTTTTTTATTTCATATTGTTAGTATGTGAAAAAAGGCAAAATCCTACATGATAAAATAAAATAAAAAAAACAGCAGGCTCTACATATAGAACCTCGCTGCTTTCGAATGTAAGTGATATTTAATTAACTAACTTGTTGTTTCTCTATCGGTTCAACTGAAGCTCGCTTATGGAAGCCCTTCATATAATAAACCGCCACCAAAAAGACGATGAAAAGCGGACCTATAATAACCGCAATTCTTGTATCAGCACTATAGGCCATAATGCCAATAACAAAAGCTAAAAATGCAAGTGCTATATAGGATGAGAACGGGTAAAGAGGAAGCTTATATTTTAATGTTTTCACTTCCGCAGGCTTCAGGCTCTTACGATATTTAAGCTGTGATATAAGAATGATTCCCCATGTCCAAATCGCACCAAATGTGGCAATACTAGATAACCAAGTAAATACTTTTGCGGGTACAATGTAATTCAACACCACTCCGATTAATAGCGCAGATGCAGATGCTAAAACTGCTTTCCCGGGAACCCCACTTTTTGTTACATTGCCAAATTGCTGCGGTGCCTCACCATGTTCTGCTAAATTAAATAGCATCCGGGCTGTACTAAAAATCCCACTATTACAGGAAGAAAGTGCTGCAGTTAGAACAACAAAGTTAATAATTCCAGCTGCACCCTTTATACCAATTTGTTCAAACGTTAAAACAAATGGGCTCCCCTTTGTCCCGATTTCTTCCCAAGGGTAAATAGACATAATTACAAATAGTGCGCCTACATAAAAAATCAAAATTCGCCAGAAGACTGTATCAATTGCTCGGGCAAGCGATTTTTCTGGATTTTTTACCTCACCGGCTGTAACTCCGATCATTTCTAATCCCAAATAAGCAAACATAACCATTTGTAAAGATAATAAAATACCTTTCATTCCATGTGGAAATAGTCCTCCATTTTCCCATAGGTTAGAAATCCCTGTAGCAATGCCGCCATTTCCAAATCCAAAGAAGATCATGGCCGCACCAACAGCAATCATTGCTAAGATGGTTACAATTTTAATCAGGGCAAACCAAAATTCTAATTCCCCATATGCCTTAACGGCTAAGAAGTTGATCGTTGCCATAATGATTAATGCTGCAAGTGCCCAAATCCATCGTGGAATAGATGGGAACCAATATTCCATATAAATCCCTATAGCGGTGATTTCTGCCATACAGGTAACAATCCATAAAAACCAATAATTCCAGCCTGTGATAAATCCTGCAAGCGGACCTAAATAATCACGGGCATATGCACTAAAAGAACCAGCTACAGGATTTTGAATGGCCATTTCCCCAAGCGCTCTCATAATAAAAAACATGATAAGACCTGCAACTGCATATCCAACTAAAATCCCTGGTCCTGCCATTTTAATGGTTGTAGCAGAGCCAAGAAATAGTCCGACACCAATGCAAGCACCTAATGACATTAAAGCAATATGTCTTTCCTCTAAACCACGATGAAGTTCTTTTCCATGAGTACTGTTGCTCATTTATTAATCTCCCCTTTGATTAAAAAACTTCAAATTTCTCAACCAACCAATTTGTTCTTAACTCCCATCTCATCTAATAAGGACCTGGTTAATAATATTTTAAACTTTCTTAAGATAAAAATAATATTTTTATATACTATAACAATTATTGCTTTTTTTCTACCTCCTTTAGTCCTGTTAGCGCTTTCAATTAAGAATAGTTCAAAATATTATTTTTTTGAACTTTGGATGAAATTATTTTAACATTATTGTGAACATTCTTTTTTTGTCTAAATACGAGAATTTTTTGGATTTTTTTTGTAAAATTAAACAAAGACAACTTTGGGTTTTTCTGTTTTTTGAAAACTAGACTTAAATAGATTTATATAACTTGTGGAGGTTACCAGTTTGAATGCTAAACAGCAGGATCCATTTAAAACGTCATTTGAAAGTTTAGATGAGTTTGCCGATCTCATTAGTCAAGTATTGAAATGCCCGATTACGATTGAGGATGCAAACCATCGCCTTCTTGCCTACAGTACACATGATGAACGAACAGACCCGGCAAGAATTTCTACGATTATCGGTCGAAGGGTGCCGGAGAAGGTGATCAATCAATTGTGGAAAGAGGGAACCATTCCCGCACTGCTAAAGACTCGTGATCCCATTCGTGTAAAGAATATGAATGATATAGGTCTTAACCATCGAGTGGCAATCTCTATTTGGAAGCAGGATGAGGTATTGGGATATATTTGGGCAATCGAAATCGATAAAAGACTGACAGATGAAGAGTTAGAGTTACTAAAAAAGGCTGCAGATGCCGTAAAAAATAAATTGTTGCAGCTGCAAACGCGGAAAAATAAGAAAGAAGAACATTCACAAGAATTCTTTTGGAAACTATTAACAGGCCACCTAAAGGGAGAAAAGGAGATTTTAGAAAACTTTCAATCGTTGCAAATCACTCCTGCCCCTTCTTTTGCCGTAGTGGTATACCAATTCCGGCAAAATATCACAAGTAAAGAGGAGCAATCAATCTCTTATCTATTAAAAACAAGCCAACGGTTAAAATTTATGCTCTATACAATTGATTGCAATCAACTTATTTTATTAGTTTCTACTGCCAATATCGCTGATCCCTTTCATGAGCTAGACCATTTCGCTCAAGGCTTTGTTTGGAAAATGAATGAACGGTACGGAATTACTGATATCACACCAGTTTATAGCAGTATTTATAAGGATTATCAATTAATCGACAAAGCTTATAAGGAAACATTGGCGGTGCTATCGATTAAAGAAAAATTTCCTTTAGAAACAAAAGATATTTTCAATTATCAAAAACTAGGGATCTATCAATTATTTGAGATCATTCTTGAAAAAAGACGAAATCAAGACTATGAAAACGACTCATTAAAACGACTTCATGACTACGACAATAAGCATAATAGTAATCTTGTCGAAACATTAGAGGTGTTTCTAAATCAAGATAACAATATTAATGATGCGGCTAAAGAATTAAATGTCCATGCCAATACATTAAATTATCGCTTAAAACGTATTGCGGAAATTGGAGTTGTAAATTTCAAGGATCCCAACCAAAAAATGATTCTTTATCTCGATTTAAAACTCGAAAAATATAAGGGGATTTGAACATTTTGTGAAAATCCCCAAAAACAATGAAACTATTTCTCCATTCTTAACAAAGAATTTCTGTGGATTGCATTTTATACTTTAGCCATAGCAAAACATTACAAAGTTATTTAGGGAGGAATTACGGATGTTAATTGGGGTACCTAAAGAAATTAAAAATAATGAAAATCGTGTGGCGCTGACGCCTGCAGGTGTCGTATCGTTAATAAAAGCTGGTCATACAGTATTAGTAGAAAAAGAGGCAGGAATTGGAAGCGGTTTCAGTAACGAAGATTACGCAAAAGCTGGTGCAGAAATTCTTGAAAGCGCTGACCAAGTTTGGACAAAATCAGAAATGATTATGAAAGTAAAAGAACCACTTTCAAGTGAATATCAATACTTCCGCCCAGGTTTAATTTTATTCACTTATTTACACCTTGCTGCAGAACCGGCATTGGCACAAGCACTTAAAGAGAAAGGTGTTCTTGCTATCGCTTATGAAACTGTCGCGGTTAACAGAACCCTTCCACTACTTACACCAATGAGCGAAGTAGCTGGGCGCATGGCTGCTCAAATTGGTGCTCAGTTCTTGCAAAAGAATAACGGCGGTCAAGGAATCCTGCTTGCAGGTGTCCCAGGGGTAAACCGCGGTAAAGTAACTATTATCGGTGGCGGTATCGTCGGTATTAACGCTGCTAAAATGGCAATCGGTTTGGGCGCAGATGTAACGATTATTGACTTGAGCGCAGACCGACTTCGTCAACTAGATGATATTTTTGGAAATCAAGTAAAAACTCTAATGTCAAATCCATTCAACATCGCAGAAGCAGTTGCTGAAGCTGATCTTTTAATCGGTGCTGTCTTAATCCCAGGTGCAAAAGCTCCTAAGCTTGTTACAGAAGAAATGGTTAAATCAATGAAGCTGGGTTCAGTAATCGTTGATGTTGCGATTGATCAAGGCGGTATTGTTGAAACTAGTGATCATATCACAACACATGACAACCCAACATTTGTAAAACATGGTGTTGTTCATTATTCTGTTGCAAATATGCCTGGTGCTGTTCCAAGGACTTCAACAATTGCTTTAACAAATGTAACGGTTCCATATGCGTTGCAGATTGCCAATAAGGGTGCTGTAAAAGCTATTTCAGAAAATGCTGCATTAAAGCTTGGTGTGAATGTTGCCAATGGGGAAATCACTTATGAAGCGGTAGCAAAAGATCTTGGTTTTGATTATGTATCGGTGGAAAATGCGTTAGAAAAAGAACTTGCTGCGCTTTAAAATTAAAAGGATGTCTTCAATAGGTTTAAGCCTATTGGAGACATCCTTTTTTTGAAAGATAAGAAAGGATAAATTTTGACTTTGAGAATTGTCCAGCTCCAGCTCCCTAGCGGCTAGTGTCCTTCGCTCTCCGCCCTACG
>NZ_AJLS01000153.1 GCF_000307875.1 Neobacillus bataviensis LMG 21833
CTTGCGGGATCCGTGCTTGGGTTCTTGTGCACGTATTTCGGCTGGTGGACGGACATATTCAATTGGCTAAGCGGACATTCCGCCGCTCAATTAGCTTCGTGGTTGTTTGTTGGCGCGGTCATCTATGTCCTGTTGTCGTTTTTCATGATCCGCAAAGCAACCGTTTAGCCGGTAACACGCCGTATGGCCGTCCGATCATTTGTCCGGCAGCCTTCGCCGTATGTATGCGTTGTAACCTTATACGACAATTAATTCACTTAAAAAGAGGCAAAAGTTCTTTTGATAAAAGTGTTAACCAGCTATTTAACCAAAAGATAAATTAAGACTCTTAAAAAAATAGTTTTGTAATGAAATAAATAAACCATGGGGACATCCTTTATTGGGAAAATAAGGGTTGTCCGGTTTTCTTTATTCTACAATACAATCCCCGTACATATAATCACTTATTTCATTATCCATTGGTCTTCAAAACAGGTTCTTTGTTTCACCGATTCTACGGTGAATTAAGTAATTAATAGGGGAAATTTGCATTTGTTCTTTGAATACATGGGACAGGTAATACTTATTAATATAAAGTGCTTCAGCTATATCCTCTAGTTTTATATTTTTTTTATAATTTTTATCAATAAATTCTTTAATACGATGAGCCGTTGTATTAGATTCTTTTATTTCATCGAAATGTTTTGCAATTTAATCACCCGGTGTATTAAAGCAATGGAGGACGTAAGTAAACCCTGACATATGATTTCATATCCAGTTGTTTTAAGCAAAGATTCCTCGAATATCTGTGAAAGAAATGACCTGATTGAGCTGGAATATTCATTTTTTCTTATAACCGGTTCGAGCTCATAAGGTATGATACACAATTCCTTCAAGTGATCAATGGCTAAATTAGAAATTCCACAGAAAAAGGTCACTAAGGGATTGGCTGGATTTGAGTATTCCTCATGGATGATTCCCGCATTGTATATAAGAATATCCCCTTCTTTTACCGTATAAATTTTATTATTAATAATAAAGGTTCCTTCTCCCTCACATGAAATGGTTAGTGGAATATGGGTTCTAATTTTTCATTGGCATTAAAAATAACTGTGCTAGAATGAAAATCCTGTTATATGTATATCTGGAGGGAATAAAAGCGGAAAACTATGATGGAGGTGTGTTTTCCTATGCAAAGGAATTATTGGTTCATAGCTTTTGGTATTGTTTGGACAATAATTTTTTCGGGTATGAGCTTTTATTGGGCAATGGGTGGCTTGCTTGGTGTTAGATCCCTAGGAGGGGTTATTTATGAGATGTCCCTAAGCCCTTCCCCCTCATTCTTGAGGATAGTTTGGCTAACCGGTTTTATTAAATTACTTGGGTTACTCGTATTGTTGATGCTTCTTATTCAATGGAAAAAGCCTACAGTAACCAAAATTCTTTATTACGTTGCGAAATTCGCAGGCGCCTTATTGTTCTTTTATGGATTTCTTAATTTCGTCACAATTACATTAAGTGCGTTTAATATTTTGGATTTTGACTTAGATTCATATGCAACGTTCTGGAGGTTAATTTTCTGGGAACCTTTTTGGATGATCGGTGGAGTTTTTTACTTTTTCTCCACTAAAAGAAATAAATCATTATTCAACTGAAATCATGAACCGGAAATAGGGGAGCCGATTAATATGTCTTATGCGGCATTTAAAATTCGTATTTACGCTTTTTTATTAGATTATCTTGTTATCATTATATATGGCATTTTTGTTGTAGGTACCATTTCTTTTGTATTTCGTTCAAACATTAACCCCTTATTTTCAAGTTCCCCAGTAACAGCTGAATTAACAGGTTTTTTTATGATGACGTTGCCAGTTTCGCTTTACTTTATTTTAAGTGAATGTTCTAAATGGCAGGGAACATTGGGGAAGAGAAAAATGGGCATCCGTGTTGTTGACGGTATCGGTCAGCGCATTGGAATCGGTCGTTCAGCTTTTCGAACAACTATCAAGTTTCTTCCTTGGGAAGCTGCTCACTTCGGTATATGGAGATTAATGCTTCCAACTGACTTTTCAGAGATTACTGTTTATGTAATTTTAAATGCTGTCAATCTTATAATATTATTATATCTAATAATTCCTCTTACTAATAAAAAAAGGAAAAATGTTTATGACTGGATAGCAGGTACGGAAGTAGTTCGCTAAACTATAATAAGTTACTTAATTAGCTAATACTATAATTAAATAAGCTAAACAGTTCAATAGCCTTTAATAAAATTGTCAATCATCCGTGATCGGGCGCGTTCGATAAGTTCTATTATAAATACATTAATATGTAAAAAATGAAGGATAGACGATTAAAAAAGTATGATTTAGCAAGATTACTTTTGAAAATTTTTGTATTTATCATATAAGGGATATCGTATCGCTTTTTCCATATCGCCTAGCGATATATATTGCATTTAAAGTTAAAAACGTTGAAAAGTGGTGCGTTTTTCAAATTTCAACAAATTCCCGAGAAATATCTACAAATTATGATTAGTTATCGACAAAATTAGAATGTAAAGGTCTCCAAACAATTTGCCAGATTGTTTGAGGCCATTTTTTCATGGGAGATTGTTATAAATTTCCCTCTTTCAAAATAAATACAATAAATTTCTGAAATGACATCATTTCTTAATGTCTATTAATCGCTCATTTAAAAATTGAATCCATTCTCTTGTTGCATAAGAAATATAGCCATCCTTTCTCCATATGATGCCTATTCGCCAATGAACTTCTTGATTGATAATAGGCAATACTTTTATCCCTTTATGAGCTACATTTAATTCAGCTGTATTACTTTGAGGCAGGATGCTTATCCCCATATTGCAAGAAACCATCTCAAGAATGAATTTCCATTGAGACGTCTCACAAACAATGTTTGGTTCAAAGCCTATTCGTTCATATTCCTACATAATAAAGCGACGAACGGCAAATCCTTCATGAAAGATAATAAATTTTTCATCCTTTAACTCTTCCCATGCCACCATTTCTTTGTGGGCAAGTGGGTGGGTATGATGAACAAGAAGGCGGAGGTCCCCTTTTAAAAACGGAATGTAGTTAATCGGCTCATTCACCGGCACTTCGAGTACAACTAAATCTAATTCTCCATTATTCAAAGCATTTTGGTGGGGAGTTATCTACTGCTTTTTTTGGAAAGGAATTTCGGATAGAAATTATTAAACAAATTCAAGGGCCAAATTGCGAAGAAACACGAATACGGTAGATGATGTCAAAGTAGTTATTATAATGGATCAACTAAAAGACCTTCGTTAAGAAAAGCTTTTAGATTTATGGAATAACGGTAATATTGCTATAAATAATAAGAAAGAAGAATAGGAATCACTAATATTAGAATTGTGCCTCCAACAGTCACGGATATAACTTTAATTAAATCCTTTTTCAAGAAAACACCCCCATAACATTTGTCGTTATTTTCAAGATTCATAAAAATCTATTATGAGAGCCAATTGGAAAATTCCAATCAGCTCCTTTTTTTTAGATTCTTACCGATTTCAGTACCCGCATTTAAGACTGATCCTATCATAATAAAGAAAAAAAGAATTTGTATTGTCGAGTTAGCTTTCCAATATCCTAAGAAGTTCATAAACACAAGGACGGTAAATAAAAGAGCCGTAACTATGGTTGTCAAAAAACGGACGTTTAGATTCATTTTATTTTTTACCTCCTTACTCATGTAAACTGAATATATAGAAAGGTTAACATAATAAGGAGAAAAACAAAACCATAATTTTACTTTTACTGAGCAGTCCGATTCTAATGGGCTATAAAGAGTAGATTAAGGCAACTTATTGCAGTAAGAGATGAAACTAGATAATAAACAAAACGTATATTAAGAAAAGTAATGGTGAGACACGATTACTTTAAAAGGGGGAATTAAACTGTTACCGATTATTTTATCTATAGTATTAATAATCACTCTTATTTTTTCCATATTTGTTGTGGTTGAGAAAAGAAAAAAGGCGGGTGTTACAGGGCTAAAAAGTGCCTTAACTTCAATTTGTTTTTTTCTTATTGCAATAATAAACCTTTTAGCTTATTGGTTTAATTTTCTGGGGCTAGTGGTTTGGTTTATTAATTTTATTTTGTTGATTTTAGGTGCCTATTTTACAAAGTATATGCAAATATCTGAAAAGTGATTTTTAAACAAACAGACGCATTAGTCAAAATTCCCAATCGCTTAGGTGTGTTTAGTCTATTAATTTACTAAGTTTGTGTTTATAACAAAACGTGTGATTAAGGATATTTTATCTATCTCATAATTTGTGATTCGTAAAATTTGGAAGTTTAAAAGGGAAGTTGATGAAAAAGAAGGTGCAAAATATGCACCTTCTTTCTATATATCAGTTTCTTTCACAAGCGTAACCGTCATTATCTCGATCCATTTTGGATGTATAGGCAGGATGACTGGAAGAAACTCCGTTAGGATACACTTTTCTCAGTTCAGTGCAGTTGGCAAACGATACTTGTTCTGCAGTTGTGGATGAAGTTGTTTGCTGCTGTTGCTGGGCTTTCGCTTGAGCTGCAGCTTTTGCTTTAGCCTCTGCTTCCGCCCTTGCGTTGGCTTCCGCCTCAGCTTTTGCTTTAGCCTCTGC
>NZ_AJLS01000154.1 GCF_000307875.1 Neobacillus bataviensis LMG 21833
CGCCTCCGGCTCTTCGTGTTTCCTTTATCTCAGTTGGAGCGCTCCAGGCCATACGCCGCTGACCAGGGCGCTTGCGCTTTTCAGACAAAAACATTGATAAATTGACATTTTTCTCACTATGTGCTGAAATAATTAAGATATCTTTTTTAAAAAATAGTAGGTGATTGTTATATTCATTGGTCATGGGAAGGGGGAAAACGATGGCATCTGATGATAAAGGTACAAAAAAAGAGGTTATTCGGCAAAAAATGCTTGAGCAGCATCATGAAGCAAGGGTTGTCCGTAAAATAGTTTCAATCATTTCGATCTTAATGCTATTATTGATCGTCGTTATCGGCGGTGGGGGATATCTCTACATACAATCAGCACTAAAACCCGTGGATTCTACAAGTAAGAATCAAAAAACAATCGAAATCCCACTAGGATCCTCTGTCACAGGAATTGGTCAGAAATTAGAGGCAAATGGAATTATAAAAAATGCAAAAGTATTTAAGTATTATGTGAAGCTGAAAAATGAAGGCGGATTTATGGCTGGGGATTATCAGCTAAGCCCATCAATGGATGTCGCGGAAATTGTCAGTCGCCTGAAAACGGGTAAAGTACTGGCAAAAGCAAGTTTTAAAATTGCGATTCCAGAGGGAAAGCAGCTTTCGGAAATAGCGGCCATTATGGCGAAGTCGACAAACCAAAAAGAAGAAGACGTGTTTACTAAATTAAATGATAAAGAATTTATTAAAACACTAATGGCCAAATACCCGGACATTTTAACAGATGAGGTTTTACATTCGACGGTAAAATATCCACTTGAAGGATACCTATTTCCAGCTACCTACCCATTTTATAAGCCAAATCCATCTGTTGAAGAAGTAGTTACAGCCATGCTGGATAAAACCCGAAATGTATTATCCAACTATGCTGAAAAGAGTAAAGAAAAGAATCTGTCCGTTCATCAATTATTAACGATGGCCTCTTTAGTGGAGGAGGAGGCTACGGAAAAAGCCGATCGTAAAACGATTGCCAGTGTTTTCTACAATCGGATGAAAAAAGGAATGCCACTGCAAACAGATCCAACGGTTTTATATGCGCAGGGGAAACATAAAGACCGAGTTTTATATGAGGATTTGGAAGTGGATTCACCATATAATACGTATAAAAATACTGGACTTCCTCCAGGGCCGATTGCTAGCGCCGGAAAAGATTCGATTGAAGCGGCACTGGAACCGCAGGCAACGGATTATTATTACTTCCTAGCAACCGCAGAAGGCAATGTTATTTTTACAAAAACATTGGAAGAGCATAATCAGGAAAAGGCAAAGCATATTACCAATAAAAAATAATAAATTAACGGGGGAAAGATTAGCATTCTCCCTTTTTTTATGATAAAATAATTCAGGTGTTTTAATATGTATTCTATAGCGTAACTCACAGTAAGGTTTTTTGCGGGTATATTTGACCAAAAAACGTGCAGAGTTGAACTTTTCAGCTCGTTATTTCCTGTGAACGCTATTTTTTCATGTCTAAAGAGCATTATGGAATGGTAACAATGCTTTAAAGAATTGAGGTGACGGCAGCTTGTTAAATGAGAAGCTGCATTTTTATATTGAAGGTTTAATTCAAGAACGAAAACCATTGTTTATGGAAATGGAGAGCTATGCGAAAGAACATAATGTCCCGATTATGGAGCTTGCCGGTATTGAAACAATGCTGCAATTACTGCGGATTCATCGTACCGAAAAAATTCTAGAGGTTGGAACAGCCATTGGTTATTCTGCCTTACGGATGGCAGATGCGATACCAAGTGGTGAAATCGTAACGATTGAGCGTGATGGTGAACGAATTCATGTGGCAAAAGAATTTATCGGTCGTTCTGTGAACGGGGAGCAAATCATCTTAATCGAAGGTGATGCGCTGGAAGTTGAAGAACAAGTAAGCGTCCATGCTCCGTATGATGCCATATTTATCGATGCGGCAAAAGGACAATATAAAAAGTTCTTTATGATGTATGAAAAGTTTCTAAGCCCGGACGGAATGATTATCACTGATAATGTTTTATTTAAAGGTCTTGTCGCGGAAGAAGAGATTGAATCAAAAAGAACCCGTAATCTTGTTAAAAAAATTGATGACTTTAACCACTGGTTAATGAATCATCATGATTATGACTCCGTGATTATCCCTGTGGGGGACGGGGTTGCTATCAGCAAAAGGAGAGGTGAGAGGAAATGAAGAAAACAGAATTGCTTGTCACTCCATTGACAGTTGACGATATTTTACCCTTGGCGGAAGCCGGTGCAGATGCATTTGTAGTCGGTGAGCAGCGATATGGACTACGACTTGCTGGAGAATTTAATCGTGACGATGTCCAAAAGGCGATTGAACTTGCTCATGGCAAGGGGAAAAAAGTGTATGTGGCGATGAATGCTATTTTTCATAATGAAAAAATTGACGAGCTTGCTGACTATCTTCAATTTGCCGCGGCGGCCCATGCAGATGCTATTATCTTTGGCGATCCGGCTGTTTTAATGACGGCGAAGGAAGTTGTTCCTGAAATGAAGCTTCATTGGAGTACGGAAACACTTGGTACGAATTGGTTTTCTTGCAATTATTGGGGCAAAAAAGGTGCCAAACGTTCGGTACTTGCCCGTGAGATTAACATGGATGCTATCGTGGAAATAAAAGAAAATGCAGAAGTAGAAATTGAAGTACTAGTACATGGAATGACTTGCATGTTCCAATCGAAACGTTCACTGCTTGGTAACTATTTTGAGTATCAAGGAAAAGTCATGGAAATAGAAAATCGCAAGATGGAAAAAAATATGTTTTTACACGATAAAGAACGTGAAAATAAATATCCGATATTTGAGGATGAGAACGGTACTCATATTATGAGTCCAAATGATATTTGTATTATTGATGAACTGCAAGAAATGCTTGAAGCAGGGGTTGATTGTTTTAAAATTGACGGCATCTTAAAGAGTTCAGAATATATTTTGGCTGTGACAAAACTTTATCGTGAAGCCATCGATTTATTTATGGAAGATCCTGACGATTATGAAGATAAAAAGGACGAGCTATTGGAATCCATTGAGGAAATTCAACCGGCCAATCGTTCATTAGATACGGGCTTCTTTTTCAAGGAAACTGTTTATTAAAAGGGAGGAGTTCAATCATGAATACCGTTAAAGATAAGATCTCTGAAATCATTGATGGAAAACGTGTCATAGTGAAGAAGCCAGAACTCCTTGCACCAGCAGGCAATCTGGAAAAATTAAAAATTGCTGTTCAATATGGTGCAGATGCCGTGTTTATTGGCGGACAGGAATATGGTCTCCGCTCGAACGCAGATAACTTTACCTTCGAAGAAATGAAAGAAGGGGTCGAGTTTGCTAAGAAATACGGAGCGAAGATTTATGTGACCACTAACATTTTTGCTCATAATGAAAATATTGCAGGCTTGGAGGATTATATTCTTGGCTTAAAAAAGACTGGAATTGCAGGAATTATTGTTGCGGATCCGCTCATTATTGAAACTTGCCGCCGAATTGCACCAGCGATAGAAATTCATATCAGTACGCAGCAATCCATAACGAATTGGCGGACTGCTCAGTTTTGGAAGGAATCAGGTGCAGAACGTGTCGTTTTAGCCCGTGAGGTAGGCGCGGAAGAAATCAGGGAAATGAAGGAAAAGGTCGATGTTGAGATTGAAACCTTTGTCCATGGTGCAATGTGTATCGCTTATTCCGGACGCTGTACGTTAAGTAATCACATGACGGCACGGGATTCCAACCGCGGCGGATGTTGTCAGTCATGCCGTTGGAATTATGATCTTTATAAGTTTGAAGATAACAACAATGAAGTTTCCTTTCACGGAGACAATGACGACCCGTTTGCTATGAGTCCCATGGATCTTAATTTAATTCAATCGATTCCAAAAATGATTGAACTTGGAATTGACAGCTTGAAAATTGAAGGCCGGATGAAATCAATTCATTACATTGCAACAGTTGTTAGTGTTTACCGCAAGGTGATCGATGCCTATTGTGTAGATCCAGAGAATTTTGTCATTCAGCATGAATGGTTAGAAGAACTTGATAAATGTGCGAATCGTGAGACGGCGCCTGCCTTTTTTGAAGGGGTTCCGGGGTATAAAGAGCAAATGTTTGGTAATCATAGCAAGAAGACAAAGTTTGAATTTGTTGGTCTAGTGCTGGATTATAACGAAGAAACACAAATGGTGACATTACAGCAGCGAAACCATTTTAAACCGGGCGAAGAAGTTGAATTTTTCGGACCGGAAATTCAAAACTTTACGCATGTGATTGATAAAATTTGGGATGAAAAAGGTAATGAATTGGATGCAGCTAGACATCCCCTTCAGATTGTGCAATTTAAATTGGACAAACCGGTGTACCCTAACAACATGATGCGAAAGGAGAACGCATGATGCAGAAACCGGTCGTTATTGGTGTAACCGGTGGCTCCGGATCTGGAAAAACCAGTGTAACGAAGGCCATATACGAAAGTTTAAAAGATCATTCGATTTTGGTGATCGAGCAGGATTATTATTATAGGGATCAACATAATGTGCCCTTTGAGGAACGGTTGAAGACAAATTATGATCACCCGCTTGCTTTTGATAATGATTTACTAATCGAGCATATTGAGAAACTTTTACGCTATGAAGCAATAGAAAAGCCTGTATATGATTATTCCATCCACACTCGTTCAGATAAAGTCATTCCGGTTGAACCAAAGGATGTAATCATATTAGAAGGGATTTTAGTGCTTGAGGATGAGCGTCTCCGCGATTTAATGGACATCAAATTGTATGTTGATACGGATGCAGATTTACGAATCATCCGCCGTCTGACTCGTGATATTCGCGAAAGGGGACGGACTTTCGATTCGGTCATCGATCAATATCTGAATGTTGTCCGTCCAATGCATAACCAATTTATTGAACCAACGAAGCGTTATGCGGATGTCATAATCCCTGAAGGTGGCCAAAACCATGTTGCCGTCGATTTAATGGTCACAAAAATTCAAACAATTCTTGAACAAAAGTCATTTTTATGACACAATAGCATCAGAAAAGACTTAAAATAAATAATTTTAGCGCGTCCCCTTTTAAAATGGACGCGCTACTATGTATTTGCCATATGGCAATCGATCTACATATACTACATACACAATTCTAATGGGGGATTGTGAAGACTTGAAGGAGTGAGGGTTTTGGCTGCAGAGAAAGTATTTCCTATGACACAAGCAGGAAAAGACAAACTTGTACAAGAAATTGAATACTTAAAATCGGTGAAACGTAAAGAAGTGGTAGAAAGAATTAAAATTGCCAGAAGTTTTGGCGACTTATCTGAAAACTCTGAGTACGATTCAGCGAAAGAAGAACAGGCATTTGTCGAGGGACGTATTACGACGTTAGAAAATATGATCCGCAATGCAAAGATTATTGCCGAAAGCGAAATCGCTGGTGATTCTGTCGCACTTGGCAGATCCGTTACATTTATTGAACTTCCTGATGGGGAAGAAGAAACTTATTCCATTGTTGGCAGTGCCGAGGCGGATCCATTTGAAGGGAAAATATCAAATGACTCGCCGATTGCGAAAAGTCTTTTAGGTAAAAAGGTTGGCGATCAAGTTTCCGTTCAAACACCAGGCGGTGAAATGAGCGTTCGGATTACAAAGATTAACTAAATGAAATAATAACAATTCATCTCAATATTGTTTGAAATGCTAGAACCTCGTCAAAACTTTTGACGAGGTGTTTTTTATGTGGAAAAGACGGGCACTTGGATGGCTTTTTATTTGTATAACCGGTTTACTCCTTCTATTGGTGCGCTTAATGCAAATTCAATTGGTGGAGACCAAGACCTTTTCGAAACATAATGTGAATTTACTTGAGGAAAGTGTCAAACAACGAACACAGGAATTGGTGATTGATAATGGCAGAGGCAACTTCCTTGACCGAAATGGGGTTATGCTGACGCACAACAAGGTTCCTGTCCTCGTCCTTTTCCCTTTTTTAAAAAAGATGGATTGGGAGATTGAGAAGGTTTCTGCCATTTCCGGAATTTCAGTAAATGTACTTAAACTGGCTGTAGAAGAGGCAAAAAAGCCGTTCGCCTTTGGTGATCCACAGCCATTTGAACTGACCAAATCGCAAATGAAAAGGATCAACGCTTTAAAAATTCCAGGGGTGTTTGCGATTGAAAAGAAGTTTGAGCGTTCAGAGATCCCAGCGGAACAGTTAATTGGCCTGACAAGGGAAAATCCAAAGGAATTAAATAAGCGTTATCCAAACAAAGAACTATCCGAAAAGACACTGCTCGGTGTATCAGGGCTTGAGGAAAGTTTTGATGAATTCCTGCTTCCGGAAGGAAAATCAAAGCTCGTTTACCATGTCGATGGCTCTGGTGGTCCATTATTCGGCATTAATGTTAAATATGTTGATCCGGCTAATCCATTTTATCCTGTAAACGTTCGAACAACCCTTGACAAGGATCTGCAGAAAAGAGCGGAGGATCTTGTTGATCAATACCAAATCAAAAAAGGCGGCCTAGTTCTCCTTGATATGGAGGATAATAGTGTGCTCGCCATGGTTTCCCGACCGGCGATTAATAAAAGGGATCCATACAGCGGTGGGGGAATTAGCAATATGATGATGAAGCAACAAATTGCCGGTTCTATTTTTAAAACGGTTGTGGCTGCAGCGGCAATTGACCAAAATCTTGATGACCCAACCCGTCTATTTGATTGCAGTAAAAAGATTAATGGTAAACCGGAATTAAAATATAATTATGGTATGCTGGATTTTACGACCAGCTTTGCAAGAAGCTGTAATCACACATTTGGCGAGCTAGCAAAGGAATTACAAAAAACGAATCCACATCTTTTAGAAGAGTATGCGACCAAACTGTCGCTAGTCGGGTCTGTTGGCTGGCAGGGGGATGTCTATCATACAAGCGATTTCAAACAATTCGCGAATGAGGATGATGGGAGAGTCTTCTTGACTGATGAAGCTAGAAAAGATGCCAATTTTGCTGCGATGTCCGGAATTGGCCAACACGAGGTCCGCGTCACACCATTAGCTGTCGCCAATATGATGGCCACAATAGCAAGAGGGGGTAAAAAGGAAATGGTTCGTGCTGTTTCTAAAATCGAGTATAAAAACGGCACGACGATGGTTGATTTTCCTGAAACCAGCTTAAAAGGGGATATCATTTCTCCGTACGCGGCAATGAAACTGCAAAAATTACTGCGGGAAGTAGTACTAAACCCCAATGGTACGGGTAGATGGTTTAAGGACTTGCCATATGAAGTGGCAGGTAAATCAGGCACTGCCGAAACGGGGAAATATGAAAATGGCATGCAGCTGCATAATAAGTGGTTTGCCGGTTATTTTCCTTATCAAAATCCCAAATATGTGCTCGTGACTGTGAACTTGGATGTGATGGATTCGGAAGGCGGGATTAATTTGTTATTTACCGATATGGTCAAGATGCTTTATGAAAAAGAGCAAGGTAACGAAGAGTGATAAAGGTTTTTCCTTCAAGTTCCCAGTAAATCATGTTAGAATATTGAGAGCCTTATTTTTACGGAGGGATTATCTTGAGTAATGATTTCAATGCTAAATCGCGTTCCGGCTACCGGGCGAAAAGAAAAAAGACCAATCTCGTTTTAAATAGTTTAATCATCATTGTGTTGCTGCTCATTATTTTTGTCGCATATACTATTTTTCTATCAGGCGGGGATGAAAAAGCAGCTCCAAAGCAGCAGGATCCTAAAGTGGGACAAACAGAAACGACACATAAAGAGGGCGCGGAAAAGAAAAAAGATGAAAACGTCAAAAAGGATGACAGTTCTTCAGATAATGCTGATCAAAAAGAACAACCAAGCGAAGAAGCATCCACCCCAGAACAGGCCAATGAATCAGAGGCTGTGGTTTCTGATGATGGCAAAACAATCGAAAATCCTTCTTGGAAACCTGTTGGTACAGTCCAAACAGGTGAACATACACCAGTATATAGTGGTGTGGATTGGGATGAAATGCTGAATGCCATTTCATATGCCACTGGAATTGAGAATAGTAATATGACTGTCCTTTGGCTTGGCAAGGATCCAGCTAAAGCAAATGCCTCAGTAGGTACTGTTTCTGCAAAAGATACAAAGGAAAAATATAAAGTATTTATCGAGTGGGTTGATGGCCAAGGATGGAAACCGACTCAGGTTATCAATATAACGGGTGAATAACAAGAAAAGCGGAAGCGCCTTGGTCAGCCTCAGGCATGGCATAAGACGAACCGCGAGGAGGCAGTTCCTCAGCCACAACAGCGGGGCGGCTTATGACCCAGGGGCTAGGCGCTGGAGCTGGACAATAAAACAAGGATGGGGCCTAATAAGAGGCACCATCCTATTTCTTTTTAAAATGAACAACTGCCGTAAAGTAGGTTTGTCCATTTTCATTCACATGCATTTGGTGGGATACGGAATGAACACCCAGCATGATAGCTTTATTTTCATCAATTTGTGATTCAATCTTTTTTTGCAATGTTTTTAAATTATTAGCCTCGAAAAATTCAACTTTATCCTCTATTAAATCGAACTGAAAATTCACAGAAATCATCCTTTCTCTATGTTCATTTTAGTAATTTTTTCTGATGCTCGCAATGCATTTGAGTAAACGGTTGAAGTATGATAACATGATTCTGGTTAAATTCATAGTATATTAATGGGGATTAATACCATAATAACTAATTGTTAAGCAATAAGAAAGAGGTTTAAGTAATGAAAATAGCTATCATCGGAGCAATGGAAGAAGAAGTCACTTTACTACGAAACAATATTGAGGGGCAAACACAGGAAACTGTCGCAGGCTGTGAATTTACATTTGGAAAGATGCAAGGTGAAGATGTCATCCTGTTGCGTTCCGGGATTGGAAAGGTAAACGCTGCAATGTCAACGACCATCCTGCTTGAAAAATATCAGCCTGATTGTGTTATTAATACGGGATCAGCAGGGGGCTTTAATCCTGCGCTTAATGTTGGGGATGCCGTTATTTCAACGGAAGTCCGCCATCATGATGTCGATGTTACCGCGTTTGGCTATGAATATGGCCAGGTACCTCAGCTACCAGCTGCATTCGCGGCTGATGAAAAATTAATTTCTGTGGCCGAAGCCGCATCAAAGGAACTGGAAAACTTCCAAATTGTAAAGGGCTTGATTGTGACGGGCGATTCATTTATGGAAGACCCAGTCCGCGTCGATTTTGTTCGCTCGAAATTTGAGGAGTTACAAGCGGTTGAAATGGAGGCCGCGGCAATCGCTCAAGTGGCTCACCGATTCGGAGTTCCTTTTGTGATTATTCGTTCACTTTCCGATATTGCCGGAAAAGAATCCGAAATTTCGTTTGATCAATTTATTGATAAGGCAGCGACTAATTCTGCTACCTTGGTGATGAAAATGGTTGCAGCTTTATAGTAAATCGACAATTTATGGGGTCATCCTGCCCGTACATGCGAGGTTAAAAAAGCACTAAGGGGTGGAGAAATGCAGGTCTACAAAAATGTACATGAATTAATTGGGCACACACCAATCGTTGAAATTACACAGTTTTTATTGCCTGAAGGCGTTCGCATTTTTGCGAAGCTGGAATTCATGAACCCTGGGGGAAGTGTCAAGGACCGGCTTGGCGTCGAGCTGTTACGTGAGGCGTTTTCGAGTGGAAAACTTCGAGAAGGCGGAACAGTTATTGAGCCGACTGCCGGAAACACAGGGATTGGGTTAGCACTTGCCGCAATTAATAAAGGGGTTCAAGTCATTTTTTGTGTACCCGAAAAGTTCAGCATGGAAAAGCAGGCAATCATGAGGGCTCTAGGGGCGAAGGTCGTTCATACGCCTACAGAGCAGGGGATTAAGGGGGCGATTGCTAGGGCGGAGGAGCTTTTGAAAGAAATTCCTGGTTCCTATTGCCCACAGCAATTTGCTAACCCTGCGAATCCTGCTACGTATTATAAGACCTTAGGGCCGGAGCTTTGGTCGCAGCTCGATGGTGACATTGATATTTTTGTAGCCGGTGCAGGTTCAGGCGGCACCTTTATGGGGACTGCGCGTTATTTGAAAGAACAGAAGAAGCAGATTAAAACAGTCATTGTTGAGCCTCAGGGATCCATTTTAAATGGCGGTGAATCAGGCTCGCATAAAACGGAGGGGATTGGGATGGAATTCCTGCCCACGTTTATGGAACCTGACTATTTTGACGCCATTCATACCGTAGCAGATGAGGATGCCTTTCATTTCGTGAAAGAGCTGGCCGCTAAAGAGGGGCTTCTTGTTGGAAGTTCCTCCGGTGCTGCATTCCATGCAGCATTAAAAGAGGCTGAAACAGCAAAGTCAGGTACGAACATTGTGGTTATTTTTCCAGACGGCAGTGAACGATATTTAAGCAAAAAAATCTTTGAGGGGGGAATTTAGAATGAGAAGAAAGACGAAATTGATTCATGGGGGCATCAGTGAAGACCCGGCAACAGGTGCGGTTTCTTTCCCGATTTATCAAGTAAGTACGTATAAACAGGAAGGTGTCGGCGGCCATAAGGGCTTCGAATATTCCCGTACTGGGAATCCAACCAGACATGCGCTTGAAGAGCTGATTAAGGATATCGAGGGTGGAAGTGCCGGATTTGCTTTCGGTTCTGGTATGGCGGCCATTACCGCTGTCATCATGCTCTTTAACAGTGGTGATCATGTCATCTTAACGGATGATGTGTACGGCGGCACATTCCGTGTTATGACGAAGGTGCTGAATCGTTTCGGAATTGATTCGACGTTTGTTGATACAAGCAATCTGGACAATATTAAAAGTGAAATTAGACCAAACACAAGGGCTGTTTATTTAGAAACACCGACAAACCCACTGTTGAAAATAACGGATATCGAGGCGGCAGCGGGAATTGCAAAAGAACATGGTCTTTTAACAATTGTTGATAATACATTCTCGACTCCATATTGGCAAAATCCGATTGAGCTTGGCGCTGATATTGTTCTTCATAGTGCGACAAAATATCTTGGCGGCCATAGCGACGTAGTGGCGGGATTAGTAGTTGTTAACAGTGATAAGCTTGCCGAAGATCTTCATTTTGTCCAAAACTCAACTGGCGGTGTTCTAGGGCCTCAGGATTCATGGCTGTTAATCCGAGGAATCAAAACATTAGGGATCCGCATGGAAGAAACCGAAACGAATACGAAGGAGATTGTTGGATTCTTACAAGGGCATGCTAATGTGAAGAAAGTATTTTACCCTGGAATAGAGTCACATCCAAATCATGAGATCGCAAAGAAACAGGCAAGAGGATTCGGCGGCATGGTTTCCTTCGATGTAGGCAGTGCGGAAAATGCGGATCGATTGTTAAGTAAAGTGAAATATTTTACCTTAGCAGAAAGCCTTGGTGCTGTTGAAAGCTTAATATCTGTTCCAGCAAGAATGACCCATGCATCCATTCCGGCAGAACGGCGGGCAGAACTAGGCATCACAGACGGACTAGTGCGCATCTCCGTCGGCCTGGAAGATATAGAAGACTTAATCGAGGATCTTACACAAGCTTTAGAGTAGTTATAGTGAAAATAGTATAAATAGTGTAAAGGGTGTCAGGCACCATGTGAATTTTTCACATGGTGCCTTTTCTATGGGTGAGGCGAGCCTTTTTTTAAATATTTATAAAAAAGTTTATTCAAAAAGGTTTACAAATTAATGGTAGGTGGATATAATTACCGTAGTAAGTAAAAAATTCCAAAGGAGGTCGAAGAACATGATGTTATTAGTTATTGCAATTGGCGCTGTTGCTGGCATGAAAACTGTATATTTTAATATCTCGCATTCGACCAGACTGGAATGGATTGCTTAACATTTTGTTACAATACATATCCATGCCGCAGGGAGAATGACGCCCTGCGGTATTTTTGTGTCTAAAAAAAGCTGGCCGCAGGGGAGTGACTTCTTGCGGCCTTTTTGTGCCCTTTTTTCTCGCAAAATGGATATGTCTTGAATATTGTGAAGATGTTGCTGGATAAAAAAAGAAAAAATCCTTTTAAGGAGGTGGTAGAAATGACCCTAAATATCTTATTTTTCTCAATTACAATCAAAAAACGAAAAATGAGTTTTGAAGAAGCTGCACATCAGGAAATGATCGAAAAGCTTTACGAAAAGAACAAAGAACGCCAAGCATCAATGTTCCGAATTATGTAAGCAGTAAAAAAATAATACATTATGAAAGGTGGTTTTTAATATGTTGTTTTTTCTAATGCAAGGACGAGGGGCTAGTTTATGGTATATGAAGGATACCACCTAGCCGAACTTTAAATAGGAGGTAACGAAAATGCCACTGCATATTTTATTATTGTCGCTAATTTTTAAACCGAAGAAAAAAGAATCAAAATGAGCTTATTGGATTAAATACTTTAAAACACTATAAACGCTTTGTTAACAAAATGTTCACTTTTCCCTAAGATAGTTACGGTGAAAACATGATAAATTGAAGATAAAGAAATGCATGATCTATCTAAGGGGTGGAGAATATGTTCATGATGGTGATCGCCTTAATTATTACTGGAGCAATCGGCTGCGTAATCTCGGCTGAAGTAAGTGTGGAATAGAAATAAAGCATCGGCTAAGATTTAACGGCCGATGCTTTTCTTTCTCTTATATTATTTTTTCTCAGTTAGTTCCAAGAACTCATCAATATCATCAAGACAGATGTGAACAGCTTTCTCCCAGAAGTCTTTTTGAGTGAGATCAACCTGCAGATGTTTCTGCGCGAGTTCTTCTACCGTCATCGAAGCCGTATCGCGCAATAAAGCTATATACTTTTCTTCATATCCTTTCCCTTCTTCAAGCGCCTCTGCATATATACCGAGCGAGAACAAGTAGCCGAAAGTATACGGGAAGTTATAGAACGGAACACCTGTAATAAAGAAATGCAGCTTAGAGGCCCAGAATAATGGATGATATTCCTCTAGGGCATCGCAGTAAGCTTCCTTCTGCGCCTCGAGCATTAACTCATTTAATTTTTCTACCGATACAGTTCCTTGCTTTCTTTCCTCATAAAGACGTGTTTCAAACAAGTAACGGGCGTGAATATTCATTAAAAGGGCAACAGTTCTTTGGATTTTGTCATCTAAAAGAACCAGCTTTTCTTCTTCGTCTATCGCATTTTTGACGGCCGCATCGGCGACAATCATTTCCGCAAAGGTGGAGGCGGTTTCGGCCACGTTCATCGCATAATTACAGTTAAGGAATGGGACATCTCTCATTGCAAAAGAATGAAAAGCATGCCCTAGCTCATGCGCCAGTGTGGAAACATTTGAAGGGGTCCCGGAATACGTCATGAAAATTCGGGATTGTTCACTTTCAGGGAAACCGGTACAAAAACCACCGGGTGCTTTACCGGGACGATCCTCAGCCTCAATCCACTGCTCCTCGAACGCACTCTTTGTAAAAGAAGCTAATTTATCGCCAAAAAGGGCAAAATTCTCTTCAATAAATTTGGCTCCTTCTTGATAGGAAACCTTTGTTTCAGTTTTGCCGTATGGTGCATCTAAATCAAACCAGCTTAACTTATCTAAGCCCAAGAGCTTTGCTTTACGCTCTAAATATTGTACCAGCTTCTGTTTATTTTCCGAAATAACTGCCCACATCGTTTCCAGTGTTTCTTTTTTCATCCGGTTAATGCCGAGCGGTTCCTTTAAGACATCTTCCCAGCCTCTTTTTTTGTAGACATTCAAGCGGAACCCGGAAAGATGGTTTAACGTTTTCGCTAGGAAATCTGCCTGCTCACCCCAAGACTTTTCCCAATTTTTAAAAACTGTTGAACGGACGCTCCGGTCGGAGCTTGAGAATTTGTTGGAGGCTTGACCGACAGAAAGCAGTTTCTCCTCACCGTTTTCGGTATATGAGACTTTGATTTTACTGACAATTAAGTCATACAACTGACCCCAGCTATGATAGCCATCGACTTCAAGGGCGCTGATTAGGGCTTCCTCTTCTTTAGACAGCTTCTCCTTCGCTTTTTCACGACTTTCCGTTAACACAAAAGCAAGGTCCTTTAATGGTGCGCTGTTTACAATTTGCTCCCAAACTGTATCCTCAATCGTTGTCAGCAAATTGTCTAATGACCCGAGTGCTGTCTGGAAAGTTGCGTTTAAGCTTGTTACTTTCGCATCAAGGGAATAGGCTTTTTTATCCTCTGTATTTTGTGCAAGTAAACAGCCAACAAAGGCACCGGCCTGAATTAACTTTTTCATAGATCCTTCTAAATCGGCAAGTAATTCCTGCAAATACTTGGCATCCTCAAGTGAACTAATCGGTGTCCAGTTGTTCACTTTTGCCTCGAACTGGTTGATCAGTTCCTCGGTTTGAAGTAAATGCTCCTGTAACGCTGGGGAGTCGCTTCCTCCTTTAAAAAATACATCTAGATTCCAGACTTCTGAATATGTAGTCGCTGTCATTCTAGGTACCTCCTTTATATATGTATCTATTTATTATATGTCTACTTTTCGGAGAATTCTATTTTTTGCGCTTTTCAAAATAAAAAAATGGCTCATGCAGTAAGTGCATAAGCCGCAACCCGCTCCTAATAATAACAGCTAAACCACCACCAGGCACCGAAGATTAATAATAGAATAAACAGAACGATGATGACTGCAAACCATATCCCGCCCCTTACATATGGACTAGGATAAGCAGGATAGGGTGCCGGGTAACCGAAAGCAGATGGATATCCGTATGGCATCAAGATTCCCCCCTTTCCCCTTTATAGTAGCGTATGAGCCCCTATTATTTCCTGTATAGGCAAAAGTGTATGTCCATGGAACAGAAATAAAATTTTTAAGAAAAGATTAATGGATGGGCCAATTAGTTGACAACCTCACGTTGACTGGGGTATATGTGGATGGGTATCTTAGAATTTAATGAAGTTTTTCAGGAGGATAAAAATGAAGGTTCAAATAAAAATGATTTCGGTCATCCTTATGGGAATCCTACTTGTCGCCGCTGGCTGCTCGAACAAGAGTGAGAAGCCAGAACAGACAAAGGAGGAAAACAAGACTATCACAAAAACGAATTTTGAAATAGTCGAGGCGAAATCGTTTAAGCTAAAAAATATCCGAGGAATTGGCTATCCGGGGAATGACAATGCCTTATATGTGGCTGCAAATGACGGCTTAAAAATGTACAAGGATGCATTGTGGTATGAAACGACAGCCAATCAACACGATTATATTGGCTTTCAAGCGGTAGAAACAGGTTTTATTGCGAGCGGGCATCCGCAAAAAGGGACGAATTTGAAGGATCCCCTTGGATTGGTAAAAAGTACTGATAAAGGGGAAACACTTGAAAAATTAGCCTTCTATGGAAATGCTAATTTTCATTTCACCGCAGCGAGCTTTTCGGGAGATGGCCTATATGTGATTGGTGAGCAGCCGAATGGTCAGTTGAGTTTAGGGGTGAACTACTCTACTGATAACGGGAGCACGTGGAAAAAGAGCGGCCTCAAGGAGTTTAACGCTGATTCGTATGGAATGATGGCGATTCATCCGGAAGCTGGTAATACTTTGGCAATGGCTACAAGGTCAGGTATCTATTATTCAATTGATAACGGAAATACAATGAAGCACATTACGGATCCTGTTATGGTTACTGCATTAACATTTAGCGGGGACTCTATTTTATTTTCAAGTGTTGAAAACGATAAGATCTTGTTAAAGACGATTAATCCTTCATCCGGTGAACAAATAAACATGACCTTCCCATTTCTAGATTACGATAATCCGATTACCTATTTGGCAGTAAATCCAAAAAATAAAAACCAAATTGCTTTTACCACCTATAAAAATGATTTATACCAATCCATAGATGGTGGCCAAAATTGGAAAAGGCTTTTAGAAAATGGTAAATAAAAACTCGCCCACAGGCGAGTTTTTAACTCTTTTTCTTTCGTTCCTTCTCTGCCCGATAAAATTCATGAAACATTTTCATCAGTGCCCGCTTTTCAATCCTGGAGACATAGCTCCTTGAGATTCCTAGTTCTTTCGCAATCTCTCGCTGTGTCTTTTCTTTTTGCAAATCGAGACCAAATCGGCCAATGATGACTTCTTTTTCGCGATTATCGAGGACTTCGATATATTTTTTAATTTTCTCAAGCTCCATGTTCAGTTGAATCGTATCAATGACGTCCTCGGACTCAGATTTCAGCACATCGATTAATGAAATTTCATTTCCTTCTTTATCTTGGCCGATCGGGTCGTGCAGTGAAACATCCTTTTTTGTCTTCTTAAGCGCCCGTAAATGCATCAGAATTTCATTTTCAATACATCTTGCAGCATAGGTAGCAAGCTTTGTACCTTTCCCCTCTGAGTAGCTCTCTATGGCTTTAATTAAACCAATCGTTCCTATTGAGATTAAATCCTCTGAATCCTCCCCGGTATTTTCGAATTTTTTTACGATATGCGCGACAAGCCTTAGGTTATGTTCGATTAACATATTACGCGCATGCGGATCCCCTTCTGCCATTAACCGTAGATACTTTCGTTCATCAGCAGCAGATAGGGGCTGCGGGAAAGCATTATTTTTTACATATGAAACAAGAAATAAAAATTCCTTCATTAGGTAACCGAGAGCTGTTAAGATTCCAGACATCCACATCCACCCCCGTGCTTTATTTGGACTAAAGCCTATTAATAATTCCTATGAGGAAATCAGAAAATTGTGTCTGTCCAGAAACTTTTTTTTGATGAAAAATAAAAATGACCTTAGCTAGCAAGCTAAGGTCAAAATTGTATTCTTTATACTTTTTTAAGTTTAAATGAACTAACCATTAGGAATGATAGGATGATGATAATGAATAAGAACGTTTGTGATGGTAAATAGGGAATGGCTAAAAAGCTTAAGGTTGCCAGGCAGCCTGCAGCTGTAATCGGTAACCCGGTAAAATAGCCATTGCTTTCCGTAATGTTGAAACGTGCTAACCTAAATGCTCCGCAGCCGATGTAGAATACAGTGAAAAAAGAACCCGGGCCGCCAAATTCATTTAAAATTCCTTGATATAGTAATAGTGCTGGTGCCACACCAAATGATATAATATCACTCATGGAATCTAATTGTTTTCCAAGTTCTGATTCAATATTAAATTTTCGGGCAATCATACCGTCAAAGCGATCCGCTAATGCTGCGATAAAAATGAGAAGCAGGCTTAATCTTAAATTTCCGTGCATCCCGAAGACAATCGCAAATCCGCCAAGTGATAAATTTGTTAATGTGATGACATTTGCTGTTTGGTATTTCAGCTTTTTTATTGTTTGATCCAATACGTCCAATAAAAACATTCTCCACACCACTCCTTTCTTTACGAGAGGGGAATCATTTTATTTTGTTTACTCTATAATATTTAATTCTAAGCGTTTTATGTCTTTTCGTAAAGAGTATTTTTACACTATTTGGGGGTAGTCCAATGATACAGGGGTTTTATCGTCTTTTGATTGAGTTAACGAATGGAAGGTGGACATCCGGCATTTTAAAGAAGTTTGCTCGTTCTCGTGCCAGTCGTTTTGTCGTCCCATCTTTCGCTAAGGTTTATCATTTGAATCAAGAAGAGATGGAGAAAGGCTTGTCAGAATATCCTACCCTTCATGATTTATTTGTGAGGACATTGAAAAAAAATGCTAGAGAAATTGATAAGAGTCATGATACAGTTGTCAGCCCTGTTGATGCGGTCATGGAAGACGTTGGCCCGATTAAGGAGACTAGTGACATAGTCGTTAAAGGGAAGACTTATTCAATTGATGAGATGCTCGGCAATCGTGATCTTTTAGCAAAATACCAAAATGGTACATACATGGTTCTGTATTTAAGTCCGAGTCATTATCACCGCATTCATAGTCCGGTGAACGGAGTCGTTACCAAGCAATGGACACTTGGAAAAAAATCATACCCAGTGAATAAATTAGGGTTAAAGTACGGGCGCAGAACGCTCGCTAAGAACTACCGTGTGATAACAGAAGTGAAAACGGAATTCGGTCATGTGGCTGTTGTCAAGGTTGGCGCCATGTTCGTTAATTCAATTGAAACAACACATAAGGGATCCGAATTAGTAAAGGGTGGAGAGATGGCCTACTTTAGTTTTGGGTCTACCGTTGTGCTGCTTTTCGAAAGGAATACTTTTCAAATAGATTCCACTATAAAAATCCCAAAAGAAATTAAGGTAGGGGAGAAAATCGGAATTTTGAGCAAATCTGTTTAGGAAATTCCCGGCGGCGCGTAGCAGCGCCGTTATTCATTTACCTTTACAAGATAAGAATGTATAAAATTTCGACTTTGAGAATTGTCCAGCTCCGGCGCCCTAGCGGCTAGTGTCCTTCGCTCTCCGCCCTA
>NZ_AJLS01000155.1 GCF_000307875.1 Neobacillus bataviensis LMG 21833
TCGAGTCCATTTAGGCCCATTAAAATAATTATATAGAAAGTGTCTGACCCCCGGTACGGTAATGTATCGAGGGTCAGGCACTTTTTTTTCTTTATTAAACTATTAATGATGCTGCATTTCTCCTATTTTTATCTGGTTGCCCTTTTTAATTCGAAGCAGTGGCAGCATAACTAATGCTCCAATAATGAATAAGCCTGAAGCTATCATGTACAGGGTGCTAAGTGAAAATTGACCCTTTAGTACTCCAACTAAGCTCATGTTCAATACCATGCCGCCCATGAAAAGTGGGTTTAAGATTCCGTTCACCCTGCCCACAAACGCATCATCTGCATTCGAAAGAATCAGTGTATTACACGCAATATGGATGAGCGGTACCATCATTCCGGAGATGAATTGAGCGCAAAGTGCCAACCAAATTAGTTTAACTGAACCCATCGTTGATACAGAAACAGCACTTAGGATAAAACCAGTTAAAAGCATTGACTGTGACGAGATTTTCTTAGAAATTCCCATCGCTACGACCCCGCCAAGAATCATCCCTACACCATTTACGGCTGTAAACCATTGCAGATTCTGTGGGGTTAAACCTAGATGTTCGGTAACCAAAAAGATACCAAGTGGATTGACTAATCCAAGCCCCATTCCCGCAGCCAAAAAGAAGCCGCCCATTAAAATAAATATCTTATTAGAGAAGACGTAACGCAAGCCCATTTTCATTTCTTGTGGTAAATTAGCTGCTGGTGAGGATTCTATTTTTTGATCAGGAGGAAGAAATGTAAGCACAACGGCGGATAGAAGGAAACAAGCCCCCATGAGAGCAATTGCAACATTAATTCCAAATCGAAAGTAGACTAGAGTGCCAATCATTGGTCCTAAGATCATAAAGATAGCCTGTATCATCTGGTTCATGGACATTCCAAGCTGCATTAAGGAATCAGGTACGTGAAGCTTAAATAACTTCATTCCCGAAGGCTGCGAGAATTGAGATAAAATAGATGAAACTAAGGTGGCAAAGAAGATTGCTTCCCACCCGCCATATATTAGTGCCAGCAGCACGACGAAAATGGATAGTGCACTCAACACATCACATAGCACCATCGTCAGTTTGGGCCTCCAACGATCGGCGAAGGTCCCGCCAATGAAAGAGAAAAGAAAGATTGGACCAAATTCGGCAACAGATATCATTGAAATGGCGAAGGGGTCCTTATTTGTCTGTTCTGTAACGAAAAGCAAAATAGCAAAATTTCGTACCCAGATGCCCAGCTGAAGGAATAGACCAGATAACAAAATGGATTGGACGAAGCGGTTGGCAAACAATGACCGCATTGTTGGAGCATGCGCTTGAGTTTGGTTTGACATATTAAAACATCACCTTTCATGTAAGATGGTCTTATCATACGGCAGAAGAAGACACTATTAACCGCAAAGTTTACGCACGAATGACCTAAAGATTTTGCGGTCACCCCGCAAACAACAAGATGATATTGAAGTACATACTCTTACTATTAAAGAACTCTCGGATCCACTACAGTAAAAATGCACTTCTCACGCAAGAATTTTTCGGTTCAGACATGAGCTTTATCGTGTAAACTCAGGATATAAGGAAAAAGTTTTCTCAAAAATATGATGGAGATGTGGTGATAAAGGTAATGGAAATGACAAGCCAGTTTAATTGGATCTTTGAAACAATCACGAATCATACATTAGATATCATTGCTATTATCGATCAAAATCGAAGGATACAGTTTACAACACCGGTTTTTTTCGAAATATTTGGTTCTAGTCCTGAAGAATTACCCAATCTCGATATATTCGATAAAGTACACCCTGAAGACAGGGAATGGTTAATGGAAAGACATAGGAATGTCATCAAGAATCAGCAAAAATCTTCTAGCGAATATCGAGTGATTGATAAAATTGGTGAGATTAGATATCTCGAATGTAAAACAACACCTATTCCTGACACGGAGGATCATCTTACGGTTGTTGCAATTAGAGATATCACGGAAAGAAAAAAAATGGAGAATGAGTTGCAGCGGAGAAAAGATCGCTATGAAGTTTTGCAAAAAAGCCTAAAAAGTTTCTCTCAAGACCTGTCTTCTGTCATGAAGGTTTCGGATCTTGAAGAGCGATTACTTAAAGAGGTAAGGACAATCATAACAGGGTCAGAACCGGATATTCTCATTTTGAATCGGGAAAATAAAGATTTCAAAGGAAGTTCAAGTTTGACAGTGGGGAAAGTGGAAACAGGGGGGGATAGGTTTTTTATTAAAATAGGAGAGCGAAAAGATTGCCACTATGTCCTTACCCTTAATACCAAGTCCATCTTTGAAACGATGGACTTGATCTGGTTAGAAACCTTGGTTTGCCACACTGTCATGGTATTTGAGAATCTAAATGTTATTGAGAATTTAATGTATCAATTGGAATCCGCCTTGCAAAGCAATGAAACTCCACGGTGGGTCTTGAGGCTGTTATTTAACCTTCAGGAAAAGCAGCGCCAGAACCTATCAAGTGATTTGCATGACACGGTTTTACAGGATCAGATTGATTTATTCCGAAAACTAGAAGCGTTGCCAAATCAATATGAGGTCGACAGTATGGTAAGAGGGCAGCTCAAAGGTATTGAACAAGGTTTACTGGACACCATCCATCAAATAAGGATGACATGCAATGAACTAAGGCCTCCTCTGCTTAGAGAACTTGGCCTTGAAAGGGCATTAGAAAATTTATTTGAATACACTCAGGTTTCTTCCACGTTTAAAATTGTTTTTAACACATTTAATACAAGTACCCTTTCATTAAATGAGGAGCTGACAATTGGAATTTATCGGATTGTCCAGGAGTTACTAAACAATGCAGCTAAGCATTCCAAGGCCTCAATCCTAAGCTTCCAGATTCGAAATCAAGATGAAAAACTGAAAATCGCATATTCAGATGATGGAGTCGGCTTTAATCTAGAAAAGCTGTTTCCGACTTTTAACAACATGGGACTATCAAGTATGAGACAGCGGGTCCAAAGTCTTAATGGTCAGATTGAGTTTTCTTCGCAACCGGGTCAGGGCCTAAAAGTAATGATAGCTTTTCCGATTATTGGATTTTTAAGATGACATAGTAGGAGAGATGTTTAGGATGATTAAGATATTAATTGTGGATGACCACTTATCAATTATTGAAGGAACAAAAATGCTGTTAGAACAGGAGCCAGATTTCAAAATAACGGTAGAAAATAGTTCATTAAATGCCTTAGATCAGATCAAGCTGCATCAATATGACGTGTTGTTATTCGATTTATATATGCCGCATCTCAACGGACTTGAACTATCAAAGAAAGCTTTAGCCTACAATCCAAGCCTGATTATATTAATCTATACTGGTTTTGATATTAAACCTCATTTTAATTTATTAGTAGAAGCAGGTGTCTCTGGATTCTTGTCAAAAACTTCCTCAAGGGAAGATCTGGTATCTGGTATCAGATGTGCACTCCGACAACAGGTTGTTTTGCCACTTTCGTTAGTAAGAGAATTAAGAAGACCAGGCATTATTGCAGATGAAAACGATTCACATGAAAAAGTGATCCTGTCCGGATTGGAAGAAGAAATTCTGTCTGAGCTTGCTAAAGGGAAAAGTACAAGAGAAATAGCCGGAGCGTTATCGATGAGCCAACGGTCATTGGAGTATAATTTAACCGCTCTTTATCAAAAGTTTGGGGTTAGAACAAGGGTTGATACTATTCAAAAAGCAAAAAAGCTGGGATTAGTTCCAGAGGAGGAATTAAAATAAACTGATGAATCTGCCATTTCGGCGGATTTTTTTTATGAAGAATTATATATATTGCGGAGTTACCCCAAATTTCTGCGGGGGTTCTCCAAATGTCTGCGGTTTATAAGGTATGGAATCGCCGTAGAATGAAACCATCCAGTACAAATGGGAACCCCATTCTGAGCAGTACTCATGAATAAATAAATTATGGAGGTAATTTTATGATTACAATTCAAGAAGTTTCAAAGGTTTATTCGTTAGAATCAGGAGATTTTTTTGCATTGAACAATAACAACATTCACATCAATAAAGGGGAATTCGCTGCGATCATGGGTCCAAGTGGTTCTGGAAAAAGTACGCTTTTGCAGTTAATCGGCGGACTCGACCAGCCATCTTCTGGAAATCTGATTGTCGATGGAATCCAATTAAATAATCTGAATGAAAAGGAAAGAACGTTATTTCGCCGGAAGAAAGTAGGATTTGTATTTCAAAACTATCAACTCCTTCCGATGATGACAGTTTCGGAGAATATCGCACTTTCACTTTCCGCTAATAAAGCTTCCAAAACTGAAATAAACTTACGGGTTCAACAATTGTTGAAGGACGTCAACCTAGAAGGGAAAGGTTCACAATTTCCATCACAGTTAAGCGGCGGGCAGCAGCAGCGGGTTGCGATTGCCAGAGCCTTAGCGATGAAGCCGCAGCTGATTTTAGCTGACGAGCCAACAGGAAACTTGGACCAGAAAAATGGGGAAGATATTTTGGCGCTTCTCTCAAAATTAAATAATGAAGAGCAAATCACCATTGTAATGGTCACCCATGATCTGCAGGCTGCAGCAGCTGCTGGTCGGATTATCGTGATCCGAGACGGGGAAATCGTAAATGACCAGAAAAAAGGAGTGTTGGGACATGAATCTATGGCTAGTAGCCTGGCGTAATCTTATGCGTAGAAAGCTGCGCAGCTTTCTAACAATCATGTCAATTGTCATCGGTGTAGCTTCCACATTTGCCGTTATTGCAGCAGTCGATTCTGCCGAGAAGGCCTTTCCAGTCTATTTAAAATCGGCATTTGGGAAAGCAGATTTTAATTTGAATGGTTCTGAGGCATATTTTTCAGAAGAAGTTTATAAGAAAGTAGAAAAATTGGATCAGATAGAGTCAATTGCTATTTTGAAAAAAAATACAAAGGTGAAGATGCAGGTTGACGGGATATCCTCCATTCAAAAAAGAGTCGAACTTAGCGGATACAGCGACCTCGATACACCGGTTACTGATTTCAAAGTGATAAAGGGGAATTTAACCGCCGGTGGTGCCGTGATTACGGACCGGACGGCAAAGGTATGGAAAAAGGATATCGGTGATACCATTTCTTTTGATACTGACAAAGGCACTCAACGGATCAAAATAACGGCAATCGTCAAATATACCGTCGAACTTATGGGACCTAGCAGCTGGAGTATGGCGAACTATCACCCATGGTCAATAGCGGTTCCATTAACGGTTGTCCAGGATTGGTTTGGTTTATATGGAAAAATCCAAAATATACAGGTGAAGGCGGTTAATGGGGCAGGTATTGGGCAGATAGAGCAGGAATTAGACCAGTTTGTGAAACAGGTTGATGGAATCTATATGCAGCCAGTCGTCATCGATTTCGATACGCAATTCAAGACATTGGATTCTTTCTTTCTAGCACTTTATATTGCTGGGTTTCTAGGAATTGCTCTTAGTGCGTTTATTATTTTTAATTCTTTGTACGTCAGTATGAAAGAGCGCAAGAACGAATTTGCTGTGCTCAAGACAATTGGCTACACCCCAGCGCAAATACAGGGGATGGTGATGTTTGAGGTAATCCTGCTCTCAATCCTAGGTACTGTCGTGGGCTTATTGATAGGTTATGGTCTTGGTCTCGGGTTAAAGTCACTCATTTTCATGATCTACGGTATCCATGACGAAAGCAGTATGGTGCTGGCAAAAGGAGTAATCATCTCGTTGCTTGCCGGTCTGTTCGTTCCTGTCATTGCTTCTATACATCCAATCCGTCAAGCGGGCAGAGTCAGCGTCATCGAAGTATTAAAGGAAAATCGAGCAGCTTCATTTCAATCAAAAAAGTGGCTTGGAATAATTGGAGTACTACTCATTGCATCCGGATTTTTTATCAAAAGTTTACTTTTGGTAGTTCCATTAATGATTGGGATTGCCCTTGTGTTTCCCTATTTGTTTAAACTATTTGATTTCTTGTTAAAAGTTATTTATAAAATACTTTTCGGATTCACTGGCGAATTGGCGACACGGAATCTAAATAGAAATATTGGCCGGACCTCCATGACCTCTGTGATTCTCTGTTTGGGTATCGCCATGATCGTTTTAATGAGCTCACTGAACTCTGCTCTTTTGCAGACATATGAAAGGATTATCTATTCCTCTTACGGGGGGAATTTGGATATCATGTTCCATCATATTGAAAAAGAGGATTTGGGCAAGTTGAAAAATACGGAAGGTGTTGCAGATGCTCAAAAGTGAGGATGTGAGTCCGCTGCAACTAAGAGAAAATATTTTTGCACAATTTGAGGAAAGGATTGAATCCATGTTTGGACCGGAAGATTGGGTATCGGTTATTGGTGCTACGTATACAGGCTCCTTCTCAATTATTAACGGTTTGATTATTCTATCCATCATCGTTTCTGGAATTGGGATTACCAATACCCTACTCATTAGTACTATGGAGCGGATTCGCGAGATTGCGATGATGCGGGCAGTTGGTGTCACTCGCCGGCAAATCATCGGGATGATTTTACTAGAAGGTTTCGGCATTGGGCTGGCGGCGACGGTCATCGGTACATTGTTTGGCATTGTTGTTAGCTTAGTTTCCAGCTTTACACCGGCCTCAAGAGCGGCTAAGACGAAGTTAAGTGAGACCTTACGGTATGAGTAGGTTGCTTTTTAAAGTGTTACTGCCGTTGATTTTGCTCTCGGCATGAATGTTTGTTAAGAGGTTTTATCGGGTAATGCCAACTTGATGATAGATTAGGAGTGACAAAAATGAAAAAAATGGGCAATTGCGGGGATCCTTTATGTTACCGTCGTAATACTAGGATTCCAGGTTTATGATAAATGGATTGCCGAGGATAAAGGTACAGCCGCTCAGGCAAACGGCCATGGAGATAAAATGGAAATGGGCGGTAAACAAGATGAGAGTGGAGGTCATCAAGAGGTGGATAGTGAAAGCGGTCATGCACATGGAGATAGTTCCACAACCCATGATGGCAGTGAGGTCAATGCATTTGTACAAAATGATAATAGCAGCATAAACATTTTCTTAAAAGATAAAGCGGGAAACCCGATTGATGAGTTAGAAGTAAATCATGAGAGGAAGTTACATTTAATCATAGTAGATGAACAATTGCAGAAGTATTATCACGTGCACCCTGAACGAACTGGAGAAGGCGAATTTACAATTGAAAATAACCTTCCTGACGGGTTTTATAAAGCGTTTATCGATATTAAACCGAAAAATTTTACTTACAAAGTGGAACCAGTTCCATTTATTGTAGGTAATCCGAGTGATGCAACACACGGTCATGAGCTTAACCCAGACACTAATTTTAGCAAAACAGTGGATGAAGAATCGGTAACATTAAAGGTTAGTTCATTTAAGGCAGGCGAACCCGTCACGTTATCCTTCGATTTAGATCAAACGAATTTGACCTCATATTTAGGAGCAATGGGGCATGTCGTGATTCTTGATGAATATGGTAAAGAGTTTCTTCATGTTCACCCGTCAAATGATAATGAGCCGATTTTTGAAACAACCTTCGATAAACCAGGTATCTACAAAATTTGGGCTGAGTTTAAGCAAAATGGCACAGTTAGAGCCTTCCCATTTGTTATCGAAATAAAAAAATAAAAAACTATTTAAAGGGAGTGGACGTATATGAAAAAGCAGTGGAATGTTGGAATCGTATTATTTGATGATGTGGATGTCCTAGATTATTCTGGACCATTTGAGGTGCTTTCTTTAACCGTGAACGAACCTCAAGAAGTAAGAGAATTATTAACGCAGGGGATTCCTGCCAAGAGAAGACCTTTTAAAGTTTGGACAATTTCCAAAGCTGGCAGTGTCGTTACATCCAATAATGGACTAAAAATTGTTCCAGACTATAGTTTTGAAAATATAAATCAAAACCTAGACATTCTTATTGTCCCAGGTGGACCTTTTAAAGCCATTAAAGCCTGTCTTCAAGACCGCCAATTGATTCATTGGATTGGCTCATTCAGTCAAGCCGGCGGAATCATCGCTTCCGTTTGTTCAGGAGCTATTTTGTTAGCGGAGGCTGGGGTGTTAACGGGGAAAACGGCGACCACCCATCCATATGCTTATGATTACTTGGAACAGGCATATACAGATATAGAAGTGGTTCGAAATATACGTTTTGTTGATAATGGCAATGTTCTAACATCAGGGGGCGTATCTGCAGGCATAGATATGTCTATCTATTTAGTAAGTAAATTGCTGGGAGATGAGGCTGCTGCAACGACAGTTGCTACATTGGTATATCCATACTATGATAGTGAGCTCCATCTAAAATCGGTTTAGTTACAAAACCTTTTAATATATAGATGTAAATCGTTCAGGACTTTTTTCAAAAGTGAATCCAAAAGCCCATATTGGATTCATTTCCCTCCTAATGTGTAAGTTATGACTCTAGTTATTGGAAAAGGAGTTCAGGGACAGCCAGTATCCAAAAAATCCACCAATAGGCGGATTTTTTTTGCACCATTTCGGTTTCCCACAAAAAACTTGCGGTATCACTCAAAAACCCTGCGGTTATGGTACACAAACTGTGCGGTTCGGAAGAGATCAAAGAAACGTACAATAAAACCATCTAATACACACGTACGAAAGGGGTTATGATCTTGAGCGATTTTAAGTTATTTTTACCATATGTGAAGCAAGTAAAAAAACTATACATGTTAGGATTTGTGGGGAGCCTGTTTCGATTCCTGATCCCGCTGTTTGTTCCTTTAATCTTAAAATATATTTTTGATCAGTTACTGCAAAATGAAGCATTGACTCGCAGGGAAATGCTAGAGCAATTATTGTTCATTGCCACCGGGATGCTTGTTATTTTTCTGTTCATCCGCACCCCAATGGAATATATAAGGCAATTTTGTATTCATAAGGCCAACAATACCATTATCAAAAGACTGCGGAAAGATGCCTTTAAAAAAGTTCATTCACTGGATGCAAAGTATTTTGTCGAAAACAAGAGCGGTGAAATTGGCACTCGCTTTTTCGATGATATTGAAAAGGTAAAAGGGTTCCTGACAGCTATGTTTGGAAACATCTGGATTGAAACAATTGTGCTATTATTTGTCGTAGTAGTGATGCTGACTTTAAATATAAAATTAACAATCCTTTCGGTTTTGCTTGTCGGCTTTCAATTTGTTTTGGCGCATATTTTATCGAAAAAGTTTAAAAAGTCAACTAGGAGCATGATGAGTTACCGTTCGGTAATGAGTGGGTTTATTTTTGAAAAAATCCAAGGGGCTTTTCTTTCGAAATTATTTGCTTCTGAAAAGCGTGATAAGGAAGAGTTAAACCAGCACTTAACACACTTTGACCGGTTAACAGATAAGCGCATGCTAAGGTAAATGCAGTGATGTTAGCTTCTGTTAACGTTCTTAGTGACATGACACCGTTTATAGTCGCTATTGTGGCGAGTTTATTTGTAATTGATGGGAGTTTAACGGTCGGCAGTTTAATTGCCTTTTTTGCCTATGTCGATAAAATGAGAAGTCCTGTTGCGGCATTGGTCAATGCCTATCCGGCGATCACGGAAGGAAGTGTAGCACTAAATAGGCTTTTCACTTTCTTTAGCACACCACAAACAATTCAAGAAAAAGCGAATCCTGTTATTTTAAAACAGTTCACTCATTCTATTAAGCTAAATAAGGTCTCTTTTTCTTACGATGGTAAGGATGAATCCATCTTCCTCATCGTTGTTCTGAAAGGATCTTTCGTCTTTGCTGCGGACTTAATTCGAGAGATAAAAGGGGATGTGAAAGTCGATTTCATTTCTGTTTCGAGTTACAGCGATCAAACGGAAACAACTGGGAAGGTTAAGCTGTTGAAGGATTTGGATACCGATATAACGAATAAGAATGTTGTGGTCGTTGAGGATATTATCGACAGCGGCCTCACCTTACATTTCTTACGGGATCATTTGAACATGCATAAGCCAAAACAAATTAAAATCTGCACACTTCTAGATAAACCGGAAAGAAGAAGGGTGGAATTGCCTGTTGATTATGTCGGTTTCGTTATCCCTGATGAATTCATTGTAGGTTACGGGATTGATTTTGCACAAATGTATCGAAATTTACCTTATATTGCAACGGTTGAAGAGTATTAGAGTAAAGGAGATTTGATCAAGGTGAATGATTAATATTTACGAACAGTGCTAGGCACTGTTCGTTTTTATTCTGTTAAAGTAATACTAGTTCCTTCTCTAATAGTCCAACCTCTATAAGACCATTTAGTATTCCGTCAGCAGATGAAGAAGTTGTGATAATATCTGCCGCCGCCTTTGCTTCTGGGACAGCATTTCCCATTGCAACACCTGTTCCAACCAGCTTCAGCATCTCCAAGTCATTCAACCCGTCGCCGAAAGCATAGCTGTTCTCGACGCTAATATCCAGGATATCTAACATTTTGCAGATTCCGACCGCTTTTGAAGCACCATTTGGGAGAATATCATAGGCATTATCGTCCCATTTAACAAAACTGAAATCAGGGTACTTGTCAAAATACATTTGTACGTCCTGTGGGTTACAGTAGAGATGCCCTTGAAAAATGGGCAAATGGGTATAATACTTTTCATCAACCTCAGGATAAGGCATCATTAATGAATCAAATCCAGCCTCAACAAATGGATGATTTCTCTGGCTGACCTTGTAATCATTGTGGCTGCAGTAAGCTAAGGCATGCCCGTTGTTTGCTGTCATCGTCGAAAGGGATTGCAGCATGTCAGGGTCAATCGGGTTAGAATAAATTTCTTTGCCCTCAAATACCACATATTGTCCATTCATCGATACATAGGAATCAATATTTAGTTCCTTTTGAACCCAGTAAAACATATTCGGAACACGGCCCGTAGCAATAACAGTATGAATCCCTTTTTCCTGAAGCAATTGAACAGCTCTCTTCGTAGAAGCTGGAATTTTCTTTTCTTCATTTAATAACGTCCCGTCAATATCGAAGAACACAATTGATTTTTCCATTTTCCTGCACCTCCGTATAATACAACACCGTCGTTACGCTCAGATGGATCTGATCACGCCGACATGGTGTTGTATCGTCCTACAGAAATAGCATATTTTATGAAACGCGTTTCAGGTCAAGTAATTTGAGGGAGGTTTTTTCGATGAACGAGCGGAAGTAGTGGGGGAGGAATCTTTTACTCTCGTATTGGTGATTACAGCCAACGACCTTATCTAAACAACAACAAATATACTTTATTGCAGGGGGAATTCTTTTGCCATTTTAAGTGTTATTTTATATTTTGCACCTTAAAAGAGAACCCGTTTTAAAATTCCAATCAGCTCCTTTTTTTTAGATTTTTGCCGATGTGAGTACCCACATTTAAGACTGATCCTATCAAAATAAAGTAAAAAAGAATTTGGATTGTCGAGTTAAGGAATACCGGGAATGGATGATTCAGGATGCACAATCTTTAACGATGTATATGTTAGCAGTTGAAGGTGTGAAACTTCCTTAGTTCTTTATAGAGCCAAAATGTTGAACAATCGGGGGGCTAGAGTTAAATAAGTACGATCCAGCTTCAACTTGCCTTTGATCTTCAACAATCGGGTGTACCTCTTAAGTGAGAAGGCTATTTTAGATCGGTTACTACACAATGTAGAGGTTACTGGCTCGTACTATGAATTTTGAGTTTTTAGGGACAGTTTTTACAAGTAATACAATAATATGTGAAGTAACGATGCATTAAAAAAAGCCACCAGGATGGCAGCTGGTCCTTCAACTCTTGCAAACGTTAATGAAGTTCCGAAAAAGATTCAAAACCTTCATCCATTTGTTCGATCTCTTTTATTTTTTGGCGTGTATATATATTGGAATATAGCAACAATAAAAGCAATAATACTAAACAACCGCTAATAATCAACAAGAAATATTGGAACCATGCACCGAAATCTAAATAATCCAATTAAAATTCCCCTTTCATATTAACTTTTTTCCTTGACCAAAGGCACTAATTAACTAATTTTTATATACCCCAAAAACAGTAAATGAATCATAATTATTACAGAAAAAATTTCTTGCCTTGAATATAACAATATCGTTTTAGCATGCCTTTTTTGGTCGATATATTGATAACTACGTATACAATATTTTTAATGTCTTATAGGATGTATTTGCTGTCGGATAAAGTAAACGTAACTATCGGAAGACCCCATTTACTGTCGTATAGCTTTCTTGCAAAAAAAACTTGGGCTTCATGCAAAATTAAACTGTTTGCCGCTCAATTAAGGTAACGGGAATTTCTTGATAGGAAATCTCTTTATCAACAATTCCTTGCAAAAATAACTGCCTTCCCATCTCCACCAGAGGAATTTCAATCGTGGTAATGTTCATCATTTTGGCGATAGGTTGATTATTAAAACCGATAAGAGCAAGATCACCTGGTATAGAAAAATTTTGCTGCTGGGCACAGGTGACTATCCCGGCTGCTACTTCATCACTAGTAATCAGCAGAGCAGTAGGGGGATCAGCCATTTGTTTGATCCGCGAAATGACCCGTTCACCATCTTCAAAGTAAAGGCATTCATCAAAAATATAAGCAGGCTCATATGGCAAGTGATTATCTTTAATAAAATCCTTAAAAGCCATTCCCCTAAATATACTATTGGACCCTGTTTTACGGCCAATGCTATAGCCGATTTTTCGATGCCCTTTTTGATATAAGTATTCTAATGCAAAAATAAAAGTTTTATAGTGGTCGACATAGGTGGAGGAAACGTTTTTTCCTCTGGTATCTTCGCATAAAATAATCGGACCATAAGGTGTAAATTCTTCAATGGTTGACCAGTCACAGATCCTTGAACAAATGATTAACGCATCAATCTGCTTTTGTTTCAGCATTTTTAGTGCATCCAGTTCTTTCGCCTCATCGTAGTTAGACTGAAATAACACCAGTTTATAGTTATTTTCTAATGCCTCAATCGCCATCCCTTTCATTAACAGAGCGAAATAAGGATGTTCGATATAGGGTACGACCACTCCGACAAGAAAGGTTTTTCCCATACTTAAATGGATGGCATTAATATTGGGTTGATAATTACTTTCCCGAATGGTTGCTAAAACCGCATTCCGTTTTTCCTCACTTACATATGGGTGGTTATTCAGCACCCGTGATACTGTTGTGACCGAAACACCAGCCATTTTGGCTAATTCTCTAATATTCGTCATTTTATCACCATATTTACTAAGGTTAGATACATAGATTATAGTACATGTCGGATTGAATCAAAAATAAAAGGTGCCTGACACCATTGCTACTACGCGAGTAGTGCTTATGGTGTCAGGCACCCTTTCTGAGTTTTTTTATTTAATTGCTATGCTGACTTTTAGTCGCTTTCCTTTGATTGTGGCATTATCCATGGCTTGTAGCACTAGTGAGCCTTTTCCATTTAGAATATCCACATATGATAAATGGTCTTGGATTGTAATAATACCGATATCTTCAGCTGTTACTCCCGGAATTTTCGCGATGGTCCCAACGAAATCGACTGCACGAATCTTCTTCTTTTTGCCGCCGCTGAAATGGAGTTTCATGATATCTTGGTTGATGCGGGCTGTTTTATTATTCCTGACCACCCGGCGGCCGCTGACTTTTTCTTCGAAAGCTGCCTTTCCTCTAGCAACTTCCTGTGGTTTTGGAGCTTCCATTGAAGGAATCTCAAAGCCAATATATCTTTCAATCGCTTTAACGAATTTTCCTTCATAAGGGGTGGCAAACGTAATAGCCTTTCCTTTATTTCCAGCTCGTCCGGTTCTGCCGGTACGGTGGACATAACTTTCCTTTTCCATCGGTACGTCATAGTTGATCACAAGTGTCACATTATCAATGTCAATCCCTCGTGCAGCAACATCGGTGGCCACTAGGTATCGGAAATTCCCCATTTTGAACCCGTCCATCACGGCAAACCGATCTTGTTGTTCTAACCCTCCATGAAGTCTTTCACATGAATAGTTGGATGCTTCCAATTCAGCGTATACCGTTTCAACATGTTCTTTCGTGTTGCAAAAAATGAGGCAGCTGTCAGGGTTTTCCACAACAGTAACATCTTTAAGCACGGAAAGTTTCTCTTCATCTTTTACATCGATTAATCGATGGTCAATTGTATCCGTAGTAATGCCAGTTGCTTCAATCTCAATATGAATGGGCTCTTTCATATACTTATAGCAGAGACTTTCAACATCCTTCGGCAATGTAGCGGAAAAGACCATTGTGACTCTGTTGGCTGGGAGTTCTTTTATGATTGCTTCAACTTCATCAATAAAACCCATATTCAGCATTTCATCGGCTTCATCGATAACAAGGTACTGAACCTGGTCTAAATCTAGCGTTCCTCTATCGATATGGTCGATGACCCGCCCTGGTGTCCCCACGACAACATGGGTTTTTTGCTTCAATTCTTCCTTTTGCTTCGAAAAAGGTTCTTTCCCATAAACGGCCATAGCCTTTATTCGTTTGAACCTGCCAATATTCGTCATATCATCGCGAACTTGAACCGCAAGCTCCCTAGTAGGAGTGAGAATTAAGGCCTGTGGCTTTTTTTCTTCCCATTCTACCATTTCACATATAGGGATCCCAAAGGCTGCTGTCTTGCCGCTTCCAGTTTGAGATTTTACGATAAGATCGTGTTTTTCCAATGCTGGGGGAATCACTTCCCGTTGAACCTCTGTGGGTGCTTCGTATTTTAATACCGCAAGCGCCCTTGTTATTTCATTGCTTAAGGGATATTCTCCAAAACTTCTTTCACTCATGTAAGAACCTCATTTTTCTATATATTATATAATTTATAAATTTCCACTTTGAGAAATGTCCAGCTCCAGCCCCCTAGCGGCTAGTGTCCTTCGCTCTCCGCCCTACGATAAGTCAACAT
>NZ_AJLS01000156.1 GCF_000307875.1 Neobacillus bataviensis LMG 21833
TCTTCGTGTTTCCTTTATCTCAGTTGGAGCGCTCCAGGCCATACGCCGCTGACCAGGGCGCTTGCGCTTTTCTTTTTCGACTCATCTATAGGATTTCTCGTAAAGAAAGATCATATGCAAAGGCGGAATAGGATTCATTATACAGGAAAAGCCGAATCATATCGGCCTTTATTTAATCTCCCGTTACAAAAACAATCTGTTCTTCCTTTTCCACTTCTAATGCTGATACAATATAGGCAAACCCATTCATTAAAAAGTACATAACATTAGACTCAATCCGTTCACTTTCACCTAGATAAGTATTTATTATAATGATAACAGAATACAAAATAACAAAAAATAATGCGATTTTATTAAAAACAGCCATGTAAGAACAACCCCTTTGTATAGGATGCTTATTGTAATCATATTTTCTTCAAGCCGGTCTTATGCAAATTGTCCGCAAATCTTCAGGCTGCCGATAATAAAGAAAGGAGTTATAACATGTCATTTTCCTTTGATCATTTAGTCTTTTTTTCTAAAAAGCCGGAGGTGGCCGTTCCTCTTTTAAAACAAAGAGGGATTCACACTGTCAATGGTGGTCGTCATCAATTTTGGGGTACCTATAATTCACTTACCTATTTTGGATTAAGTTATATTGAGTTTTTAGGGATTGAAAATTTGCCTATGGCGGAGAAACAGGAAGAGAACCGCCTAATTACACATATCGTGGAGCAATTGGCGGGGAAGATGCAGGAGGGGCCTGCTCGAATCGCGATTCGCACAGATCATATACACCAATTGGCTGTAAGGCTTAAAGAAGCTGGATTCACCGTATATGGTCCGATTACTGGTGAACGAACCCGTGCGGATGGCCAAGTTATTAAATGGACAACGCTTTATCCTGAAACGGAAGACAGCGAGCTTGCCCTGCCATTTTTTATTCAATGGGAAAAATCTGACGGTGAAAGGCTTATTGAATTAGAGGAACAGGGCTTGATTGAGTCACACCTGGCGGGGAAACTACAATTTGAGAGTGTCGTTTTTGTTGTTCATAATCTTGAGCAAACGTTAGCTGCCTGGAGAAGCTTGTTTGACCTTAATCAGGGAGAAGAATTTGTAGATTCGTCCCTTAATGCGCGGTGCAGGGAATTAGAATTGGCTGGAACGAGGCTGGTATTTTGTACACCACTTGGAGCAGGAATCGCCGACACGGTGTTAAATGAAAAAGGGGAAACACCTTTCTTAGTAAACCTGACCGGGAACGGACAAAGTGAGATTTTTGAAATGATGAATGGATTTTGGAGATTTCAATAAGCCTCTAAAGAAAAAATGGCGAATCAGTGAAGCGCACTGTTCGCCATTTTTCAATTAGTTAAGCCACATTTGAGATATTGATTTCCGCCTTTGCGGCATGTTCCTTTTTACCATATAAAAAGTAGTAGAGAATGGAAGAGACAAGAGCAACAACACCAAGGATGACGTACAGTTTACTGTAGCCTGTTATTGGGATGATGAATCCAAGTAAATAGGGTCCAAATCCAAGTCCAGCGTCAAGGAAAATAAAAAAGGTTGAAGTTGCTAATCCCATACGATGTGGAGGAGTTAACTTAACCGCAACCGCCTGAGTACTTGACTGGATATTACCAAATCCAAGGCCAATAAGAGCGCCGGCTATAAGCAAGGTAATGCTTGTGTTTACTGCACTTAGAATCACCATACCGACTGCTAATATAATAAAGGCCGGATACATCACATAGTTCGCGCCTTTCACATCCATCAAGCGGCCTGTGAATGGGCGTGATAGCAATACGGCAATTGAATACACAAGGAAGAAAAAGCTAGCAGTGCTAACTAGATCAATTTCAATTGCATAGAAATTAATATACGAGAGAACGCTTGAATAACAAAAGGCGATTACTAGAGTGACAATGGCAATTGGCAGTGCCTTTGGCTCAATAAAGTGTGAAATCTTAAAGCCCTTGTTTTCAGCAGCCTGTGCTTTTCCTTCTAATGCTGGCACATAAACAAAGATCGAGGTTATAAAGCTTATAACGCCCAAGGCAACTGAGAAAAGAAAAATCGATTGGAAGTCTGCGTGTTGAGTCATATAAAGGCCGATGAACGGACCAATTGCGGTAGACAGTGCCGCACTCATGCTGAAGTAGCCGATTCCTTCTGCTTTTCGGGTTGCTGGGATAATCTGGGCCGCGATGGTTCCCGTGGCGGTACCCACCATACCGGCTGCAATACCGTGCAATAATCGAGTAATGAGCAGAACGCTGATATTCATATTTAGTAAATATAAAAGGGTTGTTAAAATAAAGAAGATAAGGCCAATGTATAATGTTTTCTTGCGGCCAAGCGATTCAATAAAGCGTCCTGTAAAAAGCCTTCCGATTAACGACCCGATGATAAAGATTCCAGTAACAAGTCCAGCCTGACTTGTAGAAGCCTGGAATTGATCAACAGCGTACTTACCGATGATCACGATTAATAAATAAAAGATGACAGTTATTAAAAAGTTGATAGTAGAAACGATGATAAAATCCTTTGTCCATAATTTAGGTCTTGTTTGATTCACATTCATATCCCCTTATCGTGTAATGTTTTTCTGTATTTCTCCCATGATCCGGATGGCATCATTTTGTTCATCCTCCGAGATCCCTTTTAAAATTTCCTGTTCAAATTGGTCAATCGTCACACGGACATCTTTATATACATGGCTTCCCACTTCTGAAAGTTGCATTCTTTTTTCACGTTTGTCTTTGCCAGGAACATGCTCTACATATCCTAGTTCTTCTAAGCGGTTAATCGTTCTAGTAACTGTCGGTTTCTCGACACTCATATAATGGGATAGCTCCACAAGCGTAGCCGTTCCGAAATTTGCTAAGTAGTACAAAATGGTCCACTGCGCTCTGAATAGCTGGTGTTCAGCAAGATGGACATTCAGCCTATTTTCAAAGGGCCTGTAAAGCATCAATAATTGGTGAAAGAATTTTTGCGAAGTCTTGATTGTAAACACCTCTTTTTTTTAAAAAAAATAGTTAGCATAAGTAACAGTTACCAAAGGTAACTAATATAATATAACACATTTGAACACTATATGTCCATTACATGATGAACTATTAAAGACCAAACTATATTTTAAAAATGACAAAAAAAGGCGAACAGTGATGGGCACTGTCCGCCTTAACTTCATTAAAATATCTTAGTAATCCGTAACTGTAAGATCTCTGTCTAAAAAGGTTTCAATTAATTCACTGACTTGGTAGGCAACCTGTGGTGAATCGAAGTTTTCAAACGCATGTTCACAACTATTTTTATAATTCATGATCTCGTCATAATGACTTAAATGCCGCGCAATCACTTCTTCACTATCCTGCCGTTCCTTCTGTCGACGGATAACCGTATCACGATTGGCATAAATAAAAATACGGACAACCCCATCCCCATACATCGTTTTTAACTTTTCCGTACCTTCAGGGTTTAAAGTCAAATAGACGTAATCGTGGTTTTGAAAGGCTTCAACGATATCTTGTTCACGAATGCCATAATGAATCCCATCGATTTCGACACTTTCGAGAAATGCTTCTTGTGCTTGCATTTGTTTGAAGGATTCTTCTGTAACAAAGTGGTAATCTTCGCCATCCGTTTCATAATGACGAGGTGAACGGGTAGTGTAAGATAGCACAGTTTCCATGTCAAACGCAGTAGCAACCATTTTGCTTATCGTTTTTCTTCCAGAGCCATCGGGACCAGTATACACGAAGATCTTTTCTTTTCCTTTGATATTATACATTGAGGAGCCTCCTTTTATTTTTAAATACCCCTTTATCTGCGGAGACTTTTTCTGAAAGTGAAGGGGGACTACTATCATTATAGCAAAACAATAACATAATAATCTATGGCTAGGAAGAAAACAGTCCATAAGGCAAATAAAGCAAAAACGAGTACAAGGGGTGCAACGTAAGGTAAGATAAAGGAAATATCCGGATTTTTTCAAAAATGCCTAGTGGAGTAAATGTTTAAATCGGAGATGAAAAAATGAATAAGCGAGAGGAATTTATCAAAAGTGAAGGAACTGCTTTTCCGGGTAAAACCTATGTAGAAGAGCTGTTAATGCCCGTATTTAATGATCAGCGTGATTACTTATTCCCTGTTATGTTTGACATACACCGTGCCCATGTGGTCATGCTTGAAGAACAAAACATTATTAAAACTGATGAAGCAAGAGAGATGTTAAGAGGGATTAATAAAGTGGCTAAAACCGACAGCAGTCAACTGTTGTATCAGCCTCAGTTTGAGGATTTATTTTTCATGATGGAGGCAAGAATCGGCGAAGAGATTGGATTGGATTTAGCGGGAAAAATTCATATTGGCCGGAGCCGAAACGATATGGGTGTGGCCATGTACCGGCTAGTATTAAGGGAGCATTTATTAGAGTTGCTGCAAAGTGCTTATCGGTTGAGCGATTGCTTATTGGAGCAGGCGGAACACCATACGGAAACCTATATTACCGGTTATACGCATACCCAGCCAGCCCAGCCGACCACGCTAGGGCATTATTTATTGGCGATTTATGATGTTTTACAGCGGGATATTAAACGATTATGGTCGGCTTATGAAATAGTTAATCAATCACCACTTGGTGCTGCTGCCTTGACTACAACAGGTTTTCCAATTAGTCGGACTCGTACCTGTGAACTTTTAGGTTTTGATAAAATCATTGAAAACTCCTATGATGCGATTGGCGGCGCCGATTATTTGCTGGAAACGTCATCTGCCTTGATGACCTGTATGGTGAACACAGGAAGATGGATTCAAGATTTCTTACAGCATGTGACGAGAGAATTTGGTTCTTTTTATGTGGCAGACCCCTATGTGCAGGTAAGCAGTATTATGCCGCAGAAGCGAAATCCGGTGTCGATTGAACATTCCCGCTCAATTGCAAGCAGTGCCTATGGCGATGCGCAGGCAGCGATGAATATGATCCATAATACACCGTTTGGCGATATTGTCGATACTGAGGATGACCTGCAGCCCCATTTATATCGCGCATTTATGAAGGCCAATCGGGTCATGAAATTAATGTATGCCGTGATTATGACCTTAAAGGTGAACAAAGAACATACGAAAAAAATGGCGCATAAATCAAGTGTAACCATTACCGAACTAGCTGACACCTTAGCGCGAGATAATGGCATTTCTTTTAGAAAAGCACATTCCATCGCTAGCTTTATTTCAAAAAAAACAATCAGGGACAAAAAGGAATTATATGAGTGGAAGATTGCCGAAATTAATGAAATGATTAGCGGATTTGTCGGTGTGGCATTATCAGAGCAGGAATGGAAAAAAATTATTTCACCTGAATATTTCGTTGAAATTAGGAGTATCCAAGGCGGCCCAAGTCCAAAAGAAGTCGTTCGCATGATCGGCGAGAGAAAGCTGAAGCTAGGGATACAGATGAAGGATTATGAAAGTCTTGTGGAAAAATTAAATGCTTGCCGGAACAAATTAGTTGGGTATTCTATTTGAATTTTTCAAAAAGATTGTAAAGGAAATAAAGGGATTTGCAACGGGGCCTACTTCGATATTTCATGACTAATTTGCATTTCATATCGAAATCTTATTTAATTAAATCGAATTGAAAAATTAACATAGAATGAGGTCAAATAGATGAAAGCACTTGTGTTTAAAGAATTCGGTGGGCCGGGGGTACTGGAATATCACGAAATTGCAGATCCTGTAATTGGGTCGGAAGAAATATTGGTAAGGATGAAAGCCATTGGCTTGAATTTTGCGGATATATATAGAAGAAAAGGAAACTATCATCTTGCAGGTAAACCTCCATATATTTTGGGTTACGAAGGAGCTGGTATTGTTGAAAAGGTGGGAGCAAATGTCCAAGGAATAGGCATTGGAGACCGGATCGCATTTGCCGATGTTCCATATGCAAATGCAGAGTTAGTAGCCGTTCCAATCGAAAAAGCTATTCCAGTGCCAGAACCAATCTCATTTGCTGAGGCTGCATCCGTCTTGCTGCAGGGGTTGACGGCACATTATTTAACGCGGGATAGCTATGCAGTAAAAAAGAATGATATTGTATTAGTCCATGCAGCCGCTGGCGGTGTTGGGCAGCTCCTTCTTCAAATGGTTAAGATGCTTGGTGGAAAGGTAATTGGGTTAACTTCCTCTATGGAAAAAGCGGCGGCTGCAAAGGAAGCAGGTGCTGATCAGGTTTTCTTGTACAAAGATGATTGGAAACGAGAAGTGTTAGAGGTAACAAACGGTAAGGGCGTGGATGTGGTTTATGAATCAGTCGGTTCAACAATCCAAGACAGTTTTGCGGCAACACGGATTGGAGGAACAGTTGTATTTTTTGGAATGGCTGGGGGAGACCCGGTTCTGATTGACCCTAGAATGTTAATGGATACGTCAAAAACGCTGACTGGCGGAGATTTATGGAATGTTCTAACCTCCCGTGAAGAACGGGTAACTCGTGCTTCCGACTTGTTCCAATGGATGGAAGACGGAAAAGTAAGTGTATCCGAGCCAACGGTATTTGCTTTAAGAGATGGTCAGGAAGCACATCGTTTGCTAGAAAGCCGCAAAAGTACTGGCAAAATTCTTTTAGTTCCTGAAGATAAATAATAGCCAATAAGTAGAGATAGTGGTTATCGGAGCCGAACACCAAAAACAAAGCGAACAGTGCCAGTCACTGTTCGCCAAATTTCCTTATGCTCCGATCATATTCAATGATTGGCGGAGTCCTTCTAGCGCAAATCCACGTAAAAAGCGAAATGCAAATAATGCGATGATGGGTGAAAAGTCAATTGCCCCAAGTGGTGGAATGAACCGCCTGAAGAGGTTTAAATACGGTTCGACTAGTTTGTAAACCCATACTCCAACTTTTGACGATTGAAATTGAGGAAACCAGGAACCAAAAATGGCTATTAAGATTAGCCAATAATATACATCAAATATATACTGTCCAAATTGTAAAATGGTAGAGCCCAATTATATCACCTGTCTATTATATTTTTTTGAAATCATACAATCCTTATCATATACGGAGTATGTCCTAATTAAGTTTCAATATAATTAAAAAAATAGATTTAAGAAGAAAACAAAAAAGATCCAGTTTCTGCTCACTGGATCTTTCGGAAGTTCATTCGGAGTCCTTTTAAACCTCAACCGGTGTCACTTTAACGATCCAATTAAATGGATCCTCTTTTTTCCCAAGCTGTATTCCGGTCATTTCATCATAAATACGCTGTGAAAGTTGGCCAATTTTATTATCATTGATGGTAATTGACTGAGCATTCCAATTTAATTCGCCAACAGGTGAAATAACAGCAGCCGTACCTGCACCGAAGACTTCTTCCAATTCGCCGCGCTCGTGCGCAGCAAACACCTCTTCAATTGAAATTTTCACTTCACTAACGGGAATATTCCAATATTTTAATAGTTCAATTACTGAATCACGTGTTACACCTGGTAAAATACTGCCATTTAATCGTGGTGTTACGACTTCGCCATTGATTTTGAAGAAAATATTCATACTGCCGACTTCTTCAACATACTTATTTTCCTTCGCATCGAGCCAGAGAATTTGAGCGTAACCGCCAGCCTCAGCCTTTTCTTGTGCCTTCATGCTTGCGGCATAGTTGCCGGCAGTCTTCACATGGCCGACACCGCCAATGACAGCCCGAACGTATTGCTCTTCTACCTTAATTTTAACAGGACTTAATTGGTCTCCATAATAAGCCCCTGATGGTGAGAGGATAACAAGCAGCTTATATTGATTGGCTGGACGGACTCCAAGGTAAGGCTCCGTCGAGAAAATAAACGGGCGAATGTAAAGGGATGTCCCTTCACCGTCTGGAACCCAATCTTTTTCCGTGAAAATTAATTGTTTAAGGGCATGTAAAAGAAATTCTTCGTCAATTTGTGGAATACACAGCCTGTCGCATGAGTCATTGAAACGTTTCATGTTTTTTTCCGGACGGAAAAGCTGAATCGTGCCATCTACTCCCCTATAAGCCTTTAATCCCTCAAAAATGGCTTGTCCATAGTGGAAAACCATGGAGGACGGTTCTAGTGTTAACGGTGCATAAGGAACAATCCGTGGGTCATGCCAGCCGTTTTCGCTATGATAATCCATTTCAAACATGTAATCGCTGAAATATTTTCCGAAACCAAGTGAAGCTGTATCGGGCTTTTCCTTTAATTCTTCTCTTTGAATAAAAGCAATTTCTTGCATGATGACACCCCATCTCCAAGTTCTAGTTATTTTTTAGAGTACGCTTTATTTGGACAAAATTCAAGATAAATGTAGGAAGTTTTTCAAATATTCATTATCTTAATATAGGTCAGGCGGTTCTACGTGGCCGGAATGAAACATTTAATGGGCATGTACGCTTTTTTCTTCCATCCAATACGCTTCCCTAATATTAATTTGTTTCCGAATTTTGCGGAGGACATCAATGGTAATTTCCCCCTCTTCGTAAAGATCCTGAATTTCATCCCGTTCAGCTTGAAAAGCTTTAGCACGCATTTCTCTTTGAAATTCGTTGTATTGATGGGAATCTGCACCTTTTTTTGCAAGCTTAAATTTCATCATCATTTCATTATATTCCCCTAGAATAACCAAATAGATATGTTCATTTTCAGGAGTCATATGTTCTTTTAAATACTTAATCGCGGCCTTCGCCATGTTAACTTTTAGTTGAATCAGCTTTTTCGCCTTTAGCTTGCGATCATTAAGCCGTTCCTTATTTTTGGGAAAAAAGAGCTGTAAAATCCTGAACAAGCCTCTTTTAATCAATGACCAAACTAACAAACTTCGATAATGCATCCGGTTTGTTACCGCGAGTCTCATTCGTTGGATATGTTCCTGGGTTAAATACGTAGTTTCTCGGTCAATCTTTCCAGCTTTATTCAATTGTTCAATGTATTGGGCTTCCGCATCAAGAGCTCTCATGCGAATTTCCGTTTCCGCTAATTTCAGCTTCTCAGAGTTCTCCTCGCCTGCATTCGTAAGTCGATTTCGGATTTGATTATATGCAGTGATGACTGATACTGCGGCCCCGCGGTTGTCATCATTCATCATTTCACGGATGGAATGAATGGCAGCATCAATTGTCCGGAGCCTAGCCGACCTCTCCATTTCCACTCTAAGCTCTTCCGTGTTTTCTTTTTCCGTTCTTGCAAGAAACGGCAAGAAAATGCTGGCTGCAATTAGCGTAACCAATATAACTCCTGCGGCAATAAAGATAATTAACGCTCGCTCAGGAAATGGACTACCATCCGCAAGCACATAGGGGATGGTAAAAGCACCGGCAAGTGTGACAGCTCCTCTTACACCAGATACAGTAATAATACCAATATATTTTATCGAAGGCGTTTGGGGTTGGTTTTTAAGCAGCCATCCCAACTTCAATGAAGTCCAAATCCATAGGAAGCGTAGCAGTAAAAGTGCGACGGTAATGACCATAATATATTTGCTTACCAACCAATTATTAAACAACGGATCCTTAAAAATTTCATTTAATACACTTGGGATTTGCAAGCCTAACAATACAAAAACTAAGCCATTCAAAATATAGATTAGCACCGTCCAAGTACTTTGGGAAACCACTTGCAGCTGCATCGCTGGCGATTGGTCACGATCCCGGTAAATCGTATGGACTATACCGGCTGCGACAACCGATAAAATGCCGGATAGATGAAAATGCTCAATAATGTAAAAGATCACGAAAGGCGTGAGGAGCTGGATGAGCATGTGAATCGTTACGTCCTCCATGCCGAGTCGGCGAATGGCAATTTTTAAGCGAATAATAAGGAAGGCAAGAATGGCACCGCCCACCAAACCACCGATAGCAATGACTAAAAAGCTCCAGCTTGCCTCTGCTAATGAAAAAACGCCGGTTACGGTTGCCGCTACAGCAAATTTAAACGCCACCAAACCAGAAGCATCGTTCATCAGCCCTTCTCCCTCAAGCACATGCATAATCGTTTTCGGTATCTTCACCCTACTTGATATGGCACCAACTGCAACGACATCCGTTGGAGAAAGAATGGCTGCCAACGCAAAAGCTGCAGGCAATGGAATAGATGGGATCATCCAGTGGATTAAGTACCCAACAGCGAATACGGTGACAAATACTAGCCCAAGTGCAAGCAATAATATCGGTTTCCGTAATTTCCATAACGCCTGCCTCGAAACATTTTTTCCATCATGAAAAAGTAAGGGCGCAATAAATAGTACGAAGAACAACTCCGGTTCCATCGGGATTTGGATGCCTAACGGGAGCGATACAAGCAAAACGCCTAATGCAATTTGAATAAGCGGTACAGGTATGTATGGTAAAAAGTGATTGATGAAACTGGACAGGCCAATGATGGCAAGTAGTAATAGAACGAGTAGAAAAAATTCCATGGCATATCTCCTCTCGTTTGTATTTTGTGTAATTTCCGTATTTTTTTGCATCATTTAAGTTTATTTTCATTAATTTCAAATGAGATGCCTTTGTTAAAGGGATTTTAGGGTATAAAGAACTTCCCGAACTTAGTAACTCACTTGACAATAAACTCAAATTCTTTTATCCTTCCTTTATAAATAATTTTTCGTATAACTCCAATGATATGGTTTGGAGGTCTCTACCAGGAACCAATAAATTCCTGATTACGAAGAAGATACACTTACCTGTATTTTCTTCGTAGTCAGGAATTTTTTTTTGCATAATTTAAATAATAAATTGGAGGTTACAATCCATGAATATAGCAGCATTACCTAAAATTGAACTTCACTGCCACTTAGATGGCAGTCTAAGACCTAATACAATCCTTGATATCGCGAAGAAAGAGGGAATTAAGTTAACTTCCCTAGAGCCGGAAGAGCTTCAAAAAGAGCTTATCGCGCCGTTAGAGTGTGAATCACTAGATGAATATTTAGAAAGATTTACGATTCCGAATCTGGTGATGCAGTCCAAGGAGAACCTGAGCCGGATAACCTTCGAGCTTTTTGAGGATGCGGCACAGGAAAATGTGAAATATATGGAAGTTAGATTCGCCCCGCTGCTGCATACCGCCAAGGGATTAGACGTGGAGGAAATTATTCAAAGCGTCTTAGATGGCATGAAGGATGCTGAAAATCGATATGAGATCAAAGGAAACGTAATTCTGTCTTGTATGAGGACGATGTCTGCAGAAAGTGCCTTTGATGTTGTAGAAAAGGGTAGAAAATTCCTTGGAAAAGGAGTAGCAGCCATCGATTTATGTGCCTCTGAGGAAGAAGGGTTTTGCGGAAAGTTCATAGAACCAATCGCGTTAGCAAGAGAGTATGGATATAGAGTAACAATCCATGCCGGTGAAACAGGAATTGGGGAAAATGTCTTGGAAGCTGTTGAACTTCTAGGTGCGGAAAGAATAGGCCATGGCGTTTTTATTAAAGACTGTGAAAAAGCCTATAACATCGTGAAGGAAAATAATGTGACACTCGAAATGTGCCCAACAAGTAACGTACAAACTAAGGCGGTAGATCGCTATTCTGAGCATCCAATAAATGATTTCCACAAGGACGGAATAAAGGTAACCATCAATACAGATAACAGAACAGTTTCTAATACAACAATGGCAAATGAGTGCAACATCATCTTCAAAGAATTTCAGTTAGGCGATAAAGATTACCAACAGATATATCTAAACAGCGTAGAAGCAAGCTTTGCAGATACCGAAACAAAAGAAAAATTGAAAACCTATTTAAAGTAACAAAAAATGGAAAATGGCGCCTGACACCATTTTCCATTTTTTGCCTATCCTTAGCCGACTGAATGGAGCAGGAAGTTGGTTAGGAACAGGATGGATATGATAAACATTGATACGGTTAGCTGTTTTTGCTTATTTGTAAATAGCTTAACTAGCGGGTAAGCGATGAATCCGAAGGCGATTCCATCGACAATACTGTATGTTAATGGAATCATAATGATCACGAGAAATGCCGGAAATGCTTCGGTAAAATCACTAAAGTCGATATTTGTTATATTTGTCAGCATTAATCCACCTATAATAATGAGAATAGGGGCGATTGCTGTATTCGGTACTAGTTTAATAAAAGGCATAAAGAAAAGGGATGCTAGCATCAATAAACCCGTTACAACAGAAGTTAAACCAGTTCTTCCTCCTGCCGTAATACCTGCTGCTGTTTCAACCGTTGAAACAGCTGGACTTGTGCCAAAAAATCCACAAACAATGGTAGAAATGGAGACCGCTTTTAGCGACTTTCCGTTTTTTTCAGGTGCTTGCAGCATTCCGTTCACTTGGGAATGAAGCAGACCGATATTTTCAAAAACGAGCACTAAAACCAGTGAAAAGGCCGCGGCCCAAAATGGAATTGTCGCCATTTTTCCAAAATCAGAACTCATAAACACATTCTTGTAATCCTCGAAAGAAATAAAGCTTGTATCTATCGCCGAAAAATGAACAATCCCAAAAAAGTAAGATATAATCGTGCCGGCAATGATACTGATTAAGAAATTCCCCGGCACTTTCTTCAGAAACAGAAATAGCGTGAGGATTAAATTAATAATCGACGCCAGAACAATCGGCGATGACAAATTCCCAAGCGCTACAAAGTTTGTTGGATTCTCGACAATAATTCCGCTTTTTTGCAGACCAATGAAGGCAATAAATAGGCCAATTCCGACCGAAATCGATTCTTTTAATGATGTTGGAATCGCGTTTGCTAAAATACCTGCTAATTTTGTAAAGGCCACAATCACAAACAGAATCCCTGATACGATAACGGCTGCTAAAGCTTCCATATAATTCAGCCCCATCGAACCGACAATCGTATATGTGAATAAGGCATTGATTCCCATTCCTGGAACAAGAATTAGTGGTGCATTTGCGATGAACGCAACCAATAAGCAGCCAATCAGTGAAGATAGGACAGTTGCGATAATTCCAGCCTCAAGTGGTATTCCCGCATCCTGAAGAATATTGGCATTTACGGCAATAATATAGATAATGGAAAAAAACGATGTTAACCCTGCTATAACCTCCTTTTTTATGCTTGTACCGTGCTGTTTAAGTTTGAAAACTCCTCTCATAATTGTAATCACACACTTTCGTGTTGCCCTCTCCCACCCGCATTAAGCTAATGTTTCCATTCAACTTATGCCGGAAATCATTATATCACAGAAACTGATGAAGGAAGGTTAGGAAATCGCAGGAATATTTGTTTTTTCGCGATTTCATTTTGAAAGAAAGTATCGTTTTTTAAAGGAAATTAGTGTACATTTTTAATGATGTTTTTTTAAAAAAGGAATGGATTGGAGAGAAGTAAAGGTTTGAAGAATACGGAGCAATGGTCATCTAAGATTGGATTTATTTTAGCAGCAGGCGGTTCTGCCATTGGGCTTGGGGCAATATGGAAGTTTCCTTATATTGCAGGAGTAAGCGGGGGAGGGGCATTCTTTTTTATCTTTATTCTGTTTACGCTATTTTTGGGCTTGCCTTTGCTTATAGCTGAATTTGTAGTAGGAAGGAAAACGCAGAGGAACGCCATCGAGGCCTATAAAGAACTTGCGCCGCATTCGAAGTGGCATTGGATTGGTTATTTGGGAATTGTCACCTGTTTTATTTTGCTTTCATTCTATAGTGTGATTGGCGGGTGGATTATTAGTTACATATGGAAAGCTGCTTCCGGTCAGTTGAATGGCCTCAATCAAGCGGGATATGCAGCGTTGTTTGGCAAAACGATATCAAATCCATTTACAAGTGTTGCGGTACAGTTGATCTTCATGCTCCTGACGATTATCGTCGTGGCAAAAGGGGTTCAAAAAGGGATTGAAAAGGCTAGTCAAATAATGATGCCGGTATTATTTATTCTTTTTATCATCTTGATTATTCGCTCTTTATCATTAGAAGGCGCGATGGAAGGTGTGACTTTTTTATTTAAACCGGACTTTCATAAGGTAACAGCAGAAACGATTCTTTTTGCGTTAGGGCAATCGTTCTTCGCCTTGAGTGTAGGTGTATCGGTGATGGTGACGTATAGTTCCTATTTATCAAAGGAAGAAAGTCTATTTCGTTCTGCCTTTTCCATAGTAGGAATGAACATTTTTATCATTGTCTTGTCAGGTTTAGCGATTTTCCCAGCCGTGTTTTCATTTGGATTAAAAGCTGATGCCGGGCCAGTTTTATTATTTAATGTGCTGCCAAATGTGTTTAATCAAATGCCGTTTGGAATGGTCTTTTTTGTTGCCTTCTTAGTTTTATTCCTATTTGCGGCACTTACATCAGCGTTCTCAATGTTGGAAATCATTGTTTCAGTTATCGCTAAGGGTGATGTCCAAAAAAGAGCGAAATGGTCGTGGATCATCGGAATCGCGATATTTATCTTTGGGATCCCATCCGCGCTATCCTATGGTGTGTTAAGCGATGTCCTAGTGTTTGGAAAAACCATCTTTGACGCAGCAGATTATCTAGTTAGTAACGTATTAATGCCGGTCGGTGCCTTGTTGATTTCGATATTTGTTCCGCTAAAAATTAAAAGGTCTGTGCTTTATGAAGAATTAGCATTAGGAGGAGGAGTACCCTTCGGTCTATTCCGCGCATGGTTTTTCCTCATCCGCTACGTGGCACCTATTGCTATTTTATTTGTTTGCTACCATGTCATTAGGGGATAAGGTGACAGGCACCATTAATAATAGATTGGTAATAGAAAAGGTGACAGGCACCATTAATGGTGCCTGTCTAGTGTTATATGGCCGGCTTAAATCATAACCTAAATTCCATTTCTTCTTCTGCAATATGAAATCCTTTTTCCTCGATTTGCCCTCGTATCCCAAGATCTGAATCAATCGCCGGATTTGAATGATTTAGATGTGTAAAATAAATCTCAGTCTTTTTTGTTAAATCTTGCAGCCTTTCCATTGTTTCTACCATGAGCGGATGGGGGATTTCGCGATAATCCCGGCCAATATTTTCAAGGTCTTGTACGGAATGAAAGGTTCCATCCAGTAAGCATATATCTGCTTCTCCGCAAACGGTGTGAATGTCATGTGTCCACTCATGCCAGCGATCGATATCTGGAACAAAGAGGACTTTTTTATTCGGCCCTTTAATCCAAAAGGCGAATGTCTCCGAAAATTCATTTCGATGCGGTACCTCAACGGGTGTAACCGTAACGAAGGGGGAAATCCTTATTGCCTGGCCATCCCAGATTTCTTGAACACTGATATTGCCGAGTTTGGCTAATTGGCTCCATGGGGCCTGTTCCTCTAATAAATGCTTCATTTTTGGACCGGCCATCACGGGGATTCCATTTGCCCCGATGGCTTCTCGCCCTAAAAATAATAGTCCAGGGTAATGTCCCAAATGGGCATGAGTTAAAAAGATGCTCTCCATTAGCTTTCCTTTTAGATTATATTTCATTTGCAGCCTTGCCATTTGCTCTTTAAGATCAGGTGTTGCATCAATCAAATGCCACTTTTGCTCATCTGGAAGAATGATTGCCAATGATGCGGCAAGACGCCTAAACTGCGGATTACTAATGGCGTTCGTACAATTTTTACAAAAACAATTTGGATGGGGCAGTCCGGCATCTTGAGCAGTTCCTAATACGCTTAAGATTACCTCGCTCATAGTGAAGCACTCCTTTTTTCCTTTGTTACATGTTCATAATTTTTCTTTGTAATCGTCCAGCCGGTAAAGCCAAATAAGATATTCATAAGTGGGACAAGGAAGGCAAAGAAGGCAAACGGAATAAATTCACCTGGACTAACTCCGAGTATTCCCGCTGCAAATACGGCAGGTACTCCCCATGGAACGAGGTTGATCCCAACAGTTCCAGCTGCTTCCACACAGCGAGAAAGATTTTTCGTGTCAATTCCCATTTTCTTATAGTCTTTTACGAACGTTCTCGCAGGTAAAATAATAGCTAAAAATTGGGCGCCACTGGCAAACGCCACAATAAAGGTAGAAAGAATGGTGGTACTGATTAAGGATCCAGTTGAATGAACCTTTGACATCATTTTGTTGGTTAAAACATCGAAGGATCCGGTTTCCTCTAGTATTCCCCCAAGTGCGGTTGCTAGGATTAACAAACCTATGGTCCCGAGCATGGACATGAGTCCGCCGCGATTTAACAGGGAATCTAACGCTTTTACACTTGACTCAGCGTGATACCCGCTTGTCATAGTTTGAATAACAGAAGTCACTGATGAACCTTGAACGAATATGGCGAGCACGCCGCCTAAAATGCTGACTCCCATCAAGGCAGGGATTGCCGGTGTCCGTTTAATCATCAAAATAATCGTTAAAACAGGCATTAGCAATAATAAGGGATGGATAACAAAAATATTGTTCAAGCCTGTTTTCATCACATCAATTACATTTGTATCGGCTCCGCTATTAGCAGCACCTGATTGGCTAACGACCCAATACATCACGATTGAAATCACAAATGCAGGAATGGTATCCCAAAGCATGTGCTTTACGTGACTAAACAAATCAGTTTCGGCCATTGCCGGAGCGATATTTGTTGTATCAGATAGGGGTGATAATTTATCACCGAAATAAGCTCCTGAAATCACGGCCCCTGCCACAAGCCCTGGAGAGAAACCCAGTCCTTCGCCAATCGCCATAAAAGCAAGTCCGATTGTCGCGATAGAAGTAAATGAGCTTCCCAATGTAATAGAAATAATACCAGTTACCAGTGCCACAATTGGTATAAACATGGAGGGTTCAATGATGGAAAGCCCGTAATAAATCATAGTTGGTATGACCCCGCTGGCAATCCATGTACCAACAATAATCCCAATAATAAGTAGAATAAATACGGCGGGTAATGCTCTTGCCACACCATTTACCATCATCTTTTGGATATCATCCCAGCTCCAACCGGCAATAATGGATACAATTGCTGCAGCGATTACGCCAATCATTAACGGAATATGCATCCCGGATTTCCAAATGAAAATGGATAAGGCTGCAGCGCCAATCAATGAAATAATGGGGATTAACGACATCCCTAAAGTAAGTTTCTTTTTCATGTACACCTTCTCCTTCGAGTAATTTTTGATAAGAAAATAGCCCCCATCCCAAAAAGGGACGGAAGCTCCGCGGTACCACCCTAGTTAACAGATTGATCATCTGCTCGCTTGTTTAGATAACGGCCGAAACCGGATATCAGCTCCCTATCTGTAATTTCACCATACCCCTTGCCTGTTTTGCAGCCCCAACAGGTCTCTGATTTCAATGTAAGTATTAGTTACTTTAATAGTTCAACGCTTTTATGCTTTTATGCAGTTAAGTGATTATAGTATTTATATATTATTCGAATCTAGCATTATATGTCAATCTTTTTTAGCAGTGATTATGGGATTGCTTTTGTTATTAAAACTAATAACCGGTGTGGAAACTTTAGGATCTTACATAACCGTTTGGGAGACCCAAGAGGTTTTTTTAAAGAGATAAGAAAGTATAAATTTCGACTTTGAGAATTGTATGTCCAGCTCAGCGCCCTAGCGGCTAGTGTCCTTCGC
>NZ_AJLS01000157.1 GCF_000307875.1 Neobacillus bataviensis LMG 21833
CGTAGGGCGGAGAGCGAAGGACATTAGCCGCTAGGGCGCTGGAGCTGGATAATTCTCAAAGTCGAAATTTATACATTCTTATCTTTAAATAAAGGATATCCCACCGAGTGAGACATCCCCCAATTAAATGAGTTCCTTTTCAAGAACTTGTTTCAGATTTTTTAAGATTTTCGCATGAAGCTGGGAAATTCTTGATTTATGAAGGCCTAAAACTGCGCCCACTTCACTCATACTTAAATTCTCATAATAGATCAGTGAAAGGATGATTTTTTCCCTTTCTGGTAAATGATCAATTAAGGAAATTAATCGGCTTTTCTGCTCCTTCTCTTCCACCATGATCGATTGGTCGGATAAGGAAGGGTCGGAAAGGACTTCGATTTTTAATTGACTCTCCCCGCCATGTTCAATCGGTTCATCTAACGACTCTTGCTTTTCAAAAGACGCTAGCGTGATAATCTCCTTACACTCTGTTTCACTTATCTGTAAATACTCGCTTACTTCCTTGGTCGTAGGTTGCCTGAACAGCTTTTGTTCTAAAAATTGATAGGCATTCCTAACTCCTTTTTCCTTTTTTCGTAATGTGCGCGGCAGGGGGTCAATTCTTCGCAGTCCATCGTAAATTTCTCCTCGTATTCTCTGGGCAGCATAGGTTTCAAATTTTACATTTTCACGCTGGTCGTATTTTCGAAAGGCATCCAACAAGCCCATCATCCCAAAAGACATAAGTTCATCTTCTTCTACACTGGGAGGAAGACTCCTCTTCGTATGCCTAACGATTTTATGAACTAATGGCAGATACTGATCAAACAACTTTTCTTCCAACTGTTGACTCAAAAACGTTCCCCCTCCTAGCCAATCTATATTTTTACAAACCCAGAAATTTTCCGAATAAACCCTTTCATGCCGGTACTATTGTTACTTTTGGCATCACCATTCAAATAGATCTTCACGATATCCTTCATCCATTTTGCGGCTTGAGATTTCGGATAGTTCAAGAGAAACGGTGTTTGTTCCAAGACAGATTGAAACACATGCGAATCGTTTGGAATAAATCCAAGAATATCAATCTCTTTTTCTAAAAACTGTTTGGTTACCGTGCGAAAGCGACCCGCAATCTCCATCCCTTCTTTGGAGCTGGCAACCCGGTTAACCACCAAACGAACATGGAGGTTTGCATCCTGGTGATGTAAAATTTTTATGACCGAATAGGCATCTGTCATGGCCGTTGGTTCCGGTGTCGTCACAAGAATAATTTCATCCGCGGCTAAATGACACCGCTGCGATTCTCTCGAAAGGCCTGCGCCTGTATCAAACAAAATAATATCGGCGTACCCCTGCAGTTTTTCTAACTCCGAAAATAAGTAGTTGGTATCGTCCGCACTTAAATCCAACATTTCATTAAAGCTGCTTCCCCCGGAGATCAGCTCCAATCCATTAGGGCCCTTTTCCATCACGTCCCAAATGCTTTTTCCACCCTCCACCATATCGATCAGATTATGTTTAGGATTCATTCCGACTAAGATTTCCAAATTGGCCATACCAATATCTAAATCAATTAAGACAACCTTTTGCCCCGATTCTATTAAACTTAAGGCAAAGTTCAAGGCAAAATTCGATTTGCCGACACCGCCTTTTCCGCTCGTAATCGATATCACCTTTGTCGTTCTTGTTTGCTGATCATGATTAAAACGCTGATACAATTCTCGCAGCTTCTGTGCTTGATCCTGCTTCATCTTCATCTACTCCCACTATCTTTTTCGCCATATATTCTGGTTCTGCAAGCATAATGTCTTCAGGAACACCTTGTCCCAAACTAATAAACGATAATGGGATTGGATAGTGGTAAACGAGATTAAGAGCGGCGCCGAAGCAGCTGCTTTCGTCCCATTTTGTTAAAATCACCCGATCAATTTGAAGTGATTTCATTTTTTCCACCATTTGTTTCATATCCTTCCATCTGGAAGTCATACTGAGGACTAAGTGATTTTCTTGCCTTGAAGCTTGGGAGAGGAACTCATTGATTTCCTCGATATAATGCCCTTCAAGGTAATTTCTTCCGGCGCTATCCATGAAAATCATTTGGCAATTCTTTAAGTTTCTCAGTGATTCTGTCAGCTGCTCCGGGCTCTCCACCACTTCAATCGGGATATTTAAAATGTTGGCATATGTCTTTAACTGATCGATGGCAGCAATCCGAAAGGTATCAGCCGTTAAAAAACCAACCTTTTTTCGTTGAAATAACACCTGCCTTGAAGCAAGCTTTGCGATGGTAGTTGTTTTTCCGACTCCCGTTGGGCCAATTAGGGTAATTAATGCGGCATTGGCATCCATGCCTTCTGGTGCGATTCCGTCGTGAAGCAGCTTCATGACGGTGTTTAGAACAACTTTACCCACTTCTTGCTCTGTTTGCTGTTCGATCAAGGGGTGCTGTGTCATGATTTGTTTCATCATGTATTGAATCACTTCTTCATCGACCTCTTGTTCCGCCAGCCGTTTCCGCCATTTTGTCAGGTTAGAGGGAGTCTTTGACGGTGTTGAAGTTTGACCTTTGACAAAACCCTCGAGAAGCTTTTCCATCTGATTTAGCCGCTGAAGGACTTCTGTTTCCGTTTGTTCCTTTTGTACTTCTGGAGGTTCAGTGGGCTTGACAGTCTTCGATTCCGCTTCCTCTGAAGCCGCAATCACTTCCAGCTGTTTTCGTTTAAACAGGCCAAGAATTCCTCCTGTTTTCAATTCCTTCGTATTGAGGATAACCGCATTTTCCCCTAACTCTTGGCGAATTTGCTGAATGGCTTGTGGTAAGGATCCTACGATATATCTTTTAATCTTCATGCAGTAACCACTCCAACATCTTGAAAATGAACAACGCCGATATTTTGCACTTCCACATTTGATTCCAATTCGTTAAACGAAATCACAGGGATCTCATCGTTGATCCGTCCAACAATTTGTTTAACATACATCCGGATGGCCGGGGAAGTCATGATGATCGGCTGAATTCCTACCTTCATCACTTGACCAATCGTCTCATTTAAGGAACTGACCAATTGCTGAATCAGTTGTGGATCTAATGTAAGATACATTCCTTGTTCCGTTTCCTGAAGGTTTTCGCTGATTATTTTTTCAACCTGAGCATTCACGGTAATTACCTGGATCATATTTCCTACTGACAATTGTTTGGTAATTTGCCGTGATAGGCTTTGTCTCACATACTCAGTCAGATAATCAGGATTTTTCGTAAAAACAGCCCAATCGGCAAGGGTTTCAAGAATGACAGACAGATTCCGAATCGACACCTTTTCTTTTAACAGCTTTTGTAATACTTTTTGAATCTGACCGATCGATAACAGGGAGGGAACCAACTCTTCGACGATGGAAGGAGACATTTCCTTCGCCTTGTCAATCAGCTGTTTTGTTTCTTCCCTGCCTAAAATCTCATGGGCATACCGTTTGATTGTCTCCGCAAGATGTGTGGTGATCACAGATGAGGCATCGACGACGGTATAGCCAAAAATTTCTGCCTTGCGTCTCATCTCGTCGTTAATCCAGAGAGCCGGCAGGCCAAAGGTAGGTTCAACCGTTTCAATCCCCAGGATGCCGTGATCCTCCTCTTCAGGCACAAGCATCAGAAAATGATTGAGAAAAATTTCTCCGCCCGCAATCTCATTACCCTTTAATTTAATCGCGTACTGATTGGACTCTAAATTGACATTATCGCGAATTCGAATAATCGGGATAACTAGCCCCAGCTCCAATGCGATTTGTTTTCTGATCGCGATGACTCGGTCCAATATATCCCCGCCTTGTGAAGCATCAGCTAACGGAATCAAGCCTAGACCGAATTCAAATTCCAGGGAATCCACTTGCAGAAGGTTGAGTACATTTTCGGGACTGTTTTCTTCTTCCATCGGCAGTTCCGAAACCTCTTCCAATTGTTCTGCTTCTTTTTCTTTTGCTTTTTGCATCTTATAAGCCGCAAACACTAACAGGCCGGCAATGCTCCAGGTTAACAAGATACCGATCGGTGTGACCAACCCGAATAAAGCAATACAGCCAGCGACCACATAAATCAACTTCGGATAGGCAAATAGCTGACGGGTCAGGTCATCACCCAGGTTCCCATCGGAGGCCGCTCTTGTAACGATAATCCCGGTTGCAGTAGAAATTAACAGTGCTGGTATTTGACTGACGAGCCCATCACCGACAGACAGCAGGGTAAACGTACTTGCTGCCTGGGAAAAATCCATCCCCATCATCGTCATGCCAATAATGAAACCGCCGATGACATTGATGAACAAAATAATGATTCCTGCAATCGCATCCCCTTTAACGAATTTACTGGCACCGTCCATTGCCCCGTAAAAATCTGCCTCATGTGAGACTTTTTCTCGTCTCATCCGCGCATCCTTTTCACTGATAAGACCGGCGTTTAAATCGGCATCAATACTCATTTGCTTACCAGGCATGGCATCTAAAGTAAAACGTGCCGCCACTTCAGCCACCCGCTCTGAACCCTTTGTAATCACAAGGAATTGAATAATCACAAGGATTAAAAAGATGATAAAACCAATGACGGGATTTCCGCCAATCACAAATTCTCCAAAGGTCGCCACCACATGGCCGGCATTCCCATGCGAGAGAATGGATCTGGTCGTCGATACATTTAACGCTAAGCGAAAAAGTGTCGTTAAAAGCAATAAAGAAGGAAAAATGGAGAAATCTAACGGTTCCTTTGTATTCATTCCGACTAATAAAATCGTAATCGAGAGTGAGATATTGATGATGAGTAAAATATCTAATAGAATCGTAGGCAATGGAATTACCATCATCACAACAATGAGTAAAACAGCAAGTAATACGGATATTTCTTTGAATTTCATTTTTCCACCTCACTCCCTAAAGACATTAATATTTTCCTTTTAAGCGATAAACATAAGCGAGAATCTCGGCAACTGCTTTAAACAATTCTTCTGGGATCTCCTGGCCAATCTCCACATTGGCATACAACGCTCGGGCAAGGGGCTTGTTTTCGGTTAATATGATGTCATTTTCTCTTGCGATTTCTTTAATCTTTTGCGCCATAAAATCCACACCTTTGGCGATGACCACTGGCGCCTTTCCGTCATTGGCATCATATTGAATCGCAATCGCATAGTGGGTAGGGTTTGTAATGATCACATCTGCCTTTGGCACATCTGACATCATTCTGTTTAGTGACATCGCCCTTTGCATTTCCTTTATTTTCCCCTTCACTAACGGATCGCCTTCACTTTTTTTATGCTCATCCTTTATTTCCTTTAACGACATTTTCATTTTCTTTTCATGGTCATATTTTTGATAAAGGAAATCGGCAGCACCTATTACTGTATAAACAGCAGAAGTAGAAATGCCCATTTTGATCATGACTGAAAATAGGTAATCAATCATTTGCGTAACCCCAAGTTGCGATAAGTGCATAAAGGCTGCGATTTCTTTGTGCAGCAAGAAGTAGGCCGTCCACCCGATTAAGACTATTTTTAGAATATTTTTGAGCAGATCCACGAGCGAACGAATGGATAAAATCCGTTTGGCCCCTTCAAGCGGGTTTATTTTTTTAAACTGAAATTTTAAATTTTCTGTGGTAAACAAAAAGCCAATCTGAAAATAATTCGATAGTAAGGCAACAACGAACAATACCGCGAGAATAGGCAAAACCATTTCACCCGTTATCATCGTTAGGTCGCCAAACAACTTCTGTGTATTCGCTGCCGTTACATCCAGTAATAAATAGGATGAAAAGATATCTCGAAACAGCACGAGAATATGGGCGGCAAAATAGGGACCATAAAACTGCAGGAACAGAAAAAATGATAAAAGCAGCAAGGACGAGGATACCTCAGCACTTTTAGCTACCTGCCCTTTTTGCCTTGTTTCCTTCCTCTTCTGAGGAGTGGCTTTTTCTGTTTTTTCCTCAGCGAAAAATTGCAAATCCAGTTGCAATAAAAATGACCCATTCACCCTCATAAAGATGCCCCCATCATTCGAATCATTTGACTGAGCGCGTCAAACATCTGTGCAAACAAACGATGAAGGACAAGGAAAAAACTTGGCAGCGCTACTAACAGCACAAGATAATACATACCGATTTTCACCGAAAAACCAACGACCATTAGATTGATTTGTGGTGACGTTTTTCCGATTATCCCAAGCACCAAATCTACCAAAAATAGCGTAAACACAATCGGTGCTGCGAGTAGAAAAGCAATCATGAACGAGCTTTTAAACGTTTCAAGTAATAGAATAGAAATGCGGCCGTCCAATAAGGCGGGCACAAGTGCGTCAACGCGAATCCAGCGATAGCTTTCAAGCACACCCTGGATAAGTAAATGATGTCCATCTGTCGAAAACAGAAACAGCGTCGCTAATACGTTTTTAAACCTACCTGTTAAATTCGCGTTTGTCCCGGATTGGGGATCGAACATCGCTCCCATAGCAAAACCGCTTTGCAAATCAATAAACGTACCGGCTAACTGAATCGCGTAAAACAGGATCGAGGCAATGAAGCCCAACCCTAGGCCGACGACGGCTTCTTTTCCGACCAGGACAAGATAGGCAGCCGAAAAGGCAAGGGGTGCGCTTTGCTCAGTTGAAATCGACACAATCACTGCCATAAAAAAGGCAAGTCCGATTTTAAAAGTGGCTGGGATGGTCCTTGTCATAAAAATTGGAACGGTAATAAAAAAGCATGCAATTCGTATCAAGATAAGTAGAAATAAAGGTAATTCATCTAATAATTCCATATCACTGCACTACCCGATGAAATTAGACAAATTGCCAAAGATGTTTTCCGTAAAGTTTACTAACTGCCTTAACATCCACGGTCCAAAAAATAATAAGCCGATAAAAACGGCGATTATTTTTGGAACAAATACGAGCGTTTGCTCTTGGATTTGGGTGACTGCTTGAAAAATACTAATAATCAAACCCACTGCCAAAGCAAGGATTAAAATCGGAGCAGCAATAAGGCCTGTTATATAAACACTTTGCTTCGATAGTTCTATAACCATTTCCGGTGTCATGATGGTACCTCTCTTATTTAAAAGCTGGTGAGTAAGGATTTGACGATTAGATGCCAGCCGTCAACTAGAATAAATAACAAAATTTTAAAGGGCAAGCTGATCAGCACCGGCGGCAGCATCATCATCCCCATCGCCATTAAAATGCTGGATACAATCATATCGATAATTAAAAAGGGCAGGAAAATCATAAAGCCCATTTGAAAAGCGGTTTTTAACTCACTGATGGAATAGGCCGGAACGAGCACATGTAAGGGAATATCATCGATGGTTTTCGGCATTTTCTGCTTGGAATAATCAAGAAATAAGGTTAAGTCTTTCTCCCTAGTATGCTTAGCCATAAATTCCTTGATCGGTTTGCCGGCCGTTTCAAATGCTTGTTCCTGTGTTAACTTTCCGTCCATAAAAGGCTGATAGGCCTCCTTATGAATATCAGAAATAACGGGTCCCATGATAAACATCGTAAGGAATAGTGACAAACCGATGATGACTTGGTTCGGCGGCATTTGCTGTGTACCGAGCGACGTTCGAACAAACGATAAAACAATCACAATTCTCGTAAATGAGGTCATCAGCAGTAAAATCGCTGGTGCCACCGATAGAATTGTTAATAGCAGCATGATTTTGATGGAAGTCGCTACTCCTCCTGGTTCAGAACTTAAGTTCACTCCAGGGATGGTGGCATCTAAAGCCGCATACCCAACTCCATGAAATATCAAAAAAGTAAATGGTAAAAGTAGAACGATTTTTTTTAACAACTGAATCTCCGCCATTTTTGTTAGTCTTTTAGCTTATGAATGGGAATACTAGATTGTTGAACTTGATTCATTTGCGCAAGGAAGGTTTCCTCAAAGTCCGCTGTCTGTTTCTTTTTAAAAGGAAAAAAGGCAGGCCTTTGTTTTCTTTCTGTTTCTTCTACGAGCGATTGTAAAATGGCATCCTGTTCTTCTCCAGGTTCAATGGTCCGAAGCAGCTGGACATCATTTCCGATTCCTAAGATATACAGGGTTTTCCCAATCATCATCAATTGTAGAGAACGATTGCCGCCTAAAGAATGTCCGCCCATCGAATAAACAGGACTTTGCGAAGAAATTTGCTTCGATTTTGCCTTTAGAAATTTTAAAAACAAGAGCAGCAGCATGATAATAGCCGCAAATGAAAAAATAAATTTTGCTGCTAGGGGGACAAGTGAGCTCGTTTCTCCAACAGATGGATTGGCATCGGTCCCGCTTTGTCCTTTATCCTGTTGATAGGCATCATAGACCGTGTTATTTCCCTTGGCAAAGGCAACATGATGATGTTGAAAAAAAGGGAACAGGAGAATGATGATTAACGCCAGGGTGACTTTTTTTCTTACATGAATCATCTGCAATGCCCCCACCTCAATCGTTCATTCTTTCTTCACGTTCCAGCTTGGAAACGATATCTGTAATCCGAATCGCAAATTTTTCATCAACCACGACCACTTCTGCTTCTGCCACAGATGATCCGTTGATCACCACATCCACATGTTCTCCCGCTAGCTTATCAACAGGGATGATCACGCCAGGTTTAATTTTCAGAATGTCCCTGACCTTCAAATTCGTTTTGCCTAACTCGACAATTAATTGCAGGTTCACATCATCAATCGAATTTAATTCTTTCCCCCTATTGGGTGATTTAACTCCTTCTGATAATGGGGCAAATTGGACAGTTTGGATCCTTTTTGTTTGTTTTTCATTCATTTTTTTGCACTCTTCCCTTGTTTAGTAAGATTGCTGGTTTTGGTTGTGAAAATAACGGATAATGGCCATCTCATCTAATAGATGTTGTTCTTCTCTATTTATTTTCTCGCTATAGGCTTCAAAGGATTTTTCCCGCCAAGAACTCCACATCTTTTCTTCCTGGTTTTTAGCCAGTAAGTGATTATTTTTCAGGTTAAACTCTTTGGTAAGGTCGATCACTTTCTTTCTGAACTTTTCAATCTGCTGATTAAGATAATGAATATAATGCTCCCTTTCCTGGATGTCTGTCACCCTAAGAGAATTTCGCAGCAAATGGTGGTAGTCTTTTATATAGCTTTCTTTCTTTTCAACCAATTCTAGTAATTGCTGTTCAGCATTTTCTTTCATTCTTTTAAAAATAGTCATTTCCTGAACAGCGGAATCCTTTTCTTTTTCCTTCATCGTCAGGATTTTTTCAAAGCGAAATTGAAAACTCATGTCACCATCTCCCTACATTCTTGGATCATTGTTTGAATGGAACTTTCTAAATTAGATGGCTCATTTACCCCTTGTTTTAAGAAGCGGTCAATCCACCCCTTATACTTGATGGATAAATCGATTTCCGCATTCGTCCCTTGTTTGTAGGCACCAATTTTGATTAAATCCTCGGCTTCCTGATAAACAGCCATCATCTGTTTCATCCTCTCCGCAGCCTGAAGATGTTCCGTACCAGCAATGTCCTTCATGACACGGCTGACGCTATTTAAAATGTTAATCGACGGGAAATGCCCCTGCTGTGCTAATTTTCGATCAAGTACAATGTGGCCATCCAAAATGCCTCTTGCCGTATCGGCAATCGGTTCATTCATGTCATCGCCATCCACTAGAACCGTGTAAAAAGCAGTAATTTCGCCCTTTGGCCCTGTTCCTGCCCTTTCCAGCAGCTTTGGCAGCATCGCGAAAACCGAAGGGGTATAGCCTTTTGTCGTGGGAGGCTCCCCGATCGCTAGCCCGATTTCCCGCTGCGCCATTGCGTACCGGGTCACTGAATCAATCATTAGATTCACACTTAAGCCCTGATCCCGGAAAAATTCTGCAATAGTTGTGGCAATCATTGCGCCCTTAATCCTGACTAGGGCAGGCTGATCACTCGTTGCCACCACGACCACCGACTTTTCCAAGCCTTCTTTTCCTAAATCTCTTTCGATAAAATCAAGGACTTCTCTGCCCCGTTCTCCAATTAATCCAATGACATTGACATCAGCACTAGTATTTCTTGCAATCATTCCTAGCAACGTACTTTTACCCACGCCGCTCCCCGCAAAGATTCCGACCCTTTGTCCTCTTCCAATCGTGAGCAGTCCATCAATCGAACGGACACCCACATTTAGTGGCTCGTTGATTCTCGGGCGTTTCAAAGGGTTGGGCGGGTTGTTGTTCGTAACGACTTCGATTAACCCCGCAGGCAATGAACTTTCATCCATCGGTTTTCCTAGTCCATCTAATACCTTCCCTAATAATTCCATCCCCACTTTAACGGTCAATGGTTTTCCAGTTGAAACCACCTCACAGCCGGGGCCAATGGATACAAGCTCCCCTAACGGCATTAATAGCACCCGATTGCCTTTAAAGCCGACAACTTCCGCTTCTAACGGGGGGGCATTTGTAGAGGGATAGATTTGGCAAACATCGCCCATCTTGACATCAGGACCCTGTGATTCGATGGTAAGTCCAATGACTTGTGTCACTTTTCCATTAATCTTGATGGGATTGATCAACTGCAATGTTTGTAAGTAATGGTCAATCTCCAGCATTTTCTTCATATGAATCATCCCGTAACCTTTTTAGCAATGCCTGCTTGATTTCTTTGAGCTGTACATCGATCCGGGCATCAATGCTTCCATAAGAAGTGCGAATCACACAGCCGCCCTTTTCGATCGAGTGCTCCGGTAATATCTTTACTTCAATTTGACCTTCTAGCACTTCAAGCAATTGCTTGCGCTGATTTTGAACGAAGGTAAAATCCTCCGGACTGACACAAATGGAAATCATCGAGCGTTCATTGGAATAAACAAGGTTTTGTTTAATCATCTCAATCAGTACTTCCGGTTTTGTTTCTAATTCCTTTTGAATAATTTTCGCGGCCATTTGAACGGATAACTCGATGACAAATGGTTCTGCTTCATAAATGATTTCCTTTTTCTCCATATAGGCTTTAGCCAATATCTCTTCGGCTAACTGAATTTTGGCAGAATACTCGGTCACAGCCTGCTGCATCCCTATTTCGTACCCTTCGTTCCAACCCTGCAATTTTATTCCTTCAAGCTCCGCTGCTACTTTTTCTTGTTCCGTCTGCTGCCAGCTTGCAAGCTCTGCTGCGGCCTTCTCTTTTTCTAGTAAAATCTGCTCGTTCACTTGCTGAAGAATCGTCGCTGCTTGTTGTTCCGCTTGTTGGAGGAGGTCTTCGCCAGACTGACCCGAGTGGATGGAATCCCCGTTTCCTCTTTTTCTTGCTACTAAAAATTTTGCTTCGATGACCGGAGGGATAGAGGCAGATTTGAAAATTTTAGACGACAACGGCCTCGGCACCTCTTCTTTCAATGATGATGGATCCCTCTTCTTCAAGCTTACGCATAATTCTTACGATGCGGCCCTGCGCTTCCTCCGCTTCTTTCAGCTTGACAGGTTTATCATATTTCCCTTGTTCCTCAAGTAATTCCGCCCGTCTTTTTGAAATATTTTTATAAATTACCTCTTTTAACTCCTCACTGGCAATCTTTAGCGCTAAATACAAATCCTCACTGTCCACATCCCGAAGAATTCGTTGGATGGAATGATGGTCTAAGAAGGCAATATCTTCAAAGATAAACATCTTTCCTTTAATTTCCTCTGCCAGACTTGGACTTTGATCAGCTAATGATTCTAAAATATGTTTTTCCGTACCGCGGTCAACGCCCGATAAAATATTGACAATGTTGTCAATCCCATTATTCACCGTATAGTCCTGTGATGAAGTGGTCGCAAGTTTTTCCTGCAGCACCTCTTCCACTTGACGAACCACCTCCGGAGATACCGTGTCCATTAAGGCAATCTTGGTGGCAATATCCGTTTGCTTCTCCGCAGAAAAAGAAGAAAGAATGGCCGACGCTTTTTGCGCATCCAAATAGGACAAAACAAGGGCAATGGTCTGGGTATTTTCATATTGCAATAGGTTTAAAATCTGCACTGGTTCTGCACGATGGGCAAAATAAAAAGGCTTTTTTTGATTCTTTTCCGAAGATCGATGGATCATCTCTTTTGCCTTCTCTTCTCCAAACGAAAGGGCAAGAAGATCCTTAGCAAAATGTTCGCCGCCTTTTGCGACAACATTCTGTTCAGACGCCATTTTGTAAAACTCGTTTAAGACCTCTTCCTTCACCTTTGGGTCAATCCATTGCAGATTGGCAATTTCCTTCGTCAATAATTCCACTTCATCTTCCTGCAAATGCTTATAGATGGTGGAAGAACCCTCTTTACCTAAAGAAACTAATAGAATTGCCACTTTTTGCAGCCCCGTTAGCTTGCGCATATTATCCCTCCTTTTCTTCCCTTAACCAGTAGCGCAAGAGTTCCACGAATTCCTCTGTATTTTTCCCCGCTAATTGATTAATCTCATTTTGGACGGTTTCCTGTTTCGGTACAGCTTCTTCAAATTCCTGAATCTTTTTCGCTTCCAAATACTCCGAAAATGGATCCAAGTCTTCTTCCCTTTTCTTCTTAAGCAATTTTCCAATCAGAATGCCTCCGATTAACGCCCCCAGGGCAGCAACGCCAATAATAATGTAATTCCAATAGGTTTCTTTCGCACTCTGTTTTTCTTTTGGTGGAGCCAATTCTGTTTTTCCGGAAAATTCTCTAGGGAATACCGTAATCCGATTGTTGATCTCCGCATCTGTTTTTGTATTGTTGTTATCGATGGCAGTGCGCACCACATTCGCAATAATATTACGGATGTTATTCTGGGTTTCCGGTGTTAACGAACCAGGGTTTTTGGGATTGGGCGGTTCAACACCGACATTGATGGTTAAATCTTCAATCGTATAGGGACTTTGGACAATCTCTTTTGTGATTCGATTGACCTCGTAGTTGATTCTTTTTTGTGTATCTGTGTAGTCACTTGTTCCACCATCGCCGCTTGAGGCATAGGCCGGAACATCGCCCGCACCTGTACCATCTACCCCGCCGGCAGCCGGTGTCCCTTTGCCTTTATAAATCTTGGAAATCTCTTCAACACTTACCTTAATACCTTCATTCTTATCCTTGTCCGTCGGCTCCACTAGGCTTTGCTGGGTTTTGACCTTATCAAAATTGAGCTTGGCAAAGGTTTGAACATACACCTTATCCCTGCCTAACATCGTACCCAGCATCTGCTGAATACTGCGCTGGATGTCGGCCTCCACCTTTTGCTTCACTTTCCTTTGGCTCTCATAGCTGTCCACTCCGGCAAAACTAGCATCATCGGAATCTGCTAACGTTAACAACTGACCAAATTGATCCGTAATCACGATATTTTCCTTCGGTAAATTAGGAATGCTTTTTGATGCCAAAAAATAGAGAGATTTAATTTGTCCTTGTTCTAATTCTGTGCCCGGCTCTAAATCAATAATGATTGAGGCGCTTGCTTTATTTTCGTTCTCCGCTCGTATAAAGACACTATCCTTCGGCATGGTAATCATCACTTCAGCGCCTTTAACCCCGCTAATCTTCGTCATCAAATTGGCTAATTGCTTCTGGATCGTCTCCCGTTCAATCACATCTAATTCCTGCTCGGTTACGCCGAATTTCATGTCCTTCGTTTGTTCTGAAAAACTTATCGGGCCGCTTTTCGGCAGTCCTTCTGCTGCCAGATTCACAATCAGATCCGGAGCTGCCTCTTTCGGTACAAGAATTTGCGTGCCATTACTTGCAATTTTATAGTCAGTGAACCCTTGTTTTTCTAAAACACCTTTAATCTCACCGATTTCCTTTTGACTAAGGCTATTGGTATAAAGTGGTACATAATTGGGCTTTAACAAAAGGAAAAAAACAACGCATAGGATAGCGATTACCGCAATAAAGGTACCAATGTAAACCGTCTTATTTTTGCTGCTGGTCTTTCGCCAAATCTGCCCGACTTTTTCCTTCACATCACTGATTTTTTGTTTCATATGTCACCCACCTTCCTGTCAAACATCAGCCTGTTATTAAACTTGCATTCTCATGATTTCCTGATAGGATTCCACTACTTTATCTCTCACTTGTGTGGTTAATTGGAGGGCAATTTGTGCCTTTTGGGCGGCGATCGTTACATCGTGAATATTTTTGATTTCACCGGTGGCAATTTTTGCAGACATATTCTCTGATTGCAGAATCGTTTCATTTGCACTCTGCAGTGCCTCACCTAATGCTTCAGAGAAGGATGTTTTCGACGGAGAAGCCGCCTGCACCTGTTGATTTTTTCCAAAAAATACGGATGGGGTTGTAAACAATTGATCAACTTTCATTAAGTAAACCTCCTTATCTGCCAATATCTAATGCTTTTAACGACATCGTTTTTCCAACATTGAAAGCCGTGACATTGGCTTCATATGCCCTTGAAGCACTCATTAAATCAACCATCTCTTTGGTGAGATCCACATTAGGCATCATTACGTATCCCTCATTGTTGGCATCGGGGTTGGTTGGGTCATAGACAGGCTTGAAAGGGGTCTTGTCTTCGACAATTCGTGTGACCTTGACACCATTCGCACCGATTTCATTTTTTAAAAATTGACTAAACGGCGCCGTTCCTGAAGGCTCCACCTCCACCATCTTTCTTCGGTAGGGAATCCATTCTCCATTCACCAATTTTCCCCTTGTGGTAGTGGCATTGGCGATATTGGAAGAAAGAATGTCCATTTTGAGGCGGCCCGCTGTTAATGCGGAAGAGCTAATATTTAATGGCTGGAACATGTTCATCTTCATCACCTACCTTGACCTTATGGCTGTTTTTAATAAGTTAAATTCTTCACCCAGCTGATAACTAAGGGTTTGAAACCAAATAGAGTTTTTCGTTAAATCGGTCATTTCCTGATCGACATCTACACCGTTTCCGCTATTTTGCATGACAACAGGCTGCTCCGTGATAAAGGGTCTAGATGCTGAATTCCCAATCGATAGATGCTTGGCGTTCGACCGATTTCCTTCAAAAGAAGAGTTTGCCAGTTCCCCTTTTAATAATTCCTCAAATACTACTTTTTGCGGTTTATACTGTGGCGTGTTCACATTCGCTAGATTATTTGAAATGGCATTGTGCCGTAACACAGAAGCATCCAATGCTTGATTTAGGATGGAAATGGTTTGAAGCATAGCGAACCTCCTTCAAAATATTGGTATTTTTATCCAATTTTTTAAAACAAAAAAAAGTACTATTCCGAAGAATAGTACATAGCAAATAAACTATATCTCTTCGGTAGCTGGCTGGCATAATCATGAAAAGATGTTAGCCCCTATAGCTTTGCGTCCCTGGATTTCCCCAGGTTTGCCATTATCGGATTGTAAATGTCGTTTTATGATGATATTGGTCGAAATTTTACCAATACTATAATATTACAATGCACTTACAATTTTTTCAATGGGGAATAAATGAAAAAAGACCTACTTAACAAAAAAAATTACTTGTTAAGTAGGTCTTGCGGCATTCATCGCTTCCGTCCAAGTGCCTAGCAATTCTGCTAGCATTCCCTGAACTTCCGTTAATAGCTCCGCTTCTTTTTTGATATTAGCTTCAATCAATCTTTGTTTCATATAGTCATATAGGAGCACTAATGATTGTGAGATTTCAAAATCCATATTTAAGGTCACCATTAATTCACTGATGATGTTCTGCGCGCGAATGATTCGGTTATTGGTTCTCGTCCAATCATCTTTTGCCATCGCTAGTTTGGCCTGCTCAATAAATTTAATCGCCCCTTTATATAATAGCAGTGTCAATTCTTCTCCTTTTGCAAAGAGTACCTGATTATTTTCGTAGGCTTGATATGGATTGTTAAGGGACATGTTGTTCCACCTTTGCTCTATTTTCTTTTGTCTAAAAATAATCCGCTTGTAGCGGTATAAGCCGCTTCCCCGTATTGTTTTCTATTCTTTTCCTTTTTGAGGGCATGTATATTGGAAAGAATCTTTTGCTGTTCCGACTGTAATTTCTGTTTGAGCTCTGATTCTAGCAAGCTGATTAGCGCGAGTTGCTCTTTTAGCGCCGGGCTCATGAGAATCTGGCCAGCGGTTTGATCCAGTTGGTCGATCGCTGCCATACAGGTTTGCCGGTCATCGAGTAATGTGTGGATGTATTCTGCCTCTGGACTATCGGCTGCCTTAATTAATTGCCGGGTAAGCTGGTCATACTTTTTCAATAACGCTGCTTTCTCTTCATAAAAAATTACATTCCGCCCCCCATCTGCTGCATTAACCAACTGCTTTGCGTATTGGACTTTTGGATCGCCTGTTCCATGGCAGTGAACTGTTTCCAATAATAGTTTTCCTTCAATTGCAGTCGCTTTTCCCAAGAATCGATTTGGGTATCTATTTGCCGTAATGATTTCGCCAGATACGCTTCATTGGACGTGCCGGCTGTTTTTGAGATTTCCTTCATCGTTTCATTGAGTTGGTCATACAAGCGCCAGCCGATCCCGCTATTTTCGAATTCTGCACGATTATTGACGGTATTATCTTTTACGTCCGTTGTATCATATTTTTTCGAAAATAATAAGGCGACCTCATTCATATTTTTTTCTAAGGCCTCTCGCAGCTTCGTTTCACCAATCACAAGTTTTCCATTATCCTTGTAATTGGAACTGGAGGTGATGCCTATTTCCGCCAAGGAATCAAATTGGCTGTTCATTTTGCCGGGATCGATATCACTTACCTTTGAATATAACGTTCTTCGCAGTTTATCTAAGGCGGAAGAAATCATCTGATCACTCTGCAATAACCCGCTTTTCGCTTTTCCTTCCCATAATTCAATTTCACTATCTTTCATATCCTTTTTCTGTTCATCTAACAGCGGGGTAAAATCTTTAAAGCGCTTTTCACCTAACGCATCATGCAAAGACTTAATGGTGTCGTTATATTTATCGACAAAGCCTTTGATGCTGCCCAAAATCGCGTCCACATCTGGCTTTTTCGTAATCGTCACATTGCTTCCTGCTGGAATACTTGTTTTGAAATTAAAAACAATCCCATCGTACGTTAGCTGATTACTCTTGAGCGCAAGGGTTGTGCCATTAATCGTGACCTCTCCATCAACAGCTTTTACTCCTGAGTTTCCGGTGGCACCACTAGGATTTCCTGTTGCGAAATCATTTTGTGTCCCGCTGACAGTGCCAGCGGCCAGTTTTAAACCATTTGTACTGTTTGATACATTTGCAATATTAATATCCGTTGCTGCATCCTTTGATGTAAAAATAACTGCCTGGTCGCCGCTCGAGTAGCTTGCTGTCACACCTGTTTTACCGGCTAGGGCATTAATTTTTGTAATCGAGCTTCGAATCGAATCCTGCGCGGTTAGGTCAATCGTTTCTCCGTTCAAGGTAAATTGGAACCCGTTCCCTGCCCCAAATTCGCTTATTTCACTTTGGATATTGGTGGAGGCGAATTTTACTGAGGAAGGCATCCCCGGCTGAAATGGTTTCGCCGAAGAAATGATGTATTCACTTCTGCTCGGGATTCCTGAAAGTGTGGCATCCACTTTACTGCTATCCGAGGAAGTCAGTTTACTTTTTGTAAAAGTAGACTCCAGTCTAAGGTTTTCCATCGACGTGCGAAGATCGAGAAACTTCGTATTGACCGCACGATACGCATCAACTTTCCATTCCGTTTTCGTCTTATTTTGCAGCACTTTATTTAATTGTGCTTTTTCCGCATCCATTAATTTTTTTACAAGCGATTCCGTATCGATTCCTGATGCCAACCCAGAAAAACGAAGATTGTTTGTAATCATCCTGCCATCCTCCAAACCGTTCTATCGTATCTAGTAAAGGATAACGGCATTTTAAGCGGAAACGTTGAACAAGAAAAGCGCAAGCGCCCTGGTCAGCGGCGTATGGCCTGGAGCGCTCCATCTGAGATAAAGGAAACAC
>NZ_AJLS01000158.1 GCF_000307875.1 Neobacillus bataviensis LMG 21833
CATCGATTCGCCTCCGGCTCATCGTGTTTCCTTTATCTCAGTTGGAGCGCTCCAGGCCATACGCCGCTGACCAGGGCGCTTGCGCTTTTCACTTTAGTGGTATCCGTTAGAGCCGTTTGCCGATCCGGACGTTTTGTTTCCTTTACTGCCTTTACCTTTTTGCTTTGTACCGCCGTCTTTTTTAGTATGCTTCGTCATTGACTAAAACCTCCCTCATTGGTGGGTTACCCCTCTATCTTAGTTTGGGCAAATGACCTATTTTCATGAAGGTAAGTATTAGCAATTCGACCGATTCTTTTCACTATAGAAGGCATTAATTTCGCCGCCAATAATAATAATGAAAGCAGATATATATAACCAAATCATTAAAATAATAATGGTTCCAATACTGCCATAGGTTAGTGAATAGTTACTAAAATTCCCAACATAAAAGGATAAGCCGATAGACGAAAGAATCCATCCAAGCGTCGCAAATGCGGCACCCGGAAAAGCACTCCGGCAGCGGATTTTCACATTGGGGGCAATCCAATACAATCCTGAAAAAATAAGGAATAAAATAAGTGCACTAACAAGCCAGCTTAATGTATTCCATAGCTTGATAAATTCCGATGTATACCCTAATTTTGAAAATAAGAAAAGCCCAATTTCTCTGCCAAATACCGGCAGAACAATCGCAAGAAGAAAGACAAAAATCATCCCAAAGGTTAAAAGAATAGCCATTCCGCGTGAAACGATGAATGAGCGGCTTTCCTTAACATTGTAGGCTTTATTAAAAGCTCTCACAACGGCATTTATTCCATTAGAAGCTGACCAAATCGTCCCAATAATTCCGAATGAAAGCAGCCCGCCATTCCGATGTGCCATGATTTCATTTAAATTTTTTTCAATTAAGTTCATGGCCTCATTAGGTGCAAAATCTTGGATGATCCCAAGCATATCCGGATGTGGAATCGGGAGGTAAGGCAAAAGTGTAAAAATCACAATTAGGAGTGGAAACAAGGAAAGAAGAAAAAAGTAGGCCAATTGTGCACTTAACCCTGGCAGGTCATCTTCTTCAATCCGGTGCCAAAGTAACCTTATCAATGAAGAACGTACATTCACCTCTTTGCCCATTTCTCTACCTCCTCTTTTATTTGATCTTTACTCCTTCACCTAGAACTTCATCTATATGGTCTGCTTCTTCACTGTCAGTGAATGCTTCTTTCGATTCTTTGAGAATATTTGTAACCTGAGGAGTCAGCTCCTTTAGCTCCTCCACCTTATCTGTTATATAGGAAATATCTTCACTCACCTGTTCAAAGGTTGTCTTGATTTTTGCAGCCGTTCCTTTTACCTTATCAGCTATTTCACCTGGATTTCGGACAATATAGGCCACTTTACCGGAAGTCTTTTGAACGTTTTCCTTCATCGCCTCCCGTGTTGGTTTGTCTAATAAACTAATGGCTCCACCCGCAAGGGCTCCAAGCAGCATGCCCTTCCAAAATTGATTTTTCCTCGTCATCTTAACCTCTCCTTATAGCAAATAAATATCATCAAGCGTCCCTCAATGAAAATAATACCAATAAAAGAATCTTATCATTATTTTGCTTTATGTAAACTTCCTATGCAAGTCTCACCCGATACTTTTATTCCCTCAATAGGGTTAAACTAAACTTTAAAGAAAGTTTGTATTGACAGATACTTTTTAACATGAAAAGATTGGTTTATTAATTCGGAAAGGGTGCCCCAAATGAATTTATCAGTAAAATCCGTAGAAAATGTCGAATATATGATTGAACAAATTAAGGATAAATTAAAAGTGCTAAACCTTGGAGCAATCAAACCTTCTCACTTTGATGAAGAAATGTATGAAGAATTAAAAGAAATTTACGACATGGTCATGAAAAAAAATTCATTTAGTCCAAATGAAATGCAGGCCTTAGTAGAAGAGCTAGGAAATCTAAGAAAAAAATAAAAAAAATCATGGAAGCAGGGGACGGTTCTTATGCTTCCATGATTGGTTTATTTCTGTTCAGTTAAGATGATTGGGCCGTCCTTCGTAATGGCAAGTGTGTGCTCATATTGGGCGGAATATTTACCATCAAATGTTCTTGCTGTCCAACCATTGTTATCCATCTTTGTTTGGTATCTGCCGATATTCACCATTGGCTCGATGGTAAACACCATGCCTTCTTTAATTCTCGCACCTTTACCGGGCAAACCATAATGAGGAACGTCCGGCTTCTCATGAATCACCGCACCAATCCCATGACCAATAAAATCCCGAACAACAGAAAGCCCTTCACTTTCAACATAGGTTTGAATGGCATGTCCAATGTCCCCAATTCGATTGCCTACGACTGCCTGTTCGATGCCCTTGTATAATGCTTCCTTTGTCACCTGTAATAAATGATCTGTCTCCTCCGAAACCTTGCCAACCGCATAAGACCATGCCGAATCGGCCAAGGCACCATTGTAATTAACCACCATATCAATTGTGACAATGTCCCCTTCTTTTAAAGGTTCCTTTCTTGGAAAGCCATGACATACTTCGTCGTTGATACTGGCACAGGTTGCATATTCATAGCCTTTATATCCTTTTTGTTCCGCCGTTGCTCCATTTTTACTAAGAAATCCGTTAACAAACTCCTCTATTTCCCAAGTTGTAACACCTGGTTTAATTAATTTTGCTATTTCTTTATGACAGGCAGCAAGAATATCACCGGCCTTTTTCATTGCTTCAATTTCTCGTTGTGATTTAAGAATAATCATTTAGGAGGATCCCCTTCCTTTTTTGTTTCATTTTATGTATATTTAGCAATATGATTCAACGCAGCTTCATCATTTCTTTAAAAGAATATTTTACACTGACAACACTTTTTATATTACCTCTATCTACTTATTTTTTCAAAAATTATTGCTGCAAGCTGTGAAACGACCATTTTCATGTTCATTATATTGTAACATTCAGATGTTCTTAATATGGTACTTTTCCATTCTTTTTGGTAGAATAAATATATTAATAATAAAAATAGGTGTGTGAGACTCAATGATTGGTGACCGTGTTAAAAAATTCCGCTTAGAAAAGAAAATGTCACTATCCGAACTTGCCGAACAAGCAGGAGTGGCTAAATCTTATTTAAGTTCCCTAGAAAGAAACCTGCAAAAGAATCCTTCTATTCAGTTTCTTGAAAAAATTGCTGCTGTCTTAAATCTTCCAATTGAACATTTAATTCATGAGCAAATTGATAAGGATACTTTAGATAACGATTGGATGAATCTAGTCAAAGAGGCTATGACCTCGGGCATTTCAAAAGATCAATTTCGCGACTTCCTCGAATTTAATAAGTGGCGGATCAACCAAGATAAAAACGAGTAAGTTAAGAAAAGCGCAAGCGCCCTGGTCAGCGGCGTATGGCCTGGAGCGCTCCAACTGAGATAAAGGAAAATCGAAAAGCGGAAGCGCCTTGC
>NZ_AJLS01000159.1 GCF_000307875.1 Neobacillus bataviensis LMG 21833
TTGGCTTAGTTTCTTAATAGAAACTAAAAATATTGTTTGTTGACGTTTTTGTTTGTTTAGTTTTCAAAGAACAATTTTCATTAACTGTCGTAAGCGACTTTATTAATATACCACAAAGCTTTTTACAATGTCAATAACTTTTTTAAACAACCGCCACTCGCGAAAGTTTTACAAGAATGTTTCGCAGCGACGGTTATTAATATACCAAGGATAATGAAAAAGGTCAATACCTTTTATTGTTTTTTTACGATAATTTTTTATGAACACAATAACATCGATGATAAACCCCTTGGCCCTTCGTTTCAATATTAACCACATCAAGTAAATGTTTTTCAATTAAATACTCTATTAATACTGCCAAATCAACAGAATAAGGAATTAATTCTTCCTCGTTCATGATTTCATTAAACTGCCAATATTCCTTTTTACTTAAAACTTCTAATAAATGTGCAGTACCGATATTGGTCCTGAAATGAATCATAAATTCGCTTGCAAGGAAGAGTAGTTCAAGCCGTTTCTCAAGTGATTCTTCACTATTTACAAGTTCTTCATATAACTTAAAGATTTCCGGTTCGATTTGTTTTACTTGGTGCCAAACGGTGAGCTCTGGATGTAGACCATTTTCTATCACCGCTAATCTTGCAAGATGGTGGAGAGAATGAACAACATAATTATAAGCATCTAAAAACTGCTTACTCTCAAATAATGCCTTTCCATCTACATAACGGCGAATTAACTTGGCAAATTCTAAGCCCATTTTGATTTTTCGCCCGTTAAAAGGAAAATCACTCAATTCCATTTTTAAATTAGCAACATTTTCGTTCCGATCAAACAGGATTTTCGCTTCATGAATCCATTCAAATATTCTTCGGTTCGTGCCTAATAATAACCATTCCTGCAATTGTGACTCTGTAATAACGTGCATGGCAGCCTTTTGATTGTTATACGAATAATGTTTTATGAATAGCGGCTGTTCCGCATCTTTAACAATGACTAATAATATAACATCAAAGGATTCTGTAATATGACTTGATTTTTGCTTCTTTTCAATCAGTAAGACTCCAAGAGTATTTGATTGGCTCGCCCTTTCTTGGTAAATAGGCCGAAGGATGTCTTCCATTCATCATTCCTCCAATTTTTTTCTGGTAAGCTTTATATGTTCGACAGCGATGTTCCATTTCCTTCTTTTATCCAAGACAAATTTCGACATTCTTCGCTAAGCGTTTTTTCTTAACAGCTAAATATGGTATAGTTTCTCTAGGAGGGAGAGGCATGGCAAAATATTCGAGTAAAATAAATAAAATCCGTACCTTTGCATTATCATTAATTTTTATTGGTTTTATTGTTATGTATGTCGGGATCTATTTTCGTACTTCACCAGTTATTATGACCATCTTTATGCTTTTGGGTCTTATTTTTATTATCGCTAGTACCGCCGTCTATTTTTGGATCGGTATGTTATCAACTAAAACCATTCAAGTTAAATGTCCAAGCTGTGGTAAACCCACAAAAATGCTTGGAAGGGTAGATATGTGTATGCATTGCCGCGAACCATTGACCCTAGACCCCAAACTTGAAGGAATAAAATTTGACGAATCCTATAACAGTAAGAAATCAAAATAAAAAGAGGGTGACGAAAACCATATTGGCCTTTAGCCAAAAGGTTTAAGTCACCCTCTTTTTTCTAGTCAGTGCTTCTTCATTAATGAACCTCTTTACTTGCACAATCCGGACATGAGCCATAAATTTCCATACGGTGATTTTCCACTTTAAAGCCCGTCACATGGGAAGCTAAATGCTCCACTTCATCTAAGCCTGGATAGTGAAAATCAACAATTTTACCGCACTTTTCACAAATAACATGATAGTGATTTGTTGTAACAAAATCAAAACGGGCTGATGCATCCCCATAGGTTAATTCTTTTACAAGACCTACCTCACGAAATACTCGTAAATTATTGTAAACTGTTGCCACACTCATATTAGGGAATTTTCCTTCAAGGGCTTTATAAATTTCATCTGCAGTAGGATGTGACATCGAGTTTATTAAATATTCAAGTATCGCATGACGTTGCGGAGTAATTCGTACCCCTGTATCCTTCAAGGTATCCAACGCTTCTTTTAACTGATTCATCGTCATGCACCTTCTTTCTAAAAAATATTCTTAAATTATAATTGTTATAATTTATTTTACTAAGGAATTACTACTTTTGTCAATATTGTAATCTCAGGTTAACGTTTATGAAGCAACCCCATCCTTCTTTTTAACTTTATCCGTGTAGTGTTTGTTCACTTGACCCTAGCTTTTGATTGACATAGCGGGCAGTTACAAATAATAAGTCTGAAAGTCGATTTAAGTAGGCCAATACAAGCGGGTTCACATCTTCCCCCAGTGAAACTGCACACCGCTCAGCTCTCCTTGCAATCGTTCGGGCCACATGAAAGGCGGCACCCGCGGGATGTCCTCCCGGTAAAATGAAATTCGTTAATGCCGGGAGCTCTGTTTCCCACACATCAATTTGTTGTTCTAATTCTTCAATATCCCGAGCAGCAAGTGACCACTTCACTTCTTTCCCCTTTGGTGTCGCCAATTCGGCACCCGCATGAAATAGATTTGTTTGTATTTTATGATATACATTTTCAATTATTTCTTTCCCTTGAAAATTTTCCTTATTTATATAACTAAGGGCAAGTCCAATCATGGAATTTGTTTCATCACAAGTTCCATATGCTTCGACCCGCAAATCATTCTTTGCCACTCTGGTTCCGTAAATGAGCGACGTAGTTCCTTTATCACCTGTTTTAGTATAAATCTTCATTTTAAATTCCCCCTATAAAAATGTTGTTTTCCATTTCTTTTATATTTTATGTATGTAAAGGAAAAAAACCTTTTTTTTCCACAAAAAAAGGGTCACTGTGGACCCAAAAATTTATCTGAGGAGGTATGCCCTAATAAAATGATATTCACTTTCCCTCTTATTGCATTGGACAAATGCCTTTTATCGTGAAAATAGGCGTAATCATTTGATTACAGATTTTCACGTATGTATGTTAATGCCTCTTCCACATGCCCTTTCACTTGAACTTTTCGCCATTCTTTGGCGATGTTCCCTTCTTTATCAATTAAGAAGGTGGTCCTTTCAATGCCCATATATTCTTTGCCGAAGTTTTTCTTCAACTTCCACACTTCGTATGCTTCAGCGACTTGATGATCGGTATCAGCAAGCAGCAAAAATGGAAGTCCGTATTTCTCAACAAACTTTTGATGACGATCTACCGGGTCTGGGCTAACCCCTAAGATTACCACATTCAAATCATTAAATTGTTGAATCTGATCACGAAAATCACATGCCTCCGTCGTACATCCAGGAGTCATGTCTTTTGGATAAAAATAAAGAACAACATGTTTGCCCTTAAGGTTTGATAATGTAATGGTTTCACCAGTATGGGCTGCTAATGTAAAATCAGGAGCCTTTTTTCCAATTTCGATTGTCATTTTCTCACTCCAGCCTGTAAATATTTTCTAAACAAGCTTAACCAAACTTCCTTTCCAAAACAACTTTTCTGCACAATTGACGCTACTTTTCCCGATTAAACATTACTCGGGCAACAAAGGCAGCAGGTAAGGTATAGCCAATTAACGCTTCTGTGACCGCAATAAATCGGCCAATCCCCAGCGGAATGACATCCCCATTCCCAACAGAAAACAACATCATCGCACTAAAATAAAAGCTCGTTTCAAATATGTTTTTTCCATGTTCATAATCCGCTTCCTTAAGCACAGGCATGCCAACTAAAGGAAACAGGAGATAAAGAAGACCGAATCCGATAATCACAGTTAAATAACAGGTTCCCAAATAAAAAAAGTTATCTATCGACACTAATTTGCCCTTAATCGTATTCGGCACAAATAATGTCCGGATGCTCATAAATATACAAAAAATGACGATTGGCAGCAAGAAATAGAACAAGAACAATCACCTCTAATTACGGGTATATTCTATTCTATTTCTATGCAGGCTTGGTCAATAAAATAGCATTAATTTCCTGCCCCGCGATATTTCTTCACACCCTGATTCCAAAGCAAAACAGAAAGAGTAAAAAAGACAACACCGATTATAGGAGTTAAATACGCGTACCAATACCATTCTTGTTTTTCAAGAAAAAAGGCTGCAGGGTATACCCCAACAAAAGCAAAGGGTAAGATCCAGGTTAAGACAAAGCGAATTAATTTATTATAGATATTGACGGGATAACGGCCATAATTACTGATATTGTACATCATTGGCATAAGAGATGTTCTGGCATCAGCCCAAAAACTAATGCAGGCAAGCATAATGAAAATCCCTCCGTAAACGAGCGCCCCGCCCATAACGAAAATAACAAACAAGATCGGGTCATACCAATCAACAGTTAGTCCAAGCCTGAAACCCGCATAAAACATAATTGCAAGGCCAGTAATCGAACCTAATAAGGACTCCAATTCTAACCTTTCAAGTATGATTTGAAAAAGACTGTGGATGGGTCTCGTTAAAATTCGATCCAGTTCCCCCTTCACAATATACCGCTCATTAAAATCCCAAATATTAAAAAAGGCAGAAAAGACAGCATACGGTACGAGAAAAAAGCCATAAATAAAAATAATCTCATCTCTGCTCCATCCATGCAGCTGGTTAGTATGACCAAACACAACCAGAATAAAGACAAGGTTAATGGCCTGTGAAAGCAAATCAGAGAAAAACTCAACAAACAAATCTGCCCGATATTGCAGTCTTGTTTTTAAATATTGTGACATGTATTGAAAAAACATCGACATGTAAAACATGGCTTACCCCCCTTGAATAATCAGCTGTTTTTTTGCCAAATTCCACAGCAGATAAATCGGGAGCATTAGAATAATTACCCAAATAAATTGCTGCCCAATTGCCGCGATCGCCTGCGGATGGGAAAACCCTTTGGTAAAAATCATACTAGGGGTATAGCTGATTCCCTGAAAAGGGAGAAATTTCATAATATCTTGCGCCCAGACCGGAAAGAAACTAATCGGAAGAAGAAGCCCGGAAAATAAATCAATCACAACCCGTTTCGCCCGGATCAGTCCAGAATTGTTAAATAAGAAGAAAGTTGTAATTCCTGTTAACAAATTGAGCTCGGTATTAACCAAAAAGCTTAACACAGTGGAGATTACGAATAGTCCCCAAACACTTGGTTCCCAAGTAAATTGAATAGGAAAGACGATGTATACAATAATTAGACCAGGTGCAGAAAAAAAGAATAACCTAAAAATCCCTTCCCCTAATGCCTGCATCGTTTTCATTCCTAGATAATTGTAGGGTCTTATTAATTCGATCGCCACTTTTCCTTCCATGATTTCTTGAGCCATTTCACGATCAAGGTTGTTGAAGTAAAAGGCTCTAGCCATCCACGCTACTGCCACATAGGAGGTCATTTGAACGACTGAAAGACCCATGATTTGATCCTTCCCCCCGTAAATGGCATTCCATAGAAAATAGTAAGCACCGATATTAATGCTATATATTAGAATCCCTGTATAATAGTTAGTCCGGTATGCCAGCATCATAAGGAAGCGAATTCTAATCATTTCTAAATATTTATCCAACTTCAATTGCACCCTTTTCATAAATATTACGAATGATTTCTTCTGTAGAAGTTTCGTTTATTTTAACGTCCTTCACCTTGAAGGCAGCGACGACTTTCCCAATTACTTGTGAAATTAGTTCCTCACTATCCTCTACTGCCGCTGTGAAAATCTGTTTCTTTTCATCCAATTCCCACTCAACAGGTAAACTGTAGGTAAGCTTCTGTATTGCAGTAAGATTAATATTTTCCAGAAATTGAAACTGAAGTTCTTTACGATCTCCCCATTTTTCCTTTAATTCCATTAATGCCCCATCATAGATCACTTTTCCCTCATCAAGCATCACAACCCGCTCACACAATGCTTCAATATCGGAAAGATCGTGGGTCGTCAACAGAATCGTAGTATTGTATTTCTCATTAATTTCCTTTAAAAATTCACGGATTTTTAATTTAACTAATACATCCAGACCAATGGTTGGCTCATCTAAAAAAAGCAGCGGCGGGTTATGAATTAAGGCCGCGGCAAGTTCACAGCGCATTCTCTGACCAAGTGATAGTTTGCGGACAGGCTTATCTAATAGCGGCTCGATATCCAATGTTTTAATCACATGGTTCATGTGACTATCATATTGTTCGTCCGTTACCTTATAAACCTTTTTCAAGAGACGGAATGATTCTTGAACAGCAATATCCCACCATAATTGCGAACGCTGGCCAAAAACAACTCCGATTGTCTGCACAAATCTTTCACGCTCTTTATGTGGATTCATACCATTTACAATTACTTCCCCTGACGTCGGAGTTAAGATACCTGTCAGCATTTTAATCGTGGTTGATTTTCCGGCACCATTCTCTCCGATATAGCCTACCATTTCACCTTTTCTTATTGAAAAATTTATATCATTCACCGCGGGAACCACTTTATAATTTCGCGTTAACAAATCCCTGAATGCACCTTTTAAGCCAGTCCGGCTGGAATAGGCTTTAAATTCCTTCCGAAGCTGTTTTACCTCTATTACATTTTCCATTTCGTGTTCCTCCTAAAGCACTGCTCTAATTCATTAGTTTAGCCAAATTGATGGTTCTAGACAACTTTCCCGTATGCGATGAGTTTTCTAAAAATACATAACAAATGAACACTCCCCACCTAAGCAAGCTTTGAGGAGGGGGTTTCTAATGTATCGAACCCCAAAAAAGCGGAACGATTAACACTAGCGGAGTTGACACATCGGCGATCTATTTACGCCCAACCCCTCTATCCCATTGGTCCTTCCTTTGGGACTTCTTTTTTTATCAAACGATCAATGTTTGCGGATGAAACAGCTGAACGGAATTTATTGTGATTTTCTTTTCAAGCATTCGCAAAATTGCCTTTTTCATTATGTTGGAAGCTCCATTTACATCTGCATTAAGAAGAACGCCTTCCTTGGATCGATATAATCCGCGTTTCATTCGTTTTCCAGAAAAGGAGTGCTTCTTTCCTTTTTCGTAAACAGGAACGTTATCTCCATCAAGGAAGCTTGCTTTTGATGTGTAGGATTCTTCTGTCACTATTACTCTAATTCCATATTCCTCTGCTTTATATGTGATCATGCTAATAAGCATACTGTGAGGAATATGAACAAACGATTGGTTGTTTTTCTTGCCAATGTTCACTTCTTGCTTCCAATCTTTATTTTGTCCAACGATGATAACAGAAGCACATTCTTCTACCGCGGTTTTTACAATATGGTAACTAGCTTTATGGAATATGTCTTTAAGTTTCAAACTTCTATTTTGATATAATTTCTCCAATCTATTGGAAGTGAAAGGCCCTTCCTTTGTTTTCTTACCTTTAAGTAAAATGCCAAGATAATGAGCTTTCATTTTGTTGTAGTATTGATTAATGGATTTAACGTTTTTGCCCTTTACCAAAATAGGTCTTCGACCAGTGTTGGTAACAATGGTTGCAAGGTTATCAATTCCAATATCAATCGACATATATCTTTCGTTTAACATCATTTCTTCTTTTGATTGAGGGACATCAACAACTAATTCCACAACATATTGACCATATTTAGGAATCACTCGAACCTGCTTTATTTTTCCATTCACAACGCCTAGTTTGCCAATGTTTAGTTGTTCCTTTGTCTTTGGAAATTTCAAATACTTATTGTTTTTAACAACACAATCTTGGTTGGTAAATAACACTTCTCTTTCTTGAGAGCGGTTGTATCCAGGAATTCTTGGTCTTCCTTTGAACTTAGTCGGATTTATCTTATACTCTTTTAAACTTTCAAAAAACGATTTCCAATTTTGAAACACTGTTTTCATCACTCCTTGGCTTGATTGAACAGGGAGTGACCGGTAATCATTTTGAACAATTACCTTAAAAAGAGCATCTAAAAAGTTGTAATCTACATATGGATTTTCTTTCGTAGGTGTCTTAAACAGATTGCACTTTACATCTTTTCTTGTTTCTACTGGTTTCAACTTTTCTATTTCCCTTTTCTTTTGATAAGCATGCAATTGGACATCATTCATTTTGCCAATATTATCTTGAATGGTTGATAACACTTCTTTTTGAAGTGGTTGAAGTTCTTTGATTTGAGTTAAAGCTGTATAAACTTGTCTGTAGTAGAAATTTGTGGTGTTGTAAATATTTTTCGCAAGCTTACATGAAGTTTTAAAATTGGAATGCATACGATGCCCATTTTTTATCCAAATTTGATAAGTTTTATAGTGCTTTTCCATCGCCATATCCCCCACTTTCAGAACACATGTTTGTAGTTATATTTTACCAAATACTACTTCAAATGTCTCGTAACAACACCTTAACTTTAAAATTATTCTAATATTATAAAAAGCAAAAAGCACCAATTCACCCCCTCCTTAAAACTCTCCGTTTTTGAAGAAGGGGTACTCTTGGTAGAAATGATAGAAATATAGTAGTCAGAAACACAAGAACCATCCCCGCACTTCGAATATCAATGAAAAAAGTGATAGAATGGGAAAGAGACAACTTTAGGAGGAGAAAAAATGCAATTTGCTAATTCTGAACGAATACATAATGAAGCTTTAGAACATATTGTTGGCGGGGTTAACAGCCCATCACGATCCTATAAAGCAGTAGGCGGCGGTGCCCCCGTCGTAATGGAACGCGGCCAAGGTGCTTATTTCTGGGATGTTGATGGCAACCAATATATCGATTATCTTGCAGCCTACGGCCCCATTATTACCGGGCACGCACATCCACATATAACAGAGGCAATCAAGCGCGCTGCCGAAACAGGCGTTCTATATGGAACACCAACGCCACATGAATTAAAATTTGCAAAAATGATTAAGGAAGCTATTCCTTCCTTAGATAAGGTTCGGTTTGTCAACTCCGGTACCGAAGCAGTAATGACCACAATCCGGGTTGCCCGTGCCTTTACAGGCCGCAATAAAATCATCAAGTTTGCCGGATGTTATCACGGTCACTCTGATCTTGTCCTTGTTGCGGCAGGTTCCGGGCCATCTACACTTGGAACACCCGATTCAGCCGGGGTTCCAAAAAGCATTGCTCAGGAAGTGATTACTGTACCCTTTAATGATATCGAACCATTTAAAGCAGCATTGGAGAAATGGGGAGCCGAAATAGCTGCAGTTCTAGTTGAACCAATCGTAGGAAACTTCGGAATTGTTGAACCAAAACCCGGTTTCTTACAGCAAGTCAATGATCTTACCCACGCTGTTGGTGCTCTGGTCATTTATGATGAGGTTATCACCGCTTTCCGTTTTATGTATGGAGGGGCTCAAGATTTATTAGGAATTAAGCCGGACTTAACAGCACTTGGGAAAATAATCGGCGGCGGCTTGCCGATTGGCGCCTACGGCGGACGGAAAGAAATCATGGAAACAGTCGCCCCGCTTGGACCAGCCTATCAAGCAGGAACAATGGCCGGAAACCCCGCTTCCATGCTTTCCGGGATTGCTTGCCTTGAAGTGTTAAAACAAGAGGGAATTTATGAATATTTAGATCGATTAGGTGCGATGCTTGAAGAGGGAATCTTAGAGGCTGCCAAGGAATATGATATCCAAATTACAATCAATCGATTGAAAGGTGCTTTCACTGTATATTTTACGAATGAAACGATAGAAAACTATGAGCAGGCTGAAAACACGGATGGTGAAATGTTTGCAAGGTTCTTTAAGCTGATGCTAAAGCAAGGAATTAATCTTGCCCCGTCAAAATACGAAGCATGGTTCCTGACAATCGCTCATACAGAAGAGGATATTGAAGCTACATTGCATGCAGTAAGAAATGCATTTTCTTCACTAATGCCCGAATAAATATGCATATTTTATGCAATAAAGGGAGTGGAAATCACTCCCTTTTATTTTTTTAATCCCTTTGAAAACGTTTACATACATAACCTTACTGCGATTTTATCAGCAAATTTTTATCGCTTTTATTATCCAAAATAATGTATATTTATTTGATTTCTGAAAATTCTTATGATAATATAAAATTCTAAAAGATTCATAGGAGGTGAGCGGCTTTAGCGGGTAAACCGATGAAGCCAAACATATGACACAAAAATGGACCCCTTCCCAATTTAAAGACTTTCACAAACACGAACACGATGCTTGTGGAATAGTCGCTTGCCTTGAAAAGAGCAAAATCCCAACAAGAAAGAATATTTTCTCTTGTATCGATGCTCTTGTTACAATGAATCATCGTGCCGGTTTTATTAACGGTGAAGGCGATGGTGTCGGAATCCATATGGATATCCCAACCGATCTTTGGAAAGAAAAGCTTCTTAAAAACGGTCATGACCCGCAGCTGGTGGATAAAGAAGAATTCTCCATCGGTCACGTGTTTATCAGTCAAAATGTTAACTGGGAATCTACGAAACAGGAACTGATAAAAAAACTGGGAAACCATGAATTAGAAATTGTCTTTGAATCAACTAATGTCACAGACCCCTCTGCCCTAGGCCCAATTGCTATTCAGGAAAATCCTTTGTTTTGGCAAATTGCTTGTTTATCAACTAAAAAAGGATCCGAGTTAACAAAGATTCTTTTTGAAACCCTCATTGATTTTGAAATGAATGAACACGTTCATGTGGCCTCACTTAGCCATCATCATGTTGTCTATAAAGTGATGGGTGCCGGAGATATTCTTCCGCGCTACTATCATGACTTAGCAAACCCACTCGTAGCATCAACCATGACATTGGGTCATAATCGCTATTCTACTAACACGCTTTCTAGCTTTTTCCGCGTACAGCCCTTTAGCGTTCTTGGCCATAACGGGGAGATTAATACCATTTCAAAGCTTCGCGATGAGGCAAGAATGATCAATGTGCCGCTGGTCAAAGACGGCAGTGACTCCCAGGATTTAAGCCGAACCATGGAAACATTAATTTGCCGTGATGGATATACTTTATTTGAAGCGATGGATCTCTTGTTTCCTCCAATTATTAATGAAATCAAAGCCTATCCTGAACACCTGCAAGATTTATATACGTATCTCCGCGAAGCATGGGGACACTTTGCCCAAGGTCCGGCCGGAATCATCTCCCGTTACGGGGAAGAAGCCGTATTTAGTGTCGATGCACTCGGCCTCCGTCCACTTTGGATGCTGGAAACAGAAAGCTCCTATCTTTTTTCTTCTGAACCAGGAATCATTCCTTCGACAGAGTATGTAAACGATCCAAAGCCATTAGCACCGGGTGAAAAGGTTGGATTTAAGTGGAACGGTAAGAAATTAGCTGTTTACGAGCAAAACTATTATCAAGAAGAAGTGTACCAACGCTTTTCTGGACGCTTAAATTTCGGCGGATCAAGGGGACGTTTGCAGCCGCCAGCTTTAGCTAAAACGGTTACGATGAATTATCCTGATAAAATCCATAATGGGCAATATAAGGCGTTCGGCTGGGAACGGGATCATATCCAGTTAATCGAACAAATGGCAGAAAAAGGGGTTGAACCCATACGTTCTTTAGGGCATGACGCACCACTTGCAGCTCTTAACCCTGAACGCGTAAATATTGCCGATTTTATTAAAGAAAGCGTGGCCGTTGTTACCAATCCGGCTATTGACCGCGACCGGGAAACAGAGCATTTCTCCACTCGTGTCATTATTGGCAAGCGCCCAACTTTATTTTGTAAAGAAAAAACGGAAACAGTTGTCGAGTTAACCACACCACTTCTACTAGAAGGAAAAGTCGGTTTCACTTGTTCGGATAGTATCGGTCAGCCAAGCTTTGATCAAGTTGTTCAGCATTTTCAACAGCAAAAATCAACTGCCTATATTTCTACCACATTCAAAAAGGATGAAAATATAGACGATGCACTAGAAAGACTTGCTAACGAAGCAGTACAGTCAGTTCAGGCTGGGAAAACATTACTCATTTTGGATGACGCGAAAGCCCATCAAGAGGATTTATATTGGATTGACCCTCATCTTGTTACATCGGCAATCGACCACGCTTTGGTTAAAGCTGAAGTAAGAAGAGAGTGCTCCATTGTGTTACGTGCCGCAGCGATTCGCTCGCTGCATGACATTATTACTGCCTTCGGTCTTGGTGCAGACCTAATTAGTCCGTACTACATGTTCTTAACGGTTCTCGATGAATCAGAAAAACCATTAATAAATCTTTATAACGCCCTAACGAAGGGGCTGGAAAAAGTAATCTCGACAATTGGCATCCATGAGCTCCGCGGTTACGGCAAACTGTTCTCAAGTATTGGTTTACATGAAGAAATCGCTACTATTTTAAACATTGTAAATTTCTTTGGTTCAAAAGAAATAGAAACCGATTTTGAAGCAATGAAGCTTGATGCATTGAAAAGAGCAGAAGATTACCAGAATGATAAAGAAAGAGTCGGAAAAACCTTTCACCTCTTCCCAAGGATATGGAAAGCAATCGGAGAGGTGGCAGCAACAGGCGACTACAGTGCTTATCGTGATAAAATTTCTGAACAAGAAAGGGAAAACCCAACAACCGTTCGCCATTTAGTCCAGTTGAAAAAGAGTAATAAAACAATCGCTCCTAACGATGTCGATCTTCGTGTCGGTGATCATGATTTACCGTTTCTGATTTCATCCATGTCATTTGGTTCGCAGAATGAAACAGCTTTTAGGGCTTATGCTGAAGGGGCCGACCGCTTAAATATGGTCAGCCTGAATGGTGAAGGCGGCGAAATCAAGGATATGCTAGGCAAATATCCGAAAACACGCGGACAGCAAATTGCATCCGGCAGGTTCGGGGTGAATGCTGAACTGTTAAACTCTTCTAATCTGTTAGAAATAAAGATTGGTCAAGGGGCGAAGCCCGGAGAAGGTGGTCACTTACCAGGATCAAAGGTTACGGCAAAGGTAGCGGAAGCACGGAACGCAACATTAGGCTCTGATTTGATTTCACCATCAAATAACCATGATATATACTCAATCGAAGATCTGGCACAAATGATTCTTGAATTGAAAACAGCAAACGACCAGGCAAAAATAGCAGTTAAGGTACCGGTTGTACCAAATATCGGAACCATCGCTGTTGGAATTGCAAAGGCTGGTGCAGACATTATTACCCTCAGCGGTTTTGACGGTGGAACAGGAGCAGCGAGAATACATGCGCTTCAATACGTTGGATTACCGGTAGAGATAGGTGTAAAAGCAGCGCATAATGCCCTCTTGGAAAGCGGTCTTCGCCATAAGGTAGAAATTTGGGCTGACGGCGGGATGAAGAGTGCAATGGACGTCATCAAAATTATGCTTCTTGGGGCAAACCGGGTCGGCTTTGGAACATTATCGATGCTCGCAATTGGCTGTACAACCTGCCGGGGCTGTCATTTAGATACCTGCCATGTCGGGATTGCCACACAAATTGAATCAGAAGCACAAGCCAAGGAGCATGGACTAAGACGTTTCGTTCCACGACAATTAGATTTGGCCGTCCAAGGGATCATGAATCTTTTTACTGCTTTTGGAACAGAATTAAAAGTTCTTGCAGCTTCATTAGGAATCAAGAATTTACAAGAAGCTGTCGGTCATTCTGAATTATTGGAGCAAGCAAAGGGTGAGCAGCAGCTAAGCCTTTCTTATCTGCTAAAGCCACTTGAAATTAGCCAATTTACAAAAGTCGGAGCATCAAAATCAATCGAAGAAGTCCAAATGCAGATAGCTGCAGGTGCAGAATACCTTGATGCAAGCGTAGATCAGCTTCTTTCATCACGGGAATTCGTAAGTGTGACATCTGAACAGCGCGTGTTAGGAAGCCGTGTTTCTTGTCATCGTGTCCGGGGAAGATTAGATGGTTCATACAAGCTGCTGCCTTCTTTACAGCTTAAGTATAAGGAAGGCTCCATTCCTGGCAACGGTTTGGGCGCATACAATAGTGAAGGAATCGAAATCACTGTTAACGGCGGCGGCCAGGACGGTGTTGGAAAAACATCCTTTGGCGGAAATATTCATGTCCTAAAGTCTAAAGGAAAAAACGGTCTTATGCTTAATGGTTCTGTTGGAAAGGGTTTTGGATATGGGGCTCAGAAGGGGCTGCTAGTTGCCCAAGGTAATGCCGATGCCCGTGCCGGAATCCGCCTCTCCGGGGCTGATTTAATTATCGGCGGCGGGATAAAAAAGCCGCTCCTTGAAAAAGAAACTGGAAACATTGCCGCTAATGCCAATATTAAAGGTTTTGCCTTTGAATATATGACAAACGGGCGCGGGTTAGTGTTAGGCGACCCAGGTCCGTGGATTTGCGCCGGTATGACCGGTGGTGTCGTTTATGTCCGTCAGCAGCCTGCTATGGGGCTAACCAAGGATGCGATTAAAAGACGGATTGCCAAGGGAGCGAAAGTTTCTGTCATTGATTTAAATGAAAAAGGCATACAGGATATAAACGAACTTTTGGGAAAATATACTGATATACTTGAGCACAATGGTCAGCATGAGGAAGCTGGTCAGCTTCTCAGTCTTTTAGCAGACCCTGAAAATCACTTTGTCCAAATTCTTCCTGTCAAAGAACAGGCAGATCCGTCAGTTTCCACTGAATGATAATGAGCGTCCGCTGTTTTAGCGGACGTTTTTTGTGGTACATAATACTGTAACATTTTGAATATAAATTCATATACTTTCTCTTGATAAAATGATTTAATCCATGTATAGTACATATTTGTTCTTCACTAAACAAATTAAATACTATAACACTTTTTTTGAAAGGAATTCACCCGGAATGAAGTTAGGTGCCCGCATATTAAAAACGGGAATAGCTATTGTTTTATCACTCTATATAGGTCAATTGCTGCATTCACCTTCCCCGGTATTCGCTGGGATTGCAGCCATTTTTGCCATTCAGCCAACCATCTACCGCTCCTATTTGACGATTATTGAACAAGTTCAAGGGAATCTCATTGGAGCAATTCTTGCAGTAATTTTTGTCCTTCTATTAGGGAATCATATTATTGTCATTGGCTTGGCCGCTATTATTGTCATTATTATCAATCTTAAATTTAAACTGGAGAATACCATTGGCCTTACACTCGTCACACTCATTTCGATTATGGAAACACAGAGCGGCAATTTTATTCAGTTTGCCGGAATCCGTTTCTCAACCATCATGATTGGGGTATTTTCAGCGTTCATTGTAAACCTGGTATTTATGCCGCCAAAATATGAAAATAAGCTTTATGCTAAAATCGTTGACACGACCGAGGAAATTATTAAATGGATTCGACTAAGTACTCGTCATGATTATGACCATCAGCTACTAAAAACTGATATTAAGAAATTTAAAGAAAGTATCAATACGATGGATCTGTATTATAAGATGCTGAAGGAAGAACGCTATTATTTGAAAAAAACCCTTCCTGAAAAATCACGTAAGCTTGTGATTTATCGGCAATTAAATGTAACAGCAAAAAAAGCTCTTGATACATTAAAAAGATTGCATCGATATGAAAACGAACTGCTGCACCTTCCTGAAAACTTTAAACAATCAATTCAGGAACAAGTCGACAGCCTAATCTATCATCATGAACAAGTCTTACTTAGATTCATAGGAAAAATTCCAACTCCTCCCCCATATGCAGAAGAGAATCTTTATCTAAATAAGCAGGAGCTTTTCGACTTCTTTTTAGCCCATCAAAAGGAATCTGCCATGGATAACAGTACGCATGACTATCATACCATGCAAATTGTCGCGTCTATTATAGATTACGGTGAACAGGTAGAGCATCTTGATACATTAATTACCAGCTTTCATTCCTTTCATCACAACGAAATATCGATTGAAATGGAAAATGATGATTAATGAGAAAAGCGCAAGCGCCCTGGTCAGCGGCGTATGGCCTGGAGCGCTCCAACTGAGATAAAGGAAAATCGAAAAGCGCAAGCGCCTTGC
>NZ_AJLS01000160.1 GCF_000307875.1 Neobacillus bataviensis LMG 21833
TTTCTCTGCCATGCGACAGTAACTCCGCCCTATACGACAGTTACCACTTTCTAAGCTACCGTTCCCCGTAAAAACGTGTAACCGCTCTCCTATAGTGATAAAATAATCATGTACAAAACTAAAATAGGGGAGTGCACCCAAAGTGAAAAACGAACTCATTGAAAGATTTACTTCCTATGTAAAAGTAGACACGCAGTCTAATGAAAGCAGCGAGACCTGTCCATCAACAGAAGGGCAGTGGACACTGCTGCACATGCTGGAAAAGGAATTAAAACAAATTGGCATGGAAGAGGTAACCCTCGATGAACATGGCTATCTGATGGCGACCCTGCCGGCCACCACAGAAAAAGACACACAAACAATCGGCTTCCTTGCCCACGTCGACACAGCTACGGACTTTACCGGCAAAAATGTCAACCCGCAAATCGTCGAAAACTATGATGGCGGCGAAGTCACCCTAAACAAAGAACTAAACGTCGTACTGTCACCAAAGGCTTTTCCAAGCCTGCCAGGCTATAAAGGCCACACCTTAATTACAACGGACGGCACGACACTGCTTGGCGCGGACAACAAAGCAGGAGTCACTGAAATCATGACCGCAATGGCTTACCTCATCAACCATCCTGAAATCAAGCACGGTAAGGTTCGCGTTGCATTCACACCGGATGAGGAAATTGGCAGAGGACCACATAAGTTTGATGTTGCGTCCTTCAATGCCCACCATGCTTACACGGTGGACGGCGGCCCACTGGGAGAGCTGGAATACGAAAGCTTTAACGCGGCAGGAGCCAAAATTACCATTAAAGGAAACAACATTCACCCCGGTTCGGCAAAAGACAAAATGGTCAATTCAATGAAAATTGCCATGGAATTACATAGCCAGTTGCCACCACAAGAGGTTCCGGAACATACCGAGGGATACGAAGGCTTCTACCACTTGCTCTCATTCAACGGCGACGTTGAGCAGACAAATCTTAACTATATTATCCGAGATCACGACAAAAACAAATTCAATGCACGCAAGGTCAACCTCGAGGCCATTGTGAATGAACTAAAAACAAAATACGGCAATGATAAAGTCATCCTTGAACTAAACGATCAATATTACAACATGGGTGAAAAGATAAAACCAGTAATGGAGATCGTCGACATCGCCAACGAAGCAATGGTTAGCTTAGATATCAAACCAATCATTAAACCAATCCGCGGCGGTACCGACGGCTCACAACTATCTTATATGGGTCTGCCGACACCGAATATTTTTACCGGCGGCGAAAACTTCCACGGTAAATTTGAATTTATCTCCGTTGATAATATGATTAAAGCGACAAACACCATCATTGAAATCATCAAATTGACGGAACAAAAAGCGTAACATACACAAAAAGCTAACCCCACGAAGGGTTAGCTTTTCCCATTCATCAAAGCCTCAGCACACTGGCGAAGACTTGAAATCGTCTCCTGCAGCTGTGCATGCAACTGAACAGCAGACCATTTCCCACCGTTCCCCTGTAAATCCTTTTGAATCAGCAAAATCATCCAGATCGAAAACACTGCCGCAAATAAGTAATACTCTTTAACGAACGCCCCGCGGTCGACCTCGAATTCAATCTGATCTAAATACATAGACAAAATTTCCCTGCGAAGCGAAGTAATCATTCTTTTCGAATAAAGCGGATGGGACATATCAATCAGATGATACAAATCCCAGTAGGGCAAATTCACATGGGTGTGCTCCCAATCCAAAACCATCAATTTCCCCTTCACAACAGCGAAATTACCGGCATGCAAGTCACCGTGGGACAGCACGAGTTTCTCGGAAAATATAACTCTATCAAGCAATGTATAAATATACCCTACAAGATCACTTTCAATTCCAAAATCCAGCCGAAGGAATTCATCCTTCCGCATCCGAATTTCCGTAACTAGATCCTGAAACTTTGGTTTTAAACCGGCACGCGGCACATCGCCAAGTTTCTTAATCGGCAGGGAATGCCACCATGCAACCCATTTCACCACACTCAAAACGGTATCTTCATGGAAATCGTGCACTAATGGACCAAGATCCTCAAGAATCATCCAATTACGTTCCGGTTCATCGCTAATCAAATACGAGATTATTTTTGGAAAAATAGCCGGAAAATGAGTGAGAACATGCTCATGGATCCACACTTCTTTGCCTAATTGGCCATCATTCGTTAAGGGTTTAAAAATGTAACTTTCATTCGCGCGGAGATAGAAGCGCTCCACCATTCTTCCATTCATCCCCTTATAGATTGGCTCTTTATTTAGGATTAACCCCTCATTTAGCGTTCCATCCATTTTGACAATATTAGCAGGCAGCTTCATAGCCCACCACCTATTTTTAGAGTAATAGTTTCATAACATCATGACTATAATGTTTACTCACTTTGATGGCAAGAAATTCAACTTCCATCAGAACTTTTTGGCAGTGGGAACAATTCGGAGAGTCTTTGAACTTGACCAGACTCCGTTTTAAAGACAATATGCTCGCGGGTGAATTTCCGCGGTGTATCGATGCCGCATGCTGCCGCCAGGGCAAATAGACCTTGCCGGACATTAATAATATAGTTCATCGCCCGCCACTTCTTTTCCTCCGGCACAAGGGCTTCCTGATGTTTCGGGTCGGTCGTTGTCACTCCTGCAGGGCACTTGCCGGTATGACATTGCATCGCCATAATGCAGCCGCCAGCAATCATAAAACCACGTGCTGAATTGACCGCATCCGCACCAATGGCCAGTGCAATCGCAACTTTGTCAGCAGAAATCAATTTCCCGGAGGCAAAGATCTTCACCCGACCGCGAATCCCATACTGGTGAACTTTATCGACGACCGTGATTAAAGCAGGATAAAGGGGAAGCCCCATGCTGTCAGCCATCGATTTATAAGTGGCGCCCGTTCCGCCTTCACCGCCATCCACCGTAATAAAATCAGGATAGATTCGCAACCGTTTCATAGCAGCAAAAAAAGCGTCCAAGTTCGTTCCATATCCGACAACAATCTTCATCCCAACCGGTTTTCCGCCCGCATCCTGCAGCCTCTTAATAAACTGCAATGCTTCCGTTTCATTATGTAAAAACGAAAAGCGATTGGGTGAATTGATGGTCTGACCCTCCTTCACCTTACGAATTTGCGCCACCTTTGCGGTTACCTTCGAACCTTCCAAATGGCCGCCGCGAATTTTTGCCCCTTGGCCGAATTTAAGTTCAAAGGCCTTGACTGCCGGCTGCAGGGCTTGCTTTTTAAACTCTTCCATAGAAAAATGGCCATCCTCATCCCGATAGCCAAATAAACCCGGGCCAATCTGGGCAACTACATCGGCACCGCTTTCTAAATGCTCAGGGGCAATGCCGCCCTCGCCTGTATTAATCCAAGACCCGCCTGCCATCCTGCTGCCATAGCCGGTGGCAAGAATATAGTTCTCGCCGACAGAACCATACGATGTAGCCGAAGCACCGAAAGGCCCGCGCAGCCTCCAAGGGTATTCCCGTTTGGCACCCACAACAATCGCATCCTCTTCATGATATTGCCAACGGGTACTCTGCTCTTCCTCTAAACTCTCCCGCCTTGTGAACATGCCTTCATGTTCAATTTTGTATTTCATGGCATGCACTTTCTCCTGGTTATCCACACGCAGTTCCTCATTCAAGAGTGGAAATAAGCCATTAGCGATATAGTAACCTTGTTTTTCAAAATCCCTTTTTGAGCCAAAGCTAATCAAATCCGTCCGATATTTTGCCGAAAAAATAATCCCTAAATAGTCCGCACGAGAAAATGGCCCTGTTCCATTGTCACTGTCAAACCAATACTGCCGGAGCTTTGGCCCCATCATTTCCAAGACGTAACGAATCCAGCCTAAATAAGGATAGGCGCGAATAATCGAATGCTGCGGCTTTTTCGCCAAATTACGAAGCCACAAAAAGAAACAAAGTGGGCCGCCAATAAAAACAATCAGCAAAAAGACAAATATCGATACTACCACTACTGCATCCCCCTCATGTACCACCTTGTTTTTTCAAAAAGTCATATATCATACTTATGTAAGGTGGTTACATTTAATGAGGGCAGCTAATTTTGATAGCGGTCAAGGATGCTGAAAAACTCTCCGAGGAACTCGCAAAAAAGCTTCTCTGTTGGCAGCAGCTCGCGTTCACTCGGGATAATGACACCGACTGTCCTTGATACATTTGGTTCCGTAATGGGAATTTTGACCGTTGACCTTGGGAGGCTGTCAATTAACGTGATTTCCGGAATGAGTGTCACGCCAAGTCCCGCCGAAACCAAGCCTTTAATGGCATCAATATCCTCCCCTTCAAATGATACCTGCGGCTCAAAGCCAAGCTGACTGCAGGCAGTGACAATGATTTCACGCAGGATATAGCCATTTGGAAAAAGTACAAAGGAATCATCCCGTAATTCATTTAAGGTTAACAATTTCTTCGCTGCGAGGGGGTGGGCCTGCGGCAGTAAGGCAACGATATTTTCAGTAAACAACGTTTTCCCTTTAATTTTCTTCTCCTTTTTAGGTACCGGGCCAATAAGGGCGAGATTAAATTCCCCATTTATCACACCTTCAATTAAATGCTTATAGGAACCTTGATTAAGCTGGAATTTTACATTTGGATAACGCTCGCGAAACGCAGAGACTGCAGTTGGCAATGTATATGCAGCCAGACTGCTCGGGAAGCCAATTCGAATCGTTCCTTTCTCCGGATCTAAATGTTCTTCCACCTCCCGTTTAGCATTGTCAATCAGCTTGATTGCTTGCTGCATCTGCTCTAAAAACATGGCACCAATCGGAGTCAGTTTGACATTCCGCCCTTCACGGATAAACAAATCCACCCCTAATTCCTCTTCTAAATTAACAATCTGTCTGCTTACAGCTGATTGGGCGACATGAAGGGCATGGGCAGCCTCTGTCACATGCTCTCTTTTAGCGACCTCAATAAAATAATAAATCTGTCGTAACTCCACTTCATTCCACCTCTTTATTTTATAGGTAATTACAAATTTCTATCTTGAGAATTGTCCAGCTCCAGCGCCCTAGCGGCTAGTGTCCTTCGCTCTCCGCCCTACGATAAGTCAA
>NZ_AJLS01000161.1 GCF_000307875.1 Neobacillus bataviensis LMG 21833
ACACGAAGAGCCGGAGGCGATTCGATGTTGACTTATCGTAGGGCGGAGAGCGAAGGACACTAGCCGCTAGGGCGCTGGAGCTAGACAAAAAAGAAGGGTCAGGGTTTCCTGATCCTTCTCATTTTTTTACTCTTTTTAATACAAAATAAGCACAGCCAAAATTGCAGTATTCATATAAGTACTCACTTAGTGTGCTAATTTTTGTATCAAATGTAGCCTTTTGGTTTTGATCGTCGAAAAATCCTTTTAGGCGCAGCTGCCCATAACCCCAATCACCAACAATATAATCATACCTTGTTAAAATATCACTATACCTGGCTTTAAAGGCTTCTTCATTATATCCATCTCGATATTCCTGCAAAATTTCATATGCCGTATTGTTGATAACAATCATTTTAACTCACCTCGTTTAACCCAGCAATTACCTAATATCCATTATAACCGATTCCCCATCAATTACTAAGAAAAAAAATCCTTCCTTTGGCTATTCTAATAAAAGGAGGTGTTGAAATGAAAAAATTGATCCTAATCGCTGGATTATGTACCATAACTGTGTTAACGGGATGCACCAAGGATAATGCAAACCAAGATATTTATGAAGAAAGCGGAAATACCATTAACGTTAATAATAAAAGACATGAGCTCTACAATGAAGGTGCGAGCAGAGGAATTCGTAATGTCAGCAACAATTATGGCTTTGTCCGTCACCAAAAGAGTCCTGTGATGAATGATAATAAAGCAAATAATCATTACGCAGCCCTTGACCGTGAGCAAGTTGCTAACATTATTAGCAAACAAAGTACAAGCATTCCCAATGTAAATGACGTGGCAACACTAGTCACAGACCAAGAAGTGTTAATTGCCTATGATACCAATTCTAAAGACCGCAACCTAACTGCTGACCAAGTAAAACAAACCGCAATGGCGGTTGTGCCTAGATATTACCACGTTTATGTCACAGATAATAAAGTATTGATGCGTGATGTGGAGAACTTAGCTAACACTGATTCAAACAGCAGGAATGCCCGCAATTTAGTTAACGGGCTCATTACGCAAATGAAAAAATCTCCGCAAGGGTCGCGGGTGAATGCAAGTGAAAATGAAAATGGTCTAACACCGGATGACCATAAGACTAATACTAATCGGAATCGCTAAAAGAAAGAGTTCACCCCTTTTTTAATAAGGGGTGAACTCTTTTTATTACGCTTCCTTTGCTTCTTTTTCCCCAAGCAATTGCTTATGCTTTGCAGCGGCATTAACTTGTTCATCAGCATGATAGGATGAGCGAACAAGCGGGCCTGCTTGACAGTGGCTAAAGCCTTTACTCATTGCAATTTGCTGCAATTCTGCAAATTCATCAGGGCTGTAATATTTTTCTACCTTTAAATGACTTCTTGTCGGCTGCAGATATTGGCCAATCGTCATGATATCAACGTTGTTAGCCCGTAAATCATCCATCACTTCCAAAATTTCCTCTTTTGTTTCACCAAGGCCAATCATTAAGCTTGATTTGGTTGGAATGCTTGGCTCCATTTCTTTCGCACGGCGGAGAAACTCGAGAGAACGATCGTATTTCGCACGAGCTCTTACTCTTGGAGTTAATCGTTTAGTTGTTTCTATATTATGATTTAAGATATCTGGTTTAGCATCCATTAACACTTTTAAATTTTCTTCCTTACCGCCCATATCTGAAGGAAGTACCTCGATACTTGTAAATGGATTTTTCCGGCGAATCGCACGTACCGTTTCGGCAAACACTGCGGCACCGCCATCTTTTAGATCATCACGGGCTACTGCTGTCACAACCACATGCTTTAAGTTCATCAATTGAACGGAATCAGCCACTCTTTCCGGCTCTTGCCAGTCAAGTTCTGTTGGAAGACCCGTTTTAACGGCACAGAAGCGGCAGGCACGTGTGCAAGTATCGCCGAGAATCATAAAGGTTGCGGTCCGTCTTTCAGCCCAGCATTCGTGAATATTTGGGCAGCGGGCCTCTTCACAAACGGTATGAAGATTTTTCTCCCGCATCATTTTCTTTAAGCCCGTATAAGACTCATTCGTGTTCAGCTTTATTTTTAGCCACTCCGGCTTACGTAAAATTTCTTCTTTTTTGCTCATGCTTTGCACCCCTTAAAACCAATTATGTATGATGTCACTTTATCATACTGGGCTTGGAACGACAAGCAAACAAGCAATTTCAAAGCGGTTCTACCCTTTTATTAGGATTCCGCCAACTTGAGGCGGATTTCCGCCAACTTGAGGCGGATTTCCGCCAAACTAAGCACCGATTCCGCCAAACCTCATCTTTTACTTCCTTTTTAGATTACCAATTATTAACCCTAATGAAAAAGCCTAATCATCATAAACTAACCTTGTACATTAATTGGAAGGAGGATTCCTGTTGCGGGCTATTCTCATTATAGGAACTATCCTTATACTACTTATTACCTCTACTTTGTCTGCCAGGGATGCTTATGCAAAAGAAGAACCGAATCCCTACCAGGAAAGAATGAACCTGTACAAAAAAGTTGAAACGATTACCCAAATTCCTTGGTATTATTTAGCGGCCATTGATCAATACGAAAGAAGTATCCGTTTTGCCCGCCGCGATTTACCAAAACCGGAAAGTACCATTTCTATTTATTACAAACCAGAACAATGGGCAGGGGTAACGAATCCTAATTTCTCTGAAGAAAATCCTGCCATTATTCAATTTTTTAATGGAATTGGTGTTGATGGGGATGGGGATGGAAAAGCAAGCTTAAAAAGTGATGAGGATGTTTTATATACGTTCGCCAATTATCTTCTTTCATACGGAGTGGATCATGATAATATAAAAATTGGGTTATGGAATTACTATCAGCGCGATAAATCGGTAAAAATAATTACAGGAAAGGCTAAAATTTATCGTCATTTTGGCCGGCTTGATTTAGATAAACAAGTTTTCCCCGTTCCTCTTTACAGCAATCACAGCTACCGCAGCACCTGGGGGGATGCCCGGGGCTGGGGCGGAAGAAGAATCCATGAAGGAACCGATATTTTTGCCGGCTATGGTGTACCTGTACGGGCCACAAACTATGGGATCATTGAAATGAAAGGCTGGAATAAGTTTGGCGGTTGGAGAATCGGGATCCGGGACATTAATAACACATATCATTACTTTGCACACTTAAGTGGTTTTGCCAAAGATTTACGTGTGGGACAAATTGTCGAACCTGGCATGGTTATTGGCGGTGTTGGCAGCTCCGGTTACGGCCCTCCCGGAACCTCAGGGAAATTCCCACCCCATTTACATTATGGGATGTACAAAGACAATGGGATCAGCGAATGGTCATTTGACCCCTACCCGCATCTGGCCAAATGGAAGCGGCTTGAGAGGATGAATATAAAACGGAAATAGGACTGTCCTCGAAGGATAGTCCTATTAATTTCCTGATTTTTTTGTTTCAGTTTTCTTTTCAGGAAGTTGAATGGATGGTGTTATCCCGCCACCGCTATTATAAAATTGCGGAACTTCTCCTTCTACCAATCGCCCACCAACCGGAATGCTTTGTTTTAACTTCGTGATTTTTGTTGCAAACGGAGTGATAATTTGAACAGATACCTCGATTTCAACAGAGACCTGGATCCAGACACTATTGATCCCCATTTCTTTTGGTATAATATGAACATCCGGCTCCACTTCACCAATCGCATGGAATTTTACCGGAATTTTTGGTCCTATATTCCCCAATAATGAAATATTGGTGGCCTGGCCTAATGGCACATACCAGACAATTCCATCCTCTTTTCCGGTATTTTCTATTTCAATTTCAACATCTGATTCTAATAAGGCAATATCCCCCTTCTTCGCTGTTTTTAAATTCTTTTGAATTTGGGCAGTGGTTTCCGCCAATACCCGATTGATTAAGTCTGTATTCAACTCGGCGTTTTGCTTTTTTCCATCACTGCTTTCCGTTATTTTAATAACCTGATTATTTTCCCCCACATTGGTAGTCCGTTTGGTAATGGCTCTATTAATGACAAGAGAAGCTATATTACGGGTTTCCGATTCAGCATATCTCATTAAGGCTGGCTCGATTCCTTTGTTAACGAGTACCAAACCTGTAGCGGTTGAGAAAAGAAAAAAGACGAATGTCAGAAGCATCACATATCGGAATGGCAACGGCCCCCGCTTGAAAAACCGCCGTCGTCGGAATTTTGCCAAAGAAATCCCCCCTTCAAGCTAAATGTATGCTTGTAAAAGGGGAACTAGCCCAAAAAAAAGCTTGCTAATCTTTAGCAAGCTTTTACACCATTTTTAACAGCGCATCTTTGCCAATCATTCCTTGATGAATTCCTAATTCCTCCGCCTCCCATGTTACTGACTCCAACGGGGCATTTAGGAGTTGATCAATCGTTCTGACTCCAACGGCGCGGCCGGCAATGATTTGGCGATCCTTTAATTTTTCATTTAATAGGCTAACATCTAAAGCACCGCACATAATATATCCTTTATCATTAGACACTGTTAAAAGGGTGGTTTTTGGAAGTAATACCGTAACAGCCAAAAAAGTATGGCCGTCAATTTCAATTGGTGAAAGCTCAATCAAAGGGTCCCACACTCCTTTCCTCACTATCAAAGTATGATAATGAGGGACTATGCGTATGGGCTTGATGGCATCTGCAGCTTCCATTTTAATAAATCCCGCAAAAATTCTGGCAGAAAATAACGCTTCTGCTTTTGAGGCAGTACCTCTTTGAAAAAATGACCAAAGGTAAACATATCCGGCAGGGCTAATGTATAGTTTTTCTCAAACTCAATTTTACTGTCATTAATAAAAATAGTATTTTCAGCGAAGTCAATACCGTCATAAACAAATACACCTAACACTGTACCTCTAAAACCAAGGCCTTTAATTTGTTTGTGCGGTAAGTCCTCGTCTTTTGTCTGGAGTAGCACGGTTTGTAATTCCATCCCCGTTAATTCGATCACACATGGATTAATCGGGTGTGGACAAACCTCGAGTAAATCGTAATTGGTGACCTCCCCCGCCAATGTACCTAGCAACAGCCCAGCATTAATCATGGCACAGTCCGCACTGCACCATTCTCTAAGTGTCCGGGAAAGCAATTTTGAAAAATTCGTTTCCTTAAAGGGGGCGTGAACCAATGGCTCACTAAGTGTAGTTATCCGTTGATTTAGCATCTCCTTCCCTTTGTTTAAAAAAGTAAGGATTTGTCCCTGTTCATTTTGAATAATCGGCAGGTCGTTAAAGTCATAGAGATTAGCTTCTTTTTGGGTTACATCCTTTTGGTCAGTCAGTGTGATGGTCATCTCACCCACATAGTATCCATACTTTCCGGCTGCCCCAAGCAGTGTATCACCGACTCGCTTTCCATTTTCAAAAAAGTGGTGCGTATGGGCACCTAAAATAACATCAATTTCCGGAAATTCTACAGCAATCCGTTCATCCTCATTTTTACCAAGATGGGACAGCAAAACGATGATGTCTGATTCTTCTTTTACTATCGTAAGCCATTTTTTCAGCTCCGAAATCGGTTCTGTCAGCTTCCAGCCAAGCAATTCATATAGAATGGTGAACGGGGCCGTGAGTCCAATAACACCAATTCGGGTTCCCTTTTTTGTATGATAAATCTTATATGGTTTAACCCAATCCGGATAAAGGCCATTTTTTTTATACAGGTTGGCAACCAGTACATCAAATGCAGCATGATCATATAGGCGGTCTAGATCTTCATAGGCGAGGTTAACCCCCTCATTGTTCCCAATCGTAACCGCCGTATATTCGCACTCATTTAATAGGGTAATGTTACCTTGTCCTTTTGTTGCCTCTGTTAACGGATGCCAGCGATCGAGGAAATCACCAATATCAAAGAGAAAGACATCCTCTCCTTGCTGTTGGTGAGAGGCCTTTTTCTGTTTTAAAAAGCGACTGATCCGTGGCCAATGTTCCAAGTGACTGTGAACGTCATTCGTGTGGTAAATATAGATCGTTTCCATTTAACCTTACCCTGAAATTCCTTGATAAATTAAACGGACACCCACTACAACAAGAATGACTCTGATAATCATGACAATCGTTTTGCTCTTTAGTTTTGAATTTAAAAATACGCCGACCTTTGCACCAATCCATGCCCCAGGAATCAACGCCAATGCATAAAGCCAATTCACATTACCTAAGGAAATATGGGTGATGGAGCTTAAGATGGATGTTGGTAAAATCATGAACATAGACGTGGCCGTTGCCACATGCGGCGGGAAGAAAAATAGTAAAATCATGGTTGGTACCATGAGCGAGCCGCCGCCAATCCCGAAAATTCCTGATAAAAACCCAACAATGAAGGAAATGATGATGGCGGTGATTGGACTAAAACCATATTCAAAAGTTTTGCCGCTATTGTCGGTATAGCTGCGAACAATGCCCTTATCTTTCCGATATGGCAGCGGCTTTAAATTGTCTTTGACAACCATTACAAGCGAAACAAAAAGAATAAAAATACCAAAATAAATATTGAACGAGTGCAAGTTCAATTTTTCCGTTACCCATGCACCAAGAATACTCCCAGGTCCGCTGCCGATAAGAAAGATTAATCCACTTTTATAATCGACTGTTTTAAGCTTCATATAGGATAACGTCGAGGAAAGCCCCGTAAAAATCATCGTAAATAGGGAAGTACCCACCACGACCTGCGGTGTTAGGTGGCTAAATGTCGATAATGTTGCCAAGTATAACAAGGCAGGAACGACAATGATTCCTCCACCCATGCCGATCAGCGAACCAATGGAGCTCGCAACCAGCCCAACTAAAACTAAAATAATCCATTCCATTTGCTTTCACACCTTCTAATATCAGTCTTAATTAAATAAATCTAGCTGCCTTGGAGCGAGTCCCTCATAGTCTATTTGTAAAAGCTCCATCATTTCTTTCGCATTGTCAGCCGCATCGCCCCCGGAATTGTTGTTAAACAGGAGATACACGTTTGTGGATTCCTTGGTTAAATGTTGGATGCGTTCGCACCATTCTTCTAGCTCTTGTTGATTATAGCGATAAAGGTAGCGAACCTCACGCCAGTTTTCAGCAGTCCGCTTTTGCCAGCCATATACATTGCGGCCGTGAAATCTGACAAGAACATTTTGTGGGGCGGTTACCTCGAGTACCGTTGGAATTGACCCTTCGCCGGATTGCGGCTCATCACAAATGCTATGGATCCATTTTTCCTTTTTCATAAAATCAAGTGTTTGTTGGCGATATTGCGGTGCAAACCACGATTGATGCCTAAACTCTAGGGCGCAAGGGATGTCACCCATCTCCACTTTACTCCATCTTAAGTAATCAACATTTTCACGTTTACAGGCAAACCATGGTGGAAATTGAAATAAGACCATGGCTAATTTATTATGTTGTATGTATGGTTCCAGTGACTCTTTAAAGGCATTAAACATTGCTTGTTTGGTATCAAAAGGAATGTCGCCGCGCTGGTGGCCTGTCATCCCCTGATAGGCTTTTACGATAAACTGGAAGCCCTCTGGCGTTTCATTGACCCACTTTTCAGCATTTCTTGTTGGCTGAATGGCGTAAAAAGCCGTGTCCACTTCTACAAGTGGGAAATGACCTGCGTATACTTTAAGCTTATCTCGTGGCGGAGTTTGGTTCGGGTATAAGCTATCATGGTCGCCCCAGCCGGTTACACCAATATAAATCAAGAAACTCACCTCCATTATTTAATAATAGCATAACCATTTTCAGAAGATGCCAGATTTTTCGAATGACGAAGTTTCTTTAATCGTGTATATGTATTATCGACAGTAATTAGCTGCTATACAACAGTAAATATATCCTATCCGACAATATTCTGACGTTATCCGACAGTTAACTAGGGCCATCCGATAGTAAACTAACCTTATGTGACAGTAAACCGCCTCTATCCAACAGTAAGCACTTCTCAAACGACAGTAACACACTCCAAAGCAAAAACCCGCCTGCAAACGCAGCAAGCGGGTGAATTTTTCAAACGTATTAACCGATGGATCCTTCCATTTCGACTATGTATAAACGAATATAAATGATAAAAGTGCATAAAATCTATGTTTATGAATGCTTGCGTCATGAATTTTTGACGACTTTTTTCTATTGGTGCCGAGACTTTTATTTACTCCTTTTTATCCTTGCTTGGTTTTCTTTCAGTCAATTTGTTGTGGGCATCAATCGTAAATAATTTTGTCTTCTCGAACATTGGAGTCGAGGCACTCCAATCACTTCTCACTCCCTTTCATATTTTGGTGAGAAAAAAGTTGTTATCCTATAGACAGAATTCCATAGTTTCAAAATTCCATTTTCTATTCTGATAGAGGAGTAGTTTTTGGGGCACACTTAATTCCCCCCTTTATTAATGACCTTAACTTTCTTCACCTCTACCAGCTTTTTCTCTTCTTTGGGTATCGGAATATAACTTGAATTTTTCCAGCATTCCTCTTCACCCAGCCCCCAATCAGCTTAAGGGCGGCTGACGTCTTATTAAATACTTGGTGGTGCTATTCCGATTTATGACAAAGTTGTACATTTTATTAATAGAAAATTAGAAATATTTTTTCAGAGGTAAAATGGAAAAGGACTGTCTTTCTTATTTTGGAAAACATCTGTAAAATAGACTCGTACAATACATAAATACTAAAAAATATACAAAGGGGGATAAAATATGTGGACAACACTTGCTGTATTAAGTTTTTTGGGGATCATTCTCTTTATCGTTCTTGCTCTTATCAGCATGTTCAAAAAAACAAAAATGGCAAAGAAAATGATGATTTTTGCCGCTGGTTGTTTCGTGCTTACAATGATTTTCGGATCACTTATGCCTCAAACAGAATCAGAAAATACCTCGGCTAAAATAGAGGATAAAAAAGAGGATTCTAAGAAGAAGGAATTGAAAGATAAGAAAAAAGCCGAAGCCCAAGAAAAGAAAGAAAAAGCAGCTCAACCAAAAGAAGAAGCTGTGGCAAAGAAAAAGTCTGAAGAAAAGGCTGAAGCTAAAAAGGAAGAGGAAGAAAAAAAGCTAGAAGAACAAAAAGCGAAAGAAGAAACTGAACGAAAAGTTGCTGAGGAAAAGAAAGCCAAAGAACAGACAGATCAAAAAGAAGAAGCTAAATCAAAGAACATAGACACATCTGTGTTTGAATATGCTGAAAAAGTAGAAGTTACTAATGCTATAGATATAAATCAGCATATCACTGTGTTTGTAACAATGAGTAAAAAGACCCCTCCTGGATTGGCCACACAGCATGTAGTAAACCAAACTTATGATTTTTTACTACAAAATGACACTAAAGGTGCTAAAACGGTAAGCATAAATGTTAAACAAGGTGATCAAAAGATAGCAATGTATACTGTGGAGACAGGAAAATTCGTTCCTAATGACGATGAACCTATGTCAGACTGTGTAATGAAAGCATCTAAAATGGAATTTATGACACCGGAAGTAAAAGAGTTCGGAGCTACAATGAATAGTTGGTAAAAAAGGAATCTCACCATGATTTTTATCACCGATATTATGTAGATGAAATCAGACGGCATTTCGAGTGGGTAGCGCAGAAAGTAAAAGAACGCAACAAAGAGAAAGATTAAGATACCTAGAACAAGTATGTTTTGTTTGGGTGTCTTTTTTAAGGAGAAATAATTGAATGGGGAAAAAAGCATCTATATTGTATGAAATAATCTTGTTTTCGATGGCTGTCTTATCTGTTTCAACAATCTGGTTAGATAGCAGGCAATTTTTCTTTTTAGACAAGGTAGTATGGGGCATTTTTGTGCTTGATTTTTTAATAAGATTATTTCGTTCGGAAAATAAAATAAAGTTTATTAAAGAAAATCCATTTGATCTAATTGCAATTATTCCACTCGACAATATATTCCAACTTGCACGTTTGGCAAGGTTAATTAGATTGGTGAGAATTATTCTTTTGTCAAAACGTCACGCAAAACCGTTCTTCGCCATTTTAAAAACGAATGGATTAGATAAAATTTTAGGCATTATTTTTGTGGTGATGCTAGTATCATCGTTATTAATTAAGTTATTTGAGCCATCCATTAAAACTTACCAAGATGCTCTTTGGTGGTCCATGGTAACAGCTACTACTGTTGGATATGGTGATATATCACCTGAAACTGGAATGGGTAGAGTAATAGCAGCTATTCTTATGTTGCTTGGAATAGGTTTAATAGGGATGGTAACAAGCTCTATTTCCACCTATTTTTTATCTGGCCATAAGAGGTCCAACCCGACCATAGAACATTTAAAAAACGAACTAGATCGTTACGATGAATTAACACCATCCGAATTAAACAGGATGATTTTGATACTTAAAGATTTGCATAATGAAAAATTAGATAAAAAACAAGGTGCTTAGTTTTAAAAAATACCGTTGTGTGAAGAAAATCCTCAAGAATTATGGATTTAGCCACCATTGCAGCAGTTGCTGCTGTAATGGTTTTATTCCTATATTAATTTAGCTTTGAATATCCTGAAAAAATAGAAGAAGACGAACTTAAAAAGTTCGCCTTCTATACTAAATGTTAAATTTGAGTCGGCACAAAATCGGCATGGCTGCTTTTTATTAGGTTAATAAATGACTCTCAAACGTTGGTGCATAAACGTTTGTAGAGGATTAACCAATACTGCCTTCCATCTCAAACTTGATCAATCTATTCATCTCAACGGCGTATTCCATTGGTAATTCCTTTGTAAACGGCTCGATGAAGCCCATAACAATCATCTCTGTTGCTTCCTGCTCAGAGATACCGCGGCTCATCAAGTAGAAAAGCTGCTCTTCAGATACTTTCGAAACCTTTGCTTCGTGCTCAAGTGAAATATTGTTATTTAATACTTCGTTATATGGAATGGTATCTGATGTAGATAGATTATCCATAATTAACGTATCGCACTCAATGTTAGAACGGGCACCATCGGCTTTACGGCCAAAATGCACTAAACCACGATAGTTTACTTTTCCGCCATGCTTGGAAATGGACTTAGACACAATGGTCGATGATGTATTTGGAGCTAAGTGAATCATCTTAGAACCTGTATCTTGGACTTGGCCTTTGCCGGCAATCGCAATCGATAATGTCATGCCGCGGGCACCCTCACCCTTAAGAATAACGGCCGGATATTTCATAGTTAACCTAGAACCGATATTACCGTCGACCCATTCCATTGTCGCATTTGCTTCGCAGACAGTCCGCTTCGTTACAAGGTTATAAACGTTGTTTGCCCAGTTTTGAATCGTTGTATAACGGCAGTAACCGCCTTTTTTAACGATAATTTCAACAACAGCGCTGTGAAGGGAGTTTGTTGTGTAAACTGGTGCTGTACAGCCTTCTACATAGTGTACACTTGCCCCTTCATCAACGATAATCAATGTTCTTTCAAATTGACCCATATTTTCCGAGTTAATTCGGAAATAGGCCTGTAATGGAGTGTCCACTTTAATACCAGGTGGCACATAAATGAAAGATCCTCCAGACCAAACAGCAGAGTTTAACGCTGCAAATTTGTTATCAGTTGGCGGAATAACTTTCGCCCAGTGCTCGCGGAAAATATCTTCATTTTCCTTTAAAGCAGAGTCGGTATCCTTAAAGACAATTCCTAAGTCTTCGAGATCCTCTTTCATGTTATGGTAAACAACCTCTGATTCATATTGAGCAGAAACCCCGGAAAGATACTTTTGCTCTGCTTCAGGAATTCCGAGTTTATCAAAAGTAGCTTTAATTTCTTCCGGAACTTCATCCCATGATTTCTCGGATTTTTCAGACGGCTTAACATAATACGTTATTTCATCAAAGTTTAATGGGGTTAAATCCCCGCCCCATTGCGGCATTGGTTTGCTGTAAAAAATTTCGAGTGATTTCAAGCGAAAATCCAGCATCCACTGTGGTTCTTTTTTCATTTTAGAAATTTCTTCGACAATCTCACGTGTTAAACCACGTTTTGATCGGAATATGGAAACGTCTTTATCGGCAAAACCATATTTATAATCACCGATTTCAGGCATCTTTTTTGCCATCGTCGTATTCCTCCTTTTTGGAGCGGAAGCGCCTTGGTCAGCCTCAGGCATAGCACAAGACGAGCCGGCCGGAAGGTTGCTTTTTAACCTTTTGGACGGATTGGCTTGTGACCTCGAGGGGCTAGGCGCTGGAGCTGGTTATCATCCCAGTCTTCACCGCTTTCATTTTATTTTTGTTCCTCTTCCTTTAATCCTTTTTCCATTGCCTTCCATGCTAATGTAGCGCATTTGATACGGGCCGGAAATTTAGCAACACCCTGCAGTGCTTCGATATCACCTAAATCAATGGAATCGTCAGGCTCTTTTCCTAGCATCATATCTGAAAAAACATGTGCTAAATTGATCGCATCATCGACCTTTTTTCCTTTAATGGCCTGTGTCATCATTGAGGCGGAAGACATGGAAATCGAACAGCCTTCTCCCTCAAATCTGGCATCCTCGACAATTCCATCGACCACTTTAAAGGTTAATTGAATCCGGTCGCCGCAGGTTGGGTTATTCATATTAATCGTATGGCTGCCATCTTCCAAAACACCGCGATTACGGGGTTTTTTATAATGGTCCATTATTACTCTTCGGTAAAGTGCATCTAAATTAGAAGACATCGCTGAAATACTCCTTTGTTTTGACAAGCCCTTCAACGAGTTTATCAATATCCTCTTCTGTATTGTATAAATAGAAACTTGCACGTGCTGTTGCAGAAACTTTCAGCCATCTCATTAACGGCTGGGCACAGTGATGTCCGGCGCGGACCGCAATACCTTCTGCATCTAAAACAGTTGCCACATCGTGCGGATGGACATCATTAATATTAAACGTAATAAGTCCTGCACGCTTAGCTGCATCAAGCGATCCATAAATGGCCATACCTTCTACCGCTGCCATTTTTTCTAAAGCGTAAGCAGCAAGTTTATGTTCATGCTCAGCAATATTGTCTAAGCCGACTTCATTTAAAAAGTCGATGGCTGCTCCAAGTCCAACAGCTCCGGCAATAATCGGTGTACCGGCTTCGAATTTCCATGGCAGCTCTTTCCAGGTAGATTCGTACAAATGAACGAAATCAATCATTTCACCGCCAAATTCAATTGGTTCCATATTTTCAAGCAGATGTTTTTTCCCATAAAGAACACCAATGCCAGTCGGTCCGCACATTTTGTGGCCAGAAAAAGCAAGAAAATCACAATCTAAATCTTGAACATCTATTTTCATATGCGGAGCACTTTGGGCACCATCAACCACCATGATTGCCCCATGTTCGTGGGCAATTTGAGCAATTTCTTTCACGGGATTAATAACGCCTAGTACATTGGATACTTGCATCACTGATACTATCTTTGTATTTGTAGTGATTGTAGCACGGACATCATCAAGTGATAATGTGCCGTCCTCTTGGAGCGGGATATATTTTAACTGGGCACCAGTCCGTTTTGCCACTTGCTGCCACGGAATGATATTACTATGGTGCTCCATATAGGTAATAACAATTTCATCGCCTTCTTTTAAGTTTGCGGCAGCATAGCTTGCTGCTACCGTATTAATCGAAGTCGTCGTTCCTCTTGTAAAAATTACCTCTTGCGTTGATTTCGCATTGATAAACTTACGGATCTTTTCCCGTGCCCCTTCGTAAGCATCTGTTGCTCTTGTTCCCAGCGTATGCACACCGCGATGGACATTGGAATTGATTTCACGATAATATTTATCAACTGCCTCGATGACTTGGAGCGGCTTCTGTGATGTTGCCGAACTGTCTAAGTACACGAGGGGGTTGCCGTTCACTTCTTGATCAAGGATGGGAAACTGTTTACGAATATCCTGGATATTCATTAGCGTACTTTCCTTTCAATTACTTCAGTCAGCTGTTTCTTTACTCCTTCAATCGGAAGTTGTTTCACAACTGGTGCAAGGAAGCCATGTATCACTAAGCGTTCAGCTTCTGTTTTAGAAATCCCGCGGCTCATGAGATAATACAACTGGAGTGGGTCAACACGGCCTACTGAGGCAGCGTGTCCAGCCATTACATCATCTTCCTCAATTAACAAAATTGGATTGGCATCACCGCGTGCTTTTTCACTTAAGATTAGAACACGTGAAGTTTGTTCCGCATCAGATTTAGATGCCCCGTGCTCGATTTTTCCGATCCCGTTAAAAATCGATGTAGCACTTTCCTTTACTACTCCGTGATTTAAAATATTGCCGGTAGAATTTCGACCAAAATGAACTACTTTTGTCGTAAAGTTTTGCGTTTGATTACCGCGTCCGACAACAACGGTTTTGGTATCACCATTGGAACCATCACCAAGTAAATTGGTAGTGTTTTCCGAGATGGTGTCCCCCTCGTTCATTAAACCAAGTGCCCATTCAATGTTGGCATCCCGGCCAGCAACACCACGGCGATTAACATACGTGGTAACTCCTTTAGCCAATGTATCTACCGCGCCATATTGAACTTTTGCATTCGCATTAGCAATGACTTCAGTCAAGATATTAACTAATGTATTTGATGTTTCCATTGTAGAAATATAGTTTTCTACGTATGTTACTGAACTATTGTCTTCTGCAACCACAATTACATGGTTAAACAGATTTGCTTCCGCATCATCATGTACGAAAACGGCTTGAATTGGTTCCACAATTTCCACATTTTTTGGAACATACAAGAATACCCCGCCATTCACGAGCGCTGCATGCAGAGCTGTTAAACGATGTTCATCAACGTTAATAGCCTGTGTCATATAATACTTTTTCAAGAGGTCTCCGTGCTCTCTAGCTGCTGTAAAAATATCCGTAAAAATAACACCATTGCTTTTTAGGTCTTCAGATAAAGATAAAAAAGCAGGAGTTTGATTTCGTTGAATGTATAGGTTCATCTTTTCCGCATCGAGATCAACTAACGCCTTTACTTGTTCCGGAAGCTCCGCAAGTGATGCATAGACATCACTTTTTACCGTATGTTGATTGAATTGCGTGAAATTCCATTTATCTATCTTCGTTTTATCGGGTCTAGGCATTGGCAATTGTTCAAAATCCGTTAATGCCTTTAGACGAAACTCTTCAAACCACGCAGGCTCGTTCATTTCTTTTGAAAAAGAAGTGACAAACCCTTTGTCAAATGGTAATTTTGTTTCTGTTGTCATTTTAATCCTCCTAACACTCTCTTACGCTTCTTGCCCAACTGTTTCATCTTCAATTCCGAGCTCTTGCTTGATCCAGTCATATCCTTCTGCTTCTAAGCGTTGTGCCAGTTCCGGTCCGCCTGATTTCACGATGCGGCCTTGCATCATAACGTGCACATGGTCAGGAGTGATATAGTCTAAAAGACGTTGATAGTGAGTGATCACTAAGCAGCCGAACTCTTCGCCGCGCATTTCATTAATTCCCTTTGAAACAACTTTAAGGGCATCGATGTCGAGTCCCGAGTCGATTTCATCTAAAATAGCAATCTTAGGCTGTAACATCATCAATTGTAAAATTTCGTTACGCTTTTTCTCTCCGCCTGAAAAGCCTTCGTTTAAATAACGCTGAGCCATATCAAGATCCATTTCAAGGAATTCCATTTGTTTATCCATTTGACGGATAAATTTCATAAGGGAAATCTCGTTTCCTTCACCCCGGCGGCTATTAAGGGCAGAACGTAAAAAGTCAGCGTTTGTTACGCCATTGATCTCACTTGGATATTGCATTGCTAAGAATAGGCCTGCACGCGCGCGCTCGTCTACTTCCATTTCAAGGACATTTTGTCCGTCCAAAGTGATGTTACCACTCGTTACTTCATATTTTGGGTGACCCATGATGGCCGATGATAACGTGGATTTACCAGTACCGTTCGGTCCCATGATTGCATGGATTTCTCCACCCTTTATTTCAAGGTTTACCCCTTTTAAAATTTCTTTCCCATCAATTTCTACATGTAAATCTTTGATCGTTAAAGTTGATCCAGCCATATCTATACCTCCGAAAAGAAAGTTTTGTATCTTATAGACCATTTGGGTCTATGTTCTATTCTCATTTTATTCTCATTCCAATCTTATAACAAATGAAATGTATTAGCAACTCCTAAACAGTAAAAACAATGCTGCTATTTTCATTTAAAGAACTCTAAATGAGAATAAGAAGGAAATTTTAAAGAAAATTCAGACAAATGTTCTTTATGTAAAATGTGCCCGTTTAAAATCATACCTCATTTTTTGGGCATTTCCAACTGAATTAAAGTGTAAAATCTTTTCTATTTTTACCCAATTCGCGGGATTCATGTATGTGGGATCACGCTGCCTTAGAAATAGGAAAAGCCAGTGAGGGGTTCACTGACTTTTGCCTTTCTTCCTATTTATATATTACTCAGAAACCGATACAACGGCCCCTTTGTATTTATCCTGAATGAAATCCTGAATTTCTTTTGATTGAAGGACTTCTACAAGTGTTTTGATTTCTTTTCGGTTTTTGTCCTCTGAACGAACGACTACAAGGTTTGCCGGTACAACGTCATCGCCTTCAAAGGCAATTCCATACTTTCCAATGTCAATTCCGCCTTCTAATGCGTAGTTCGTATTAATGACGACCGCATCACCTTCACCGCTATCGAAGGAAGAAGCTAATAATTTCGCTTCAATTAAAGTGGAGAAATCAAGATTTTTTGGATTTTCAATAATATCCTCTACTCTTGCATTTACGCCAACGCCTTCTTTAAGCTTAATTAAACCTTCTTTTTCAAAAATAGGTAAAATACGTCCGTGGTCACTTAGTGAATCACTCATAATAATTTTTGCACCTTTTGGAAGGTCTTTAAGGCTTTTATATTTTTTAGAATAAATTCCGATTGGTTCCTTATGAATTCCACCAACACTTACAAAATCAAAGTCCTTATTTTCTTTCATTTGCAGGTCTAAATACCCTGGAGTTTGAAAATAGTTTGCATCGAGCTCTTTATCCCTTAGCGCTACGTTTGGCAGGATATAATCTTGGAAAACTTGGATTTCTAGGTCAATGCCTTTTTCCTTTAATAAAGGTTTTGCCGCTTCCAGCACTTCCGCATGCGGCACAGCAGTTGCACCAACGACTAATTTCTTGTTACCATCTTTCCCTGCCTTGTCTGCAGTATCGTTTTTAGCACCACCACAAGCTGTTAAGGCAAAGGCTAATAATGCAATTGCAATCAAACTAAATACTTTTTTCATCTTCTAATTCCCCCTGTTATCGTTTATCTGTTTTTTTCGTAAAATAATCTCCAATAAATTGGATAATAAAAACTAAAATTAGAATCGCAATCGTTGCTACTAACGTGACAACCGGTCGATTGCGTTGAAAACCTTCAAGATAGGCAAAATGTCCAAGCCCACCCGCTCCAATGACTCCGGCCATCGCCGTAAAGCCCACTAGCGAAATAGCTGTGACTGTAATCCCTGATATTAATGCCGGCAAGGATTCCGGAATTAATACTTTAAAAATGATATGACCATGCGTTGCTCCCATTGATTGCGATGCCTCAATAACACCTTTATCAATTTCCCTAAGGGCAATTTCCACCATTCGTGCATAAAAAGGAGCGGCTCCAATAATGAGGGCTGGCAGTGCTGCATTTGCACCGAGCATCGTCCCTAGCAATAATTTTGTAAAAGGAATTAATAAAACAATTAAGATAATAAATGGGATCGATCTAAAGATATTAACAAATCCGGCAATAATGACATTAACAGTCCTGTTGGCCCACATATTCCCTTTGTCTGTTAAAAACAACAGCAGACCGAGGAGTAATCCTAGAATAAATGTTGTAAGCACAGAAATGGAAGTCATATAAATGGTTTCACGTGTTGCCTCTAATAATTGCTCCCACTTAACCAATTCCATAAAGTTAGCCATTACTGATCACCTCCACGCCGACTTGCTGTGAGTGAATATAATCAATGGCTTTCTGTATTTCGCTAGCTTGACCATCCAAATGGATAAATAATGTTCCGTATGAACCGGTTTGCGTGTGCGAAATCTTCCCTTGAAGAATATTTACGACCACATCGAAATCCCGGATGACGTTTGTAATTAATGGCTGTTCTGTTGCTTCCCCGACGAACGAGAGTTGAACCACTTTGCCATGCGGATAAAGTTCGAGTAGATGTTCAATTGTTTCTTTCGTTTCTTCCGGTTCCGTTACCTGTTGGACAAACCGTTTTGTAATCGGCTGTTCGGGATGTTTAAACACGTCTAAAACCGAACCTAGTTCAACCACTCGGCCGCTTTCCATCACTGCTACCCGGTGACAGATTTTACGAATGACATGCATTTCATGAGTAATCAAGACAATCGTTAACCCGAGTCGCTTATTGATATCCACTAACAATTCTAAAATCGAATCGGTCGTTTGCGGATCCAGTGCTGAGGTCGCTTCGTCACAAAGGAGTACTTTAGGGTTATTGGCGAGTGCTCTGGCAATCCCAACTCGCTGCTTTTGTCCGCCGCTCAGCTGGGAGGGGTATGCATTTTCCCTGCCTTCTAGGCCAACCAACTTTACTAACTCTTCGACTCTTTTCTTTCTTTGAGGTCCTTTAACACCTGCAATTTCAAGTGGAAAAGCAATATTTTCGCTTACTGTCCTTGACCACAGCAAGTTAAAGTGCTGAAAAATCATACTGATTTCCTGACGTGCTTTTCGCAGTTCGGCGCCTTTAATTTTTGAAATGATCCGGCCGGCAACTGTGACACTTCCATCGGTTGGTAGCTCCAGTCCATTTAACATACGGATCAATGTACTTTTTCCGGCACCGCTATAACCAATTACACCGAAGATCTCTCCATTTTTTATATCAAGGTTTACATCATCTACTGCTTTAAGTTCACCTTGCTTGGAAGGATAAATCTTGCGGACACTTTTTATTGAAATCACCTAAAATCACCTACTTCTTATCCTGATTATCCGTTACTTGAATATAGGGTTTGACTGTTTTAATGAAAATATTTTGGAAAAATAAAAGCGCAAGCGCCTTGGTCAGCGGCGTATGGCCTGAAGCGCTCCAACTGAGATAAAGGAAACACGAAGAGCCGGAGGCG
>NZ_AJLS01000162.1 GCF_000307875.1 Neobacillus bataviensis LMG 21833
CACCGTGTTTCCTTTATCTCAGTCGAAGCGCTCCAGTCCATACGCCGATAAGCGGGCGCCTTCCGCTTTTCTTAATGTATTTTACGGTATTATTATGCTAATATATGGGTAGATACGACATTATAGTACAAAATACTCTAATGTTTTCTATGACTATGGGGTGAAAAGATGAATAAAGGTCAACGCCATATAAAAATTAGAGAGATTATTGCCAGCAATGATATTGAAACACAGGATGAGTTAGTAGATGAGTTAAAAAGTGCTGGCTATAATGTCACGCAGGCGACTGTGTCAAGGGATATTAAAGAATTACATCTAGTTAAAGTCCCTTTAATTGATGGTCGCTATAAGTACAGCCTGCCTGCAGACCAAAGATTTAATCCATTGCAGAAATTAAAACGTTCATTAATTGATGCATTTGTTAGGATTGATTCCGCGGGACATTTGCTTGTCATGAAGTGCTTGCCTGGTAACGCAATGGCTATTGGTGCATTAATCGACAATCTTGATTGGGAAGAGATATTAGGAACGATTTGCGGTGATGATACGATGTTAATCATATGCAGAACACCGGAAGATACAGAAGTCATTACCAACCGGTTCCTTGATATGCTTTAATTGGGGGAGAGTTTCTTGCTAGCAGAACTATCAATAAAAAATTTCGCCATTATCCAAGCGCTTGAGATTTCGTTTGAAAAGGGATTAACCGTATTAACCGGTGAAACAGGTGCCGGAAAGTCCATTATTATTGATGCCATTCATTTACTAGTAGGTGGAAGGGGATCAGCAGAATTTGTTCGCCATGGGGAAGAAAAGGCAGAAATAGAAGGTTTATTCCAACTAGATGATCCTAACCATCCAATTTTATTGAAAGCGTTAGAATTCGGGATAGATATTGAGGAGGGAATGGTGGTTTTACGCCGGGATATTTCCCGAACAGGAAAAAGCGTTTGCCGTATAAATGGAAAATTGGTGACGATTTCAACGCTTCGAGAAATGGGCGGTACCCTTGTTGATATCCATGGTCAGCATGAGCATCAAGAATTGATGGATGAGACAAGACACTTACCATTGCTGGATCAATTTGGTTCTGAAGAAATCCAAGCTTCTCTAGGAGAATACACGGAAGTATTTCGCCGTTACGAGCATACATGGCATAAGCTGAAAACGTTAAGTGAAAACGATCAGCAGACCGCCCATCGACTTGATTTAATTCAATTTCAATTAGATGAAATTCAAAAGGCTAATCTAAAGCCCCATGAAGATGAAGAGCTCTTTGAAGAAAAAAGAAAGCTAGGGAATTTCGAACGTGTATTTGAATCCGTTCAATCGGGCTATAACGGCCTGAATGGTGAACAAAAGGGCCTTGATTGGGTGGGAATGACCATGGGTTACTTGGAGGATGCAGCCGCACTTGATTCGGCCTATAAAGAAATATTTGAATCCGTGTCGAACAGTTTCTACCAACTGGAGGATGCAGCCCGTTCATTAAGAAATGAATTAGATGCTTTAGAGTACGATCCCGGTCGCTTAAATGAAATAGAAGATCGCTTAAATGAAATTAACCAGCTAAAACGAAAATATGGAAAAACAATCAATGAAATAATGGAATATGCGGCAAAAGTTGAAGAAGAAATTGAAACACTTCAAAATAAAGAAACACATATAGGTGAACTGGAAAAAGAATTAGCTTCCATTAAGAAAGACTTGGTGCTAGAGGCAAAACAATTATCCGAACTTCGCCAAAAATGGGCCAATAAGCTGACAAAATTAATTCATAGTGAATTAAAAGAATTATACATGGCGAAAACGGTCTTTGAAATTCGGTTTGAAACTGATCTTCAGCATTTTTCGAAAAATGGCGTGGACCATGTTGAATTTTATATTTCGACCAATCCGGGTGAGCCATTAAAGCCATTGTCAAAAGTGGCATCTGGGGGAGAATTATCACGGATTATGTTGGCACTTAAAAGCATTTTTTCCAAGCACCAAGGTGTTACCTCCATTATCTTCGATGAAGTGGATACTGGTGTTAGCGGAAGGGTTGCTCAATCGATCGCTGAAAAAATTTATAAAGTTTCTTCAGGTTCGCAGGTTTTGTGTATTTCTCATTTACCACAGGTTGCAGCGATGGCAGATACACATCTGTTTATTGCTAAAATCATAAAAGGAGGAAGAACGAAAACCTCGGTCACTTCACTAGGTATTGAAGATAAAATAAAAGAAATTGGCCGGATGATTTCTGGTGCAGAAATTACTGATTTAACAAAAAAACATGCTGAGGAATTATTACAATTAGCGGTAAAAACAAAGGTAAATTGAAAAGCTTCCCAATTTGGGTAGCTTTTTTATGTTTATACCAGTTATAAATGATTGTCAAGGAGGCAAAATTAAAGATGTAGCCATTTTTGAAGTGTGTAGCGAAAAGAAGCGAGGAGAGTGAAGAATTTGAAGTTAGAAATAATTAGAAAGATTATTGGTGGAATTCTCCTTGTTTCATTAATTAGCCTTATTTTTTTTCAGCCCTTACAGCAATACCTGGCAATCCCAAAGACGATTACTATGTTTGAAGGACAAGATTATATCCTCCAGAAGGCTGCCCCGGTATCTGCAGCCCTAAAAAATAATTCTCACAAGTCGAATATTACACTTGATCAGGAAAACCATTCAATATCAGTGAATGCAAATAAAAAAGGCAAAAATGAAGTGCTTCTGGAATATGCAGGTATTCCGATTAAAAAGGTCGATGTACATGTTTTAAAAGATTTTCGAGTAATGCCTGGCGGTCAATCAATTGGTGTAAAATTAAATACTGTAGGCGTATTAGTAGTTGGACACCATTTGATTAATACAGAAGATGGCAAAAAATCTCCCGGTGAACTTGCAGGAATTAAAATTGGAGATATGATTACTGAAATTAATGGCAGCAAAATTGAAAAAATGACAGATGTTGCCCCGTTCGTACAAACGGCAGGGCAAGATGGTAAAGCACTTGATATGGTCATTAGCCGAGAAAGCGGCAAAATTACGACTAAACTCACCCCATTAAAAGATAAAGGGGAAAACACCTATAAACTTGGATTATATATTAGAGATTCAGCAGCCGGAATTGGAACCATGACCTTTGTTCATCCTCAATCTAAAAAATATGGTGCCCTTGGCCATGTCATTTCAGACATGGATACAAAACAGCCAATCGTGGTGGAAGATGGTCAAATTGTCCGTTCTACAGTAACATCTATAGAAAAGGGCAGTAACGGCGATCCAGGAGAAAAGCTTGCCCGGTTTTCTTCAGATCGTGAAGTTGTTGGTAATATCCAAAAGAACAGTCCATTTGGTATATTTGGCGAATTAAATAAAGAATTAAAAAATGGTGTACTTGATAAACCACTTCCAATAGCACTATCCCATCAGGTTAAAGAAGGACCTGCGAAAATTTTAACAGTAGTAAATGATGATCAAGTTGAAGAATTTACGATTGAAATTGTCAGCACAATTCCGCAAAAGTTTCCAGCTACAAAGGGCATGGTGATAAAAGTGACCGATCCAAAGCTCCTCGAAAAAACAGGAGGAATCGTTCAAGGCATGAGTGGAAGCCCAATTATTCAAGATGGAAAGTTGATTGGAGCCGTTACACATGTTTTTGTTAATGATCCTACCTCAGGATACGGGGTGCATATAGAATGGATGCTAAACGAAGCTGGAATTAATATATACGAAACACCAAAAGATAAAGCAAGTTAATCGTTAATTAAGCAAAATAGGTATATTTCCCTATTTTGCTTCTCTTTTTACATAAAGATTATTCGACAAAATTAAGTTATTAATTGGTAATAGTGCGAAATTAGTCGAAAAGAGAAGGAAAACAAAGAAAAGATAAGATTTTATCACTATTTTAAGAAATTTTAAAAAAATGAAAGGATTTTTAGTTGCATTGTCGAATTTCTTATTTAGAATAGAATTAAGAGATGATTAAAACTGTATGATGAAAATAGAGATTTGATTTGAACGAGGAGGAACTGGAATTGAAGAAAATAAAGGTTTGTGTCGTGGATGATAATAGAGAGCTGGTTGGACTTTTAGAGGACTATATTTCGTCCCAAGAAGATATGGAAGTTGTTGGTATTGCGCATAATGGTCAAGAATGTTTAGAAATGTTAGCGACTACAGACCCTGATGTTCTTGTATTAGATATTATTATGCCTCACCTTGACGGTTTAGCAGTGCTTGAGCGCTTGCGTGAATTAAAAAAAGGAGCATTACCAAATGTTATTATGCTAACAGCTTTCGGCCAAGAAGATGTAACGAAAAAAGCTGTTGAACTGGGTGCTTCTTATTTTATTTTAAAACCATTTGATATGGATAATTTAGGAAGCCATATCCGACAGGTAAGCGGTAATGCCAGCGCATTTATTCGTCGGGGTCCTTCCACAAGCTACCGTTCCCAATCAGAACAAAAACCAAAAAATTTAGATGCTAGTATTACAAGCATCATTCACGAAATCGGAGTTCCTGCACATATAAAAGGTTATTTATATTTACGTGAAGCGATTTCTATGGTATACAACGATATTGAGCTTTTAGGTTCCATTACGAAGGTATTGTATCCTGATATCGCCAAAAAATATAACACGACAGCAAGCCGCGTTGAACGTGCCATTCGTCATGCGATTGAAGTAGCTTGGAGCCGTGGAAATATTGATTCGATTTCAAGTCTTTTTGGTTACACAGTAAGTATGTCAAAAGCAAAGCCTACAAATTCCGAATTCATCGCCATGGTGGCAGACAAACTACGTCTTGAGCATAAGGCTTCTTGAAAAGAACAATGAACAAAATAAAAGCCTTCATTTCAGTAAAGTGAATGAAGGCTTTTTCTTTTATTCTTTCTCCAACTCCATTAACTTTTGAATGAGAATATGCTGCGGCATATGCATAAGCTGTTCTATCGGAACATTTAATTTCTGAGAAAGTTTCAAAGCTGTTTCCGTTGATAACTGTAAAGGTTTCATTTGGTATTCCTCCATAATAATGTTGGGAAGTGAAAAAATGACACAGATTTTTGCGCATCGCGGTTATTCTGCTTCTTATGCTGAAAATACAATGGGCGCTTTTGTAGAAGCACATAAGGCAGGTGCAGATGGCATAGAGCTTGATGTTCAATTGACGAAAGATGGAGAAATAGTTGTAATCCATGATGAAAAAGTTGACCGAACAACAAGTGGGAATGGATTTGTCAAAGATTTTTTATATAAAGAAATTAGAAAACTAAATGCGAACAAAAAGGGAATTAAAAAAGAACCCATTCCATCTTTAATAGAAGTTCTGGAATGGATGAAAACAAACAAACTCCTATGTAATATAGAGCTGAAAAATGGGTTGATCCCATATGAAGGCATGGAAGATAAGGTTATTGAGCTTGTTCGCAAATACAATCTAATGGACAGGATTATTCTTTCCTCTTTTAATCACTATAGTATCGTCTATAGTTATCGAATGGCACCGGAAATCGAAACGGCACCGCTTTTTATTGAAGGGATTTACATGCCGTGGATATATTCGCAGTCCATAAGAGCTAAGGGAATTCATCCAAAGCATTCGGCCATGTCAGATAACATCATCATCAATACGATGGAAAATGGAATTGCCGTCCGTCCATATACAGTTAATAAAGATGCTGACATGAACCGCCTCTTTAATATTAATTGCACAGCCATTATTACCGACGATCCCGTCAAGGCACTTCGAATAAGGAAGCCGTATGAAAAGAGACCATAACGGCCTCTTTTTTGTCTAGCTGCAGCGCCTAGGGCTAAGGGGTCATAAGCCAATCAGTCAAGAAGGTTAAAGAGCAACCTTCTCGCCTGCTTGTCTAGACTCACGCCCCTTGGCAAGGCGCTTCCGCTTTTCTTATTGCTTTTTAAATTTTTGCTGTACTTTATTTCTTTTACGATCCCTTCGAAAAATAAAGCCAGCTACAAATCCGAGCCCGCCAATAAAAAAGATCAAACCAACCAGAAATTGCAGCAGCAAATTTGGAAATGGAACCTGAAGAATCCCAAACGTCATATCGCGCATTAATTTGATTCCTAAAGCAGCTAAGACACCGGGAATCACTACGATGAAAAGGGCTATAATACGTATCATACATAAATCCTTCCAATTTCGATTTTACTTTTACGGTATATCTTCATTATATCTCATGAAAATATTATTACATAGCTGAAAATTGTCAAGGTTCTTGTTTGGATATAAAATAGATAATGAAGAAAATTGCATGTTTTTTCTAAAAAAGGATGAAGAAAGTTTCTTTACGTAAAAGGGGTAGAAAAAATGCAAAATATTATGATTGTTGGTGCCGGTAAAGGTGGAACGGCAATCTTAAAAATTTTAAAAGAATCAGAAGTTCTAAATGTCGATGTCGTCATAGATAGAAATAAAGATGCAACAGGTGTTTTATTGGCAAAAGATGAGGGGATTAAAACAGGAACAAGCTGGCAGCCCTTTCTTACTGAAAACATCGACATTATTATCGAAGTAACAGGGAATGACGCTGTTTTTCAGGAATTGCGAAAGGCGAAAAATAAAAAGACGGTATTAATTCCAGGGAGTGTTGCCTTTCTTGTTTCGAAATTAATGGAGGAAAAAGAGGAACTAGTCTCCAAGCACCAAAATGAATCCTATCAGCAGGAATTGATTTTTAACGCCACTAACGATGGAATGGTGGTAATTGACCAGCAAGGAAAAGTGATTTTGTTTAATAAACGCGCTGAAGAAATTATTGGTGTGAAAAAAGCGCAGGCAATTGGAAAGGCTGTTTTAGAAGTCATTCCATCAAGCAGGCTGCCTATCATCCTTGAAACAAGAAGAACCGAGGCAAATCAAGAAATGGTGCTAAGTAATGACCGAAAAATCATTACAACCCGGATCCCGATTATTGAAGAAAATGGAACATTAATCGGAGCCTTTGCGGTTTTTAAAGATATAACAGAGGTTGTGAATCTGGCAGAGGAAATAACCGATTTAAAGGAAATCCAAACCATGCTGCAAGCCATTATCCATTCCAGCGATGATGCCATTTCTGTTGTCGATGAGAATGGTCGGGGAATCCTTATTAATCCTGCCTATACCCGCTTAACAGGGCTGACACAAGAGCAAGTAATAGGGCAACCTGCAACGGCAGACATCTCTGAGGGTGATAGTATGCATATGAAGGTACTGCAGACAAGAAGAGCCGTTCGCGGCGTGCCGATGAGAGTGGGCCCGAATAAAAAGGAAGTAATTGTGAATGTCGCGCCAATCATTGTTAAAGGGAAATTAAAAGGCAGTGTCGGAGTGATCCATGATATGTCAGAAATGAAATCGCTAAGCAGGGAATTAAGCCGAGCAAGGCAAATTATCCGTACGCTGGAGGCTAAATACTCTTTCGAGGACATCATCGGCCATTCTGACGAAATGATGCTTGCAATTGAGCAGGCAAAGTTAGGGGCAAAGACACCTGCAACAGTCCTTCTTCGGGGGGAATCTGGAACAGGTAAGGAGTTATTTGCTCATGCCATACATAATGCAAGTGATCGAAAATATAACAAGTTTGTTCGCGTCAATTGTGCGGCCCTAACCGAATCATTATTAGAAAGTGAATTGTTTGGTTACGAGGAAGGAGCTTTTTCCGGTGCAATCCGCGGGGGCAAGCGGGGTCTTTTTGAAGAAGCGAATAATGGCAGCATCTTTCTTGATGAAATCGGTGAGCTTTCGGCGAATACCCAGGCAAAGCTCTTACGGGTACTGCAGGAAAATGAAATCATTCGTGTTGGGGGAACAAAGCCTGTTACCATCAATGTAAGAGTCATTGCCGCCACTAATGTTAATTTAGAAAAGGGTATTGCAAAAGGAACCTTTAGGGAAGACTTATACTATCGTTTAAACCGCATGCCTATTCATATTCCGCCGTTACGAATGCGAAAAGCAGAGATTCCTGTTTTATGCGAGCGGCTGATTCAAAAAATCAATCGGGATTATGGTAGAAATGTGGAAGGGGTAACGCAGGCAGCTTTACTCCAATTAATGGGATATAATTGGCCCGGAAATGTCCGGGAGTTGGAAAATATTTTGGGCAGGGCAATCATTTTTATGAATTATTTTGAGACGTTGATTGATGTTCATCATTTACCTGAGCTAAAAAATAAAAAAACAGGGAATGAGCCTCCTGCCACAAATTATAGTGAACCATATGGGTTAGATCAATCTTTATCAGAAATGCTTGAAGCGTATGAAGCCAAAATCATTCAGCAAACTCTTTTAAGGTTAAATGGGAATAAAACATTAACAGCTAAAACCCTTGGTTTATCTGTGAGAAATTTATATTATAAACTCGAAAAATACAAACTTGAAAAAAATAGCACGCAATAAATTGCATGGATTGAAAAACTTTGCACAGTTAAATTGCAGGGAATAAAGCGTTTTCATAAAGGTGTTTTTGGCACGCTTCTTGCATATTAATAGTTTGGAGTTGCAGAAAAGGGAGAAAGGGTTGATGACAACTTGTTGCTAGATTCACTAATTGACAAAGCAACCCGGGAACGCAAACATATAGTTGCAGTTGCTGCAGCAGAAGATGCTGAAGTTATTGAAGCTGTGATTGATGCATTAAACCGAAATCTTGCACAATTTATCCTGTTCGGCGATCAAGAAAAAATTACTTCGCTCTTCAGAATGAATAAGAACGAACCGATAAACGAAAAAAATTTAAAAATTGTTAATGCCGGTTCAATTGCCGCAGCAGCTGAATTAGCTGTTAAGTCTGTTTCTAACAATGAGGCAAATGTATTAATGAAAGGCAATGTGCCAACCAACGTCCTTTTAAAAGCTGTCCTAAATAAGGAATTTGGGCTAAGAACAGGAAATGTTTTATCGCATGCAGCTTTTTTTGAAATTCCTGGTTACGATCATTTTACCATTGTAACTGACGCCGCAATGAATATTGCACCTGACTTAGAACAAAAAGCGCAAATTATTATGAATACCGTTTCGCTTGCCAAGTCTGTTGGAATTGACACCCCGAAAGTAGCGCCAATTGCTGCTGTTGAGGTAGTTAATCCTGTCATGCAGGCAACAGTAGATGCGGCTGCCCTAACGATGATGAATAAACGAGGACAAATATCCGGCTGCATCGTGGATGGGCCGCTTGGCTTAGATAATGCCGTATCAACACTAGCGGCCGAACACAAAGGAATTACAAGTGAGGTTGCCGGAAAAGCTGATATCTTATTAGTACCTACCATCGAAGTAGGAAATGTATTATATAAATCGTTAATTTATTTTGCGAATGCCAAGGTTGGCGCGGTAATTGCGGGAGCAAAAGCACCAATTGTGTTAACTTCCAGGGCTGATTCTGCGGAAAGTAAACTGTATTCTCTTGCATTAGCGTTATGCTGTGTGAAAAAATAGATAGTCAACATTCGAGGAGGAAACAAACAATGGAAATTTTCAAGTATTTAGAGAAATTTGATTATGAGCAAGTGGTATTCTGTCAAGATAAGCAATCTGGTTTAAAAGCGATTATCGCTATTCACGATACAACGCTCGGGCCAGCGTTAGGCGGCACCCGGATGTGGACATATGCATCAGAAGAAGCTGCCATTGAAGATGCCCTTCGTCTAGCAAAAGGGATGACGTATAAAAATGCGGCAGCAGGATTAAATCTAGGCGGCGGGAAAACCGTGATTATTGGCGATCCTCGTAAAGATAAAAATGAAGCTATGTTCCGCGCGTTTGGCCGTTACATCCAAGGGTTAAATGGCCGATACATTACAGCAGAAGATGTAGGTACAACAGTTGCTGATATGGATTTGATTCACGAGGAAACAGATTATGTAACGGGTATTTCCCCTGCATTCGGGTCATCAGGTAATCCTTCCCCGGTAACAGCATTCGGTGTTTACCGCGGAATGAAGGCTGCTGCAAAAGAGGCTTTTGGATCGGATTCGCTTGAAGGAAAAGTAGTGGCAGTTCAAGGTGTAGGAAATGTAGCGTATACTCTTTGTCAATATTTACATGAAGAAGGCGCGCAACTGATTGTAACAGATATCAATAAAGAGGCTGTTAATCGTGCGGTCGAAGCATTTGGTGCGCTTGCGGTAGATCCCGATGAAATCTATGGTGTTGAATGTGATATCTATGCACCATGTGCTTTAGGAGCAACCATCAATGATGAAACAATCCCACAATTAAAAGCTAAAGTGATTGCGGGTTCGGCTAATAATCAATTAAAAGATACCCGCCACGGTGATATCATTCATGAAATGGGTATTGTCTATGCACCGGATTACGTTATTAATGCGGGCGGAGTAATCAATGTTGCTGATGAGCTTTATGGATATAATCAAGAACGGGCAATGAAAAAGGTTGAACAGCTCTATTCAACGATTGAAAAAGTAATCGAAATCTCTAAACGTGACGGCATCCCAACCTACGTGGCAGCTGACCGGATGGCGGAAGAGCGAATTGAAAGAATTCGTAATTCTAGAAGCCAATTTTTGCAAAACGGTCATCACATTCTTAGCCACCGAATTTCTAGGTAATCCGGAAAAGCGTAAGCACCTCGCTCAGGGGCGACAGGCATAAGACGAGCCGGCGAGAAGGTTGCTCTTTAACCTTCTTGACGGATTGGCTTATGACC
>NZ_AJLS01000163.1 GCF_000307875.1 Neobacillus bataviensis LMG 21833
GTGTTTCCTTTATCTCAGTTGGAGCGCTCCAGGCCATACGCCGCTGACCAGGGCGCTTGCGCTTTTCTTATTATTCTTCTGTCTTTTTTACTTTAGGTAATATCCTGCTTAGCTGCACTTTCTTTCTCCGTTCCCATGTTGCTTCGTTGTTTGGATCGAATTGTTCAAGAAACGTTATCACTTCTTTTGTGATTGGAGTTGGTGTAGAGGCTCCAGATGTTACTGCAACATTTTTGGCATCTTTAATCCACTCAATTTTTAATTCGGTAATATCGGCGATGCGATATGCCTTCGTTCCGGCAATTTCCTCCGAAACTTGTGCTAGGCGATTGGAATTATTACTTTTCGGATCGCCCACAACAATCGTTACATCTGCTTCTGTTGCTTGTTCTGCAACTGCTTCTTGGCGTATTTGGGTGGCATGGCAAATTTCATTATATACCTCGACATGAGGATATTTTTCCCTGACCTTTTTCATGGTATCGGCAACATCCCATTGACTCATAGTGGTTTGGTTGGTCACAATTAGTTTGTCGCTTTCAACGGTTAATGCTTCTACATCACTAGGAGTTTCTACAAGAAAAACCAAACCTGGAGCTACGCCGACAGCACCCTCCGGCTCTGGATGCCCCTTTTTTCCAATATAAATGACTTGAAATCCTTCTTTTGTTTTTTCTTCAATCAAGTCATGCGTCCTTGTGACATCTGGGCATGTCGCATCAAGTGTTACAAGACCCTTCGTTTTTGCAAGCTCCCGTACCTCGGGGGAGATTCCATGGGCAGTAAAAATAACAGTACCTGTATCTACCTTATCTAGAATATCTTTACGGTTTTTTCCGTCAAGGGTAATAATCCCCTCTTCTTCAAAGGCATCGGTAACATGTTTATTATGAACAATCATTCCTAAAATGTAGATAGGACGAGGCAGTGTCTTATCTAAAGCCGCGTTTCTGGCGATGACCATGGCATCCACAACACCATAACAATACCCGCGTGGTGAAATTTTAATAATTTGCATATATGAAGTCCTCCTAAAAAAGACATGAATTACTAGACTATGTATTTATTATATAAAACTAATAGATATAATACAAAGATACATTTTTCCTCTAATAAAAAATGCTGTGGGACAATACAATTGGCCACAGCATTTTTCATTATATATACATTTTCGGAACAGAACTTCCTTTTTGGGGCCGGCTTCTTTTTTGAGAATCTTGCTTTTTACTTTCAGAAGGAGGTTTTTGACTTTTCTTTCTACTCGTATTTTTCGTTGATGTTCTAATTTCGCTTGATTCCATACTTGATGATTCTTCCTTAACTGCTTCTTTCTTTTTGTTCGTTTCATCTGACGCCGTATCCGTGGTTTTTGAAGCGTTTTTGAAGCCGCGATACAGTTTCCACATAGCAGGAAGGTTTTTCATCATTGGACCATATTGTTGAACCATCGGACCAATAGATTGGGCTGTCTTTAGTACATTCTGGGTATTATTTAAAATTCCAGACAGTCCGCCTGGATTACTTAAGGATCGAAGCAATCCGCCGCCGCCTCCTGCTGCTCTTCCCGCACCCTGCATTCCCATTAGTCCACCAGGTCCGCCGGCTTTAGAACCTCCCCCAAGAAGTTTCGAAAGCAAACCGCCGCCTCCCCTGTTCATTTGGCCGCCGGCTCCCATCATTCTTCCCATCATCTGTCCGCCGCCCATTGGGCCTCCCGGTGGCCGCATTATTTGTCCCATCATTGGATTTCTTCCTCCAAGCAGGCCCGGTCCCATGCTCATACCGCCATTCATGGGCATTCTTGGTCCTGGAAACATACAAATGCCCTCCTTTCAATTTCCTTCATACATTAAAATATGCATATTTCCTAATTTGGTTTAGGTATTCCACACAAGGAAAAAATAAATTTCGTTTTAAAAAGTGAGGAAAAAGTAAAAGATGGGAATAAAAGAATAGTTAGCTGGTTATTTAGATGAAATTTGACTATAATTACAGGATGGAAAGCACAACACTCTAATTAAGGGAAGAAGACTACTCCATCGATATTATATATTTTTTAAATAAGGAGCAATTATATGAAAGAAAATCGATTTAACCGTTTTACATTTCAGCCGTTTATTATAGAATCCCTGAATCAGTTTGGCTTTTCTCAGCCGACTGAAATCCAGGAGCGGATGATTCCATTAGTATTAAAAGGGGAAAGTGCGATTGGTCAATCGCAAACGGGAACAGGGAAAACATTTGCCTATGCGTTACCTATCCTCGAAAAAATTGATCCAAAGCGTCAAGAGGTTCAAGCGGTTATTACTGCACCGACAAGGGAATTAGCAACACAAATCTATCAGCAAATCCTGAAAGTAACGGAGCACTGCAGCCCAGACAGCCCAATCATGACGAGATGCTATATTGGCGGAACAGATAAGCAGCGTACAATTGAAAAATTGAAGGTGCAGCCGCATATTGTTGTGGGAACCCCAGGTCGAATTAAGGATCTGATGATTGAGAAAGCACTTTTTGTCCATACATCAAGTATTCTTGTTGTGGATGAGGCTGATATGATGCTGGATATGGGATTTATTGAGGATGTTGATCAGGTTGCCGCTAAAATGCCGGAGAACCTGCAAATGCTAGTCTTTTCAGCTACCATTCCTGAGAAGCTAAAGCCTTTTCTTAAAAAATATATGGAAAATCCAAAGATGATTCAGATTGAATCAAAACAAAAATCTGCAGAAAATTTGGTGCAATATCTTCTGCCATCAAGGCATCGCAGTAAAAAACAGCTTGTTCATGATGCCTTGCTTGCTTACAATCCCTATTTAGCGATTGTATTTACGAATACAAAAAAGAAGGCGGAAGAAGTTGCCTACTTTTTAAATGAAAAAGGTTTAAAGGTTGGCCGTGTCCATGGTGATTTAAACCCGCGAGAACGAAAAAAAATGATGAAGCAAATTCAGGATTTAGAGTACCAATATATTGTTGCCACTGACCTTGCTTCTAGAGGAATTGACATTGAGGGCGTCAGCCATATCATTAACTATGAACTTCCGACTGATTTAGATTTTTATATTCATCGGGTGGGAAGGACCGCTAGAGCAGGGAATTCCGGGATTGCCCTTACGGTTTACGAAAGTTCGGACGAGGATGCATTAAATCGTTTGGAAAAAATGGGGATACAATTTAAATATGTCGATTTGAAAAACGGCGAATTGGTTGAGGCCGATGAACGAAATAAGCGAAAAACTCGGGTAAGAAAAGAGGACGAGGCTGATAAAAAAGCCAAATCGATGGTGAAGAAACCACAGAAAGTAAAACCAGGCTATAAAAAGAAAATGCAATGGGAAATGGATAAAGTAAAAAAACGGCACAGAAAAATCGAGCAGAGAAAAAAATAAATCGGGGATGGGAGAGTACAGAATGTTGAAACTAGGCTCACACGTTTCCATGAGCGGTAAGAATATGCTGCTTGCGGCAAGTGAAGAAGCGGTCTCATATGGCGCCAATACGTTCATGGTCTATACGGGGGCACCGCAAAATACGAGAAGGAAGAAAATTGAAGATTTGAACATTGAAGCAGGACGAAAACATATGGAGGTAAACGGGATTTCAGAAATTGTTGTCCACGCTCCATATATTATTAATATTGGTAATACTACCAATCCGGACACGTTTGAATTAGGTGTAAGGTTCCTTCGCAGCGAGATTGAAAGAACGGAGGCCATTGGGGCGGGGCAAATTGTTCTCCATCCTGGTGCCCATGTGGGCGCTGGTACTGAAGCGGGGATCAAGAAGATCATTGAAGGCTTAAACGAAGTATTGACAGGTAAGGAACAGGTTCAAATTGCCTTAGAAACAATGGCAGGTAAAGGTTCCGAATGTGGGAAATCATTTGAGGAATTAGCGATGATTATCGATGGGGTCAACTATAGTGACAAGCTGTCAGTTTGCTTTGATACATGTCATACACATGATGCAGGCTATAACCTTGTGGAAGACTTTGATGGTGTTTTAAATGAGTTTGACAAAATTATTGGTTTAGATAAATTAAAAGTGCTTCATATCAATGATAGTAAAAATGAAAAAGGGATGAGGAAGGACCGCCACGAAAATATCGGGTTTGGTCATATTGGCTTTAAGGCTCTTAACTATATCGTCCATCATCCTCAACTAATGGAAATACCGAAAATTCTAGAGACTCCTTTTGTCGGTGAAGATAAGAACAACAAAAAAGCACCATATAAATTTGAAATAGAAATGCTTCGCGAGCAGAGGTTTAATGATGATTTACGCGATCTGATTATGCAATCCTAAAGTAAAAAGCTGTGCCTTCATGCACAGCTTTTTATATGTCCAGCTCCAGCGCTTCCGCTTTTCTCACTTCTTTGTTAACTGCATAAATAATTTATTGACCTCACGTGCCGTTTCGGGTCCGGCAGATTTGGCAATTTGTTTAACTAATTTCGCACGCTCTTTGTCATCAAAGATATTCACATTTTTACCTTTTAAGTATTCGGCAATTTTTCTTGCCTGCTGCCTATTAACCGTGATATTAAATTGTTCTGCATACTTAAGCAGCTCATCAGCAGTTATCGTGTTTATTTTATGATTAATGATGTTTTCAAATATTTTCACCCTCACCACTCCTCCATGCTAATGTATGAATTAGGATTTAGAGTGTGACAATGGGATGAGGTGTAGCGGAGCCGCTTTGAAAAGTTTTCTGCCTTTACATTCGGAAATTCCTATTGTATACTACTTGAAGTTAAATCGGAATGATTCTTATAATTAAAAGTGAGCGTGTTAAGTATGCAATCAATAATTGAAATAAACCATCTTTCCTATCGGTATGAAAGGGATACAGTCCTTGAAAATATTAACATGTCAATTCCAGATGGCTCATTTTTAGCAATTGTCGGCCCTAATGGGTCTGGAAAATCAACCTTGTTAAAATTAATTTTAGGTTTATTAAAACCGCAAAAGGGCGAGATCCTATTATTCGGCCAGAATATAAATAAATTTAAAGATTGGCAAAAAATTGGCTATGTATCGCAAAAGGCCAATTCCTTTAACTCGGGGTTTCCGGCAACCGTATTTGAAGTGGTCGCTAGCGGTCTAACCAAAAGGTTAGGCTTGTTTACCTTCTTTAAAAAAGAACATGCAAAAAAGGTAAATGAGGCCTTGGATGCCGTAGGGATGAAAAGATTTAGCGGAAGAAACATTGGTGAGCTTTCTGGAGGACAGCAGCAAAGAGTGTTTATTGCACGTGCCCTCGTTAGCGAACCAAGTCTGCTCATTCTCGATGAACCAACCGTTGGGGTTGATGCGGAAAATGTTCAATCTTTTTATCAAATGCTCGGTGAGTTAAATAAAAATCGGGATATTACTTTATTATTGGTCACACATGATATTGGAACAATATCGGATCGGGTCACACATGTGGCCTGCCTAAATAAGCATTTGCACTTTCATGGAGAAACAGCGGAATTTGAGCAGCTTAATGCTGATGGCTTGTCAAAGGTTTATGGTCATGATGTCCATTTGCTAACCCATCATCATGAACATGGAGGCGTTAGTAAATGATTGCGGGAATTTTTCATTATGAATTTTTACAAAATGCCTTCCTTACAGGAATGTTGATTGGGATAATTGGCCCGCTGCTTGGTGTCTTTATCGTTGTCAGAAGATTATCGCTGATTGCCGATGCCCTTAGTCATGTAACATTAGCGGGAATTGCTGCAAGCCTGCTGATTGAAAGAAAGTTTGCGATGATGTCGGGCCTAAATCCCCTTTACCTCGGAATGGTATTTTCCGTAGGTGGGTCTTTGTTTATTGAAAAACTTAGAGGGGTTTACAAGCATTATCAGGAATTAGCGATACCGATTATTCTTTCAAGCGGTATAGGGCTTGGAGTCATTTTCATTTCGCTTGCAAATGGTTTCAACACTGATTTATTTAGTTATTTGTTTGGCAGTGTGTCTGCTGTCAGCCGAACGGATTTGTGGGTTATTTTTAGCATTAGTATCTTAGTTATTTTAGTCATTATTTTATTATATAAAGAGCTGTTTTTACTTTCTTTTGATGAAGAACATGCAAAAGCCTCTGGCATTGCTGCCAAAAGTATTCATTTTATCTTTATAGTCATGGTTGCCCTTGTCATTGCTGCTTCAATGAGAATTGTCGGGATCCTGCTAGTTTCTTCGTTAATGACGTTACCTGTTGCGGCAAGTATTCGAATTGCTAAAGGCTTTAAACAGACGATTTTTTTATCCGTCCTTTTTGGCGAAATTTCAGTGCTTGGCGGACTTTTTGCTGCTTATTACCTTGACCTGGCACCCGGTGGAACGATTGTCATGCTTGCCGTACTTATTTTAGTAATAACGATTCTTTTCAAAAAGTTTTCAGTTGCAGGAGGAGGCGGGGCAGAGTGAATGTACATGAAGCCATTCAATATTTAAAGGAAAATGGATTTAAACAGACGGGGAAACGGGAGGATATGCTCCAATTATTTGCCGATAGCGATAAGTATTTAACGGCAAAGGACGTTCTTGAGCAATTAAAGGATGATTATCCGGGCCTGAGCTTTGATACTATTTACCGTAACCTGACTTTGTTTGCCAATATGGGGATATTGGAAATGACAGAGTTATCTGGTGAAAAGCATTTTCGCTTTACTTGTTCAAGACACCATCATCATCACCATTTTATTTGTCTGGACTGTGGAAAGACAAAAGAAATTGATACATGTCCTATGGATGGATTAAGTGAAAATTTAAAAGGATACGATATTTCTGGGCATAAATTTGAGATTTACGGCCGCTGCCCGGAATGTCATTAAAAAACAGCTTGTACGCAACCCGTACAAGCTGTTTTTAATATTGATGGGAGCTGCTCACTACTTTACATTCCATCTCTTCCTGCTTTAACCAATTTGTTACCCAAAAATAGGCTTCGCTCCAATTATTGATGCGGATTACACCTCTTGGAATGGGATCCTGATTGTAGGGGGTATCAAATAAGATAACAGGGATTCGGCATTCCTCATGAATCATAACAGCATTATCGTGTTTATCCTCAAAAAAGAGTTCGATTTGGTGCTTTTTAATGGTTTCTACTTTATCGTGCGACCCGATTAATTCAATATGGCGATAGGTTAATCCATGATGAAAGAACCAATCCTCTGTTACATCAAGTAAATGTGAGCCGCGTGCACTAATAAAAATCAAGTCATGTTTATTTTCCCATTTATGAAGTATATGGAGTGCACCTTTTGCCGGTGGGGATTCTTTATAGATTAAAGGTTCATTTTCAGCAAACCATTTTGCAAATTCTTCTTCTGAAACATTAACAAAAGGTGTTAATTCATATTGATTAACATGCTCATACTTAATATTCATGCCGAATGCTTTATTAATAAAGGGTAGGATAGATTTTGGACATGTTACGGTACCGTCAATGTCAATTCCGAATCTTTTTCTCATTATGTCTTCACCTGCTTTTGGGTTTCTCCTTTATATTTTACCAAAGTCTCGTGATCAATGATGTATTAATTTCTCGGTTAATGAAATAAAAACCTATTTAAGACAAACATTGACATAGTAAAAGTGAGCGGAACTTGAAACAATAATTAATGCTCCTATAACTGAAAGTGAGGGATTAGGATGGCAGAGGAAAGAGACACTAGAATACAGGAAGCTCTTCCGATAATTGGTCAGGATATCCCCAATTCTCAAGCGGAATTCAGGGAGGAAGCAGCATCAGAAATTGCTGCCCCTATTAAGACTTCATACACATTGAAAAAAGAAGAGCCTGTTCCTGAAATCGGCGCATCTGTTCCGATACGATCTGCACAATATAGGGAGGAAACAGCCGCAGAAATCGCTGCACCTGTTCCTCTCGTACGAAGAAGAGAACACGATGAAATTCGAGAACGTTCTGCAGGCGGCACCGGCATGGGTACCCTAGCATTGGCGCTTTCGATTTTATCACTGTTTGTTTTACCTATTCTTTTTGGTGCTGCAGGAATTGTGTTAGGGTTCGTTGCTAGAAGTAAAGGTGCGACAGGTCTTGGTGCTTGGGCAATTGGTATTGGAGTAATATCAATTGTTGTTGGCATCTTCATTCTTCCGTTCTTTTAGGAGCAAAAAAAGCGTAAGCGCCCTGGTCAGCGGCGTATGGCCTGGAGCGCTCCAACTGAGATAAAGGAAACACGAAGAGCGTCAGCGATTCGATGTTGACTTA
>NZ_AJLS01000164.1 GCF_000307875.1 Neobacillus bataviensis LMG 21833
GTGTTTCCTTTATCTCAGTTGGAGCGCTCCAGGCCATATGCCGCTGACCAGGGCGCTTGCGCTTTTCTTAAAACTATTGTCAAAATAAGCAAATTAGCTTATCGTTAAACGAAATTGTCTTATTATTATACCCTGTTTAACAATTTGGAGGCACTAAATTTATGTTAATTGAACAAGAAATTTTCAAGAAAATCAATATAAATGCATTTCAAAATGATTTAATTGCCTGGTTTAAAAATGAACAGCGTGACTTGCCGTGGCGGAAAGACCAGGATCCATATAAGGTATGGGTCTCAGAAATTATGTTGCAGCAAACAAGAGTAGACACGGTGATCCCTTATTTTAATCGTTTTATTGATTGGTTTCCAACGATTGATGATTTGGCTGAAGCTGACGAAGATAAAGTGCTTAAAGCCTGGGAAGGACTTGGATATTATTCAAGGGTACGAAACCTGCAGTCTGCTGTTAAGGAAGTAAGGGAAAAATATAACGGGGAGGTGCCAAGTACACCGAAGGAAATAGCTGAACTTAAAGGGGTTGGGCCCTATACAGCCGGTGCGATTCTAAGTATTGCCTACGGAATCCCAGAGCCTGCGGTGGATGGAAATGTAATGAGGGTTTTATCACGAATTCTTTCTATTTGGGAAGATATTGCTAAACCTTCATCACGCAAGGTATTTGAACAAGCAGTGCGTGAATTAATTTCTCATGAGGATCCATCCTCATTTAATCAGGCATTAATGGAATTAGGCGCATTGGTCTGCACACCTACCTCACCTTCCTGCTTATTATGTCCGGTACGCGAACATTGCCATGCATTTTTTGAAGGGGTTCAAAATGAGCTGCCGGTAAAAACAAAGAAAACGAAGACGCGTGATGTCCAACTAACTGCAGCAATCATTACGGATACAACGGGAAAATTTTTAATTCATAAGCGCCCCGCAAATGGGCTACTCGCAAATTTGTGGGAATTCCCTACGGTGGAGATCCATCATCCTATGCAAATCGATAGGGAACAGATTGTTACCCTTTTTAACAAAACTCTTGATTTAGATATCGAGCTTGAGCAGATTATTGGTCAAATTGACCATGTGTTTTCACACTTAGTTTGGAATATGAAAGTATACACAGGGACAATTACCGCTAAATTTCAGGAAACAAACGAGTGGAAGCTTGTTTCTTTTGAAGAAATGAAAGAATATGCCTTCCCTGTTCCTTATCAAAAAATGTTTAAACTGTATCAAAGTATTTAAGGAGGAGACCGCCTGATACTGCGGTCTCTTTTCATTATCTTTTAATCCCGCCGCGGTTTTCTATTTCTTCAATAATTTCGCGATGGATGGTCTGCCCTTCACTATTTAAATAAGGGGCAATTTGCTGCAAGGAATGATGAAAAAAAGCAAGCTCCGAATCGTCCCAATCAGATTTCCCCATCATCGAAAGCTCCGTCATATCACGTCCGCCATACATCTTTCAAAACCTCCAATCAATTTTTAATTTGCCTTTAGTGTCTTATAATAATTGTCTTCTATACCTAGAAAAGATAAAATGATTGGAAAAGCGGAAGCGCCTCTATGCGCTGAAGCTAGACAGTACCAATACTTGAATGAAGAAGGGAAAAGGGAAGATGACACAAAAAGTAGCATTAATAACTGGAAGCAGCAGAGGAATAGGCAAGGCAACAGCACTTCGGTTGGCAGAAGCCGGATATGATATCGTGATTAACTATGCGAGAAGTAAAAAGTCTGCTCTTGAAGTGGCCGAACAAATTGAAGCATTGGGCCGAAAGGTGTTAATTGTTAAAGCCAATGTGGGTGATGTGGCTAAAATTAAAGATATGTTTGCTCAAATTGACCAGGAATATGGCCGTTTAGATATATTTGTCAATAATGCTGCTTCAGGCGTGCAGCGTCCTGTTATGGAACTTGAAGAGTCGCATTGGGACTGGACTTTAAATATTAATAGCAAAGCATTGTTATTCTGTGCTCAAGAGGCCTCAAAATTGATGGAAAGAAACGGGGGAGGGAAAATTGTCAGCATCAGTTCCCTTGGGTCGATTCGCTATTTGGAAAATTACACCGTAGTGGGTGTTTCAAAAGCGGCTCTTGAAGCGTTAACAAGATACTTAGCAGTCGAATTGGCACCTAAAAATATTATTGTCAATGCTGTTTCCGGTGGTGCTGTAGATACGGAAGCATTGAAGCATTTTCCTAATCGAGAAGAGCTGCTTCAAGAAGCGAGAGCAAAAACACCGGCGGGCAGAATGGTTGAAATTGATGATATGGTAAATAGTGTAATGTTCCTATTATCTGATGAATCCAGCATGATCAGGGGACAAACCATTATTGTTGATGGCGGGATTTCATTACTCGTATAAGTTATTTTTAAATAATAATTTAAATGGATATTCTCCACGAAACATGGATACATTATATTCGTGGAGGTGATAACCATGGCAAAATTCAATCAACAGCCAAACAAAACTTCAGCTGGAACAAACATTCAGGAAGTAAGACAACAAAATGCTCAAGCTGGTTCAGGCTCTGCAGGTCAATTTGGTACTGAATTCGCAAGTGAAACAAATGCTGCAGAAGTAAGACAACAAAATGCTCAATCTGCAAAAGGCGGTTCACAAGGTCAATTTGGAACTGAATTTGCGAGCGAAACTAATGCACAAGAAGTAAGACAGCAAAACCAAGCTGCTGAAGCTCGTAAAAACCAAAACGCAGGTCAATTTGGACAAGAATAAACATACTTAACTAGGAGGCGCTCTTTTTCGTAAAGAGTGCCTTCTTCCTGCATGTTCAAACCGCTTCGACAAAACTTCCGTCATTTTTACAGAAATAGTCAAAGGAAAAAGGGTTCTGTTAAAGAATACATATATTAGCTTAAAAATAAGGCGGTGAGGGAAATGGATCTGTTTAACCGATTAGTTTCCGAACAAATGGCGACAATGGAAAAGTTATTGTACCTTCAAACAGAGCTGGAGCGTTGTCAACAAATCGAAGAAGAGCTTCAAACCTTGCAGAATGCCACAGACCTTGATAGTATTCAAATTGATATTCAACTGATGAAAAAAGAGCTGAAAGAGATTCAACTCATTTTTGAGAAGCAGACAGAAGAGGTCATTAATTCCTATAAAGAAACAAACCTAACCACTTCTATCTAGTTTTAGAAAGAAAATCACAAACTTTTGCAGTAATCTGCCACTTTTCCACAAAAAATTCGCAAATTTTTACAAAGAGCCTCTTGAATTGTGGCTCTTTTGTTTTAAATTCTGTTCTTAACCGTTATAATAATAAAAAATAGGAATTTTACTTTGTTACCTCTTATCGTATATTAGTAAAGGTTTAGGAATAGGTTGCAAAGCGTTCAGGAATGAAGGTAGGGGAGAACATGGGCGTACCCATCGAAGGTGAACCAATGCAAATACATAGCTATAAGCACAATGGGCACATCCATCGCGTCTGGGAAGAAACAACCGTTTTAAAAGGGTCACAGAATTTGGTGATTGGTGGAAATGACCGGACACTTGTTACAGAATCAGACGGCAGAACATGGATTACGAGGGAACCCGCAATTTGCTACTTCCACTCGCAATACTGGTTCAATGTCATTGGAATGATTCGTGAAGATGGCATTTATTATTACTGTAATATCAGTTCACCGTTTATTTTTGATGGTGAAGCACTAAAGTATATTGATTATGACCTAGATATCAAGGTGTTTCCTGATATGACCTTTAATTTACTAGACGAGGATGAGTATGAACGCCATCGCCGTGAAATGAATTATCCAGATGCGATTGATCACATCTTAAAGAGAAATGTGGAAAAATTGATTCAATGGATTCGGCAGCGGAATGGCCCGTTTGCACCAGATTTTATTGATATTTGGTATGAACGTTATCTAACATATAGACGTTAGAAGCTAAACACCTGTTGATTGTTAGATCAACAGGTGTTCGTATGTTCTGAAGGAAGGGGGCCTAATACTTTGAATAGTATTCGCAGATATCTGCAATTTGTGAAACCGTATCGCCTGCAGATTATCGGGACAGTTATTATTGGGGTAATTAAATTTTCCATTCCGCTGATCATACCCATGCTGATTAAGTATGTGGTTGATGATATTGTTGGGAATCAAACCTTATCACATGATGGGAAGATTAATAAACTGATGCTCATCCTGGTAGTCATGATTGTCGTTTTTGTCATCCTAAGACCGCCGATTGAATATTACCGCCAATATTTTGCCCAGTGGACAGCTAGTAAAATTTTATATGATATTCGCGATCAAATGTACACCCATATCCAGAAGTTAAGCTTCAAGTATTATTCCAATACCCGTGCCGGGGAAATTATTTCACGAGTAATTAATGATGTGGAACAAACAAAGACCTTTGTTATTTCTGGATTAATGAATCTTTGGCTCGATATTGCCACCATTTTACTTGCTATTATTCTTATGTTTTATATGAATGTGAAATTAACTGTCGTATCGATTCTGCTGTTCCCGCTTTACGCTTTTTCCGTTAGATACTTTTTTGGGAATCTTCGTAATTTAACAAGGAAGCGTTCGCAAGCACTTGCAGAAGTGCAAAGCTATTTGCATGAACGCGTACAGGGGATGCCGGTCATCAAGAGCTTTGCGATTGAAGAGTACGAGCAGAAACAGTTTGATAAGCAGAATAAAAACTTTTTAGAAAAAGCATTAGAGCACACAAGCTGGAACGCTAAGTCGTTTGCAGTAGTCAATACCATTACAGATATTGCCCCGTTAATTGTCATTGGTTACTCTGCTTATCTGGTTATTCAGGGTCAATTGTCACTAGGGACGATGGTAGCCTTTTTTGCTTATATCGATAAACTTTATAATCCGTTAAGAAGGTTGGTAAACTCCTCTACCACTATTACCCAATCGTTCGCCTCAATGGACCGGGTATTTGAATTTTTAGATGAGAAATATGACATTGTGGATGAGCCAGATGCGAAGGTGTGCAGCAATGTAAAAGGAGATATTTCTTTTGAACATGTTTCATTTTCTTATGATAAAGAAGATGAATTGGTCTTAAAAGATATTCATTTAGATGTGAAAAGGGGAGAAACGATCGCGCTTGTCGGAATGAGCGGTGGCGGAAAATCGACGCTTGTTAGTTTGATTCCCCGTTTTTATGATGTCACAAAAGGAAGAATTACCTTAGATGGAGTGGATATCCGTCAATTTAAGGTTCAAACCCTCAGAGATAAAATTGGTGTGGTTTTTCAAGATAATATTCTTTTCAGTGAATCCGTTATGGACAATATTTTATTAGGAAAACCGGAGTCTACTGCTGAAGAAGTCTATCAGGCAGCTAAAGCAGCAAATGCCCATGAATTTATCCTTAACCTTACAGATGGTTACAACACTAAGGTCGGTGAACGAGGTGTGAAGCTATCCGGAGGGCAAAAACAACGTGTCGCAATTGCCAGGGTATTTTTAAAAAATCCTCCCATCTTAATTCTTGATGAGGCAACGTCAGCACTGGATTTAGAAAGCGAGCATTCGATTCAAGAATCTTTAGAAGAGCTGGCTAAGGATCGAACTACTTTTATTGTCGCCCACCGGTTATCGACGATTACAAATGCTAATCGGATTGTCTTGATTGAACACGGCCAAATTGTGGAGGTTGGAACACACGAGGAATTAATGGCTAAGCGAGGCAATTATTATAATTTATTTCAAGTGCAGCAGTTGGAACAGAAAGAACCCGTAGCGGAGTAACAATCCGCTGCGGGTTCTTTGAGAATTGTCCAGCTCCAGCGCCCTAGCGGCTAGTGTCCTTCGCTCTCCGCCCTACGATAAGTCAA
>NZ_AJLS01000165.1 GCF_000307875.1 Neobacillus bataviensis LMG 21833
ACTTTGGCACCATTTTTAGGGAACATTTTTTGCAAGTAGCCTTTTTTCTGTTCTTTCAACAAATCTAACTTACGCTGATGAAGAGCGATAGTGTCATCTAACTGTTTGAAGAATGAACCTATTTTTTGTTGTTCTTTATAATTTGGTAAAACTATTTCCTGATTTCGGACTAGCTCAGAATTTAAGTTTACTTGACTCCCAGGTTGTCCATATTTTTGCCACTTTGGCCTAAACATTTCAAGCCACTGGAACATAAACTCTCTTTCAAAAGTAGGGTTTAAAAATATTAAAAAGCCATCATGGACACCTGTTTTAACATAGTTTACTACTGGTTTTCCAACAGTTGCAGCTATACTTAACAATAAGTGAGGTTCAGTTAAAACCCGAGTTTTTTCCTGTCCTAATTTGGATATATGTTGTTCAAGATGATATATTCTACCATTTTGTTCTGTAACATCAGCAATTCGTAACCAACCAATATCACTTTCTTTATCGAACCATTTTGGATCCTGAATTGGTCTAGGGCTTGCTCCACGCACAACTGTTGTTAAGCTTCCTAACTTACGCTGTTCCCAATCGTCAGCAAATCCCGGAAACCTTAATTCTGGAACTTTCTTTTTAACTGAATCATCTATTTTCGCC
>NZ_AJLS01000167.1 GCF_000307875.1 Neobacillus bataviensis LMG 21833
AATCGTTCTTTGAAAACTAGATAATCGTAAGAAGAAGCAAAGTAAACATCGAGTAATCGCCATTTTAGTTTTTCTCTCTTATGTAATAAGAGTTATAAACCTTTTAGGTTAAGTTAGAAAGGGCGCACGGTGAATGCCTTGGCACTAGGAGCCGATGAAGGACGGGACTAACACCGATATGCTTCGGGGAGCTGTAAGTAAGCTTTGATCCGGAGATTTCCGAATGGGGAAACCCACTGTTCGTAATGGAACAGTATCTTTACCTGAATACATAGGGTATAGAAGGCATACCCGGGGAACTGAAACATCTAAGTACCCGGAGGAAGAGAAAGCAAACGCGATTCCCTGAGTAGCGGCGAGCGAAACGGGACATAGCCCAAACCAAGAGGCTTGCCTCTTGGGGTTGTAGGACACTCAACATGGAGTTACAAAGGAACGGGGTAAATGAACGACCTGGAAAGGTCAGCCGTAGAAGGTAAAAGCCCTGTAGTTGAAACTTCGTTCCCTCCTGAGTGGATCCTGAGTACGGCCGGACACGAGAAATCCGGTCGGAAGCAGGGAGGACCATCTCCCAAGGCTAAATACTCCCTAGTGACCGATAGTGAACCAGTACCGTGAGGGAAAGGTGAAAAGCACCCCGGAAGGGGAGTGAAATAGTTCCTGAAACCGTGTGCCTACAAGTAGTCAGAGCCCGTTCATGGGTGATGGCGTGCCTTTTGTAGAATGAACCGGCGAGTTACGATTGCATGCAAGGTTAAGTTGAAGAGACGGAGCCGCAGCGAAAGCGAGTCTGAATAGGGCGAATTAGTATGTAGTCGTAGACCCGAAACCAGGTGATCTACCCATGTCCAGGGTGAAGTCCAGGTAACACTGGATGGAGGCCCGAACCCACGCACGTTGAAAAGTGCGGGGATGAGGTGTGGGTAGCGGAGAAATTCCAATCGAACTTGGAGATAGCTGGTTCTCTCCGAAATAGCTTTAGGGCTAGCCTCACGTAGTAAGAGTCTTGGAGGTAGAGCACTGTTTGGACTAGGGGCCCTCATCGGGTTACCGAATTCAGACAAACTCCGAATGCCAAAGACTTATCCGTGGGAGTCAGACTGCGAGTGATAAGATCCGTAGTCAAAAGGGAAACAGCCCAGACCACCAGCTAAGGTCCCAAAGTATACGTTAAGTGGAAAAGGATGTGGAGTTGCTTAGACAACCAGGATGTTGGCTTAGAAGCAGCCACCATTTAAAGAGTGCGTAATAGCTCACTGGTCGAGTGACTCTGCGCCGAAAATGTACCGGGGCTAAACGTATCACCGAAGCTGTGGATTGACATCGTAGATGTCAGTGGTAGGAGAGCGTTCTAAGGGCGTTGAAGCTAGACCGTAAGGACTGGTGGAGCGCTTAGAAGTGAGAATGCCGGTATGAGTAGCGAAAGATGAGTGAGAATCTCATCCACCGAATGCCTAAGGTTTCCTGAGGAAGGCTCGTCCGCTCAGGGTTAGTCGGGACCTAAGCCGAGGCCGAAAGGCGTAGGCGATGGACAACAGGTTGATATTCCTGTACCACCTCTTTATCGTTTGAGTGATGGGGGGACGCAGGAGGATAGGGTAAGCGCGCTGTTGGATATGCGCGTCTAAGCAGTTAGGCTGGTGAATAGGAAAATCCGTTCACCGTGAAGGCTGAGCTGTGACAGCGAGGGAAATATAGTACCGAAGTTCCTGATTCCACACTGCCAAGAAAAGCCTCTAGCGAGATAAAAGGTGCCCGTACCGCAAACCGACACAGGTAGGCGAGGAGAGAATCCTAAGGTGAGCGAGAGAACTCTCGTTAAGGAACTCGGCAAAATGACCCCGTAACTTCGGGAGAAGGGGTGCTCTTTAGGGTTCATAGCCCTGAAGAGCCGCAGTGAATAGGCCCAGGCGACTGTTTAGCAAAAACACAGGTCTCTGCGAAGCCGCAAGGCGAAGTATAGGGGCTGACGCCTGCCCGGTGCTGGAAGGTTAAGAGGAGGGGTTAGCGCAAGCGAAGCTCTGAATCGAAGCCCCAGTAAACGGCGGCCGTAACTATAACGGTCCTAAGGTAGCGAAATTCCTTGTCGGGTAAGTTCCGACCCGCACGAAAGGCGTAACGATCTGGGCACTGTCTCAACGAGAGACTCGGTGAAATTATAGTACCTGTGAAGATGCAGGTTACCCGCGACAGGACGGAAAGACCCCGTGGAGCTTTACTGTAGCCTGATATTGAATTTTGGTACAGCTTGTACAGGATAGGTAGGAGCCTGAGAAGCCGGAGCGCTAGCTTCGGTGGAGGCGTCGGTGGGATACTACCCTGGCTGTATTGAAATTCTAACCCGCATCCCTTATCGGGATGGGAGACAGTGTCAGGTGGGCAGTTTGACTGGGGCGGTCGCCTCCTAAAGAGTAACGGAGGCGCCCAAAGGTTCCCTCAGAATGGTTGGAAATCATTCGTAGAGTGTAAAGGCACAAGGGAGCTTGACTGCGAGACCTACAAGTCGAGCAGGGACGAAAGTCGGGCTTAGTGATCCGGTGGTTCCGCATGGAAGGGCCATCGCTCAACGGATAAAAGCTACCCCGGGGATAACAGGCTTATCTCCCCCAAGAGTCCACATCGACGGGGAGGTTTGGCACCTCGATGTCGGCTCATCGCATCCTGGGGCTGTAGTCGGTCCCAAGGGTTGGGCTGTTCGCCCATTAAAGCGGTACGCGAGCTGGGTTCAGAACGTCGTGAGACAGTTCGGTCCCTATCCGTCGTGGGCGCAGGAAATTTGAGAGGAGCTGTCCTTAGTACGAGAGGACCGGGATGGACGCACCGCTGGTGTACCAGTTGTTCTGCCAAGGGCATCGCTGGGTAGCTATGTGCGGACGGGATAAGTGCTGAAAGCATCTAAGCATGAAGCCCCCCTCAAGATGAGATTTCCCATAGCGCAAGCTAGTAAGAACCCTGAAAGATGATCAGGTTGATAGGTCAGAGGTGGAAGCGTGGCGACATGTGGAGCTGACTGATACTAATCGTTCGAGGACTTAACCA
>NZ_AJLS01000168.1 GCF_000307875.1 Neobacillus bataviensis LMG 21833
ATCTGGTTACGAAAGAAACGAGATACTCAGGCGGCGTATGCTTTCTTAAAGCGACTCCATAAACAATTTGGACAACCTAGAGTCATCGTAACAGATAAAGCACCCTCTATAGGATCTGCATTTAGAAAGTTACAGAGTAACGGTTTATATACTAAGACAGAGCATCGAACTGTGAAGTATCTTAACAATTTAATAGAACAAGACCATCGACCAATTAAGCGACGGAATAAATTTTATCGAAGTCTCCGGACTGCCTCATCCACGATTAAGGGGATGGAGACCATTCGAGGAATATATAAAAAGAACCGAAGAAATGGAACACTCTGATGTGCACCCCAAAAGTTAGACTTTTTATCCAAGTAGAAATACTTGGATTTTTTTAATTGTTTTGGTAATTCAAGCGAAATTGAATTGGACTCATCCAGTTCAATTTTTGTTTGATTCGTTTTGTATTATAGTACCTAATCCAGATTACAATAACCTGTTCAAGTTCTTCGAAAGACGAGAAGATATGTCCGTAGTAAATTTCTTGTTTAAGTAGCCCAAAGAAATTCTCCATAACTGAATTATCATGACAGTTTCCTTTACGGCTCATAGACTGAAAAATTCTATGAGATTTTAATTTAGAAACATAGTCTCTCATTTGGTATCCCCATCCTTGATCTGAGTGGAAAGTACGTCGATAAGGACAATCAGATGTCACAGATAAGGCTTGATTTAGAGCAATATCAATTGATTGATAAGAGGGGTGTTTAGAGATATGATAACTAATCACCTCGCTATTAAATAAATCAATGTAAGGATTGAGATAACACTTTTTCTGAATTCCATCTTCATAATATTTGAATTCTGTCGTATCTGTTGTGATTTTTTGATGAGGAATGGAAGTTCTGAATCGTCTGTGCAATTTATTTTTAGCTACCGTCCCTACTTTTCCTTTATATGAATTATATTTACGTGATTTGTGCCAATAAGACGTCACACGAAGCCCTAGCTTCTTCATTAAGCGCTGTACCTTCTTGTGGTTGACGTGATAGCCACGTTGCTTAAGTAATTCACTCATTGGACGATAACCTGCATTGGCATGTTCTTGACGTATTTTAAGCATTTCTTTTTCGATAAGCTCATCTTTGTTTACCCGTTCAAAACAGTTAACCCAATAATAATAAGTGGCTTTAGGGAATCCTGTAACTTTCAAGATTTCTTTGAGTTTGAAGGTTTTACGGAGACTGTAGATGAGTCTTGATTTTTGTTCATTAGAGCATTTTTCTCCAATCTCCGAAGTCCTTTTAAATAAGCTACCTCAATTTGCGCATAACGTAATTCTTGTTCAAGTTCTTTAATTCGTTGAGAATCATTTGGGTTCTGAGTCATAG
>NZ_AJLS01000169.1 GCF_000307875.1 Neobacillus bataviensis LMG 21833
GAAAACTAAATAACAATATCTAATAACGATAAATAAACCAAAAGCTGTGAATTTTAAAGAATTTACAAACTTATACTTGAAAAACGATGATTATAAATCATCATGGCAAAGTTAATAAGGGCGCACGGTGGATGCCTTGGCACTAAGAGCCGATGAAGGACGTGACTAACGACGATATTCTAGGGGGAGCAGTAAGTACGCATTGATCCCTAGGTCTCCGAATGGGGAAACCCAGCTGCTACTAGCAGTTATTCATGAGTGAATACATAGCTCATGTAAAGGTAACGCAGAGAACTGAAACATCTAAGTACCTGCAGGAAGAGAAAGTAAAAACGATTTCGTAAGTAGCGGCGAGCGAACGCGAAGAAGGGCAAACCAAGAAGCTTGCTTCTTGGGGTTGTAGGACTGCAACGTGGACTTAAGCATTATAGTCGAATAACCTGGGAAGGTTAATCAAAGAGGGTAATAATCCCGTAGACGAAATAGCGCTTATACCTAGCAGTATCCTGAGTAGGGCTGGACACGCGAAATCCAGTTTGAATCCGGGAGGACCATCTCCCAACCCTAAATACTCCTTAGTGACCGATAGTGAACCAGTACCGTGAGGGAAAGGTGAAAAGAACCCCGAGAGGGGAGTGAAATAGCACCTGAAACCGTGTGCCTACAAGAAGTTCGAGCCCGTTAATGGGTGAGAGCGTGCCTTTTGTAGAATGAACCGGCGAGTTACGTTATGATGCGAGGTTAAGTTGAAGAGACGGAGCCGTAGGGAAACCGAGTCTGAATAGGGCGACTTAGTATCATGATGTAGACCCGAAACCTAGTGACCTATCCATGAGCAGGGTGAAGGTGTGGTAAGACGCACTGGAGGCCCGAACCAGGACACGTTGAAAAGTGTTTGGATGACTTGTGGATAGCGGAGAAATTCCAAACGAACTGGGAGATAGCTGGTTCTCTCCGAAATAGCTTTAGGGCTAGCGTCGAAATGTAAGTGTATTGGAGGTAGAGCACTGTTTGGGTGAGGGGTCCGTCTAGGATTACCAATCTCAGATAAACTCCGAATGCTAATACACATGTTCGGCAGTCAGACTGCGAGTGCTAAGATCCGTAGTCGAAAGGGAAACAGCCCAGACCAACAGCTAAGGTCCCAAAATATATGTTAAGTGGAAAAGGATGTGGGGTTGCACAGACAACTA
>NZ_AJLS01000170.1 GCF_000307875.1 Neobacillus bataviensis LMG 21833
CCGCCGTTTACTGGGGCTTCAATTCATACCTTCGACTTACGTCTAAGCACTCCTCTTAACCTTCCAGCACCGGGCAGGCGTCACCCCCTATACATCACCTTGCGGTTTAGCAGAGAGCTGTGTTTTTGATAAACAGTTGCTTGGGCCTATTCACTGCGGCTGGCTTTTACACCAGCACCCCTTCTCCCGAAGTTACGGGGCTATTTTGCCGAGTTCCTTAACGAGAGTTCTCTCGATCACCTGAGGCTACTCGCCTCGACTACCTGTGTCGGTTTGCGGTACGGGTAGATATGACTTTACGCTAGAAGCTTTTCTTGGCAGTGTGACATCAGAGAGTTCGCAACCGTAGTTGCTTCCCCATCACAGCTCAATGTTAGAGAGAAATGCATTTGACACATCTCACACCTCACTGCTTAGACCAGAATCCATTAACTGGCATCTCTTAGCCTACTGCGTCCCTCCATCACGATCATATCTAGTACTGGAATATCAACCAGTTGTCCATCGACTACGCCTTTCGGCCTCGCCTTAGGTCCCGACTAACCCAGGGCGGACGAGCCTTCCCCTGGAAACCTTAGTCTTACGGTGGATAAGATTCTCACTTATCTTGCGCTACTCATACCGGCATTCTCACTTCTTAACGCTCCAGCACTCCTCACGGTATACCTTCATCGCGGTTAAGAACGCTCTCCTACCATTGATAAAATATCAATCCAAAGCTTCGGTAATATGTTTAGCCCCGGTACATTTTCGGCGCAGGGTCACTCGACTAGTGAGCTATTACGCACTCTTT
>NZ_AJLS01000171.1 GCF_000307875.1 Neobacillus bataviensis LMG 21833
CTATTAGTACTTGTCGTTATCTTGCCTCAAAGGTAATCTAGCTTATTTTACGACTTCTTCTTCATTATCTTTACGACGTTTGATGGCAAAGGCTACAACTCCTGAGACTGTGGCAATAGCGATAATCCCTGCCAATCCTTGTCCACCAGTAAATGGCAAAGCAAATGGTTTGCTATTAGTAATGGTTGTGTCAGTCGCAGTAGGTGCGGTACTAGCTGTCACAGCGCCTGTCAAGTTTGCTGCTGTATTTGGTGCTGGAAGTTGATAACCTTTTGGTGCGGCAACTTCGACAAGGTAGTAGTTGCTTGTATTAGTAGTATCTGTATTGTCATCTACCAAGTTCAAACCGCTAAATGTTGCAATACCATCTTCTCCAGTCGTGAACGTCACTGGTGTGGTTGCTGTCGTACTTGCGTTACCATTGGAATCCCCTGTGACAAAGGCTGCCTTAGCCAAAGTTGGATTTGCCACTGAACCGCCAGCTGCCGAGTTATTAAAGTAGGCTGCATTGGCAATGATAAAAGCTTGGGCATCAGCTTTATTGTCCGCACGGACTACCGTAAATGTTGCACCTTTCAAGGCATCGCTCGTTGAGGCGCCTGTCTTCGTCATGTCAACTCCACCAACATTCAATGTAGACTGAACAGCGGCAGTCATTGAAAGGTCAGCCCCATAAGCATTCGTGATGGCTGTTGTTGCCGAGTCTTTTGCTGAGGTTAAACTCGTCAGCAGCTTTAATATCAATCTTGCTATTTGTGACGGGCAAGATAAAATCAGCACCTTTTTTCAAGGGATAGTCAAATACGCCTTATTCGGCCGCATTTTCCCATTTCTTGAATGCCAATACAGCA
>NZ_AJLS01000172.1 GCF_000307875.1 Neobacillus bataviensis LMG 21833
GATTCAACAGAAGGAACAGTTGCGCAATATGATTTATCTAAATTAAGACGTCGAGACGTTCCGTTGTTACGTCGTTCTGTAGGTGTGGTTTTCCAAGACTATAAACTCTTATCAAAGAAAACAGTTTATGAAAACATTGCCTATGCCATGGAAGTTATTGGTAAAAGTCCGCGCGAAATCAAAAAACGGGTCAATGAAGTGCTTGACCTCGTTGGATTGAAACACAAGATTCGTTCATTTCCAAATGAACTTTCAGGTGGGGAACAGCAACGTGTGGCAATCGCCCGCTCGATTGCTAATGCACCAAAAGTATTGATTGCCGATGAACCGACAGGGAACTTAGACCCTGAAAATTCTTGGGAAATCATGAATTTGCGTAAAATGAGCAACAAAATGTTGTCTAAACCCAGAAATACAGTATTTTTTGATACTGTCACGTGAGATTTTAGCTGATTTAAAAAAATTATCAGATGTAAATGTCATGCTTTAGTCAGTGAATCAGGCTATGTCATAGACT
>NZ_AJLS01000173.1 GCF_000307875.1 Neobacillus bataviensis LMG 21833
CATAATTTCATCATAAGGACGAGTGTTATTGGCGGGCTTGCTACTGACGGTCACTTCTTTAAATTGACCGGTCATGACAATCGTATAAGCAGTATTTGCCGTTGGAAAACGCTTAGTCAGCGCTGACAGAAAATCTTCTGAGTTACTGACAGAGTTGTCAGTAAATTTAACGATGGGTTGATGTTCAACCATTGCCACATAAGGCATCGTTTCATTTTCTTCAACTAATCTGACTTGATTTTCTGAGTCACCGTGATAGGCGATGCCATCAATGATTGTCACCTCGCCATTTGCCGTATCAAGCGTACCGATACCGACTTTGCCGTGTGTTAGTGCTTCTTTGAGGGTAATTGTACCTTTGTAAAAGCCGATAGAGAGTGTCGTAAATGTATTGTGTTGGAATATTCTGCTATTCATAATGATATTATTTTATCACTTTTTTTTGTTAATAGTATCAAATATGTTTTATACCCGAATTGCTAGTTGATTATTTAGCCATGACTTGATACGGTTCTGTTGCAAAGTTTTAAACCTA
>NZ_AJLS01000174.1 GCF_000307875.1 Neobacillus bataviensis LMG 21833
CCGATCTTTTTTCATCACTAACAGTAAGGCCTATTTCTCCATCAACCTTTGCATTTTCCTGTGCAGCAGTCAATCGATTGATTCGGTACAAAAGCAAATCACGCGCTGTTTCTGGTTCATTCGCCGCATAATAAGGCAGAACAAAAATTTCATCCCAGAAAATATGTCCTCGATAACCTTCACCAGTCAATCCACGCGAACCTACGGACGCATCTAAAAACTGATTAGCACCCAGAATCTGTGAGTCAGAATTCCCATTCCAAGAATCGGAAGTCCCACGACCTTCGCCTCCTGTATCGACTCCCATAAGTAGGATGGTCAGAGGTTTAGTCGCCTGAATGACTTGTTCTGTTTGTTTATTCCCAGCATTCGTGTAAGTCATTTTAAAGGCTTTTGTTGTACCGTTTAAGACGGTTAATGTATATCCGCCCGCAGCAATTGCCGTTACTAAAATGATACTTCATACCATGACAAGTGACGTTATCCAAAGCTTCATATTAGCATT
>NZ_AJLS01000175.1 GCF_000307875.1 Neobacillus bataviensis LMG 21833
CTTTGACTCCAACAGGTGGCTGTTCCATGATATGACTGTCGGCTTTTTCACGTGAAAGTCCAAATCCGCGAATTCCATCAGCAAGGACATTGATGTAAAGGAGTTGAATTCCTGTAAAAGGCATTCCCCAACCGACAATTGCTCCAATGAGCATTGTTAGAATTTCAGCTACGTTTGCTGAGAGAAGGTAATAAATTGTTTTTTTGATATTGGTGTAAACACGACGTCCTTCACGAATAGCGGCGACAATGGTTGCAAAATTGTCGTCAGCAAGAATGATATCAGATGCAGACTTGGCAACTTCTGTGCCGGCTATTCCCATTGCAGTTCCGACATCGGCAGCTCTTAAGCTGGGTGCGTCATTGACCCCGTCTCCTGTCATGGCGACGATTTGTTCTTTTTCTTGCCAGATTTTTACAATACGAAGTTTGTCTTCAGGACTTACTCGGGCATAGACCGAAATTTGTTCAATCATTTGGCTAAGTTCATCATAAGCTTCTAGCGTAAAGTCATATCTACCCGTACCGCAAAC
>NZ_AJLS01000176.1 GCF_000307875.1 Neobacillus bataviensis LMG 21833
TTTAATGACCCAAGTTTTACGCAAGACCCATCACAATTGCGAGCGGACTTGCTTTTGGTGCCTTTGTCAATGGTTTAGATGGACAGGCTAAAACCATTGCTGCGGGTTCTCAAGAGATTCCACAACCAACAAATAATAATTTCGTTGATTTTAAAATGACTTATATTGGTGCGACTAAAACGATGTCGATTACCTATGGAACACAATCTTGGACACAAGATGTTTCAGCTTTTGTTGGAACGAATCAGGCCATGTCATTTTCAATTGCCGCGTCAACTGGTGCCAATATGAACTTACAACAACTTCGTAATGTTGAGTTTACTTATACGGTTGCTCAAGGTTCAGTAATTGCTAACTATGTTGACGATCAAGGAAATACGATTGCTCCGTCAGTAACAACAAGTGGAGACATTACAACAGCTTACACGACAGAGCAAAAAAATATTCCAGGATATACTTATCAATCATCAAATGGAGCAGCACAAGCAGGAAACTATACGGTTAATGATCAAACTGTAAATTATGTTTATACTAGAAATCAAGGAACGATTGATGTAACCTACATTGATCAGACGACAGGGCAAGTTTTGACGAAGAAAGATTTGTCTGATGGAACTAATGACCCCGGCGAGTTACGTTATGATGCGAGGTTAAATTGAAAAGACGGAGCCGCAGCGAAAGCGAGTCTGAATAGGGCGAATTAGTATGTAGTCGTA
>NZ_AJLS01000177.1 GCF_000307875.1 Neobacillus bataviensis LMG 21833
TTATTAATACAACCGGAACGGAAATTTGTTCTGATTGAATCATAGAAAGAGGTATCAATATGGTTACTTACACAGATCTTTTACCAAAACCAACAGAAAACCAGCAAGCATTTATCTTGGACCATGGGAAAACAGAAGATGATGGTCAGCTGAAATATGCTGATGATGCTAAAAGTTACGGTTGGAACATGCGCCAATATGGTAAATTGAAAGCCGGTGCGGTTGTTTTGAATCGTCATCCGGGGAAAATTACTAAAGACCGTAAGTGGGAAATTTATGGGGGAGGATACGTCGAAAGTGTATCTGACGAAGATGAAAATGGAAATGTTACGGCAGTAATTACACACGCATTTACAATCGAACCGCCAATCAAGCAAGGCGATTCATTCATTGAAAACTTTGATTGGAATACACCTAACAAGAAGAAGCGTAAAAAGCCAAATTCATGGGCTTACTTCTGGGATCAATACGGGATGAATGAGATTTCCTATAGACTATTACTTACTTGAAATGCTAAAACTTCCTTGCTTGCTTCGTCGGTAATAGCTGAAACGTAAGCCCACTTAGTATCGGCCAAGCGTACTTGTGTAACATCGGTATGTAATACTTTGAAAGGTACGGTTTCAATAAAATGCTGATGTAGAACGTTACGGCCACTTTTACAATCTACCCTATTAACAAATTATGAAACCTATTTGCCAATCGTTTCGCGTATAATAAACTAGTGAGTAATTTAAAG
>NZ_AJLS01000178.1 GCF_000307875.1 Neobacillus bataviensis LMG 21833
AGCTGTGAGATTGAGATGTTGAGAGATTGAGAAGTCGGTTGTGTGCTGGGTTGAGTCGGATTGAGTCTCATGGTCATAGGCGAAGGGTTGTTCTGAATCCCAAAAGTCCCTACCCATGTATTTAAGTCATTAGGTAGGGAGAGTAAAGTATAGTCCGTTTGATGTCTAAGTTCCCTATTGACCTGTTGGGGAATACCTTTTGAATCAATAAGCACTCCGTCTTTGATCAAGAGGTTGCCATTATCATCGTAGTATGAACCTTCAGGAGCTGTTTTAGGAACAGTTTTGCCTGACTCATTGTTAGAGTCTTTGTTGTCTGACGGTGTGCTGTTGTCAGAAGTGTTATTGTTATCTTTGTTGCTTGGAGTAGAACCGTCACCTACATATACGAAGTAGTAGGTTTGACCTTGTTCAGTAAACTTACCTTTGTAAGTTTCGTCTGACTTAGTTGTATCGAGTTTATACCCCTTGATTGTAGGAGCTTTCTCTTCAAAGGCTTTGTCTACGTCTCCTTTGATAGTCTTAGGAGCTTGAAGCTCTTTAGAGTCT
>NZ_AJLS01000179.1 GCF_000307875.1 Neobacillus bataviensis LMG 21833
CGAATTGCTAGTTGATTATTTAGCCATGACTTGATACCCGATAGAATATCTTAAAGTCTCTGGTTCCAGTGATTTAGCTGATTTTAACAGTAAAGAATACGCTAAAAGTATCATCTCTAATTTCAATTGAAAACCTTGAGGCGAACGACTTTTACAACGCTCAGCTCCTAGATTTGTCAAAAAAGAGAAAACTCGCTCAATCACTTTTCTACGTTTTGAAAAATTAGGGAAAAGGATTTTCTTTTGCTTCATGTTCTTCCTGACAGGTGTCATTAGATCAATTCCTTTTAATTCCAGCCTATCATGCAGTGACTGACCTAGATATCCCATATCTCCAAGGACTGTTGGTGTCCCAAATTGACTCAACACTTCCTCGGTCATTGAACTATCAGCCATTGAAGCAGGAGTAATTGTGTAGTCTATGACATAGCCTGATTCACTGACTAAAGCATGACATTTACATCCATAGAAGTACTGTCCCTTTGTAGCATTGTAGCCAACATTTGCATAATCTCCAAGAACTTTGCTTCTGAAATTACGAATAGGCTGACACAAAGGAATGGGGAAGCTGTCAATAATGGATACACTCATTCCTTCAACCTCTTTAAAGACGAGTGCTTGGCGAATGACTTGGATACTCGGTAAGAGGGCATTACAACGGCGGACAAAGCGAGAATATTCTAGGAAATTAGGAAATAAACTTTGAGCAAGTTGGTGCTTAGCTTTAAGCGTTTCACTAAAATGCAGTACGCCCCATAGGTAACAAGCGATAACTAAGCAATCTGATGTTGCGAGATGGACGTTCTTTCGGTTTTGAACCTCAAGGGGAACCCTCGTTTGATAAAGCGTCTCAATGGTTGTCAGTAAATAAACAAAAACTTTTGGA
>NZ_AJLS01000180.1 GCF_000307875.1 Neobacillus bataviensis LMG 21833
TTGCTGACGATTGGGAACAGCGTAAGTTGAACGAGGTTTCCGATATTTATGACGGAACCCACCAAACTCCTAAGTATCAAGATAATGGTGTGATGTTTCTTAGTGTTGAGAATATCAAGACTTTGACTTCAAATAAGTTCATTTCTCGTGAGGCTTTTGAAGATGAATTCAAAATAAGACCACAACGAGGTGATGTCTTGATGACTCGAATCGGGGATATAGGAACTGCGAATGTCGTTGAAACAGACGAAGACCTCGCCTATTACGTTAGTCTTGCACTATTCAAATCTGAGGAGTTAAATCCTTATTTCTTGCAGGCAAGTATTTATGCACCATTTGTACAAGACCAGATTTGGAAGAGGACTTTGCATATCGCCTTTCCAAAGAAAATTAACAAGAATGAGATTGGTCAAGTTCCAATCAATGTTCCGACACTAGCAGAACAGACGAAAATAGGCTCATTCTTTAAACAGCTAGATGACACTATCGCTCTTCATCAACGTAAGTTAGATTTGTTGAAAGAACAG
>NZ_AJLS01000181.1 GCF_000307875.1 Neobacillus bataviensis LMG 21833
AAGTTGGCTATTAATTTTGAAAACAGTACAAGAGAATCCGTGCCTGCTCTCACCACTACGCTAACGCTTTAGCACGCTGGGGGTCAGGCACCAGATTAATTGCGATTATTCAGGTTGGAATCCAAACCGCAGTTCCTTTTTTAGTCAGGCGGACAATTATATTTGGTATCACCGTCCCAGAAAAACACCTAAAGAACGAAAGGCTTATATCTTATAAAAAGGGAGATGCACTACTGATTTCCCTTCTTTCATTTGTGTTTTTAGCGGGCTATCTCGGTTGAGCCCTATCAAATAACCCTTCTAAGAACAAATTGTGCTGGTTGGAATCATTATTTACAGTCTTTCCCTGTATTTTTTCTATCACGGTAAAACACTTCAATTAAAAAGTAAAAATTCAAGCTGGTTTATGTTTATCGTTAGTTTCTTGCTGACCGTTATGTTTAGGTTCTTTCAAAAACGATTCACCCTGATTTATTTGCGGGAATTACCATGGCAGCTGCACCAATTATTTTCCTTGTCATTGCCTTAGCAGGAACCATTGCCATTGCTGTAAAAGTCGGACGATCAGATAAACTCGGCATTGATAAAGCTGAAGAGGGAATAAGGGATTTCGACGAAGATGCCCATTGGAAAGGCGGCCTCATTTATTTCAATAGAAACGATCCGTCAATCTTTGTTGAAAAACAATTTGGCGTTGGGTGGACACTCAATTTTGGCAACCCTATCGGTTATCTTATTATCTTAGTACCGTTGGTGATCATCTTAGTGATTTCATTTATGTGATGTTTGGTCAATTCATCTGATATCATTTTTTGCTTTGGTAAATACTATAATAAGAGTAGTTAATGTTAATAATTGATCAGTATATAGAAGATTTTCATCATCCATTGAATGGTGCTGGGGAAGTATTTTGACAGGCGTTCGTAAACGGCTGCTATTGAGCTGTTGGCGCCTTAAATGAGTGGCAAAAACGCATGACATTTTTCGTGTCATGCGTTTTTTGATAAGGCGTGATGTATTATTTCCGCCAAAAATTCGTATATTCTGCTTTGTCCTGCATATTAAATTCAATCATATTCTCAAGCAATTCGTAATTTACCGGCTCTGTCCACGGAATTCGAAACAAGCCTTTGGTAGCACTGTAGCCGGCTTGTGCAATGTCATCGGCAAAGTGCGCAATGCCTACTTCTTCGGGGGAAACGCTCAAATGATGCTTCGCAGTGGAAAATCCGATGATAAATGTACCGTGATTAGAGAACATTGGCGTATTCCACTTGATTTGTGGTTCCAAATTTGGGTATTTATTAGCAATCCAGGCCAAAATTTCCTCTGTTCGATCGTGGTGGTCGGGGTTATCGATACCTGCTAAATACTTTGCAAAAACTTCCATTTTTTCCTCCTTCGATATTGTACTATTGCCGCTAAAAATTCGAAATACTGATGCACCTTCACTAGAGCACTGTTCAACAATTTCTTTTCCCATTCCAGAAGCTGCACCTGTTTTTATTATTTTTCTCCGTTTCAATCCTGAATAACCTCAAATACTTCTATGAAACTAATTGTAACATAATCAAAACCTCTTAACCTTTTTGAATAAACAAAAAAGTGCTAGGCACCAGTATATGGATGATGCCTGGCACTCTGATTATTGTAAGCACAGGTGAAAAGGTGTTAGAAAACGAGGAGGCATGGCTGCTTGATTGGGGAATTTAATTGAAGCTGTAGTGGATGTAATTCAATGAGGAATTCCTACTTATTTAATAAACCCGTTGATATTGTTACTATTAATATCCCCACTTCTTTTTCAATTAGTGCTATTCCAATTACTTACCTCTTCAGTGTTGCTTAGATGCTAGGAAAGCCCCATTGTTTTTTGAATCCTTACGATGGTTTTTTTATTGTTCCAAGTTTCATCTTTTAATATTTCGATGCTGTCTTCTTGGTTTTTTAACAGTTCTTTAATTTCGCTAAAGTCTTTTGCGTTTTGAAGTTTCATTTCACTAAATTCAGCCTTTTGAAATTCCTGTCCCACCCTCAAAGCGCTTAAAATTCTGCCATGCTCTTTTAAGGTTTCACTATGCCCAATTAAGATAACGCTGTGCTCTCTTAAGGTTTCGCTGTACCCATTTAAAATTTCGCTATGCTCTTTTAAGGTTTCGCCGTACCCATTTAAAATTTCGCTATGCTCTTTTAAGGTTTCGCTATGCTCTTTCAAAGTACCTTCTATACGATCTAGCTTATTATTCATTTGCTGTAGTAGGGTAAAAATCTGCTTCTCCATTAAAATCACCTCCGTTTCATTGCCTATATTATATCACTATATATCCGCTTCTGTACTATCTCATATAGAAAATTGTCGAAAGAGACAAAAGGGAAACCAGTGTTATTTCACATTGGTTTCCCTTTTGTCATGACTTTAGCCGAATTGTTGTTTTTTTGGTTCGCCGATATAACCGAAAATCCGCCGATAAACTGAGGAAATTGCGAAGTGTGTAAAATCAATCCTAATAAAAACGCATAAATGACAGGATTTTTTAGGAACTCCTTTATTGCTAGTAAACGGCTTCGATCAACCGAAACAGAATTGAAGTGAACCCTTTGCCTTAGAAACATAATATTCGCCTTTTTCAATTGCCCTTTCGTTATCCCAACCCTTCATTTTTTTCCAATCATCGATTTTAAAGGATGCGAATACCTTGTCCCATCTTTGTTTCCAATAACAACAAACTCTGCTCCAGTTTCTTTCCGAATCTTTTCGCTATGGGCTGTATAGTTTTAGATGGATCATCCGTTTGAAACGCATCGATTACATTTGGTGTGAAGGATACCGTTTTCGAAATTCCCAGTGCCAGCCTGCCCGTGTTTTCCTCTATTTGTTTACTCTCCATGTAGCTGAATAATACTGTTAGCAGCAGGATTAACAATAATCCTAGTGAAAGCAGCAACCCAAATATTTTTGTCTGTAGTGTTATGTATTTTGTTTTCAGGCAGCATCCCCCCTTGTTAAAACCTGCGTGAATTTATATAAAATTCATTATATCCTTTAATGACGTTTTTGGGGTATTCCATTTTGAGAAAAATAAAGGGCAGCGATCCGCCACCCATAAAAAATATCAATTCCCAGTAAAATATTCCTCTATTTCGTAAAAATGGTCAGAATATGTCATTAATATAGGAATAATGTCATAATCCCATTTTACCTGTAATGTTGTACATCAAACTAACAAAAAATGTAACAGTCTTGTTCTGTAACATGTAACTTGCACATGGTAAGGTAATATCATGCAAATTACAGGAGGTAGCAACATGAAAAACACACATATGAAAAAATTAGTTGTAGCTTGTGTAGCTACATTCGCATTTATCTGTTTGCAAAATAATACGGTCGAGGCTATTACTGAAAATCAAGCGGTAAAAGAAAATAACCTATTGGAACTTGGGCAACAATATGGTTTAACAACTGAAAAAATAAATTTAGAAAATAATCGTCATGACGATGGAATATATATAGAAGAATTGTCGCCAAATCCTGATAAACCGCAAATGGAAGGAATACAATCTTCAAATCCTGAAATGGAAAAGCCAGAAAAAGCACCGGAGGAACCAGCCGTTTCCATTTCAAATGAAGAGAAAGATTTATTTGCCCGATTAGTAGAAGCTGAAGCTAAAGGTGAATCCAATGACGGAAAAGTGGCAGTTGCGACTGTTGTATTAAATCGGGTCGATTCTCCTCACTTCCCAAATACAATTACAGATGTAATTAAGCAAGAAGTAGGTAACACCTATGCCTTTTCACCTGTGCAAAATGGTGAAATTAATAAGCCTGCATCCGATGAGTCGAAACAAGCAGTAGAAGAAGCGCTAACGAGAAATGATCGTTTAAATGATTCCATTTATTTTTATAACCCAGAAATTGCAACAGATGATTGGATTCGTACTCGCGAAGTAGTGAAAACAATTGGGGATCATGTATTTGCAAAATAAGGACAAGTAATTTAAAAGAATCGCTCCCTAAAAAAGGGAAACCAGTGTTCATTCACATTGGTTTCCCTTTTTTTCATGACTTTAAGCGATTATTGTAATGAACAAGTAGGTCTAGTTCGGCAACCATTCTGCGACACCTGATATAATCCCTCTCACGGTTTTTTTCGACTCTCATTCTAACTGAATGATGTCTCATATACTCTTCATACCCTACACCGTGAGCACTATGCATCGCTTTTTCCATTTCGCTCGTATAACTTAATTGTAAATGATTGATACCAAATCATTCCTTTCAGTTTTTTCCTTTGGCGAATTGTTCTATTGCGTAGATTTCATCTTATCATTGAATTCTAACTCATACAAAGTCGAAAAAACGGTGTATTTAGCTGTATTAAGGAATGTCATCCAAACTCGAAAAGATATCACTGATATGCTTACCTTTTTAGCCACATCCTTCCAAATACTGCATATCAGAAGCCTGACACTTTATATTAAGGAACATAAAAAAAATTACCGTAGATGTAATGGCTTTCTAAAAAGAGGATTTTCCTGTTAATTAGCTAATTATAGTAGTAAGTAATATTATTGAGTGAATAATAATTTGGAAGTGAGGTGGCATATTTTGCAAATTGAGCAATTGAAATACATCGTTTCGATTTCTGAGTACCAATCGTTTTCTAAAGCAGGACAGGCACTTCATATTTCACAGTCGGCTATTAGCCAGTCGGTAACAAAGCTGGAAAATGAATTAGGGATGATGATTTTTGATCGAACGCCTGCAGGTGTAAAACCTACTGAAGAAGGTAAACAAATCATAAAACTAGCCGCTGAGGCCTTGCACAAAATCGCTGAATTACATAATCACGCCAACCAGTATTCCCATTCAAATCAAAAGCATATTACGATTGGGATTGTCTCAGGCATCCACCTTCCCTTTCTCCCCAAAGTATTTACACAATTAAGAAAAGAATTTCCGCACTTACATATTAATTTTACTGAAAAGCGATCCGTGGAAATTATGGAGGATATTTTAAATAAGAAAATTGATATCGGAATATTAGCGATATATGAAGATACATTAAAATATCAAAATTTAATTACATATAGCAAATGGCAGAGGGCACATATGTTTGTTTTTGTGAATAAGAATTCTCCCCTATCATCTTATAGCGCACTTACTCCTAAAGATTTAAAGGGTCAAACATTCGTCATGTTTAACGGGGAATATATGATGTGGTTTTATTCAAAATTCGAGTCACATTTTGGTCCTTTTAACCTATTACTCACTTCTAAAAATAGTGAAATCATATCGGAATCTATACGAAGCGGATTGGCAATTGCCATAGAAATTGAAAATGAGGTGCTTACAAATCCATATATAAAAACGGGGGAAATCATTGCCATTCCTCTTAAAGAAGCACTTTCAGAAAACACCTTCCTTGGTTTAGGCAGACTAAAAAATCAGTCTCTTTCAATTGAAACAAAAAAAGCGATTCAGTATTTGGAAAAGGAACTTCAACACTTTTCTTTGCATCAAAAACATGTACAGAAAACTACTTCCCGATAAAAGCATAAGCTTTCCTTCAAACGATAAATATCTCAAAATAGGAGAAAGAGTCTTCTATTTTGAGATACTCATATCCCTTGTCTTTATTTCATCTTTGGATCTAAAGCGTCCCTTAAACCATCCCCGAACATATTAAATCCTATGACAACAAGCATGATAGCGAAACCGGGAAATAACAATGTCCAAGGAGCGATGGTAATGAATTGTCTGGAATCAGCAAGCATTTTCCCCCACTCGGCTTGACCCGGTTGGGCTCCCAATCCTAGAAATCCTAATGCTGCTGCTTCTAAAATGGCCGTGGCAATACCTAATGTTCCCTGCACAATAATAGGTGTGATGGAGTTGGGTAGAATATGTTGGAACAGAATCCTGCCATCTGACATGCCCGTGATTCTTGCAGCCATGATATATTCTTCTTCCTTCACACTTAATACGCGCGACCGGATCAACCTACCATATGTCGGAATATTAATAATAGCGATGGCAACTAGTGCATTAAAAAGACTTGGCCCTAAGATGGCGACAATGGCAATAGCCAGGAGAATGCTAGGAAAGGCAAGCATGATATCAAAGAAGCGCGATATGATGGCATCCAGCCATTTTCCATAAAATCCAGCTATTAAACCAAGAATGGAGCCGACAATGATAGATCCTATAACAGAGAAAAATCCAATCCATAAAGAAATTCTTGCACCAAAAACAATCCTAGTAAATATATCTCTTCCCTGATCATCCGTTCCGAACAAGTGTTGCGCATTTGGGGAAATCAAGGTTTCCTTTGGGTTAAATCCATCATAGGGCTGTGACGTAATAACAGGAGCTAAAATACCAACTATAATAAAAAATAGTACAATCCCCAAACCAATCATGGCCGATCGCTGCTTTTTTAATTTTTTCCACGAATCCATCCATATTGATTTTTTCACAGAATTGTTGATGATAGTCTTTTCTGGTACACGTTGAACGATTGTTTTCAAGATTCCTCCCCCCCTTATCGGTAATGAATCCGTGGATCCAAGAGCGAATATAGTAAATCAACGATTAAATTGACGAAAACAAAAATAGTAGCAATCAGTAATATACCTGTTTGAATCACGGGATAATCACGGGAACCAATGGCATCATAAATATAGCGTCCAACCCCGGGCCAGCCAAAAATGGTTTCGGTAAGGACAGCTCCCCCTAATAAAAGTCCTGTCAGCATTCCTATAATGGTTAAAATAGGAGCAAAGGCATTTTTCAATGTATGTTTATATAGTACCCAAAACCCAGAAAGTCCTTTAGCTCGAGCTGTTCGAACGTAATCAAGTTCCAAAACCTCAAGCATGCTCGAACGGGTAATTCTTGCGATGACTGCCATTGGGATGGTTCCAAGCGCAATGCTTGGTAATAGTAAATGTTTGGAAACATCCAAAAACCCTGTCCAATTTCCCTGTATCAACGTGTCTATTAGAAGCAGACCTGTAATCGCGTCAACCGGTTCTCTTGCATTCATTCGTCCTGTTGAAGGAAGCCAGCTTAGCTTCTCGGCAAAAATCCACTGTTCCATTAAACCAAACCAGAAAACCGGAATCGATACTCCAACTAATGCAATTAACATAGCAGTATAATCGAACCAAGATGCCCTTCGCCAAGCAGCAATGATTCCGGCATTCACACCAACAATAATGGCAATAACCATACTCATAATCATTAATTCAATCGTCGCCGTCATGTAAGGCATAATTTCCTCCTGAATCGGCTTTTTCGTTTTTAATGATGTTCCAAAATCTCCTGTCAAAATACCAGCAACATAGGAGAAATACTGCGAAGTAAGCGGTTTGTTCAGCCCCATTTCCTCATTTAGATCCTTCACAGCCTCTGGAGTTGCTTGGTCACCTAGGATAACAGTGGCTGGGTCACCGGGGATGGCATGGATGATTGAAAATACAATAATGGACATTCCAATCAAGACTGGTATTAATTGAAGTATACGTCGCGAAATATAAGAAGACATATTTTCTTACACCTCCTCCACTTGTTATTTATAAAGATGGCACGCAACATAATGACCGTCTTCTTTATGATGTAATTGGGGAGTAACGGTTTCACATTCAGCGATTCTTGCAAAACATCTCGCTTGAAATGGACATCCTTTATGGAGATGAGTAGGATCTGGCAGATCTCCTTTTAAAACAATTCTAACTTGTTTTTTGTCAGGATTTATACTTGGAGCGGCCGAAAGCAATGCTTTTGTATAAGGATGCAGTGGGTTTTCATAAATACTTTTTTTGCTTCCCTGTTCCACCATCTTCCCTAAATACATCACACCAATTCTGTCGCTTATATGTTTCACGACACTTAAATCATGGGAAATAAATAAGTATGTCAAGCCGAATTCCCTTTGCAATTGACGCATTAAATTCAACACTTGTGCTTGAATGGAAACATCTAGCGCAGAAACGGCCTCATCCGCGATGATTAATTTGGGATTCAACGAAAGTGCACGTGCAATCCCAATCCTCTGCCGCTGTCCCCCCGAAAATTCATGGGGGTACCTATTAGCGTGGTAAGCATTTAACCCAACAACCTCCAAAAGCTCGTGAACTCTTTTTTTTCGTTCTACAGCTGTTAAATCACTATTGACAAGGAGTGGTTCTTCAATCAAATCCCCTACTGTTTTCCTTGGATTAAGTGATGCATAGGGATCCTGGAAAATAAGTTGAATATCCCTATAAACCCTTCTCATTTCTTTTCGGGTAATTTTGGAAATGTCTTTCCCTTTAAAAAATATCTCACCGCTAGTAGGATTGATTAAACGCAAAATGGTTTTCCCGGTTGTTGATTTCCCACAGCCCGATTCCCCTACCAAACCAAATGTTTCATTTTCATTGATGGAGAAGTCAACACCATCGATGGCTTTTACATAGCTTGTATCTTTTCCAAAAAAACCGCTTTTTTGCGGAAAGTGTACTTTTAAATTTTTCACTTCAAGTAGCGGTAATGACATGATTTACCTCCTTAGCAAAAAAACAGCGTGATTTTTGACCCGATCCAATATCATACAACTCAGGTTCTTCCTTTGAACATTCTTCTGTTGCAAATTTACATCTGGAAGCAAATTTGCAGCCGGAAGGCATTTCATGTGGAAGAGGAACGCTTCCTGGTATCGTTTCCAGCCACTCCATCTCATCATCCAGTGTAGGAATGGATTCAATTAGCCCCTTTGTATAAGGATGAGAAGGAGACGTAAAAATCGTTTTTACATCCGCTTCTTCTACTACTTGACCCGCATACATAACAATCACACGATCACAAACCTCTGACACAACCCCGAGGTCATGAGTTATCATCATAATTGATGTATTGCTATCTTTTTTCATTTGCTGGATTAATTCTAAAATCTGCGCCTGGATCGTTACGTCAAGTGCTGTGGTTGGTTCATCCGCAATAATCAGTTTCGGATTACAGGCAAGCGCCATCGCGATTACGACCCGCTGCCGCATTCCCCCAGACAATCGATGTGGATATTCCTTCACGATTTTCTCAGCACGTGAAATTCCCACCTGTTTAAGCAGTTCTATACTTCTTTTTTCAGCTTCCTTCCTAGATAATTTTAGGTGTAATCTAAGGACTTCGCCTATTTGATTGCCAATGGTGTAGCTCGGATTTAAGCTTGTCATCGGTTCTTGAAAAATCATTGCAATATCATTACCACGAATCCTACGCATCTTTTTGTCATTTAGCTTTGTCAGATCCACATTTTTAAATAAAACGTTGCCATCTACTATTTTTCCTTTTCTTGGTGGCAATAACTGCAAAATGGATAAGGCGGTAACACTCTTTCCTGAACCCGATTCACCTACGATACCAAGCGTTTCACCCTCGTTGACGGTGAAACTGACACCGTCAACGGAGCGAACTACGCCATGATCTGTGTAGAAATATGTTTTTAGATTTTGAACAGAAAGCAGCGGCTCCATTTTATCCCTCCCATCACACTGATTCACTATTTCTTACTTCTCTAAATAGACCTCAGCAAGGCTTTCATATCCAATTGCATGTGGAATATAACCTTTAACATAGTTCCCTCCAGCCATGGGTGTTTCCACGTAAGCTAATGGAATCGTAGGCGCATCTTCAAAAACCAGCTCTTGGGCTTCTATATACAATTTTGTCCGTTCCTCTTTGTCGATTGTGGTTTGTGCTTTTCGGAGCAACTCATCCACTTTTTCATTTTTATACATCGAACGATTTTGGACAGATTCAGAACTTAACATCGTAAATAAAAAGTTATCGGGATCACCATTTTCACTAATACGGCCAATTCCAGCAAAAGGAAACTCTCCTTTCGTAAGTTTTGAAAGATAAGTGGCCCATTCAAAGGATACGATTTTTACATTGATTCCGACTTTTGCTAAATCTGATTTTAAGGCTTCTGCAACCTTTGTAGGTTGTGGAAAATAGGACCTTTCTGTTGACATAATCCAAAATTCCGTATCAAATCCATCTGGAAATCCTGCTTCCTCAAGTAGTTGCTTTGCTTTTTCTGGATTATAGTCATACCCCTTTACATCGTCATTGTATCCCCAAATAAAAGGCGGAAGCATATTTTTTGCTTGTTTAGCCACTGGCCCATAAAAGGTATCAATAATCCCCTGTTTGTTAATTGCATGGTTTATCGCCTGGCGAACTTTGACATTATCAAAAGGCGGTTTTGCCAGGTTAAAGGTCAAATATCCAAGGCTTCCGGCAGGGCGTTTAAAGAGCTGCAAATTACTATCCTTCTCAATAGACGGCAGATCGGTCTGATTTAACCCATCCATTACATCGATTTCTCCGTTCTTTAGAGCAGTCAATCTGGATGAATTGTCTGGAATGACTTTAAACATAACTTTATCAAGTTTAGGGAGTCCGTTAACCCAATACTTCTCATTTTTCACAAGGGTGACAGAATCATTTTGCTTCCACTCTTCATATTTGAATGGCCCAGTCCCGACAGGATGATCTTTAATTTGATCTCCATACTCTTTTAACGCAGTTGGACTAATGATGCCAAACGTGGTGATTCCCAAATTAGGCAAAAACGTCGCACTTGCTGCGGTCAAAGAAAATTGAACTGTTTGAGGATCAATCGCTTTCACTTCTTGAATGACCCCTTTAAAGGTACGGTTAAAAATGGAAAAATCCCCTTGATGCTGTGGATGGCTCTCTTCCATCATCCTGTTAAAATTGTAAACCACTGCGTCAGCATTAAAATCTGTTCCATCATGAAATTTAACATTATCCTGAAGCTTAAATGTCCAAACCTTGCCGTTTTCACTAATGGTCCATTCTTTCGCTAACTTAGGAACAACCCCTGTCCCTTCTTTTTCATAATCTATCAATGTTTCAAATACATTTTTTGAAATTCTAGAAGACTCGGCATCTATTAAATTATGTGGATCCAATGTGACTGTATCTGTTGCTCGGCCATAAATTAAGGTTCCTCCACTGGTATCCCCTTTTTTCTTAGACTCTTTCGTACTTGTAGTGTTATTACTGCATCCTGCTATTAAAAGAATCGTTATGATTGTAAAAATCTTCAGCCACCTGACTGTTTGATTCATATACGTATTCCCCCATTATTTATTTTGCAGCATAACACTAAGATTCGGTCTTTTATCTTGCCAGGATTGTGCTTCTTCAAGTTGGGAAGCTAATTGAAAAAGGGTAGACTCATCGCCAAAGCGGGCAGCCAATTGCATTCCGATTGGAAGTCCTTCACTGCTCCAGCCAAGCGGCAGACTGATAGCCGGCTGTCCGGTAGTGTTAAATAGATTGGTGAACGGTGAGTAAGCCATCATTCTTTCCGTCCATTCCTCCGCATCTAGACACGGATCATTAGCGTCAAGCTTTCCAATTGGCCAAGGCAATTGTGCAATGGCTGGTGTCAGCAGCACATCGTACTCGGAAAAAAATTCTCCTACTATCCTGGAAACTGTATTATTAATCTCAAAGGCTTCCAATAAATCTGCGGCGGTAATAGTTTGCCCATACTGATAGATAGCCCAATTCGAGGCTTCCAGGTTATTTGCTGAAGGAATCCGGTTCAACCCTTCTTTGATCTTATTAACACTATGGCTAAGATTCGCTGACCAAATACGAAGGGTTGCAAGGAGCTGCTTTTCGGCGTTTATCACTGGTGAAGCCTCAATAAGGTCGTGTCCCAAATCATTACAAAGTTCAACGGTTTTATAAAGGGCTTGTTTACACTCTTGATCGACCGGCGCATTGTTCCATGGTTTATCCGTCCAGGCAATTCGCAGTCTTTTAGGCTTATTTTGTAACTCGCTTACATAAGAGCGGTTCGGTTTTTCAAGCCAATTTCTTGCCCCAATATCAACTCCTCCAATAGAATCCAGAAGTGCAGCTGCATCCCTAACAGATCGGGTAACCGCAAATTCATTCCCTAACCCGCATAAAATCTCACTTCGATGTGGTCCATTAGGTATACGGCCGCGTGTCGGCTTTAAGCCTACAAGGCCATTCACAGCTGCCGGCTGGCGGATGGAACCGGCACCATCATTTGCATGGGCGATCGGGACAAGTCCAGCAGCCACCGCGGCAGAGGCTCCGCCACTGGATCCCCCAGCACTTAGACTAGGGTTCCATGGATTTCTTGTCGGGCCATACACTAACGATTCTGTTGAAAAATTAAAAGCAAATTCCGGAGTCGTTGACGTTCCTATCGTAACGAGACCCGCCCGACGAAACCGTGCCATCAGATTAGTATCCTGTGAAGTGGTCATTCCTGCGCCAAATCGGCTTCCTAACTGAACCGAAATTCCCTTTGCTTGAGCACTCGACTCTTTGATTAGAAATGGAACTCCTGTAAATGGACCGTTAGGAAGACCCGCATCTATTTCATCATCGGCCTGTTTTGAGAGAATACTTACGACAGCATTAATGGTTGGATTGATTTTTTCTATTCCCTTCAATGCCGCTTGTTTTAACTCTTTTGGCATCACTTTCTTTTGTTTGACCAATAAGGCAAGGCCGGTCGCATCATACTTTGAATATTCATAAAAATTCACACTTTCTCACCTCTAAATATATTAATGTGTCGTATTCAAATTGTGCGAATCATAAATGACACCTTTCTCGTTTAACCTATTAATTTCATCTTCATTTAGTCCGAGAACAGTTTGCAGGACCTCCTTGTTATGTTCACCTAACTGCGGTTCAATCGGCGTGTCCCCGTTCTTCAAACCTATATTTCTATCAAAAAATTTAATTGGTAGGTTCGGGAGTTTCACATCCCCGAGGACCGGATGTTGAACATCGACGACCATGTTTCTCCCTTTTAGATGAGGGTCGTGGATTAAGTTTCTTGTGTCTTTTACCTCACCGGCCGGGATATGCAAATCACTTAAAAACTTTAGCACCTGATCTGCTGTTCTATTATTTGCCCAATCCTCAAAAATTTGGTTTAGGTAATCCAGATTTGCTGCTCTTTTTTCAAGCGATGGTATGTCGTCCCCTTCAAACTCCCTGACAATGTCTTCTCTCCCAATTCCTTGATAAACTTTAGTAAAACGGTCATTCCCGGACGCACAGACAATCACCCATTTGTCGTCATTCGTTTTAAAGGCTTCCCATGGTGCTCCAAGAGGGTCTTTATTTCCCCTAGCGAATAAGGATTCCCCTGTCATACTGGTTCGGATTACCGACTCTTCAAGAACAGAGAAGACACTATCCATCATACTCACTTCGATTCGGGTACCTTTACCCGTTTTATTTCTTTCGATAATGGCGCTTAAAATTCCTACCGTTAAGTAAACTCCTGACACTGTATCCGCAACAGCGGGACCTGTCTTTAACGGTTTTCCGCCTTCCAGCCCATTTTGGCTCATTAGCCCCCCCATTGCCTGGGCTATTCCGTCAATACAAGGAAGATGTGAATAAGGGCCGTCACTCCCAAAACCATTTAAAGAAGCAAAAATGATTTTGGGATTTACTTTTTTCACCTCTTCGTAACCAATGCCGAGTTTATCCATGGTTCCGGCTACAAAGTTTTCAACAATAACGTCAAATTCTTTTGCTAGATTTAAAAATAGCCGCTTCCCTTCCTTACTCTTCATATTCAATGAGATTGATTTTTTCCCTCTATTAAGCATATAAAAGTAACCGCTTACACCTCCTTTGAAGGGAGGGATAGACCTAGAGCGATCCCCCGCACCAGGTCTTTCAATCTTTACCACTTCTGCTCCTAAATCCTGCAGCATGAGCGTTGCGAATGGAGCTGAAAACACCCAGCTAAGATCAAGAACTTTAATACCATCTAATGGTTTTGTCATCACAATACCCGCTCTCTTTCCTTTTTATTATTCTTGAATATCCACTTCATACATATTTTCGGCACCAGTAGGATGTGGGAAGTAGCCTTTCACATAATTGGCAGTGACTACCGGCTCTTTCACTTCCACTAGTGGTACTGATGGAGCATCATCGTGAGCCAATTTCTGTACCTTCTTATAAATCTCAGCGCGTTCATTTTGATCCATAACCGATTTTGCCTTTAATAAAAGCTCACTCACTTCATCATTTTGATAGAATGTATGATTTTGAGCTGACCCTTTTACGGCATTATTTTTGCTAAGCATCGAATAGAGGAAATTATCAGGATCTCCATTATCACCAACCCAGCCAATTAATCCAATGGAGTGCTCTCCATTTCGAATCTGGTCAATATAAGCCGCCCATTCATAAGAGACTACTTTAACGTTAATCCCAATTTTTTCAAGACTCGTTTTCATTGCTTCGACCATTTTAGTAGGCTGCTGCATATATATTCTGGAATTTGAAGTGACAGAAAACTCAAGATCAAATCCATTTGGATACCCAGCTTCACTTAAAAGTTTTTTAGCTTTTTCTAAATCGTAATCGTAATCTTCCACTTCATTGTTATAGGCCCAACTTGCGGAAGGCAGCATATTTTTTACAGGCTCGGCGAGGCCATAGAAGAAGGCATCAGCAATTCCCTTTTTATCAATCGCATGATTGATTGCTTGACGGACCTTTACATTATTAAGAGGTTCTTTCAGATTATTAATGGATAGGTAACCAACATTTAATGGTGGGCGAAGCATAACTTGTAAATTTTTATCTGCTTTCACAGAATTAAAATCTGATGGATTCAAGCTAACCATAATATCGATTTCTCCATTTTTCAAAGCCGTCAACCTTGCTGAGTTATCTGGGATGATTTTATAGATCAGTTTGTCTAGTTTAGGTAAACCTTTCTGCCAGTAATCTTCATTTTTTACCAATGTAACGGAGTCATTAGGGGTCCAAGATTGGAATTTAAAGGGACCTGTCCCTACAGCATGTTCATGAATTTTTTCTCCGTATTTTTTTAATGCCTCTGGACTAACGATCCCAAAAGCATGCATTCCCAAATTTGCCAAAAAATTGGCTTGTGGTTCAGCCAATTTAAATTCAACTGTGTTTGGATCAATTGCTTTAACCTCTTCAATCACACTTCCTTCGCCTTTAAAACCGTTAAACATGCCGCGGTATACTGAGAATGTGGCTTTATATCGTGCTGGATGATTTTTATCCATCATTCTCTCGAAATTGTACACAACAGCATCTGCATTAAAATCAGTGCCGTCATGGAATTTAACACCTTCTTGCAATTTAAATGTCCATGTCTTCCCGTCTTCTGAGACATCCCAATCTTTCGCTAATTTCGGAACTACCTCAGTTGTTTCCTTATCATATTCCACAAGAGTTTCATAGACGTTTTTGGTCACCCTCCATGTTTCAATCTCATTGGCATTCTGGGGGTCCATTGAATAACTATCGGCAGCTCTTCCAAAGATTAACGTTTTTTCGCCGCTTTTATTGTTCTTACTATCTTGTTTCTCCTTAACGGAAGATGTATTATTGCTGCAGGCTGCTAAGATTAGAGAGAGTAATAAAGTAAGGATTACCAATCCAATGAATCTTTTTTTCATTTTCTTCCCCCTAGTAAATTTGACTTTTAATGATATCTTCAGCCTTACAATTTCGCTTTAGCATTCTCCAGGAATTCTTCAATTTGTTCTTTTGTTTTCGAATCGTTTCCGATGAATTCAGCAAGTGTAATCCCGCCCTTATACGCGACAAAACTTGGAATCCCCATGACATTAGCTAGAGCACAAATATCTTTCCGCGCATCTGAATCCACTTTATAAAAATAAAATTCTTGATGATTATTTTCGATAATTTCATCAATAAAAGTATCAATGAACCGGCAATCCGGACACCAGTTCGCTGAAAACAACATCACCACCGCTTTATCGCCATTTACGAGAGTTGAGAATTGTTCACTACTTTTAATACTTTCCATCACGATTCACCCCGAATAATAGTAGTTACGGCAGGCTTTTCCAACCCTAATTTAAATAACTTGTTCGCGTTCTTCCAGAAGAATTTCTCTTTAACAGATGCTTTTAATGGCCATGCTTCCACTTCCTCGATAACTTCGTTTATTGGCATTCCTAATGTCAACCAATCTGAACCAAAAACGATTTTATCTTGAATTAATGTGTTTGCGTAATACATAAACATATCCCAGCCTGTATTGGGTTCAGCAATATAGCGCGGTCTGAAGGCTGAGGTATCAACATACAGGTTTTCATATTTTAATAGCATGGCAATCATATCAGGTATCCATGGCCAGCCTCCGTGCCCGGCAATAATTTTGAGATTTTTAAAGTCCATTAGCGGTGCTTCCAAATTGGATGGATGATCAAGAAATACAGAGGTCTCCCTGAAATAATTGATGGAACTATGGATCCATATCGGAATCCCTAGTTCATCACAAAGGGCATATAATGGGTAATATTTGCGGTCATCCGCTTTTACACCATGTTCGTAGGGAGGAATCACCACGGCCTTAAAGCCTTGTTCCGTTATTGCTTTTCGGACTGTTTTCAAGCTTTCCGTTCCTTTATGCGGATTAAATCCAGCAAATCCAATAAAACGATTAGGATATTGTTTTAAAATCTCCGCGACCACTTCATGATCAACAGGAGGTGTTGAACTATCTCTACCATAATCCATATTGTGAATGGCATGATAAGCAATATTCGCTTTCCTAAGCATGTTCAGAAAATTGTCCATTGCAAATTCTTCATCTAATTTTGCATAAACTTGCTGCATGACATACTCAATGGAATGCAATTCAACTTGCTGGAAAAACTCTTCCTTTGTCCATCCCGCAAGCTGTGCCCATCTAGGACCGAATAACAATCGGTATTCCGTATTATTTGGATTCAATTCTTGTGAATCTTCAAACTGAAATTGCGGTAATGTATTCGAACAATCTATAAACAATTTACATTTCCTCCTTTTGTCTAATAAATGACGGAATCAGTAGTTTTTTTCAAAGAGCGGCGTCTTCGTGAGTGCTTTTTCCAATGTTCCTGGTTCACACCAAATAATCTCCGGTGTAAGTCTTGCTTCCGTATGAAGTGCGTTTTTTATTTTTCTTTCCAGTTCCCCCAATTTCCCTTTGTCCAATTGGCTGCTGTACTCGAGCTTAATTTGAAGAGGCGGTACGACTCTTGGTGGAGGATTAGTAAGGACAATCCTTAATTCTCCCGTAAGATCAGGAATAAAGTTCGCGACTACTTTTTTAATCGCCGAAGGATATACGTTTGCTCCTTTTACAATGAGCATATCATCTGAACGGCCAATGAATTTAACTCTTCTCCCTTTAAAGCCGCAGCCAGGACACTCACTGGTTAACACTTGAATCACATCACCGGTTGCATAACGGATTCTTGGAAGCCCCTTCAAACTTAACTCTGTTGTCACTCGTTCTCCTATCACCCCATCAGAAATCTTTAAGGGTGCTTTCGTTTCTGGATCGACTAAATCATTTGGGAATAGATTAAGGTCTGGTGCGACACAATGGATTCCATAATACTCTTCCGAATCACATGAATAACCTAATTCACCTAAATAATCATAGATTCGGCAGCCATATGAATCTTCAATTCTTTTCTTAATTTCAGGTACCCCAACGCCAATTTCACCGACAGTGAAAATGGCCTGTAGTCCCAGTTCTCTTACATCCCTTCCAAGTTCTGCTGCCCGATCAATTAAATGCTCTGCTAACGAAGGGGTCATCATCGCACCTTTTGGCTTTGACATCATGGCATATTGTAAAATACTCTTACTTCCCGCCCGTACATCGACATCGATAGGCAATACACTGTGTGAACGAACCCCAAATAATATAGAGGAAGTTGCGTAAATTCCAAGAGCATGGCTGAATAATAGGCGGTCACCTGCATCAATCCCTCCATAATCTAGCATGTGCCTGATATAACGATTCAAAAAGTCAATGTCTTCCTTAGTAAATGTATAGGTAAATGTTGGAACACCTGATGTACCGCTTGTTGTTCCTGTAAAAACGATTTCATCCGGAGAACTACATAAATGCATACCAAAAGGATGACCCAATCGCTCCATTGATTCTTGTTGGCTATTTCTTTCGATCGCTTTATCCATAAATATTGGTAATTGCTGAAAATCTGCAATTGTTCGAATATCCTCTGGATACGCTCCAGCCTCGTGAAATATCCTTCGATAATATTCCGCATTTCGATAAACGTACTTTAATTGCTTCCGAAGTAAATCTTCTTGAAAAGAGATTATTTCTTCTTCTGTCATAGTGTTAAAAATAGGATTGGTATAGGTTACCTTACGTTCCTTTAACTTTGTAAGCAAAGGTTCACACCCTTTCTAAAAGTTTGTTTCGCAAACTTTTTTAATTATTCCGTATATTCAAATTATAGTAGGATAAACGGTTGGTGGGAAATACCGGTATTTAATAGGCATATAAGTGTAGCTAATATCTCCGCATGCTTTCTATCTTTTTATATTGTTCACACCTGAATCCCAGTTTTTTTGACAAAAAATCATTAACCAAAGAATCCGAAACTTGTTCCTTTTTCTGATTCGCCGATACGATTGAAAATTCGCCGAAATATCAGATTACCTTGCTAAAAAAGGAAATTTCATTTTCTTAATGGAATGCAAATGAAATTTAACAAAGTGTTTTAAAAGAGGTAAAATATTGAGGTAAAAGAAATTTGAAAGGAAGATCAATCGGTTATGGATAAATTAATGTTTATTGAAACCGGAATTGGAATTGATGTACACGGCCAAAATATTACAAAAGCAGCTGTTCGCGCTGAAAAAATTGCGATTCACTATAATTAAAAAGGAGTATATTTATGGGCTTTATTTTTTACTTTATTCTCATTATGATCATTCCACTTTTAGTGCAAGTGTATTTAAGAAATACCTATTCCAAATATTTAAAAGTGGGAACCTCCTCTGGCTTGTCTGGAGCCCAGGCCGCTAGACGAATATTAGATGCAAATGGGCTATATGATGTTACTGTTGAGCAGGTGTCAGGTCATTTATCGGATCACTATGATCCAAGAACTAGAAGTGTTCGGCTGTCCTCTGCTAATTATCATGGCACTTCAATTGCCTCGATTTCCGTGGCGGTTCACGAGGTTGGTCACTGTTTACAGCAAAAGGACGGGTATGCTCCGTTACGTATCAGACATGCATTAGTGCCTGTGGCTAATATAGGATCCAATATTTCATTTATATTAATATTAATCGGAGTACTCCTCTCGTCTGCAAACCTTTTATTACTTGGAATAGCGGCAATGGCCGCTGCTGTTTTATTTCAGGTTATTACACTTCCGGTTGAATTCAATGCAAGTTCTAGGGCACTAAATGTGATGATTAGTTCGGGTCTGATTAGGAATGATGAAGAGGGTAAAGCGAGGAAGGTTCTAAATGCTGCTGCGTTAACCTATGTGGCTGCAACAGTAGTAGCAATAGCAGAGCTGCTTCGTTTTGTTCTTATGTTTACAGGAATGCGAAATAATGAGGATTAAAATAAGACCGTAGATGTTCGAGAAACATCGCGGTCTTTTAGTTTGAAAGGAAACAACTCCATTATTTACATGCGAAAATTCCTTTAAGTTTAGTCCATCTCTATTCAGTCGGGAATATCCTTTGGTAGCGTTACGGTAACTCTATTTCAGCGATTCCACTAGCTCGCTCAAACGGTCCCAAGTTTCGGTGATGCCCTGCAGCATGCCCATGTCCATGACGGTCTTAAGGGCCTCTTCGGAAACATATTCAGCACGGTTTATCAGCTTTGTCTTTCCACCCAAATCGATGAATTCCAATGTCATCTCGGTCGACGGCATGGAGTCATTCAAATTGCCTTCTGCATCCGAAAAGTAATCGATGTAGACGATCTTCTCCGGCTCGATAATCTCCTTATAAACCCCTTTGCCCCAAGCTTCCATACCAAAAAATTGACCTAGATTCTGATCGACACACTTCATACAGTAGTGCCAAACGCCTCCCGGACGGAAATCGACGGTGCAGACCGGAATCTCCCAGCCCCTCGGCCCCCACCATCGTTTAAGATGCTCCGACTCTTTAAACATCCTGAATACGAGATCGCGTGGCGCATCGAAAACGCGCTCCAGTACCAATACCCGATCATTCTCTACTCTCGATACCATTACATTATTTGACATTGTAATTCCTCCTTGATCATGAAATGATCTTATGATTTTTCCTTGTTCTGCAATTCCTTCAAATAATCATCTAGATTATCGAATCTTTCTTGCATCAAGCCCCGGAAGGACTGTATCCAAGAATCCAGCGCTTGGAAGGGCTCGGGCCGGAGTTTGTAGATGCGGCGGTTTGCTTCGGCCTGCACTTCCACAATCCCGTTGTCGCTTAGCACTTTTAGATGCTTCGATGTTTGGGGCTGCCTCAATCCCAGCTGATCGGCAATTTCCCCAACAGTCAGGGGACCGTTCCGCAAGAGTTCGACGATATTCATACGATTTACTTCAGACAAAGCGCTAAGCGTCATCATGTTCACGCCCGGAATCTTCCCTGACATGTTGCTCACCTCGTCAAGTGATGGTCTCCGGTAAAATCACAACTACATCATCACTAGTATTATCGTCCTGCTGAATAGATTATACCTAACGAGGAATATTCACGTCAAGGAATATTTATAAACTAAAGTGATAATAGATAGCCAGTACTAAATGTACTGGCTTAAAAATTATGATTGTTTTTTATTCAATTAACCTACCTTAAGTGCAAGAAGAAAGCCGCCATTTCTCAAACATTAAATGCCGTCCATTATGACATAGGCTCTTTCTTAAGGCATTCAGCCATTACAATATTTCGATATACCCTTCGGTTCCATGCACACGAATTCGTTGTCCGTCTCTTATTAGTGTGGTGGCATTTTCCACCCCAACAACTGCTGGTAAGCCATATTCACGTGCGATAACGGCTCCATGGGTCATTAATCCACCAACTTCGGTGACTAAGCCTTTTATGGATACAAACAATGGTGTCCAGCTAGGATCGGTAAAGGTGGTGACTAATATATCTCCATCTTCTAGATCAGCCTCTTCCATGTTTAAGATGACACGAGCGCGTCCCTCGATCACTCCGGAAGAAACAGGTAGACCTACAATAGCTTCGGCTGGGAGATTTTCTCGGTTGTACTTACCTCTAAAGATTTCACCATCAGATGTAATAACACGCGGAGGAGTCAGTTTTTCATATAATTTATAATCATCTTTTCGCCTATTGATGGTCTGATAATCCAGTTTATTTGTACGTACGGCTTCGCGGAATTCTTCAAATGTGAGATAGTATATATCTTCTTTTTCATGAATAAAGCCCGCTTGCACAAGTTGTTCTGCTTCTTTCAGTAAAGCCTGCTTATAAACGAAGTAGCGATGAATCATGCCGTATTTTGGATATTCACGATACCCGATGAAATTCCGGATAAGGTCGATCATTCGCTTTGCTTCTTTGGCTTTTTGTTCACCATCCGGTAATTGCTTCAATCGTTCTAATAACTTTTGTTCTTTTTTCAAAGCTTCCTGCCGCCCTTGCTCAAATTTTCGATTGCTGGCACTCGGCTCCAAGTTTTTGATGTTACCAAGAATCATGGGTACAAGTGTAATTGGCTTTTCACTCCAACGAGTTTTCGTAATATCGATTTCTCCGGCACATCGCATTCCGTATTTGTTGAGAAAAGCGAAGAAGGCGTCTCTAATTTCCTGTCCACCATCAAACTTAACCAGTTCATCCAAAAAGTTATCATCTTTCACATGTTGTAAATAATCAATTATTTCTGGATAAGGACGAATCACATCTGCGACATCCAAAAGTGCTAGACCCATTTCCGAAGTAATATTATTTGGTACAGATTGAGAAAGCGCGTCTGCTACGTTTTTTTCATCTAACCACTCGTTCATTTTTTCATTGATCCATGTTGAAGCATTCATAGCAGCCATAAATACCGCTGTACTTTGTGGGTCAAATAAAATCTTCTTTAATTCCTGTATATCTTCAAGAATAAAATCAAATAAATCCGATCCTGATTTCGTTTGGATGTTTTGTTTTAACTCTTCTATCGATGTTTGATTTTTCTTAATCAAATTAGAAACGATGGAGGGATTATTTTCGATTTGTGCCAGCATATCCGTATTGCCTCTCATAGGCCTCGGTGTTTCATTATCATTTGGTAATAATTTTATAAAATCTCCACGCTCAACGATGTTCATAATTGCGTCTTTCATGAGTGGATCGTGTTGTCCCATCATATTTAATAACATGTTTTTACTGATAGGTGAAGCCAGTTGACGTGTGATATCAACAAACAACCTTCCACCAGCTTTACACATCGGTGCATTAGTTGTTAATAGGAAAAAAGACAAGCCCAATGGTTTTATGGGGTCGGTCATCATTTGTTGATGACCGACAGAGATATACACGTGATTTTCCTGATCGTTTGCTTCAGGGATTGGGAAAAGTGTAGTGATTGGCCGGCTCTGGACAATATAAAATGTATCATCAACTAAACACCATTCAATATCTTGCGGGCAACCAAAATACGCCTCAATCTGTCTTCCGATGCGTGCAAGTCGTAAAATATGTTGTTCAGTAAGTGTTTGTGTCCTTTGCTGATCTGGATCGATCGGCACGGTCTCTGTTCCGCCTTCTTTTAATGTATAGATAGCCAATTTTTTGGTTGCAATCATCTTATCTACGATTTTATCTTCCTGTACTTTATAACAATCGGCAGATACCAAGCCAGAGACCAGTGCTTCTCCAAGTCCAAAACTGGCATTGATGGATAACAGCTTTCGGTTAGAAGTAATCGGATCAGCGGTAAATAAAATCCCTGAAGCCTGTGGGAAAACCATCCTTTGAACGATAACGGATAAATAAACTTGGCTGTGGTCAAATCCATTTTGTATACGGTAGATTACCGCTCGATCCGTAAATAGAGAAGCCCAACATTTTCTGATATGCCGCAAGATGGCTTCTTTTCCGATGATATTTAAATAGGTGTCTTGTTGACCAGCAAAAGAGGCATGTGGTAAATCTTCAGCAGTCGCACTAGAACGCACTGCATATGCATGTTCATCGCCAAGCAGGGAGAGATAGTGAGCAACTGCGCACGAAACATCGGAAGGAATCTCTGCTTCCATAATGATTTTCCGAATCTTCCTGCTGATTTCACCAATTTGATCTCGATCCTTTACTTTTAACAGTGTTAGTTGATCCAACAATGCATAGAACGCTTCGTTTTGTTCGAGGGCTTTTTGATAGGCTTCTGTCGTAATACAAAATCCTTCTGGTACTTGTATTCCTTGAATTTTTGATAATTCCCCTAATTTTAACCCTTTTCCACCAACGAGCATAAGCTGCGTTTTTTCCATTTCCTGAAAACCGAGAACCAAAGAACCCATTCAATATCTCTCCTAACCATTAAATTGAGAAAAAACATTTGACAAGATTTTACCGGCATGGTAGAATCATAGTATAAGATGTAACACTTATGCCTATAAAACTTATTAAAGTCGTGATCTGATTATATCATTGCGTCTGATTATATACAATATAAAAGAACCTGATAAAACTATCCAGGTTCTTTTTTGATTTCCAGCTTTAAGAGATACTGTAATCCATAGTTTGAGTTCTTCTCTTAATTTCCCTTTCAAAATTTTTCCGACACCTTTTCTAGGTAATTTGTCCACAAAAAGGAAACGTCTAGAAGATTTATATTTTGCCAGGTTTTCTTGTGTGTACCTAATGATTTCTTGTTCTCATAATGTGACGGGCTTGCATTTTAAAATGTAGATGTACTGATCCTATAGTCGCATTTTCCCCAAGGTTAAGCCCGCTTTTTATGATTTCATAAACAAGTTCCCAAGTAACCGCATACATTATTATGGAACAACCAGTGTCAGGGGGTGAATTTGAATGAGTCATGGGCAATCTTCCTGTGGTGTTTTTGGAATTTTTCTTGGATTTATTACAGGTGTGATTTGGCTGCTCCTAGCGGTATTGGGAACTACTTCTGACTTCTTTGTACTACTTGGCCTAGGAAACCTTGGAAATATATTAACCATTCTTATTGCTTTAATTGGCTTCCTGGCTTTTATTATCTTTGGATTATTCGTATTTAAAGTAGCGTGGCGTCGGTGCCGCAAATAATAGCCAATATGAATAAAAAATGCTGCACCTATTTTTTAGGCTGCAGCATTTTTCAAAATTACCCCAATTCATCCATTTGTAAAAATCCTTACACATCTTTCCATGCCTTTTTTTACATATATGAACGTAAGCATATTACTTATACAATTAAACTAGTTTGGTTACAATTCTAATAGAAATGGAGGATAAATGATGGGGCGCTTTTTTTCAATCCTAGTAATGGTATTTTTACTATATGTTTCTGGACCTATTATTAAACAAAAATTCGCTAATGCTGACTATGTGAAGGAAATGAATCAAGTTGAATCTAAACTAAATGATGTTTTGAACAATCCAGAATTACAGGCAACCTTCGCTTCTCTATCTGGTGAAGTTAAACAATTACTAGAGCAGCTTGGCCTTTTTATAGATAAACAACCTAAGGAAGAACTGCAAGATCATAAAAAAATAACATTAGAAACCCCAGCTGATCAAGTCTTTTCTATTCATAATATAGAACTCGGTGCCACAAAAGACGAGGTTGAACTCAATGTTGGCCAGGCAAACCGGGAAACACTAAATGAATATGGGACAAAGTGGTATGCCTATCACAACCATTATCAAAACTTTTTTATGATTATGTATGATGATAAAAACCAGGCAGCTGGTTTATACACGAATCAAGATTTAGTTGCCTCCAACAAGGGAATTAAATTAGGAAGTACGAAAGAAACGGTGCGAGATGCACTCGGGGATCCATTGACTGGGATCCAAAAGGGGCTAACTATTTTTCAAATACAAGAAAATGCTGACTATGATGTCTATCTGCTAGATGACGTTTATGTTACCATTTTCTACGATAAACATGAAAACAATACAGTGACAGCCATCCAATTAATCAACAAAGACGTGGAACAAAAGAAACATGAACTTTACACTAGTGCAAGTCAGGCATTAAAGGAAGGGTTTGAGTACCAGTTATTCGATTTAACAAATGCATCCCGTGTTGAACACCAGCTTCCAATTCTGTCATGGGATGACCATGTAAGAGAAACTGCCCGAAAGCATAGCACCGATATGGCGGTGCATCACTATTTTGATCACACAAACCTTAAAGGGCAGTCGCCATTTGATCGGATGAAAGAGGATCATATTATCTTTTATCTGGCTGGTGAGAACCTTGCTTATGGTCAATTTAGCAGTATTTTTGCCCATGAGGGGTTAATGAACTCACTCGGTCACAGAGAAAATATTTTGCGCAAGGGATATAAATATTTAGGAGTGGGCGTTGCCTTTAATGATCAATCACAGCCTTATTATACTGAGAACTTTTATGCAAAATAAGAAAAAAATTGGTGCCGGAATCCTAGTTGCGCTTACGTTTTAGCACACTGGGATCCGGTACCTGAATGAATTAATTCACTTCTCTATAAATATTGACCTCAATACTCTCTCGTAATTTCCTAAGCTCAGGAACAATCTTTAACACATGTACACTTTGATTATGTTGTTCCAAAGCCTCTTCATTCACCCATTCTTCAATCATGGTAAGGATCGCAGGATCGTTAATCTCTTCATGAAGTGCATATGATAGGCAGCCTTTTTCTTTTCGCGTTTCTGCAACAAGTTCTTTAGCCAGTATTACATAGTCTTCAACCCTTACACCTGGTTTTAATCTGCCTTTCGCTACGACCCTAATCATTTTTAACACTCCCCCACTCCGCTTGCATTATAAGATTACTTCTGCAAATTTTGATTTCAGATAATGGTAAACCCCGTCTTCATCGCATGTGAAATCCGTTACGTCATCGGCTATTTCTTTAATGCGATCGGGTGCATTCTTCATCGCGACAGCGTAATGAACAAGTCTTAGCATTGGCAAATCATTGTCACTATCGCCAATAGCCAGTGTTTCGTTCAGAGACAAACCAAAGTGATTTAACATCTGTTGGACTCCGGTTGCTTTGTTTACGTTTGCGACCATCACCTCGACATTGTGTTCAGAAGAAATCGAGATAGTAAAATCTACTTCCTTCTTAAATTGTTCAAGGTCTTTTTTCCAGCTATTGATATGTTCTTTTGTTCTGGCAAAAAAATAAAATTTGGAGAATTCATTTCCTTCTATATGATCTTTCCAAGCAATTTCTTCTTTAATCGCTTGTTTACGTGAAAGCCACTCATTCAACCCAACACTTTCCGGCTTAGGATCTCTTATTTCAGCCTTAACATAGGCTTGATCTTGCTTTAGTGTGATTCGAGAAGTTCCATATGGAAAAAGTTCATAATATACTTTATGTTCTCTTGCTTTTTTTATAATAGTTTCCACCAAATCAAGCGGAAGTGTATGTTTAAATACGATTTCGCCATCAACATATCCCGCCATACCATTTGAAGTAACGACTCCATCAACTTGAAATCCAGGCGGCACCATTGGTTCTATTTCATCAAATGCTCTGCCTGTAGCAATAAAAACAAAATACCCTTTCTTTCGTAATTCATCAATCATTTTTTTTATATGTATACTTACCTCATTTTGATGGTTTAAAATCGTCCCATCCATATCTAAAAAAATTGCTCTCGGTTTAAATTCCATGCCTATCCCCTCCTGCCACCACCACTTTAACGTATTACTTCAGCAGGGTCAAGATGGAAGCAGGGGACGGTTCTCTTGCCTCAAAATCTTTTTAAAACTTTTCCATCAATTCTACCGGCTAAAACAAATTCAAATGGAGGACATTAATCATTATAGCCAATCGCATCTTTTATTCCCGTACCAATGGTACTTTGTACAAATAAAAAAAACAACACAAACGAGGGACAAGAAATGATTGATAACCTAATTCAGTCGATTAAAAAGAATGCCATTCCACTACATGAGGCTGATCATTATAATTCGCTAATTAATGAGATTAATCAGGCTAATTATGTTTTATTCGGAGAATCCTCTCATGGGACATCTGAATTCTACAAGGTTCGAGCAGAACTCACTAAAAGATTAATTGAAGAAAAAGGGTTTACTTATATTGCAGTAGAAGGTGACTGGCCTGCGTGTCAACAAGTTAACCGGTATGTTAAAGGTTATGATAATGTCCATACAAATGCCCGAGAGGTCTTAACAGCATTTAACCGCTGGCCAACCTGGATGTGGGCTAATGAAGAAATCATTGACCTAATTGAATGGTTAAAGATACATAATCAAAAGCTTACTAATAATCTGAAAGTTGGATTTTACGGGATTGATGTATATAGTTTATGGGAATCAATGGATGAGATCATTAACTATTTGGAAAAAATAAACTCCCCTGATATTGAGAAGGCAAAAAAAGCATTTGCCTGTTTTGAACCATTTAACCGTGAACCCCAAATGTATGGTGTATCTGCTTCCTTTTACGCCGAGGGCTGCCATGACGAGGTTATTAAACTGCTTACCGATATAACGCTCAACAAAAATAAATATTCGAATGAGGAAGAAAGTCACTTAAACCTCGAAGTAAATGCCATTATCACGGCAAATGCAGAAAATTATTATCGAACAATGGTCATGAATGATCAAGAATCTTGGAATATTCGTGATCGGCATATGGTGGAGGTGATTCAAAAAATCAGTTCCTATTACGGTGATCATGCAAAAGGAATCATTTGGGAACATAATACACATGTTGGCGATGCAAGAGCTACAGACATGGCCGATGGTGGTATGGTAAATGTCGGGCAACTCTTAAGAGAGCAAGAAGGAATTGAAAATGTATTTATTGTTGGATTTGGAACCCATCAGGGCACGGTTATAGCTTCCGAAGCATGGGGTGTGAATTTTGAAAGAATGATCGTACCACCTGCCCAAAAAGGTAGTTGGGAGGATTTAATGTTTAAGGCAGGCCCGCACGACAAAATACTTATTTTTAATGAAAAAAACCGCCATGATTTTTCGCAGAGGATTGGTCATCGAGCAATTGGAGTCGTTTATGATCCCAATTATGAACATTTCGGAAACTATGTACCATCGGTTATGTCTGCTCGATATGATGCGTTTATTTACATCCATTCCACCAATGCTCTTCACCCTCTGGAAGTGGAAAAAATGCTAATTTAGTTCTATCACTCCATAAAACGCCAATTTTCAGGCGTTTTTTGTTTTTCTTATAGAATTCGTGGTAAATGTGCATATAAATTTCGTTATAATGAGACTATATTGTGTATTTATGAGGGTGATAAGGTGGAGAAAGAAGATCAAGATGTTAACCACGAAATTAGAGATGAAGAAATGGATCTGGAATCCTTTTTCACTGAAATTGAGCAAAAAGAATGGGAATTAGAAAAAGTACAGAGAAAAAAGCGGAAAAAATTCATCGTTAAAATGATTAGCTCACTGCTTGTTTTTGCTATGTTAGTTAGCGGATTAGGGATGTGGTTTGATATTTTTAATATCCCAGCAATCCGCTTTGTTGAAGTGTCAAATCGTTTATCTAAGAAATCGGAAGTCACAGAATACAAAAAAGCCGTTGTGACTCTTGAATGGGGCGGGGTAAAGGGAACGGGATTTAATATCGCACCCGATGGATTAATTGTGACAAACGCACATGTTGTTGAAAATACAAATAGTGTGAACGTCCATTTTGGAACAGGAGAATCCTTTGCAGGGAAGGTCATCGCTAAACATTCGGAACTAGATCTTGCAATTGTCGATATTGAGGCAAATAACCTCCCTGTCCTTCCACTGGATGTTGAACAAGAGTGGGAAAAAAGGGAAGGCGAGAAAATAATATTCATTGGGAATCCGTTAGCCTTTACCCAAATCGCCAATGAAGGAAAAATTGTTGGGAAGGTCATGTTAAATGGCTGGGATGTTCCGGTTATGATGATCGAAGCACCGATTTATAAAGGGAATAGCGGGAGCCCCGTGCTTAATCAAAATGGCGAAGTAATAGGTGTCATTTTTGCTACATTGCAAAACCCTGAAATGGAGACAAAAGAAATTATAGGTGCGGCAATCCCTTCTTATTACATTAAAGAAATACTTAAGGAATTGAAGGAATAAACCTTTTATCATTTTATTGAGAAAATCAAGGAAAGGAGCTTCCCCATTGGGTGAAGCTCCTGTTTGCTTATGAAATGTAGTTTTAGCATAATTTCTGCGCTATTCTTGTGTTATCTGGAATTGAACTTAATTCGACGATTGAGTAGGCGGCATTCGTAATCGCTTGTGCCAATGTCTCACCGGATGCACAAATGTCGTTAAAGCAAATTTTGGAAAAGTCTTTTGTTGTATAGGTAAATCCTAACTCTTCCAACCGCCTTACAATAAGCATCGCATGATTGATGTTTTGCTCTGGCTGAAAATCAGACTCATGAATAAATATTCCTTTTTCATAGTCATACCATCGATCCCATCTATTTAACTTCCAACCTAGTATTCTCCGTGCAATTGAGTCAATTTTCAGCATGTCATCATACCCCTTTTCTTTACTAGTTTATTATTAGTTGGTTTGTTATATAACAGCTTAGTTAATTAATTGTAATTATATAACACAATAGAATAGATTTCCAGTATTTATTGAATATATTTTTATAAAAAAAAGTGCCAGGCACCCTCCAATATTTCTGAGGGTACCCAACACTTTTTTTAACCTTATTTCAACGCGCTAACCGCATTAATTAATCCTTGACCGGACTTTTCATCATACCCTGGTTTGAATACATCTTCACCAGATTTTAAAATTCATGTTCTGGTTGCTCGGACTTCTGTGCGTAGCACCCTTATCATCGCCGGAAAGTTTTCCAGGGCTGCTAATATCCACGGCATTATTCCCTGCAGAACCAACAACGGTAACTCCCTTTTTGATAGCATAATTAATTGCTCGATTAAACATTTGCACATCTGCCACAACGTCTTTTGTTGCATATTCCGGATCCTGGTACCAATCATAGCCGCCTAATGACATATTGACTACATCGACGTTATCATCTGTAGCAGTCATTAAAGCCTCTGCGATATCGGCAGTAGAAGCTTCACCGGTTGGGCCAAAGACACGATAACAAGCCACTTTTAGGTCAGGTCCAACACCCATCGTTCTTCCCTTTGTTAAATATGATTATTTCCCCTTTTTGTATGAATGGAATTGCTGCAATTTTTGTCGGAATTCCAATTCAATTTACCTATCAGCTTAATTCCCAAAAGCTTATAACAAAAGATTCTTTTTAAAATCGGCATTTCTACAGTGAAAGGGAAATCCATATATATAAGAGTAAAAGGCTGACAGGGGTAGAAATCAATGGACAAACAAAATAGTGGGTTTAGATGGGTTGTTTTTGCTTCTGTATTGTTTACATATTTTTTAATGGCGAGTCAAAGAACGGCACCGGGATTAATTACAGACCAGGTTATGAGGGATTTTAATGTGACTGCATCCACCATCGGATTACTGACAAGTATCCAATTTTTTGCCTATACTGGTTTGCAGATTCCCTTTGGCATTTTGGCAGATCGGTATGGTCCCAATATCTTTCTTATTTCAGGAGCAATACTTACTGGTATAGGGACGCTAATTTATAGTCTTGGTACGAATGAATTGATGCTTTTTCTCGCTAGATTACTGACGGGAATCGGGGACGCAACCATCTGGGTTAATCTGGTGTTAATTTTAAGCCAATGGTTTAAAGTGAAGGAGTTTGTCAAATTAATTGGCCTAGCAGGTATGACTGGGAGTCTAGGATTCCTGTTGGCAACCGTTCCTTTTTCAGCTTGGATTGCGCTATTGGGCTGGAGGGCAGCATTTTTTTCAGTAGGAATGATGTTATGTCTGTGTGGACTTCTTCTTTATTTTGTACTTATAAAAAAACCAAAGCAATTTTTCCCCACCAATTCGATTACAGGAAAAAAAGAGATTCATCGTGAAAAACCACTTATTTTACTACGGCGAATATTTTCCAATCGGCAGGCATGGGCTCTATTCTTTTGTCACTTTGGTGTTGTCGGTGCGTATGTAGGATTTATCGGTTCGTGGGCTGTTCCTTATGGAATCCAGGTGTATGGTATGACCCGTTCAGATGCAAGTCAGCTCATTATGATTGGGCTAATCGGTGCACTTATTGGTGCTCCCCTAACAAGTTGGATTTCAAGTGTGTTGGCAACGATTAAACGGCAATATGCGATTGTTCATCTCACAATTTTATTGAGTTGGGTCGCCTTTCTTTTATTTAGTGGAAAGCCGCCATTTTTCACGCTATATATACTATTTTTTATCATTGGCTTTGGCTATGGAGCAAGTGCTTTAACCTTTGCCTTCGTTCGCCAATCCTTCTCTATAAAAGATTCCGGTGTTGTCACGGGGGTTGCAAATACTGGGGGTTTTTTAAGCGCCGTCCTTCTACCGAGCATTTTTGGAATGGTATTAGACCATTTCCCTGCAGCTCCAGGCAGTATTGGTGTGGGTTATTTTTACGGCTTTATCACTCCTGTCGTCTTTTCCCTTATTGGCTTGATGGGAGTTATTTCTATTAAAGAAACCCGGCAAGGAACAAAGCACTCAAGCGATAGGGCGGTATAAAATCGAGCAGCATCAGGCACCATCCTATTTCAGGATGGTGCCTGTTTTTACTTGGAATTTTTTATTTTGTAATTTTTATGATTCACAATGGTTATAAGTGGTTCGCCCTTATCTTTTGAAAACCCGTATTGAACAATAACAGAATTTTCTCTAATGGCAGAAACCTCACCTTCAAAGGAGTTCCCCTCCCGTTTAAAGGAAATAACATCGCCAACTTTTGCAGTAGTCATTCCATCACCTCTTCTTTATCTTATCCCAAAAATAGTTTATACTAAATTAAACTAACATATTCAAAAAAGGAGATATTTTCTATGACTGAGAATCAACAACCCGAAGAGGGAAAGAAGAAAATCAGCTTACAAGAGGCCATGAAGCAGCAATTAGCAAACAAAAAGAACCAAGCCTCCACTGGTAATGGAAATACGAATGCCAATCTTTCAACCAAAAAGTTAAAGAGTCAGCAATCAAAGAAACCAAGCAATACCCGCAGAAAAATGGGTACCTAATGAACGGGCAAAATCGGAAGGACATAGTACCGGGCCTAACAGTTGAAATTGTTTTAAAAAAGGACCAAAGGACGGGAAAGCTTACAAGAGGAATTGTGAAAGATATTCTTACCAATTCTAGCACCCATCCCCATGGTATCAAAGTTAGGCTGACAGATGGCCAGATTGGTCGCGTTCAAAAAATCACCCCCAATTAAAAGGTTGAAGAAAGCATTTATGGAACTTTTCCTTAAATGCTTTTTTTATTTGAAAAAGGAATTAGGATAAAATCCTTATTGATCCAATACACTTTTATTATGGAAAGGAGTGTTTTATTTGAATCATCATGACCGTGGATTGAAGACAAAAGCGCACCTGATCGCAAAAAGTTTACTTCCTGAAAATCAGGAGACTCCTATTCATTTTCTGGAGGAAAAGATAACGCCAAGATCATTAACTTTTCGACGAAATCATTTTCCCTATCCCAAATTTCCCATCCAGCCATTTTTTCTTACCATCACAGGCTCTGTGAAAAATCCTCTCATATTCCATTACAGTCAAATCACATCCATGCCCTCCCAAACCATCACAGCCTTGTTAGAATGTTCAGGTAACAAACGGGCACATTTCGAACCAAAAGTTTTTGGGGATCAATGGAAGGAGGGAGCACTTAGCCAAGGGAATTGGAAGGGTGTACCGCTCTCCTATCTCCTATCCCTTACAGAAGTGAACACCGGAGCACGTGAAATTGTTTTTCTAGGAGACGATTCTGGAGTTAAGGACGGACAGCACGTTCATTTCCAAAGAAGTCTTCCGCTCGAAAAAGCATTAGATCAACATGTAATAGTCGCATGGGAACATAATCAAAAACCGCTTAGTCCAAAGCACGGTTTTCCCTTTCGATTAATTGTTCCCGGTTGGTATGGGATGGCCTCAGTGAAATGGTTAAAAACGATACATGTGATCAATCATTCTTTTTCCGGTCCTTTCCAGACAGATGACTATGTCTATTATCCTCATAAATCCGAAGATAAGGATTCATTTCCTGTAACCACTAATCGGGTAAATTCAATCATTCAACATCCTCTTGACCGACAAATACTCAAACCCGGCAAGCATGAAATAACCGGGTTAGCTTGGACTGGCGAAGGGGTTATTACTTCTGTTGAAATCAGTGTTGATAATGGAGTAACTTGGAAAGCTGCTTCCCTTCATAACCCAACCCAAAAATACCAATGGGTGAAGTGGTCTATTTCCCATGTTTTCGAAAAAAATCACGAGTCCACCGTCAAAGTACGTGCTTTCGATTCAACTGGCCAATCACAACCTGATCAAGCATTCTGGAATCGTAAGGGATACGGGCATAACCAGGTTTCACAAATTAAAGTACAAATAGAAAACTAGCTTTCCTATCTATATTCAGCGCTTCACCAATGTCAGAAATGGATCTTAGACCTGATGTATTATTTTAGGAAAACCCAAAATATATTTTTGGTTTTCTGCACATATTACATTAAAAAGGTGTGTTGATCATTGGATTTCCCTACAATTAAAACGAATTTTTGGGATGCAATTTTAGCTATACCCATCATTTTAGTGTTAACTCAATTCATTAAGGTTTTCTTCAAAGTCCCGAAATGGCTGGTACCGTCCATTGCACTCATTTTAGGGTTAGGAATTTCAATTTTTATAAGTCATAAACACAACTTTCTTGCCGGAATTTTTATGGGTTGGTTTTATGGATACGCTGCAATTGGAACATATGCATCGTTAAAAACCAACCTTATTACTTATAGAAATAAATCAAGCAGAAAGTAAAAAACGAAATCTAAGCTATATGTATGGGAAAATAAAATTGATCAAAATATTAAGGATGAATCGTTATGGAAGAGGTAGTTTATACAGTTCTCCGCACAGTCGTCTCCATCTTAATCTTAATGGTTTGTTCTTTATGGTTTGGAAAACAAATCAACGCACATATAAACCTTTATAATTTTGCACTTTCCATTACCATTGGGTCCTTTATTGCCAACATGGGATTTGATATCAAATTAAACTTTATGCCGATGCTCTCTGCTTTTTTTACACTCATTTTAATCTTTTTTTTATTTTCTCTTATTTCTTCTAAAAATAGAATGTTCCGCAAATGGTTATCAGGGAGACCCACTGTGATCATTGAAAAGGGAAAAATCCTTGATAAAAACATGGAAAAAATCAGATATACACTAGACGATTTAAATCAACAGCTAAGAGAATTGGGAATATTTGATATGATTGAAGTGGAGTTTGCCATCTTGGAAGTGAGTGGAAAATTATCTGTAATGAAAAAAACAAAATATCAAAATACAACAAAACAAGATTTAAATCCTTCCCTACAAAATAAAGATGTAATAATTCCGAAAGAGCTCATTATGAATGGAAAAATAATCGAAAAGAACTTTAATACCCACTATTCGAATACTTGGCTTATTAACCAATTAAATCAAAGAAAACTAGAAATAAAAGACATCCAATATGCTGTCATAACCTCTACCGGTCATTTATTTATTGATGTTAATCAAGACCAGTTGACCTCGGCTATCGATCTTGAATAGAAGAAGTTTAACGTAAATGCAGAAACAAATAAGGGGCAGTGATTCCAACATCACTGCCCTTTTTATGATTTTATTCTTTTTTTAAGTCATTCCATTGTTTTTCAAAACTTACAAATGGATCGTTTTCATTTTTTTCAGCCGTTTTTTTGTTTTTGATCCAATTTTTATAGACAAGATAGAGCACATAAGCGGCACCTACTCCTATAAGAGCTGGGATATGATGGATTGTTGCTGAAAGAACCAGTAAGCCGATGATGATCAATCCGATTTTCATCCCTGTTGATTCTGTTTTTAAAAACTGTTTAAAGATGAAGTACAGAATCGCTAAACTAACCAGTAATCCAACCATTGGGCCAATTGTTTTAATTAAAATAATGGCGGCAAGACCACCTGCTAACAGTAAACCAAATTTTTTCATTATATTTTCCTCCTTTGTTTCGCTAATCAATTTGTTTTCCTTATCTTGATTCCATCTTACCTTTTTTCTACATGTTTCATAATTGCGCTTGAGCTTGATTTTTCTATCGGACTTAAGACTTAGGTGATGCGGGACTGTCTATTCATGCATAGACAAAGGACTAACCTCGACCGGTTAGTCCTTGATTTTACATCAAAGAAATGAATGAATAATCATTCATCATTTCCCTCAATTATTTCTATTAAAATGACATCGTTGTCTTTTCTACGTAAAGAAACTGTAATACTAATCTATCGAATTCATTCATAGAAATAGAAACTAATCAACGATTTACGAGAAATCAACTAGGAGGAATAGAACGATGAAAAAACTAATTGCCGCGCTAGCAGTAGCTGCCACACTCTTATTTGCCTCACCAACCTTTGCTTATACCGTAAAAAGTGGGGACACGATGTCTAAAATTGCGAGAGATAATAGCCTTAATTTAGCAGATTTAGCAAGACTTAACCCACAAATTCAAAATCTTGATTTGATTCACGTGGGGGAAATTGTAGATACACAAAAATCAGAAGAAACAACAATGAAACCGGAAATCATCGTAGGATATTCAACTTATGAAATAGATTTGCTTGCTAGATTGGTTCGAGCTGAAGCACAAACTGAGCCCTATCAAGGAAAAGTTGCCGTTGCCTGTGTTGTTCTAAATAGAGTCGATAGCTCCGCCTTTCCTAACTCAATTAAAGAGGTCATTTATCAAAAGAGACAATTCCAGCCGGTTCAGAATGGTCAAATAAATAAACCCGCTGATGAGGATTCGATTAATGCTGTGCATGAAGCCTTAAATGGGAGCCGAAGTGTGGCTGGTGGTTCGTTATACTTCTACAATCCCGCCATTGCTACTAGCCGTTGGCTCGATTCAAGAGCGACAACTCTAGTGATTGGGCGGCATGTATTTAAGATATGATTTTTGTGACAAAAGAGTAGGCCAACCTAGAAATTACCCACTCTAGATTGGCCTAATAGCAAAAATTATGTTCAGTCGGTAATGTAAGACCGTTTCATTTACCGTTTTGCAAAAAATATGCTCATTCGGTTAATGGAAACTCGTTTCATTTACCGTTTTGCAAAAAAATATACTCATTCGGT
>NZ_AJLS01000182.1 GCF_000307875.1 Neobacillus bataviensis LMG 21833
GCTTTTGCTTTAGCCTCTGCATTCGCTCTTGCTTGGGCTTCCGCTTCAGCTTTTGCTTTGGCCTCTGCTTCCGCCCTTGCGTTGGCTTCCGCCTCAGCTTTTGCTTTAGCCTCTGCTTCAGCCCTTGCGTTGGCTTCCGCCTCAGCTTTTGCTTTAGCTTCTGCCTCCTCCTTTGCTTTTTGCTCGGCTTGCTCGGCTTGTTTCGCCTTTTCCTCTGCTTCCTCTTTAGCCTTAGCTAATGCGGCTGCTTTTTTCTTAGATTCTTCCTTTGATTTTACCTTTACTTCTGACGCCTGCAAATTGGTCTCCTTCTTGTCGTTAGGAAGCACTACAGCGCTTCCTAGCATGATGGCCATTGCCCCTAGCATGAGAAGGAATCTCTTTTTCGCTTTTCCGTTTCTTTTAAATAGTGCCAGAACACCAGCGATGAGAAAGAAGATAAAAGCAAAAAGACCCAGAACAAACAAGCCCAAGATAATCGAGTTACCTAATGCAAATAGCCAAATAATCAGCCCGATTACCATCCATAAGAAATTCCTTTTTGCTTTCGGATTTCGTCTTCTGAGTCCGTTGATTCCGGAAATGAGAAAATATGCTGTGATGATAAATCCTACCCAGCTAAAATATGTTGCCAAATATAAAACCCCCTATTTATATAACGATGGAATCAATTCCCTACTATTATATAGGAAACTACTTAAGGGCTGGGAAGATTTTTACATTTTTGCTCGTTTGTTTCTCAGCTTTCATTATTCATCCTGAATCTCTCTTCCTTTTGAAATCTTAAATAGGAGTCCTTTCTATTAAGGAGGTACCAGTCAAGAGCAGCCGAATGTAGAATTCTTAAAATCTCGATTATAAACTGTATGTTTCAAAATCCCTAAGGTGGATATAGTAATATACATCGTCATTAAAGGAGGAATTTTAACGTGGAGAATCTACTTCAAAATCAGGTTGCTATTGTTACGGGGGCTGGTTCAGGGATAGGAAGGGCTGCTGCACTAAAGCTTGCTCAAAATAGGGCAAAGATTGCTTTAGTAGATTTGCATAAAGAAAACGTGGAAGAAGTGAAAAACCAAATCGAAGAAATGGGAGGTGAAGCGCTTGTCTTGGAAGCCAACGTTTCTCACCCGGAGGAAGTAGAGAACTGTTACAAAAGAACCATTGATCAGTGGGGAAGACTGGATGTTGTCTTTGCAAACGCGGGGATTAATGGGGAAGTGGCGCCCATTGAAGACTTGGAGCCGAATGAATGGGATTTAACCATTTCCAATAACTTAACGAGTACCTTTTTAACGGTAAAATATGCGATCCCGTATTTGAAAACAGATGGGGGAAGTATCATTATTACTAGTTCAATTAATGGGAACAGGATCTATAAAAATATTGGAATGTCTGCATATAGTACATCGAAAATTGGCCAGATGGGCTTTGGGAAAATGGCCGCTCTGGAGCTTGCCAACTATGGGATTAGAGTTAATATGATCTGCCCAGGTGCGATTGAAACAAATATCAATGAAAACACATGGAAAGAAAATGAAAAACTAAAAAAAGTGGAAATCCCCATTGAATACCCAGAAGGGAACCAACCATTGGAACACAAACCGGGAAAAGCTGAACAAGTCGCTGACCTAGTACTATTCCTTGCTTCCAACCAGTCAAACCACATTACCGGTAGCGAAATATACATTGACGGGGCGGAATCCCTTTTATAATAAACAATACACCAATACTATAAACGGTGCCTGACACCACAAAAAGACACTACAAACAAAATGTCCACCTCCAGTGGACATTTTGTTTGTGCTATTAAAATTGTTAAATGGCCTGTAGTCTGTACATATAATTTATCTTATTCCTTAGGATGGTAGGCCCAAACGGATACGCAGCCACCGTTAACCGGGAAAGTGGCATATCCATCTTCTTCGATAGTAATTTGGTCATCACTTGAGTTTGTGAGGTCCACCCATGTTTCTCCAGCCTTCCTTTCACCCACGTACATTCTTTTCTCTCCATCTTCTCCATTAGAGATGACGACTGCACAACCTGAGTGTTCAAGCTCCTCATCACCCATCCGAGCCCAGCCAATAGTATTGGGATGGTCGAAGTAATCATGCTGTTCCCCGTATGCTTTATCATACCTGGCAAATAGAAGGCGATCCAGGATTTCTTTATTACCTTCTGCCGGCTCTGGACCTCCGATGCCGTAATAATCGCCATAGAACAGACATGGATTTCCATCTTTTCTAAGGAGAATCAGGGCATAGGCACTTGGCTTAAACCAGTCCTGAATCCACGATTCAAGGGATTCTTGAGGCTGTGTGTCATGATTATCAACGAAGGTAACTGTATTTTGGGGGTGGGAGTTTACAAGGGTATCGTCGAAAATGCTGGTTAAATCAAAATCGCTGCCTTCGATGGAAGCTTGATACAGCTTATAATGCAAGGGGACATCAAACAAATCTATCTGATAATCGATATGGTTAAGGTATTTCTGACAGGCATGAAGTTCAGGTTTCCAGACTTCTCCGACAAAATAAAAATCATCTCCACGGTGTTTGCACATCTCTTCCACAAACTCACGAATGAAATAGTGATTAATATGCTTGATTGCATCAAGGCGGAATCCATCGCAGTTAAGGGTATCGGTAAGCCATTTTCCCCATTCTATCATTTCCTTTTTTACGTCAGGATGTTCATAGTCAATATCGGCAAGCATAAGATAGTCATAATTCCCATATTCATCATCCACATGATTACTCCAATCCTTGTCATCTCCAAGGATTTTAAATATTCCCGATTTTCCCGTCTTTTCATCATAATCAGTTCCGTTAAAATGCTCATGACCCCATTCAAAAGAAGAATATTTTCCCTCACGTCCTGGAAAAGTAAATTTTGTCCAAGCCTCAATTTCAAAGGGTTCGGATATTTCTTTGGTCCGGTCTGCCTGATCCACCTCAATCACTTTAATGAATTCGGTCTCGTCAGCACCGCCTTTATGGTTCATTACTACATCTACATAGACTTTCATGCCGACATCCTGACAGGCAGCTATTGCTTCTAGTAGTTCTTGTCTAGTCCCGTACTTTGTCCGGATGGATCCTTTTTGATTAAATTCACCCAGATCATATAAATCATATGGCGCATAGCCATTATTCTCAGGCGAGGTCGCTTTTGTTACTGGTGGTATCCAAATGGAGGAAATTCCTTTTCCTTTTAATTCTGGGGCCATCTCCTTCAGTCGCCTCCAGTGGCCGCCATCTGGATCTATATGCCACTCGAAAAATTGCATGATCGTATTGTTTTTTTCCATGTTGCCATCCTCCTAGTCCATCATTCAAAAGATATATGAATGATTACCCTGTTTGACACAAAAAAATCCAGCGAAAACAAATATATCTAAATAGTCACTTGTAGTTTTCTAAGTGAATTGATGAGAGAGAATCCAAGATTAATAGAAAAGGAAAAAAAGTGTGTAATTTAATAGGGGGCGGGAATATAAAGTGAGTAAGGGAAATTAATTTATATTAGGGGGGATTTTCCACAATATTTTCCCACCTGCGATAAATTAGTTATAATGAGTATAAAAGAGCGAGGGGCGGAAAAAATGTACACTGTTCTTACATATTTTGTTTCCCTTATTGTCATGGTGGTATCGGTATTTATTACGCTTGTTTTCAAGAATGAACTCGAGCGAATGTTTGGAGAAAAAGAGGATGTGTTCCCTTTTCATATATGTAATGTCCTTATTACCTTAATGGTTTCTTTTGGGGCAAATGCTGTTATGAGTATTTATATTATTGGGAATGAATCCAATCTGTTATTACAATTTGTAATCCTCTTGTTGATGATCTTACCCATTTATATTTTTGGACACCTTGCATTTGAAAAATATAAATCGGTTTATAGAAAATACATACCCACTGAGAACAGGAAAGTCGTTGTCCTTAACGAAAAGTACTTAAAAAAGAAAAGACTTCCTTCAAAACTCAAAAATTATAATGCCATTTCCAAGGGGAAATAAGCCAAGGGACTATAAAAATAAGAGGTTTTCCATGAGTTGAGCAAACTTATGGAAAACCTCCTTTTTCATTTTTTTGTGAAATGATTGGATGGTTTTACTTTTCTACTTGAAGGTAATTCGCGAAATGTCCTTCAAAAAGGCGATGAAGGACTAATCTCGTAAGGGAACGAAAGGATTAGTCCTTCATGAAGGCAATGAAGGACTAATATTGTAAGGGAACGAAAGGATTAGTCCTTCATGAAGGCAATGAAGGACTAATCTTGTAAGGGAACATGAGGATTAGTCCTTCATGAAGGGGATGAAGGACTAATCCTGTAAAGGAACGAAAGGATTAGTCCTTCATAAAGCCGAGGAAGCTCAAAATTAACTAGGAAAGTAAGCGAACTGTCCTAAATTATCATTTGTGGAAACTTATGTGAAATATACCGCGAATTAAATGATGATAGACTTGCGAATGATAGAGTGATTTGACCTATTTTTCCCTATTTGCACTCCAAAAGTGAGCCCGAAAAAAATGAGGAAGTGTTTTTTGTTTGCTCCTAATATGGCTATGTGGTTCCGGAAAGCTTTACACATGGAACGTCTGAGCAAAGGAAGCGCTGGTTTTACAAGGGTTTTGAAAACGGAACGATTGAGGGCGGAGATACTTTTAAAGCCGCAAACCTTTAATTTATAAATAATTAGGAGAAATTGCAAAGGATAAATTTGAAAGGCGGCGGCCATCAATTTTATCCTTTTTATTATTTTTCGAGAGTATTGCCAAAAGTTCCCCTTTTAAGAAAGGGAGCTGACTTACCAAATGGCTTAACTAGATAAGTTTAAGATATTTCCTCCCCTTTTGCGGATAGATTCCTTCTGTTTGAAACCACTCCCATAGAAGGGTTCCGCTTTTTCGGCCAATTCCGCCAATCATAATAAGACCAGGGACGATTAAATGGGTTGGCAAACCTTTTACGTAATAGGTTCGATTGCTATTGAATTCTGTTAATACCGTAATCTGGTCAATGATACTTGTCACTTCGAAGAGACTATCCAAGGTTTTAGTATATTGCTCGAAATTCTGTTCGATTTTTTCGAAATCTTGTTTGAGGCTAAAGTCTTTCTGATGAAGTTGCGGGAAGTCTTTCAAAAAAAGAGCATTTAGTACATGCTCAGCCATTTTTAGGTCAGAAACAGCCTCTTTTGAATACTTATCAACGATTGGAGACCAAGTAGTGCCAACCCGCTTGTCTAGCCACTGGATAAACATTTTTAATTGGGACAGGAAGGTTTCAACTTGTTTTTGGTCTGGGGTAATTCTCATGACATGAGGTAAGTGGGTGAATATTAATTCCTCCCAGAATGGTCGTTTGCACTTTTTCCATGAGGAGGGGCATTGATCTTCCAAGATATTGCTCATGAAATTTGATAGGATACGGAGAAATTCATTGCGGTCATTGTCATAGGGGCGTTCAAGCTTATAAGTGATAAAATCCTTCCCATAAAATAAAAAATGTCCTCGGTGCCTCATGTCAAACTTAGCACCTATCTCCAAATTTTTTACCATATCTTCATGTTCTTTAGGATTTTTAAAATACTTTATTGCTACGGTAACCTGCGGTTTTTTCTCGTCACAAATGTTCTTCATAAAGTGAATCTACCTGCTTTCATAGTGATTTTTTTTGAAAAGAAAAGAGAGGTGTAAAGGAGAATTTAGGTGGGACTATCCATTATTATAGCGTGATAATAAATGTATAAATGGATAATTTATGTAACCTTTGTGAACAATTAGGTAGTTGTAAAACAATAGAGTAATTCTACCTTCCTTTAGTATAATGAGTAAATGGGAGTTGAGATATATGAATAAAAAAGACATTGCGAATATCCGCAAGCAATTTAAATTAGATAATCATCTGATGAACCTTCGTGAAATCTTCAATGTGTATGTTCAGAAAGAATCAGGTGAGATTTACCATCATGTCAGTCAGCCATTTCAAATGTTAGAGCAGGAAGCACAAGAATTATTTTTAGCAAACTTCAAAAAGGTACTGACAGGACATCTTGATGCCAAACTGTTTGAGTTGAAATTCATCCGCGATGTGGAGGACAGCACCCAAATGTTCCTTTTTGAAGGGCTGCAGGCAGATACATCGGACGATTGGAAGGAATATATGCTGGAAATCGTTACGAAAATGTTTGCCCATACAGTTTATGAATTTGACACGGTAGTGACGTTTATCCGGGGAGAATATCGTAAACCGACACGGAAACGGAATATGGAATCTGAAGAAGGCGGGAATGACGAGGTCTATTCTAACGAGTTTATCCTTTGCAGTTTGAATAAAACCGATCAGCCGAAAAAAGCCTTGACGTTTGATTATATCGAGAAGGAATTCAAATCGCATAATTTCTTTGATCCGATTATTAATTTAGACTCTCCATTGTCAGGCTTTCTTTTTCCAGCGTTTAATGACAATGCTGCAGATGTGAACCATATTCTGTATTGTGCAGGAAAAGCAAACCAACCAGACTTCGGATTTATTGAAGTAGTTCTTAATTGTGAAGAAATCATTACGGCCCAGGAAGATAAGGACTGCTTTGATTTCATCTTAAAAGAAGTGATTGGAGACGAAGTCGATTCCCAAGTCATTTCTAATGTTTATGAGGAAATTGATAAGCTTGTCCAGGAGAATAAGGAAAATGAAGAAAGTGAAATGCCTACATTGGATACTCGGGATATCGAACGGATCTTAACGGTAAGTGGGGTTGAAAATGTAGAAACGGCCAAAGTGGAGCATGCCTTTAAGAAGGTTGTGGAAGATGAAAAGCATGAATTCAAAGCAAGCAGTTTAGTTCCTAAAACGATCAAAATCAATACGAAGGTAGCCGATGTATCCATCAACCCGAAAGACTTGAAATATGTAAAATATATTACGTACGAAGGAAAACGGTGCCTATTGCTTGAGGTTGATGAAGACGTGATCGTGGAAGGATTTCGGCTGGAATCGGGGACACTGTAGTGGGCTTCTCAAAAAGACAAACTATTCACTACTAATAAGCTTGGAAAACTTGGCTTGATGAAGCGGATGAAGGACAAAACTCTGTGAAAATCAGAAGAAATGTCCTTCATGAAGCGGATGAAGGACAAAACTCTGTAAAAATCGGAAGAAATGTCCTTGATGAAGCGGATGAAGGACAAAACTCTGTAAAAATCGGAAGAAATGTCCTTCATGAAGCCAGTGAAGGACAAAACTCTGTGAAAATCGGAAGAAATGTCCTTGATGAAGCCAATGAAGGACAAAACTTTGTAAAAGTCGAAAGAAATGTCCTTCATAAGGCCCACTATGTGCTAGACGGATCTTAATATAAATTTTTATATTCTTTTTGAAGTTTTTTCGGAGAAAGATTGTATTCCTTTTTGAAGAGTCTGTAAAAACTCGAATAATCAGGAAAACCACATTTCAAGGCGATTTCCTCTATAGAGATCTGATTTTGTTTAATCATCGTTACCGCAAAAGATAGCCGCTTTAATGATACATAACGGTAAAAGGGCAGATTCATGTTATTTTTAAAGTAATGAGAAAAATAGTATTTATTTAAATGGAAATGATCAGAGATTGTGTCTAAACTTAAATCAGGCTCTGTCAAATGTGATTCAATGTATTCGAGTATCGATATGAACCTTTGATCTAGTTCATCCGAGTTACTAAGGCTAGGCATACTACTCGTAGGATCGAAGATGACTTGAAGTGCTTGAAATAATAGATACTGTAATGTAAAGGAAAAATGATCTTCGCCGCTTTCTTTTCTATTCGTTATTTCTTGAAGTAAAGAAATGATATCTTGGAAATTTTTTGAATGCAGACGTAACACGTGAGAACCTTGTGTCTTTTGATAATTAATATTCTCTTTCATAGGTGGTGAACTAGATTGAAAGTCGTCCATTAAATGCTCACTAACGCTAACAATGATGCGTTCATAGGTATCGAAATTCTTAACATTCGCCTTATGAACAGCATAAGGAGGAGTCACGACAATATCCCCTCTACTTAAGGAATAGGTTTTTCCTTCACAAAAGAATTCACATTCCCCATCTAAAAATACAAGAACCTCCAAAACATCGTGCCTGTGCAATTGGAACAAAGACTCTATGAGGGAGAATTTTTCGGCTGATTCGTTATATTTCTTAAGCCAGGCATGGGGTTGATTTTTTTTACTAAAGTAATGAATTTCAAAACCTTTATTTATTACCGGAATAAGATCAGATTGCATCATTTGCTGTCACCTTCTATAGCAATATTTACAATATTTTTAGCAATAAACATCATTTATTTTTAACTTTTTGTTGTTATTATAACACTAAAGAAAGGAATACTAATTCAATATGCATGGAGTGGTAATGCACTCGGGGGGCATTATGAGAGGTAGTCCAAGTTTGGGAGGCGTTAATGTGGAATCTAACCATAAACAACCTAAGTTAGAAGTCAAAGTCAAGAATATCATTGAAGTTGATGGATTGAAATTTAAGGATTTGAATAATAGCGGGAAATTAGAACCTTATAAGGATTGGCGTTTGAGCCCAAAGGAACGTGCAGAGAACCTAGTCTCATTGATGAATATCGATGAAAAAGTGGGTATGATGCTTATTAATTCCCGTGGTATGGGGCTTTCTCAAAAAGATAAGAGTAAGACAAGTCATGATGGTGTGATAGATGAAGCGATTGTGGAAAAGGGCGAAACTATTTTTGCTTCTGCGAAATTATATGGCACCACACATACCGTTGAAAACATGCATTTACGCCACTTCATTCTACGAGACAACTGGAGCCCAGCTGAAATGGCAGAGTGGGTTAACAAAATGAATGAAATATGTGAAGGCACACGTCTTGGTATTCCTTGTTTAATAGCTTCAAATTCAAGAAATGAAAATACAGAATTCATCTTTGGGATGAATGATGCAGCCGGAATTTTTTCTACTTGGCCAGGAACTTTAGGGCTTGCTGCCGCAGCTAAAGGAGATATCAAAAATGGCGGTGATGCATCGCTTATTAGCCAATTTGCTGAAATAGCGCGTGAAGAGTGGGATGCTGTTGGAATCAGAAAGGGTTATATGTATATGGCGGATACCGTCACAGACCCTAGGTGGCAGCGGATCTATGGTACGTTTGGTGAGGATCCGGAATTTATTTCGGATGCGATCGGTCGCCTCATTGATGGATTTCAAGGGGAGAAATTAGGAAACCAAAGTATTGCGATGACAACGAAGCATTTTCCGGGCGGAGGTGCAAGGGAAAATGGCTTTGATCCACATTATGAAGAGGGTAAGTGGAATCTATACCCAACTCCGGGCAGCTTAGAAAAGTATCACTTGCCGCCGTTTCAGGCTGCAGTAGACCATGGATCTTCATCCTTTATGCCGTATTATTCAATCCCTAGCATTAAAAAAAGCGTGGTTCAAGAATTTGAGGGAGAAGATATTCCTTTCGAAGAGGTTGGCTTTACATTTAACCATTATTTCTTACAGCATATCCTAAGAGGTAAACTTGGGTTCAAAGGCTATATAAATAGCGATAGTGGTGTCACAGATAAAATGAGCTGGGGCGTTGAAGACAAGAGCGAGGCGGAACGTTTTGCAAAAGCTATCAATGCAGGGACAGATCTTGTCTCTGATACAAATGATATTGGAAATCTGAAAAAGGCCATCGAAAATGGCTGGATCAGTGAAAAACGCATAAATGAAGCAAATGTACGACTTCTTACAGAAATGTTTACTTTAGGATTATTTGATGACCGTACCTATGTTTCAACAGAAAATGCTACTTCAGTGGTGAGCAATCAAGCAAACTGGGAAGCTGCATATGAAGCACACAAAAAGTCGGTCACTGTTCTAAAAAATAGTAATCAGACATTACCTTTAACAGCCGAAAAGCTTAAGAAGGTTTATGTGGAAGTTTTCCACAAGGAGCCTGAACGAGCCGCTTCTTACACGGAAAAAGCAAGGAAGGAATGCCAAGAATTAGGCCAATTTACCTTGACCGATAACTATGAGGAAGCAGATACAGCTATTTTGTTTTTAAGTCCAAAATCCGGCGCATATTTCAACGCGACACCTGGGCTTTTAGAACTTGAAATATGTGAGAATAAGACATTAACTGCTTTGGACGGTTCCACGTATCAAGAAACTACCTTAAATGGTATGGGTCATCTAAAGGAAGTTGCTGACAGTATCCATGTTCGTGGAGGAAAAGTCATTATCAGTGTGAATGTCATCCTTCCTTGGATCCTTGGAAATGTTGAACCATTGGCAGATGTATTAATTGCAGGATACGACACGTATTATAAGGCCCAATATGAGGTAATGGCGGGTAATTTCCGTCCAGTCGGTGTTTTACCGTTGACATTACCTGCGAGTGAAGAAGTTATTGCAGTGGATGAAAATGGTGATTGTGTGTCAAGAAATGACGTACCGGGCTACGATAAGGACAACTTTATGCCTGAAGGACTCTCATATGCTTATAAAGATAGCGATGGCAATATCTATAAACTTGGTCATGGGCTAACATACTAATCATTAAAGTTTGGCATATGGAACTTCCGAGCAACATCTATATTAAAAAACAATAAAGAAACTCGCCGATTTGATTTGGCGAGTTTCTTTTGTTCCAGTGTTACATATAAGTAGAAGGGCTCTAATGGACAAAACTTCAGGATTTCCAATGGAAATGTCCAATAGAAGGGCCCTAATGGACAAAACTTCACGATTGCCGATGGAAATGTCCAATAGAAAAGCTCTAATGGACAAAACTTCAACGATTCTCAATAAAAATGTCCAATAGAAGCCTTTATCATTCACGAGCATGCCTATTATTTCCCCATCAAAGTTGTCAGTTCCACCGATTTTGAATATTGTGTGTCTTTTTAACAGGAATTTTCCAAAAAAAAATAGAATTAATAGATAGCATGCCATAAAACGGTATAGAACTGCTTGAGGAGGAATTCCCTTGTCCTATGAACAAATGAATCCCACGATAGAAAAAATAATCGCCAATATTGAAAAGGTGATGATTGGAAAAAGAAATGTCGCTGAGCTGAGCCTTGTTGCCTTACTGGCAGGAGGTCACGTGTTGCTAGAGGACGTACCTGGTGTCGGAAAAACGATGATGGTCCGCGCCCTAGCCAGATCTGTTAATGCCAACTTCCGTAGAATTCAATTCACCCCAGACCTGTTACCATCCGATGTCACCGGCGTCTCGATTTATAATCCGAAAGAGATGGAATTTCAATTTCGCCCTGGCCCGCTTATGGGTAACATCATTCTCGCCGATGAAATCAACCGAACTTCGCCGAAGACGCAATCGGCGCTTTTAGAAGGGATGGAGGAGGCTAGCGTCACGATTGATGGGGTGACCCATAAATTGAATAAACCATTTTTCGTGATGGCGACACAAAACCCGATTGAATACGAAGGCACCTACCCACTTCCGGAGGCACAGCTTGACCGCTTTTTATTAAAAATGAAGATGGGTTATCCAGATTTACACGAAGAGATTGAAGTGCTGAACAGAGCCCAAAAAGTGGCGCCAATTGAGGATTTGTACCCCGTTATTGATCTTGAAGGCCTGCTCGCCCTACAAAAAGATATGAAAGACGTTTTCGTTGATGATACGATCAAGCGCTATATTGTTGATATTGTAAACCGTACAAGGGGACATGGCAGTGTCTACTTAGGCGCAAGCCCAAGGGGGTCCATCGCCTTAATGAAAGCTGCTCAGGCCTATGCCTATATGTATGGCCGTGAGTATGTTCTTCCGGACGATATTCAATATTTAGCCCCGTTTGTCTTGTCTCATCGGATTATCTTAAAATCAGAGGCGAAATTCGAAGGGATTACAGCAGAAGAAGTGGTTAACCGTGTCATCGCTAGGATTCCAGTACCTGTCCGAAGGTTAGTGAAATAAAATGAAAAAACTATGGATTCCATTCAAAAAGGCATGGAAGTTTGTCCTATTGCTCTTTTTGATTCTCCTAACCTTCTCGTATGCCATGTTCCAAGGGGGATTTGTCAGCTGGTTTTTATTTTATAGCTTTTTGCCGTTTGCCATTTATGGTGTGGCCTTATCCTTCTATTCCTTATATGAACTTAAAGTCACAAGGGAATTGCCGAAATCGGATTACAATGCCGGAGAAGCTTTGAAGGTGACTGTAACTGTAAAGCGCCCGAGAGCATTTCCGTTATTTTATTTGCTCATCGAAGACCAAATGGGTGATGTGTTGAAATATGCTCCACAACAAAAGAAAGCAAAGACACTTATACTTCCCGGCCTGAAGAAAGAATTTTCCTATGAATATATTATTGATGAGCTTCCTCGTGGGGAACACCTTTTCAACTCCTTTATTTTAAAAACGGGTGACCCGCTTGGGTTATTTGAAAAAGAAAAGACCGTTGAAGCTGCTGGGAAAATCATAGTATATCCCGCATATTCGGAGCTTTTATACCGACCGTTTGAGAATCAATTTGATCAAGGGTTAACCGCTTCAAGGGAGCGCGTGCAGCGCGATACCACCATGGCAATTGGGGTACGGGATTATCAGCCGGGCGACCGCTTTTCTTGGATTAACTGGAAAGCGTCTGCGAAACGAAACGAAATTATGACGAAGGAATTTGAACAGCGGCAATCTCATGATGTGTTTGTTGTCATGGATTGTGTACCGGATAAACGCTTTGAACCGGTCGTTTCCTTTACTGCTTCGCTTGTACGAGCCATTCTGAAAAAGGGGGCGCAAACGGGACTGTTAACGATTAGTAATGAACGAGCCTCCTTTCCCATTCGTGGCGGAGAACAACAGCTAAGACAGCTCTTTTATCACCTGGCAAAAATTGAAGCAAAAAGCGTGCGACCTTTTGAAAAGGTGCTGGATACAGAGGCACAATTCATGCTGCAAACGGTCTCGTTTATGCTGGTTACTGCGCAATTAACGAGGCCCTTAATTGAAAAGGCAAGCTTTCTTGGAAAAAGAAAAGGCGCCATTACCCTTTTTCTCATTAAAGGGACAAAGGAATCGCCATCAGAAAATGAACGGTCTCTTGTTGCAATCGCAAATGCACGAGGGGTACGAGTGGTTATGGTTCATGAGGGCGAATTTCAGGCAGCCTTTTCGGAGGTGTTCCGATCATGAAAAGGAATTTCCCTTCGTTTCTGTTATACACGCTTTGCTTTTTCCTTTTGTGGGAATGGCTGAGGCCGGTTGAACAATTAACAAACACAGGTAAAATTGAGACGTTTATCCTCTTCCTGCTGATGTCTATTGCCGTTTCTTTTTTTGGCCTAAAAAAGATTTGGCAGTCGTTGATCAAGTTTCTATTTATTTTGATTTCAATTAAACGTTTCTATTATGATGAAAGCTTCTTTCAGTTGAGTTGGTTGAAATCGTTTATCGTGGATATTGCCAACAACTTGGGGCTATTAGTGGGGAAACAGTGGAACGACCTATCCGATGAATTTCGGACGCTGTTATTTTTTATTCTGTTATGGTTAATGGTATACCTAATTGATTATTGGCTCCTAAAACGGAAGCGGATTTTTATTTTCTTTTTTATGACCTTGGTTTATATTACTGTTTTGGATACGTTTACGCCTTATAGTGCAAAAGCGGCGATTGTTCGAACAGTACTTGCGGGGTTTGCTGTGATGGGGATCCTAACTTTCCTAAGGATTATCAAGAAGGAAAACGTGAACTGTGAGCCAGGTTTTTTTCGAAAATGGATGGCGCCGCTGGTGGTGATGATTGCTGTTAGTGTGGCAGTGGGAATTACGGCACCAAAAGCCGCACCAAAATGGCCGGATCCAGTTCCTTTTTTTACCGCAAAGAACCCTAAAGACGGTACAGGCGGAGGGAATGGTGCAGGTCCGCAGCGAATTGGCTATGGGACAAATGATGAAGCACTTGGTGGCCCGTTTATTGCCGACAGCAGCCCGGTGTTTACGTACGAGGCAGACCGGAAGAATTACTGGAAGATGGAGACAAAAGATATGTATACGGGAAAGGGCTGGAATGCGTCTGGTTCCACTCCTACCTCCTATAAACAGGAGGATCTCGTACCCGTGTATTCTATTCCTGATACAGTGGAAACGATAAAGGAAACTGCTCTTGTTTCGATCCATGAAAAGTATCGTTACAACCTCATCATGTACCCTGCGGGCATACAGAAAATCTTGACGATACAGCCTTCTGATCCAAATGGCAATCGGTTCGTCGTTGACACAACCAACGAAAGAATTAGCTTTTATAGTCATGAGCAAATGCCTATTGTCCCAAAAACTTTTTCAATTGACTATGAAGTTCCAAAATATATGGAAAAGGATTTAAAACAAACGACAAGTATGGATTCGTCACCATATTTTTATCAGCAGTTTACGTTTTTGCCTGAAGGATTACCACCAAGAATCAAAGATTTAGCAGTGGAAATTACTGCTGGAAAATTGAACTGGTTTGACAAAGCGAAAGCGGTGGAAAGTTATTTTAGCAATGCGGGATTCACCTATGACCAAAAAAATGTTGCGGTGCCTGGCACCAATGATGATTATGTTGATCAATTTTTGTTTGAAACCAAGCGGGGCTATTGCGATAATTTTTCCACCTCGATGGCTGTTATGTTAAGGACACTTGGGATCCCAACTCGCTGGGTAAAGGGTTATACTGGCGGGGACTTTTTAAAGTATAGTGCGGATGATTCGTCAAAACAGTATTACGAAGTGACGAACAATAATGCCCATTCCTGGGTGGAGGTTTTTTTTCCAAATCAAGGCTGGGTTCCATTTGAACCGACAAAAGGTTTTTCCAATGAGATTATGATCCGTTATGATGCAACGGATGGCACGGCATCTCCGAATCAGCAAACAACGCCGCCACCTGTTAAAAAGCCTCAGAAGGAAGAACGGGATGAATCTAAGAATGCTAAAAAGTCAAACAAGTCTTTTGATTTGAAAAGCAGCTGGACGAAAGCAAAATTACTCATAAAGAATACGTGGAAAAGTGTCGCCCTTATTCTCGTTATCCTCACAGTGGTTGCGGCAATGCTTTATCGAATCCGCGGAAAGTGGATTCCATACGGATTATTGCTGCTTTACAGATTCAAGAAAAAAGACGAAAGTATTGGTGCAGCATATTTGGATTTACTAAATCAGCTTGACCGCTATGGCTTAAAACGGAAAGAAGACCAAACGCTAAGGAACTATGCCCGTTATATTGATTCGTTCTTTTCAACGCGGGAGATGACCCGGCTGACTTATCTTTATGAACAATATTTGTATCAGCAAAGTCTTCCAAAAGGAGCATGGAAAGGGTCGCGTGAATTATGGGAAAATTTAATTAAAAAGACAATCACTTGACCAAAAAAACAACCTATTGATACAATAAGAACAATTCAATAGAACGTTTTCTTCATATATCCTCGAAAATATGGTTCGAGAGTCTCTACCGGGCTGCCATAAATGGCCTGACTATGAAGGCAGAGTTTTTTCTGTCGGTGATTTTGCGAGATAACTAGAATTCTGCCTTCCTGATATTTTGTAGGAGGGGAGAATTCTAGTTTTTTTATATTCATTTTTGTAAAAGCTAAGTAATAAATTTAAAAAATTGAGGTGGCTGCTTTGACGGAAAAGCAAAATATGATTGTTGTTTTAGATTTTGGAAGTCAATATAATCAGTTAATTACACGCCGGATTCGGGAGTTCGGTGTTTATAGTGAACTACATCCGCATACGATTACGGCAGAAGAAATTCGCCAAATGAATCCAAAGGGGATTATTTTTTCCGGCGGCCCGAACAGTGTGTATGATGAAAATTCCTTCCGCTGTGATGAAGCCATTTTTGACATGGGTCTGCCGATTCTCGGAATTTGCTACGGGATGCAGTTAATGACCGTTCATTTCAATGGGAAGGTTGAAAAAGCCGAGCACCGTGAGTACGGCAAAGCCATGATATCGGTCGAGCAGGAATCAGCACTATTTACGGGTCTGCCTGCGGAACAGACGGTTTGGATGAGCCATGGAGACTTGGTTGTCGAGCCTCCTGAAGGGTTCTCCGTTGATGGCACAAGCCCGTCTTGTCCGATTTCATCGATGAGCGATGAGGAACGCAAGCTTTACGCTGTTCAATTCCACCCGGAAGTGCGCCATTCAGTTTATGGCAATGAGCTGCTCAAGAATTTCGTCTTTAATGTCTGCGGCGCTAGCGGCGATTGGTCAATGGAGAATTTCATTGAAATGGAAATGGCGAAGATTCGCGAGACGGTAGGCGATAAAAAGGTTCTTTGTGCTTTAAGCGGCGGGGTCGACTCCTCCGTTGTTGCTGTTCTCATCCATAAAGCGATTGGCGACCAGCTAACTTGTATTTTTGTTGACCACGGCCTGCTTCGAAAAAATGAAGCGGACAGTGTCATGAAGACTTTCTCCGAAGGCTTCCATATGAACGTGATTAAGGTGGATGCAAAAGAACGGTTCCTATCAAAGCTTGAGGGTGTATCCGATCCGGAGAAAAAGCGAAAAATCATCGGTAATGAATTTATTTATGTATTTGATGATGAAGCGACAAAGCTTGAAGGGATCGAGTTTTTGGCACAAGGAACACTTTATACAGATATTATCGAAAGCGGTACAGCAACCGCACAAACGATTAAATCGCATCACAATGTCGGCGGTCTGCCGGAAGATATGCAGTTTACATTAATTGAACCGTTGAGCACCTTGTTTAAGGATGAAGTTCGCGCACTTGGTACAGAGCTTGGTATTCCGGATGATATCGTTTGGAGACAGCCGTTCCCAGGGCCGGGACTTGGGATTCGTGTTCTTGGAGCGATTTCTGATGAAAAACTTGAAATTGTCCGCGACTCAGATTGGATCCTTCGCGAAGAAATTAAAAAAGCCGGGCTTGACCGCGAAATCTGGCAATACTTCACGGTGCTGCCGGACATTCGAAGTGTCGGAGTTATGGGCGACGCCAGAACGTATGATTACACGATCGGTATCCGTGCCGTCACTTCGATTGATGGGATGACTTCCGATTGGGCACGGATTCCGTGGGATGTACTTGAAGTTATTTCTACTCGGATTGTCAACGAAGTAGCACACGTCAATCGAGTGGTGTATGATATCACTTCCAAGCCGCCGGCCACGATTGAGTGGGAATAGATTAGCAGAATACGAACAATGTTATTTTTTTCTATAACATTGTTCGTATTTTTTGTTTACAAGCTCTAATTCCTCTGCTAAAATAAAAAATGTATTAAGGAACTTATATAATTGCATCGTATAAAGTTGGGAATATGGCCCAAAAGTTTCTACCGAGCCACCGTAAATGGCTTGACTACGAGGCAGTGTTTTGAATAAAGAGGCATTCTTTTCCTCTATTTATTGCACATGCCTAAAGTCAGACGCTCCGGTAGAATTGCCAGAGCGTCTTTTTTGCATAATAAAGAAAAGATTTATAGGGGGAAGAGGAATGCAGAAATATTTTGAGTTTGAGAAACATGGAACGAATTATCGTAGAGAAATGATTGGTGGATTTACCACTTTCTTAGCGATGGCTTATATACTTGTGGTTAACCCTTTAACCTTATCACTGGCGGCTATAAAAGATTTTCCGGATGCATTACGAATGGATCATGGTGCCGTATTCGTTGCTACTGCTTTAGCATCTGCCATCGGCTCGATTATCATGGGACTGCTAGGGAAGTATCCGCTGGCATTAGCACCAGGGATGGGATTAAACGCCTTTTTTGCCTTCACTGTTGTATTAGGCAGTGGGATTCCGTGGCAGCATGCACTAGGTGCGGTGTTGATTTCGGGTGTGTTTTTCTTCTTACTTACGTTAACAGGACTTCGTGAGAAAATAATTAACGCGATTCCAATTGATTTAAAGCATGCAGTTGGAGCAGGGATTGGTTTATTTATAACCTTTGTTGGGCTGCAAAGTGCACAAATCATTGTTAATAACGATGCCACACTTGTTGGATTAGGTGATTTAACGGCAGGCGGCCCACTACTCGCGATTTTCGGGTTAGTCGTAACGGTCATTATGATGACACGAGGCATTAAAGGTGCCGTGTTTTATGGGATGATCTTGACAGCGATTGTCGGAATGATTTTTGGTGAAATTAAAATGCCGCACCAAGTAGTCGGGCAGGTTCCTAGTTTAGCGCCAACCTTTGGGGCCGCATTTTCTTCTTTTGGCGATAGTTCATTTTATACAACAACTATGCTTGGAATTGTTTTAACGTTTTTGTTTGTTGATTTCTTTGATAATGCCGGGACGCTTGTTGCGGTTGCTAGCCAAGCGGGCTTAATGAAGGATAATAGGCTTCCTAATGCAGGAAGAGCACTCGTTGCAGATTCCATTGCTACTAGCGTTGGGGCTGTTCTTGGAACATCGACAACCACTTCTTATGTTGAGTCAACGGCGGGGGTTGCGGCAGGTGCAAGAACGGGATTTGCTTCATTAGTAACCGGTGCCTTATTTATTTTATCGCTCTTCTTCTTTCCATTATTATCGGTCATCACCGCACCTGTGACAACACCAGCATTGGTCATTGTTGGGGTCTTGATGGTTTCTTCCTTAGGAAAAATTGACTGGAAACGGTTTGAGATTGCTGTTCCAGCATTCTTAACAATGGTGGCAATGCCGCTAACTTATAGTATTGCGACTGGGATTGCCATGGGTTTTATCTTCTATCCAATCACAATGGCGGTTAAAGGGAAAATCAAGGAAATTCATCCCATCATGTATTTATTCTTTGTTATTTTTGTCCTTTATTTTATCTTCTTGAAATAGTGTGGGAAAGGGAACTGCGGATGGGTCGCAGTTCCTATTTTATTTTTGTAAAAGACATGATTTTACAAAATTCGCCATCTCTCTTCTGTATGATGTGTAGTGTAAGAAAATGAAAGAAATAAGGAGTGGTAGCTTATGAGCATGCTAACCGTTCAGGATTTACGAAAAAGCTTTGGGGATTTTGAGGCCGTGAAGGGTGTATCGTTTGCAGTAGAAAAAGGGGAGTCTTATGGCTTGCTTGGGCCAAATGGAGCGGGGAAATCAACCTCAATTCATATGATTACTGGGTTGTTTCCACCCACATCAGGTGAAATTCGAATGAAGGACATTGATGTCGTCAAAAACCCGAAGCAAGCCCAAAAATGGATTGGGGTTGTCCCGCAGGAAATTGCGCTTTATCAATCCATGTCAGCGCGGGAGAATTTAAAGTTTTGGGGAAGGATGTATGACTTATCCGGTAACGAGTTGGAGAAAAGTGTGGATCAAGTACTCGAGATTATTGGATTAACTGAGCGGGCAAAGGATAAAGTGGAGACCTTTTCTGGAGGAATGAAGCGGCGTGTCAATATCGGTGCGGCGATTTTACATAAACCGGAATTATTAATCATGGATGAGCCGACAGTGGGCATCGATCCGCAGTCGAGAAATCACATTTTGGAAACGGTCAAACGTTTAAACGGTGAAGGGATGACGATTATTTATACAAGTCACTATATGGAGGAAGTGGAATACCTTTGTGAACGGATTGGAATTGTTGACCATGGTCAATTAATTGCTTCCGGTACTTTACGTGAGCTGAGAGAATCCATTGGTGATCAATCGCGAATAATCTTAACCATTGATAAAGAGAGTGCAAATGCGGCACAGATTACACAGGCGTTATCTGGGGATTTTTCGCCAGGGGCTGTTCAAGTTCAGGATCATCAAGTAACAGTATTTCATAAAGATCCACAATTGATATTAAGTGAGTTTATCCAGTCGGTGACAAAAACGGGGACAAAGATTACAGCTGTTGATATTGTGGAACCAAACCTCGAGAGTGTCTTTTTGCATTTGACCGGACGAAATTTGCGGGACTAGGGGGTGTGGGAACATTGAAATTTTGGTGGCTTGCGTGGAAGGATTTAGTACTTGTCGCTCGTGATAAAAAAGCTTTCTTAACCCTGATTTTGATGCCGCTTCTATTAATTGCTATTTTGGGATCGGCCTTTGGAAATATGATGAAGGAAGACGAAGACATTACAATTAAAAAATTTACACTTGGGGTTGTAAATCTAGATCAAGGTCAGCTTAGCAAAGTGCTAACGGACGAAGTTTTTTCAAAAAGTTTATCCAAACAAATTCGGGTGAAATATTACCAAGAAGATGAACTAAACAAAAAAATCAGAGACCACAAACTCACCGTCGGAATCATCATCGAAAAAGACTTCACCCAATCATTAATGACCGGAAAAGGCACAAAAGTAAAACTTCTTTCGGTGCCTGACACCTTTATTAACTCAACCATCGTACAAAATGTGATTGAGCAGTTTTCTCGGACGATTCCCATTGAAGCGGCTGCGGCGGGGTTAGCTCAACCGGTGCAGGGTGGGAATCAAAACAGCTCTGTTCAAGAGGGATATGGAAAGAAGCCGCTTGTAAAAGAAACGACTGTCGATGCAAAAACCAAGCCGGTCAGTTCGTTTCAATATTACGCTGCCGCTATGGGTGTGATGTTTTTATTGATGACAGTCGTTCAAGGTGTTTCTACCATGATCCTCGAGAAAGAGCAAGATGTGTATCAACGATTGCTGCTTACAAATCTGACCTATCCAAATTATCTTCTAGGAAAATTACTTGGATTAATCATTATTTGCTTAACACAAGCGTTTATCATCATTGCGGGAACACGGATTATTTTTGGAGTTGATTGGGGCCCTTCCATTTCAGGTATTGCAATTATGACGTTGGCATTTGTCATAAATGCCTGCGGACTAGGCGTTTTAGCAGGTTCCATGATTAAAACAGAAAAAGCCTTTAATGTTGCCGGAATGTTTGGTACGCAAATTATGGCTGCGTTAGGCGGAAGTATGGTTCCGTTGTATGTTTTTCCTGATTGGGTCGTTTTCGCTACGAAATTTTTGCCGAATGGGCTTGCGTTGCAAACGTATTTGGATTTGATGTCTGGCGCAGCATTGACCAAGATTCTTCCGGCAATCGGCGGCTCCATCGGCTTAGGATTGCTCTTTTTTGTAATTGGTTTAATTCGCCTTTCAGTAGAAAGGAGAGGTAAATATGCGTAAAATCTGGACAATTGTAACGCTTCATTTAAAAGAGTTTTTTACAACCCCTGGATCATTAGTGCTAATGTTTGTGATGCCTGCCTTATTTAGTTGGATTTTCGGCGGCATTTCCGTGAATTCGGAACAGAACAAACCAATTGTTAACTAGTACTTGCAGATTCTGAGGTCAACAAAGAGATTGTGAAACTATTAAAGCAGGACAGTAATTTTGACTGGAAAAAGGCATCACAAAAACAGGCTGAAAAAAATGTGTCTTCCCAGGATGTTGTTGCCGCTGTAGTTATCCCGGAGGATCTCAATCAGCGAATCACAGAAAAGAAACCTTTGTTTGATATCATCGTGCAGCGGAAAACAGAGAATTATCTAGCGGTATCTAACCATGTAGAGGGAACGGCAGGGCTTATTCTACGTTCATATCAGGCTACTGCGAACCTAGAAGAGGGTGCTTTTTCTAAGGTGCTAGAAACTATTGCAACAAATAAAGGGGTGACGGTCGATAGGCAAATCATTCAAAAAGATACGAATGATTCCGTGGCAATTAATCTAATGTTTGTCGGTTTTGCCATCATGTTTATGATGTTTGGTCTATCAGGCGCTGCTTCGGCCATCCTTGATGAACGGATTGGTGGAACTTGGGGAAGGCTGATGATTACTCCTGCCACCAAGCTGCAAATAAGTTTAGGGTATCTTTTGGCATACTTTTTCATGGGGTGGATACAGTTTGCAGTACTGATGGCGGCCATGAATCTTATGTTTGATACAAGCTGGGGCAGGTTCACCTATTTAATCCCGTTTGCCTCCCTTGTTATCCTATGTGTGGTGGGCTTCGGTATGATGATTGCTGGACTTGTTAAAACGAAACAACAGGCCTCGGCGATCAGTGCGGTTTTAATCGTCAGCACTTGTATGCTTGGCGGTGTTTATTGGCCGATTGATGTGGTACCGGAGATCATGCAGAAAATTGCCTTAGGTGTACCGCAGACATGGGCAATGTCAGGTTTTAAAGAAATCATCAGCGGCAGCCTGCATACTGGAACGTTACTTAAGGATACGGCAGCACTGTTTGGATTTAGCGCATTGTTCTTTTTCATAGGCTTAAAGGGAATAAAATTTGAATAATTCCCCAACTGTGTTTTAAAAAAGTTGTCGAAAATGGCCGTTGACTTCCGGTGAAGCGTCTTATAACATTAAATGTGAATGTATAAATAGGAACGGGGGAAACGGTTTGGCAAATTTATTAATTGATAAAGTATTAAATAATAATGTGTTAATTGCTAAACATCCTTCCTATGAAGAAGTTGTGTTGATCGGTAAGGGGATAGGCTTTAATCGGAAACGAGGCGACTATATCGAGACCGAAGAGGTTGAAAAGTTGTTTGTGCTGAAAAGCGAGAAAGAGCAACAAAATTACATCAAATTGCTTCCGTTTATCGATCATGACTTTTTAGAAGTTATTATTTCCGCTATTAACCTGATCCAAGAACGAACACATGCTGAGTTGAATGAACATATTCATGTTTCGCTAACAGATCATTTAATGTTTGCGCTGACAAGAGCCACGCAAGGAATGGAAATGAGAAACCCATTTCTTGTTGAGACAAAGGCGCTTTATCGTCATGAGTATGAAGTAGCAGCAGAAGTGGTGCAACATATAAACGAAAAAACCGCAATTACTCTCCCTGTTGGCGAGATTGGCTTCATTGCGCTCCATATCCATAGCGCAATTACCAATAAAAACCTCTCTGACGTGAATCAACACTCGCAGCTTGTGAGTAGGCTTGTTAAAATGGTTGAAGAACAATTTGAAATAGAGATTGATAAAGAAGGCATCGATTATATGAGGCTCGTTCGTCACCTCCGCTTTGCAATAGACCGCGTGGTGAAGGGTGAAAAAGTAGAGGAACCAGAAAAAATTGCTTCCCTATTGAAAGTGGAATATCCGGTTTGCTATAATCTCTCATGGAAGCTCATTAAAGTGATGCAGCAATCCTTAAAACAGAAAGTTTTTGATGCAGAAGCCGTTTATCTAACGATGCATTTACAGAGACTTCAAAACAAATTTAAATAGTTATTATTTTTTTACGTGTTACTGATTCGGTCAGGCATGAGTGAAAAGGATAATTGAAATAAAGTTTAGGGGCATTCTATCCCTATATCTTCATTTCAATTGAACCTTTTGCTCATGCTTTTTTGATTGTTCATTTTCATAAGGAAGTGTAAACGTTTTATAAGCTTAATATTTTCTGGAGGTAATTTAAATGTTTAAAAGGGTTTTTGGCGTCTTGCAAAAAATCGGTAGAGCATTAATGCTGCCGGTAGCCCTTTTGCCGGCCGCAGGCTTATTGCTTGGAATAGGAAATGCCTTGCAACAAGAAACAATGCTGCACTATCTGCCATTTTTAGATGCCCATTGGATACAGTTAGTGGCCAGTGTCATGGAAGATGCAGGTGGAATCGTTTTTGGAAACTTGGCACTCATCTTTGCCGCCGGTGTTGCGATTGGTTTAGCGGGCGATGGTGCCGCAGCGCTTGCAGCCATCGTTGGTTATTTAGTATTAAATCAGGTGATGAGTTCATGGTTAGGTGTTACAGCGAAAATGCTCTCTGATAATCCGAGCTATGCCAGTGTTTTAGGGATTCCTACCTTACAAACCGGTGTGTTTGGAGGTATTATCGTCGGTCTGATTGCAGCATTTTGCTATAATCGTTACCACGATATTGAAATGCCATCATTTCTTGGCTTCTTTGCAGGCAAACGTTTTGTTCCGATTGCGACAGCTGGCTTATCTTTAATTGCTGGTTTATTGTTATTAGTTATTTGGCCGCCGATTCAACATGCTATGAATAGTGCCTCTGTTTGGTTGATGGGCGGGGGAACGTATATCGCTGTCTTCTTCTTTGGATTTATTAAGCGATTGTTAATCCCGTTTGGTTTGCACCATATTTTCCATGCACCATTTTGGTATGAATTTGGTTCTTATAGAAATGCAGCAGGTCAGATTGTTCGTGGAGACATGACAATCTTCTTCGCTCAATTAAAGGATAATGTGAAAATTACAGCTGGAAACTTTATGGGTGGAGAGTTCCCCATTATGATGTTTGGTTTACCGGCTGCAGCTTTAGCTATGTATCACACAGCACGGCCGGAGAAGAAAAAGTTAGTTGCCGGGCTGCTTGCTTCAGGTGCTTTAACGTCATTCTTAACAGGGATCACAGAACCGCTTGAATTTTCGTTCATGTTTGTATCACCATTCCTTTTCGTTATTCACGCTGTATTGGACGGTCTCTCATTTGTATTAATGGCAGTCCTTAATGTTCATTTAGGTTATACCTTCTCAGGTGGTGCCATCGACTTTTTCTTATTTGGTATCTTACCAGGAAGAGAGAAATGGTGGATTGCGATCATATTAGGACTTTGTTTCGCTGTTATTTACTATGTTATCTTCCGATTCGCCATCACTAAATTTAATTTAATGACTCCAGGCCGGGAAGCGGTAGAAGAGGATGAAGTAAGCAATAAAGGAAACGCCGAGGACTTACCCTATAATATTCTTAATGCTATGGGAGGGCAGGGAAACATTACCCATCTTGATGCCTGTATAACTCGTCTTCGTGTTTCAGTAAATGATGTTCAGAATGTTGACATAGAAGAATTGAAAAAGCTGGGGGCAGCTGGTGTCATGGAAGTAGGAAACAATATTCAAGCCATCTTTGGACCACGCTCTGAAACTATCAAGAGCCAAATGAAAAATATAATAGAAGGAAAAAGACCTCGAGTGTTTGAAAAAGCACCGGAAAAAGGTGTAGAACAACAAATTGAAGAGGTACTTCCTGAAGCATTGCAAACTGAACATAAAACAGATGATATCTTTGTTTCACCGCTAAAAGGCGAGATTAAACCAATTACAGAAGTACCTGACCAAGTGTTTGCCGAAAAAATGATGGGTGACGGCTTTGCGATTGTACCGGCAGACGGAATGGTAGTGTCACCTGTAGATGGAAAGATCGTTAACCTATTCCCGACGAAACATGCGATTGGTATCCTCTCTGACAGCGGCCGAGAAATATTAATTCACATTGGGATTGATACGGTTAACCTAAAAGGAAAATGTTTTGAAATATTGGTTTCTGAAAATGATCGTGTTGAAAAAGGCCAGCCATTATTAACAGTAGATTTTGACTATGTTAAAGCAAACGCCACATCTACAATTACTCCAATTGTTTTCACTAACTTAGCAGAAGGTGAAAGAGTCGTTATTGAGAAGCAAGGTCTTGTTGATCTTAAACAAGAAGGCGTGATAAAGATTACAAAATAAGTAGTATAAAAAATAGAGTATTTATAATAAGAAAAAGGCTGGCCGCAAGGGCTGGCTTTTTTTGATAAAAAATGATCATATTGTTGTTGACCTTTTATGCTTCCGGTGTTATTATATTAAAGCAGTCGTTAATGACGAGTTAACAACATGAAGATGTTAAAAACACTTTAAAAAGTTGTTGACAAGGTATTAGCGAGATGATATAGTAGTAAAGTTGCTTCTGAACGAGGTAACAAATTGTTCTTTGAAAACTAAACGAACAAAAACGTCAACAAACAATATTTTTAGTTTCTATTAAGAA
>NZ_AJLS01000183.1 GCF_000307875.1 Neobacillus bataviensis LMG 21833
CATGAAGCGCTTTGGAATATCCATTCATGAAGCTGCTAGTTTTGTTATAGCCCGGAGGGCATTAGGTTTTAAAGAGATACTCCCACCAGTGTTGCATGCACTTTTACCGGAGAAGATAACTGGTATGCATCATTGGGCGCAGTGGGCGTATATTTCTAAAATCCTGAAAGATGTTCGTGTTTGTGCGTTCTATCAATCAGATCTTTTTGATATAGACAAGTTTCGTTCTACGAATGAATTCTTTGCTCCAGGTACTTTAACAAACTTGGAGCAAAAAGGTTTGTCGAAGTTGAAAAGTGGAAAAACCGCCTCCTAGTTGGACGGGAGACGGTCATATATCTTAAGCTCCTATGATATATGTCTTATTATTTAAAGAATCCCCCACTTCAAACAACCCGTAAGGGATGTTAAGTGGTGGGTAGTTCAATGCTAATTCCTCTAATTTATAAATATGTACCCGATTCTTTAAATCTCTTAGCTGCAAAAGGAAAGAATGATAAGCTTGAAAGCGTATTAGAAAGATTTGTACCTGGTATTGATCGTAAACGCATTATTGCCGATAAATCTGAAATGTCAGTACATCCAAAGGCTTCATTGCCAGATTTATTCAAAAATAATTTAGCCCTAAGTACAATAATGCTTTGGATTATCTATTTTATGGGTCTATTAATGATATTTGGATTAAATACATGGCTTCCGTCTTTAATTAAGGAATCTGTTCCTAGTTTGCAAACAGGTCTTGCCTTTTTAATCGTACTTAATGCAAGTGCTATTCTTGGAACAGTCGTATTCGGATTACTTGCCGATAAAAATGGTGCAAAAAAACAACTCATTATCATTTATGTAGCAGGCGCATTCGCTATATCTTTACTTGGTTTTACAACTAATATCCCGCTTCTTTACCTTTTTAGTGCGATAGCAGGTATCTGTACTACCGGGGCTCAAAATCTACTAAATGCATTTACATCACAATACTATCCTTATCACGTGCGTTCAACGGCTCTTGGATTTGCAAACGGAGTAGGAAGAATAGGTGGAATAGTTGGTCCGACATTTGGAGGAGTTTTATTATCTTTAGCAGCCCCTTCGCAATTTAACTTTATCGCATTTGGTATCCCAGGTGCCATTATTGCAATTGCATTAATATTTGTCTCTACCCATAAAGAAGCAGTAAATACTAATTGGGTAAAAGGAGCCGGACAATTATCCGAGCAACCTAAATAATTTAAGTATATTTACTAAAGGGAATCTCACAGTCGTTATACCAATTAACGACCCTGAATTTCCCTTTCCTTCGTCCAAGGAATTACCTTAGAAAGGAAGATGGAACATGGTTGATAATCAAATGAGAGCTCAAAGAAATGTAGTTTATGGAGAAACAGATCAAGAAAAGTTAACAGCGGATATTTACATGCCCAACAAAGGCGAAAACCTGCCTGTTGTAATACTAATTCACGGTGGAGCCTTTCAATCAGGCTCAAAGGAAATGTATGCCGAATGGGGATCCTATTTGGCACAGTCTGGGTTTGTAGCAATGGCAGTCAATTATCGCTTAGCTACTTCAAAATATTCCACTTGGCCTAGCGTACTAGATGATATCCATCAGGCAGCTAACTGGTTGGTGGGCAAAGCCAACGAATTTAACATAGATCCTCTAAAAATGGCTGTTATTGGGGACTCTGCTGGTGCCCATATCGGTAGTATTTTCTCCTTCCAGTCACAAGCGCGTTCTAGCTACAAAATTCAGGCTTGTGTAGGTGTTTATGGAGTATATGATTTAACACATCCTGGCTCTAACCGAGAGGCACAAATGTTTCAAAAACTTATCGGTAAACCTTTTAATGAAGCCTCAAACGTATATAAAGAAGCCTCTACCTATTACTATATAGAAGATGCGATATCAAGTCCTACTTTTGATACAGACTTTTTCCTGATCTGGGGAGATTCGGATATCGTAGCATCACCTTCTCATTCTGAGAACTTAACTCAGGAATCAGGTTTGAATGTAAAAACCCTAGTGTATCCAGGTCAGGGCCATTTTTGGTTTAACCTTACACCAGGCTTAGAAGGTGGAGCACTTAAGGATTTCCCAAACAAAGATGTTGCGCCAAAAGTAATACAATTTTTAAAGGATAGCTTAGATTCCTCTGTAATTGGTATACTTTCAAAACCGCAGATTCAAAAGTTAGTAAAACCTGCAAAATTCAAAGGTAAATGCAAAGTATTATTTGTTTGAAAATATTTTCAAATGAACCATCACACACTCAAGGTTAAGTATGTTAACTCCAAAATAATTTTAATATTCTAATACCTTTGGTATAATATTAATTAATATATTGTTATGAAATTAACTATTAATCTTTATTTAACCTAATTGATTTTGAATGGTGGTGACATATCAATGAATAATAATGAACTTAGTTGGGATTCCTTTATCGCCATGGGGTATGGAGAAAAAAAGGTATATAAAAAAAAGGAAATTTTGTTTCATCCCGGAGAAATAGGCAAAGGATTTTATTATCTTTTAGCAGGAGAAGTAAAAATCAGTGTAATTTCGCGCGAAGGACATGAGAGAGACATTGACTACGTCACTCCAGGGGAATTAATTGGTGTACAAGGTATGCAAAACGAGCCTTATACCTATACAGCAAAGGCTACCATTTCCTCCACCGTCTATTTCTTTTCAAACCTAATGTTTAACCAATTATGCGCCAAGCTTCCTGAAGCAGCAAGTGTTCGCACAAATTCTTTAATAATGAAAGTTCGATTATTGGCAGAATCAATAAATATTCTTACTGCTCCAGCTGAATATCGACTTGCTCATTTTCTATATGGCTTGTATCTCAAAAAAGAAGACCCTAAAATCAAAATTAGTCGGACCTCATTAGGGCATTTTATTGGGACTTCGAGAATTACTGTTTATAAAATAATTAGACAACTAGAACAGGATGGTCTAATTGAAATAAATAAAGGCTATATTTATTTACTAGACATAAATAAACTTAAAACTTTTTTAGAATCCTCCCTTCAACCTTCTCATCAAGCATGTCATACGAAGAATTAGTTTAAAAAATATTGTACTTTTCGTGTATAACAACCAAACAAATGAAAGCACTTTCAAAAATAGCGTTCATTTGTGGATAAAAATCGTATCTATTTATTTTTCCACATTTCAACAAGGGGGGATTTTTATTGTCGCAGTATACCACAGATAAGCAAAATAAACATTTCATAGAACCTTACTTAAGGTACGCAGAAAGAATATTTATAAGAAAAAAAACGATTCTATTTCAACAAAATGAAAAAGGACAGGGATTTTACTTTTTAAAGGATGGATTTGTTAAAATTACCACTACAGATTATAAAAAAAATACTAGAATTATAGATATTCCCACTTCCGGGACATTAATCGGTGAACAGGTACTTAATGGAATGCCTTATTTTTCTACTGCCACTGTCATAAAGGATTCAATTTTATATTACTTTTCAATACAAACATATAATAAGCTAATTCAAGATTATCCTGAAATCGAAAATTTAGTTGTTAATTCTATAATAGACAAAGTAAAACTTCTTCTTTCTGATATAAATGTAAAGAGTATTCCAACGGAGAATCAGGTAGCCTTTTGCTTATTAAAATTAATCGATATTTACAAAGATGTTGAAATCGATTTAACACAACAAGAATTATCTGATTTTACCGGTTTGACCCGTATAACCATTTATAAAATTTTGAAGAAGTGGGAGGAAGACGGTATACTTCAGATTAAAAATAGAAAAATATATATTTATAAGCCTTATATACTTAAAGACTACATAGATTAAGACCGAAACCCTTTTCTTAATGTACCGATTCAAGTTGTTTTTTTCTCTTAAAGTTTTTTCTAAGCAGGCGTTTAGCTAACAAATAACCGGAAGTGGCATTTAATCCTGCGCCCGGCCAAGTGGAAGCTCCAACAAGATAAAGTCCTTCAATGGGTGTGTCGTACTTAGACCTTCCTGGGATCGGACGAAATAAGTAATTTTGCTGGAGTTGGTGGCTTCCTCCCACACTATCCCCACCAACAAGATTAGGATTTTCTTTTACTAAATCAGCCGGAGACATAGTACAGGCTGATAATATTTTCTGTTTGATGTCAGGTGCATAATGCGAAATTTTATCAATGACCCTTTCTGCATATTGTTCCTTTATATTCTCCCAAGTATCGGGATGAATAAGATCCAATGCATCTGACTTCGGCCTATACGGGAGAGCACGCACCTGAACCCACAAAGTATGCTTTCCTTCTGGAGCGCGGGACGAATCAACAGCGGATTGTTGTCCGATGACAAGCATTGGGCTGGCTGGAAGCCTTTGGTTTAAAGCATCCGTATAGGTCTGTGCAACATCGGATGTATAGGGACAAATATGCACGTAACAAAATTGGGAAAGGTCCTCACTGGCATTCCATTTCAATGGGCCATCCAATGCCATATGGATCATCATGGTGCCCGGCCCATTCTGAAATTTCCGAGCCTTTTGCACGTAAATAGAAGGAAGCGCTTCAACCGGAACTAATTTTTCAATTAGCTGTGATGGATGAATATTGGCGATTACGGCATGTTGAGCATAGACTTTTTGTCCATCCCCCAATATGACACCTACAGCCCGTCCATTTTCAAGCAATATTTGCTCTACCTGTCTCCCCAGCTCCACTTTGCCTCCCATCGATTCTAACAAAGAAACCATGGCGTTAATCATATTGCTTATACCGCCTTTTGCCAACGCCATGCCGTTCTTGTAGTCTAACGGAACTTCAAGGAATGGAAACATCGCTCCTCCTGCAACATCAGGAGCATAATCCAGATGAAATCCCCAAGGAATAAACAAAGATTTGATCTTCTCTGATTCAAACCACGATTCGGTAAATTGACGAGAAGTAGAAAGAAGCATTTTTACCAAGTCAAGGACACCGTCCCTGCCAACGTTCCTGTATAATTTATACACTTCCCGAACTAACGGCCACGAAGGCATCTCCTTTTGTGATAAAGACATTAGATAAGGAGAAACCTGTTCAAAATAGGCAAGCAGCTGTTTCCATGATTCGGCGTCCTTCAAAGACTGTCTAGCAAATTCATTTAGGGTCTTCAGCTTATCCATATAAACCCGGACCACATCGCCATCGGGAAAAGCACTGGCAAACGGTTTATCCGCAATGACTACTTCCAATCCTTTTTCATGCAGTTGTTTGCCCATTTCCTTGTAGATTGGTGATCCAAGAAATAATCCAATATTCGTGGCAAATAAATCATGCCGGAACCCCTTTATTGTCACCTCGGAAGTTTTTGCAGCTCCACCAGGCAGCTTGGAACGTTCAAGGACTAGTACCTTATAACCTTCTCGAGCCAGCATTAATGCAGTAGTCAATCCATTATGTCCTGAACCTATAATGATAAAATCAGCGTCATACATAAGAACCCTCCATTCTAACGCTTGCAAACTTATTGAATGAATTGACTAACGTCCTAGTAAAGCAACTGATTCTTCCATCTGTCCCTGAGAAATCAGTTCTCGTATTCTTGTAGATGAAATAACCTTTCCTCCAGAACAACAAACTGGTTTCATGACCCGAACATTGAAATAAGTTCGAAGGAGATTGATATCTCCCTCTCGATTTTTGCCAAAACGAAAGTCACTGCCCACAATGATTTCTAATGGATTAAGGCGTTTTAAATATTTTATAAAATCAATAGGCGGACGAGATATATAAAATTCATCAAACTTTGCTACTACTACATAATCAACCTCTAACTGTTTGATCAAAGTCAGTTTCTCTTTCACTGGAGTTAAAATACGAACCCCCTGAAAGTAAAATCGGGGTGGAGGATCGAAAGTGTATACCAAACTCGGTACTCTTAGCACTTTAGATCTTTCCACCGCTTCTCCAATCACGGTCTGATGCCCTTGATGAACTCCATCAAATGCTCCGATGGCTATAACTGATCCAGACAGCTTTAAACTTCCTTCTGAATATGTTTCTATATCGCTTACCTCCTCAGAAAACAATATCCTGTCTATCGAATAAACGTATTTCCATATTCAGATAAATTGTTTTCGAGATCATCCAAAATACCTTTAAATTGTAAATATAGATATTACTTATTTGATAGTTCCTTCAACTGACCTACTTTTAATGCTTCATCTACCATATCAAACTTACTATTCCTTTTAATATTATTGTAGAATATAGCTTTCTTTCGTATTGGATCGCCAGTATAATAGCGTTCATATTGAAGTAAACGCTGTCCAAATGCTTCACCACATAAATCCCAAGCTAATTTAAATATGCTTACACGTTCGACCCCAGAAATACCTTCTCTTCCGACATAATAACGATCTAAATCTTCCCTTAATTCTTCACTTTCAAAATCAGCACCTGTTGGGGAAAGCAATAGCCCACCTGCTCCTAAAATTTGCATTACTTCAATAGCACGTGGATACATATTTGGCATGTGACCACGAATCGTTTCAAGAGTAACTCCATTTGGCATTACCTCACCCTCTGGTGTAGTCTCATATTCATATTCGGCAGCATGTAACAATGCTCTAATGGTTTCCACAGACTGGAATAATTCTCCGAGTTTTTCTTGTACATGTAAATATGCATCGACACCAATTGAATCAGCCAATCTAGCTGCTACTTCTGCGGCAAATTGTAACTTTACAAGTCCTCTTACTGCTGACTGATGAGAAGGTTGTTGAGCAATTCCCGTTTTTGGATAAAGTAGATTCGCAGCTTCAACATTGTTATAAAGAAACACTCGATCCCAAGGAATTAAAACATCCTTAAACACAAGTAATGCATCAATTTCCTCAAAACGTGAGGCTAATGGATGGTCAAATAATGGACGTTTTCCATCTTGCATCGATTCACGGCAAATAATTCGAAGTCCTGGCGTATCAATAGGAAGTGCAAATGAGATAGCATACCGTTCATCTCCAGGTTGGAACCCAGGGAAAGTATAGATAATCACTTCATCTGTCACTGGGGCAAGTGTTGCTAAAAACTTTGCTCCCCTTACGATAAGACCATCTACTGTTTCCTCAACAACACCTAAATGAGTAAACATATCCTTTTGTTCATGTGAAGACTTCCTGCGATCATTTTGAGGATTGACAATCGCATGGGTTAAAAACAAATCATTATCACGGATATATTTATAATAATCACGGATATTTTCTCCCCATTGAGGATTATACTTTTCTAAGAAATGAGCGTTACTATACAAGGAGGTAAGGACTACATTTAAAAAGTCAGGAGATCTTCCCATCAAACCAAATGTAGCTTCTGCATAGGCTTCAAATGCCGTTCTGCGTTTAATTAAATCTTCATAACTTCTTGGTACTAAAAATGCATTGTTTACTCTTTCTCCAGTTTCTTCGCAGATATGAGTAATCTGTTCTTGATATTCGGGATCATGCTGCAGATCATATAATTTTGCTATTTCAATGACTGCCTGCTTTAATACGGGCTCATCTAATATATTTTCAACTTTTCTTCCTTCCAACCAAACCTCTGGTTTTCTCGACTTTACTGCATTGATATACTGTTCACCTGTACGAATTCCCATATTCATCTATCCCACCTTTATATTTTTACCATCTATTGATTGATTTGCTTAATTTAATATTAATACTGTAATCGTTTTCAAACTGTAAACCTATTAACATTTCAAAAAAACTTTCATGATATTTGTAAAACTATCCGAGATATTTGTTAAATAGTTAACGATTTGATTGTATTACTTGAATAGAACCAGTGTAGCGGACAAAATAAGCCAGCATCCCAGATAAAAAAAAGGCTGCATTCAGAACCAAATAAGGTTAGAATGCAGCCATTCTTATTTAACAATTCCCGACAAAATCAAATATGGTTTCGGTAAATATTAATTATAATTTTATACAAATATTTTTCAGTTCTGAATAAAACTCCATGCTATGTGCTCCGCCTTCACGACCGATTCCACTATGTTTCATTCCCCCGAATGGTGTTCTTAAATCACGAAGGAACATTTCAATGTAACTCTTTACTCGATGAAAATGCTCTTCGGAAATAAGAGCGCCATCATTTGTCTTTGAATTAAGTAGATCACCAACAACCAAATCTTTTGTTTTTGCTACAAACTTCTCTAGAAATTGATCGTAAACTGATCTTTCTACATATATACGTGAACCACACATGCATACTTCCCCTTGATTTACAAAACTAGATTTCAGCGTTGTTTCAATGACTTCATCTAAATCAGAGTCAGCAAAAATTTGATTCGTTCATCAGTTGTGAACTTTTTCCACGGACCTCTCAGTTCTATTTTTGCTACTTGAACAGCCAGATTTATTTCTTCCTCCCCACCTTCTGCAACGGTTCCTAATATTTCTTTAGTGGCTGGATTAATATTTTAAAATACCCTGCCATTAGTGGGAGGAATGTATTTTCCATTAATAAAATGCAGGCAATCAATTGGTTTAACTGTATTCGTTGCTACTACCTGTTCAATCATTTGATTATTCCTCCTACTATTCAGATAATTTATTACACTTATAGTAATCAACTTTGATTTTGTACACAACAACAATGTTGCTGTATGTGAAACAAATTGAAATATGTTCAATTCCTCGAACATTTATGCTCCACAGGGACTGTTCGAGACCGGTGAAAAAGTCTTTATATGTTATTAAAAGAGAGTTTATCCATTTACTTTATATCTTTTATCCACGAAAAAACCCCCTAAATGGTATAATAGGTACGACCAAATACCGACCATTAGAGGGGTCCTTGTGCTTCGACTAGAGCCAAAGCAATCCAGTTTTGACTCTGAATTATACGATAAAATTCCAGAAAATCATATACTTAAAAAGATTAATACAGTAGTAGATTTTAGCTCTTTAGTGAGTTACTCGTGGATAGTTACTCGTTAGTAAATTAGTGTAATCCCATTGGATGGAAAAAGGGATAGGCATTTTTTCTCTTTTCTTTTTCTAAAGAGGATAATTCAAGTTCCGACGAGGAAGCTCTTAGATTATGATTGAAAATAGCCGGATCATGTTTACGAGTTGATAAGATGTCAATTAATTTTTCTTTCCAGCCGTTTCTCATTTCAGGCTGCATCGTAACTAAGTTGGTTATTTCATTCGGATCTTTTTGAATATCAAAAAGTAATTCAAATCCATCTTCTTCATACCAAATATATTTCTGTTTTCCATCCGTTACCATAAGAGAGCGCTTACCTAAGGAACCGTACTCTCCTAGTATAACATTTCGAACACTACTAGCAGAGTTATTTACAAGTGGTATCAGACTTTGCCCATCAATATGACCTGGAATTTCTGCTCCGCCAATTTCACAGCATGTTGGTAAAATATCTTCCAATCCTACGACTGAATCATTCACTCTCCCCGGCAGCCAATCTGAATGTAAAAGTTCATTTGATTGTTCTCCGAAACCGACCAATGGCGGAGTGATAATAAGCGGAATGTTACAAGAGCCTTTTAAGAAATTCGTTTTCTGCCAAAGTTGATGGTCACCAAGGTTATCTCCATGATCTGAAGTAAAGATAAACCAAGTATTTTCTAGGATGCCCTCATTACGAAGTGTCCCTATTATTCTATTTATTTGCCTGTCTACTTGTGTAACCATTGCAAAATAGGCCCGATATGCCAGATCAATTTGTTTATCCGTCATGGTTTCGCCAAACGATAAACCTAATTGGTGAAATAGTGGATGATTTTCTGCCCACTCTCCCATAACAGGGCGCGGCATTTCATCTCGATCGTACATATAAAGATCCTTTTGTAAAGGAACCAGAGGTGGATGCGGGGCTGTAAAGGATGCCCAAAGAAAAAGTGGACTTGTCCAATCCCGTCTTTTAATTTGTTTACATGTTTCATACCCAATCCATTCAGTAGGATGCAAATGGTCTGGTAAATGCCACGGTGTTGTCGTATACCCGTTTATTGACATTCCATGTCCAAAAGCCATGCCGGGATATCCTTGTTCTGCAAGCCATTGCTCATAGTCTCCGTAGCCTCTATTTTCTCCATATGGTGCACCAAATGGTCGACCTTCCTCCCATAAAATCATTTCGTGAAAACCATACCTGCGTCTTTCCGGATAGGTGTGCATTTTACCGATTACCATCGTTTGATAGCCTGCATCACTAAGCTGCTGTGGCAGAGTTTCTATAACAGGAAGTTCAACACCTTCACGATATTCAGTTAAATCCAGGCTGTGCCCATCCATTCCTGTCATAACGGTTGCACGCGCTGGAACACAGACAGGTGTAGTAGAATATGCCTGAGTAAAGCGGACACCTTTTTTTGCCAGCAAATCGATATGAGGGGTTTGAATAACTTCATTGCCAGCACAGCCCATTAAATCCGCCCTTAAATGGTCACAGGATATCATTACAATATTTGGTTGATTGTTCTTCACCATTGGTACCACCTTCCTAAAATCCAACTAGACTTTCAAACCTCAATGAAACTATGGAACATAAATGATCAGCAAATGATAGAAAGGCACATCGTATGATGTCCCTTTCTATTATAAAATAAATCCCTGAGTCTGAATATTCATGTTTATTTATTAAACAACAATCTCTATATCTGAATTCTTACTTGAACCATTCGTATTCGTTTCTGGATATGTCTTCTTTTTAATAGTAAATCCTGTTAACCCATAAATGATATTAATAATCGGCACAAGCAAGATAAAATAACTAAATGGAATAAATTCCATCGCACTGACCCCGAGAATCCCAGCGGCAAAGACAGCGTTTACACTCCACGGTACAAGGTTAATACTAACTGTACCAATAGCCTCAAGGCACCTTGATAAGTTTACTGTATCCAATCCCCGCTCTTTATACGTATTGGCAAACGCCCTGCCCGTAAGGATAAGTACAAGGAATTGAGAACCGCTTGCCAATGCAATTATAGCCGCTGATGTTAATGTCAACATAATAAGTGATTTGCTTGAGCGAGCTTTGTTAATTAAAGTATTTAGTAATACTTGGAATACCTGAACCCCTTCTAAGAGTCCGCCTAATGCTGTTGCTAATAAAATGAGGCCAACAATATTGAGCATGGACAAAATACCACCCTTATTAAGCAAAGCATCGACTTCTTTTATACCTGTATCCGCAGCATAGCCGCTGGTCATCGATTGAATGACCTGTGCAATGCTGCTCCCCTGCATGACCATAGCCATAATTCCTCCAAGGATACTAATAATCAACAAGGAAGGCAATACTGGATATTTTTTTAACACTAATAAAATTGTTACGATAGGCAAAAGAAGTAAAATTGGACTTATGGTAAATGAATTATTTAAGGTAATCATCATTTCGTTAATTTTATCAAAATTAGCTGAATCGACCGTATACTGTAAGCCTACAAAGTAGAAAATAACGACCGAAATGAAATAGGCCGGAATGGTATCCCACAGCATATGTTTAATGTGACTAAAAAGGTCGGTATCTGAAACTGCAGGTGCAACGTTGGTCGTGTCCGATAATGGAGATAATTTATCACCAAAGTAGGCACCTGAAAGGACTGCTCCAGCAACGAGTGCCGGCGGAAAGCCCATTCCTTGACCCACGGCCATGAATGCCAAGCCGATCGTTGAGATAGACGTAAAGGAACTGCCTGTTGAAATACTTAATACACCTGTGACCAACACAACGATGGGAATAAAGATACTCGGGTTGATAAAATCTAAAGAATAATAGATTAAAGTAGGAATGGCACCACTTAAAATCCATGTTCCAACAATTAATCCAATCATAAATAAAATAAATAGTGGTAATAATGCTCGGGAAACGCCCTCGATGATAAACTTTTCTATATCAGTCCATTTGTGGCCTAGGTATAAACCAAGCAATGCAGTAAAGACAATACCGGATAATAACGGTATATACATACCCGTTTTCCATTGTGAGATGGAAAATACAGCCACGACCATTAGAATGATTAATGGAAGTAGAGCCTGAAGAAAATTAGGCTTTTTTACATTTGACATTATTTAAAACCTCCTTTTTTTCTTTAAAGCTGGTATTGAGTTACTATAAATGATTCTCTACTTCTACTAATCTCACTATAAATACCGGTTGAACATTCTATATATTCCAATAATTCGAATCATAATATAATACCGACGTTATGTCTATATTATTTTCGACTTGATGTCCAATACATTTTAGATAGTGGCAGTGGGGCTGCCACTGCCACCCCCATCCTATTCCACTGAATTCTTTTTGGGCCTATACAACAAGAGTACGTTTATTGCTATACTGTTCATATTCTCCATTAATCGCTATTTCCTCCAGTATTTCTACCAGTCGAAAGACTTCCTCAAATGAAACATAAAGTGGCACTGGCGCAAGCCTTATAACGTTCGGTTCACGGTAGTCTGGTACTATGCCATGATCTTTAAGTGCTTTACAAATGCGGTATGCTTCCTCGTGTTCAAGACAAACATGACCGCCGCGGTTATGATCTTCTCGAGGGTTTCCAATTTTGTACCCATACTTCACTAAACGTTCATCGACAAGTTCCATCAAATAGGCGGTAAGATCTAGTGATTTCGCACGAATCTTTTCCATACCAACCTCATGATAAATATTGAGGACTCCCTCTAGTGGTGCCATTGAAAATAACGGCTGGGTTCCTGTTTGCCATCCATGAGCGTTTTGTTCATGATCAAACTCATTTAGCAGTTTGAACTGCGTATCTTTATTATTTCCATGCCATCCTGCTAATCCAGGTTCCTTTTCAAAGTGGCTTTTATTAATGTAGAAACCGGCTATCGCACCTGGTCCGGCAGACAAATATTTATAATTGCACCATACTGCAAAATCCGGATTGATATTTTTGAAATCATGCGGAATGGCTCCAATAGAATGGCATAAATCCCAGCCAATAATAATCCCTCTTTTATGTGCTTCCTTTGTTATACGTTCCATATCAAGCAGCTGCGCACTTCTGTATAATACGGATGGCAGCAAGATTAATGCCACATCTTCTGTCATTCCCTCAATAATTGAGTCCTCAGAAATAAAATTTCCATCAGAACTCTTAATGACCTTAACCGCATCTTTTGGATCATACCCTTTTAGTCTTACTTGACTGTCAACAGCATATCGATCTGTAGGAAAATTCAAGTCATCAACTAAGATTTTGTAACGGTCTTGTGTAGGTTTATAAAATGTACTAATCCCTTGGTGGATATTAATGGTTGTATTCGTCATTACTGTTACTTCATCACCATCTGCGTTGATCAATTGGGCAAGTTTTTCACCAAGAACCTTTTGATAAAGAAAATACTTACTATCCTCGATGTCCCAAATACCAATTCCATGTTTCTCCCACATATCAATCACATGATATAAGGCCTCTTTAGCATCTTTCGAGCACAGCCCTAATGAATTTCCATCCATATAAATCGTGTTTTCCTGGATACAAAATCGTTCCCGTATATCCCTTAATACGTCTTCACAATCTTTCTTTTTAGCAAATTCTAAGCTATTTTCATATTTTTGCATTTACCTTCACCCTCATTAGTAGAATTTTTATATGCAGAAAACACTGGCAGCGTTTACATAAAGAAGTATTTACCACCCCTCCTTATTATTGAAAATATATTTCCTGCTTTTGATAACCTGTATTTCATTAATTCTTCTGTGCAAACCACTAATCTGAATTTACTGTATTTTCTTTATAGTCTCGATTATAATTTATTTCCGACGTGATGTCTATAATAAATTCGACTTAATGTCGGAATTGTTGCACACCAAAAAATTTTGATTTTGGTGCGTATATTATTACTTTACAAGTAGATAGCGTCAACATACATAGTGGTTAAGGTAGAAGCAATTTCATCAAGTGAAAAACTATTTTTATGAAAAACAATCTCCCATTGATAGTTTTCGTTAGAGAAAAACCAGCTTCGCGCCACAATTTCTGCCTTTAGATCTGTTCGAGCCAATCCTTTAAATTGAGCATAGGTAATATCTTTTGTGATACTTTGAATAAATCTTAGTCTAATTTCCTCCCATTTTTCATTCACTATGGTTGAAAGCCCAATAGCCTCTGAAAAAACCTTCATTATCTCCCTTTCTGTTTCTGCTATTTGCAAGAAATTTAATACTTGAGTTAAAATAATCTCTTTCGCTTCGTCTCTAGTTATTGGAAAAAATGGGGTATTTGCAATTTCAAAAAATTTATTCATAACATCTTCCATTAACACGATAAATAGGTCATCTTTGCCTTTAAAATGACCATAGAAAGTCCCATATCCTATATTTGCTTGTTCCATAATTTGTTTAACTGTTGTATTTCTAAAACCTTCTCGTGAAAAAATGAAGTGTGAAGCCTTAATAATTTTATTTCGAGTTATGATCGACCGTAAATGCCTTCCATCTTCAACATTATTTTTCTCTCTCATCATGATCCACCTTATCAACTTTATTACCGCTAGATAATTCGTATTTTACCTTTTATCATAGCGAATAATAATAAAAAACTCCACCAGATATGTTGAATTAGAAGAAAGAAGAAAATCAAAAACAGATCGATTAACCATCTTAAAAAGGGGACAATCTATATTTGAATGTAAAGAAGAGATGCCACTGTGGGTAGCACCTCTTCTTACCTTTTCACTCACTTACAATACATGGATACACTGCCTAAGCCTTCAAAATTGGCAATCACCGAATCTCCGGGCTTAAATGCGATGGCTTCGGTGATCGCGCCGCTCAGGATGATATCTCCCTTTTTTAGTCCTTTGCCGCGGGCTCCCAGTTCGTTAACCGCCCAAGCAATAGCTGTAGCCGGATGGCCTAAAACGGCTGCGCTCGAACCGGTTTGAGCCACTTCGCCATTTTTGGACATCACCATGCCGACGTTTCCTAAATCTAGCGTGCTTGGTGAAATCCATTTACTCCCCACGACAAATTTAGCGGAAGAACAATTGTCCGCAACGACATCCACTAAGGTAAAGCGGAAATCTTTATAACGGCTGTCAATCACCTCAAGTGCAGGCGCCACATATTGGGTTGCATCTAAGACATCTTCTTCCGTTATGTTTTCACCCTGTAAGTCTTTTCCTAGTAAAAAAGCAATCTCAGGTTCCACCTTTGGATGAATCAACTCTGAATAGCGAATAGCTTCCCATTCAAAAGCGAGCATATCGTTATGTAAATAACCATAAATGGCTTCATTGACGCCCATCATGACTTGTTTCGCTTTGCTTGTTAAACCTAACTTCACACCGACCGTTTTCGTGCCAGCCTCCACTAATTTGCGTGCCAGTAAACCGTCCTGTAATTCATACGCATCCTTTACGGTCAATTCCGGATATTCGTCCGTCACTTTAATGACTTCCCGTACATCACGCTCTGCCGCATACAAATACTCAATAATTTCTTTGTTTTTATTTGTTAGTAGAGTCATCCTTTATGCCCTCACTTTATTTATTTTCTCCCATGGTGCTGTTACCGATTTACGCATATCAGCCGGATTGCATTATTCGAAATGAACCGTTACCGACCCAAGTGCACCAAACTTCGCTTCAATGGTGTCCCCGGCAGCAACCGGTACGGCGCCGGATAATGCTCCTGGTAAAATTAATTCATCTTTTTTCAAAGTAATTCCGAATTCATGTAATTTATTGGCGAGCCAAGCAATCGCGTGTGCCGGATGGCCAAGTGCCGCCGCACCCGCTCCTGTTGCAAGAAGTTCATTATTTTTAAATAGAGACATGCCAGCTGTACGTAAGTCCACACCATCGAGCGCTGTATAGTTATCGCCCACGACCACTTTAGCAGAAGAACCATTATCGGCCACTGTATCAATTAATTTGATTTTCCAGTCTTCTACCCGGCTATCGATAATTTCGAGTGTCGGCACCACATATTTGGTTGCCATCACCACGTCTAAATAGGTAACATTCGGTCCGACTAAATCCTCTGCAAGAACAAAACCGATTTCCGCTTCAATCTTAGGCGAGATCATCGAATCGGCCTTTACCGTTGCGCCATTCTCCACACGCATATCATCTAACAAATGGCCATAATCCGGTTCATTCACGTTCAGCATTTTTTGCATAGCTGCACTTGTTAACCCTACCTTTTTTCCAATAACCTTTTTCCCTTGGGCTAGCTTTACATTGACCGCTTCCAATTGGATTTGATAGGCATCCTTCACCGTTAACTGTTCATCGCGATCCGTCAAGGCTTGAACCGCTTGCCGCGTTTCTTCCGCTTTCAATAGTTCATGTGCATACTCAATCGTTCGTACTCCCACCAGAATATCCTCCTCATTCAAAATAAACAAAAGGTGAGCATGTCACCTTTTGTTTATTGCTTTATTTTTTCATCGTAATGGTTTTCGCTTCTGTATAGAAATCAAAACTATGGCGTCCGCCTTCACGGCCGATGCCGCTCGCTTTAGCTCCGCCAAATGGTGTGCGTAAGTCTCGGACATACCAGCAATTCACCCATAATAAGCCGGAGTGAACTTGTGATGTCACGCGGTTTGCGCGTCTTAAATCATTTGTCCACACAACACCTGCCAAGCCATAGATGGAATCATTGGCAATTTGAATTGCCTCTTCTTCCGTTTTAAATGGAATGATCACCGGTACAGGTCCGAAGATTTCTTCCTGGGCAACGCGCATTTTATTATTTACATCATAAAGAACAGTCGGCTCATAGAAGTTTCCTTCTGTGAGACCCGGGGCCCGCTTACCGCCATGGGCCAATTTTGCACCCTCCGCAAGCCCGATTTGTACGTATTCATCAACAGATTGTAAATGGCCTTTTGATACGAGCGCGCCCATATCCGTCGATTCGTCTGTCGGATCACCGACTTTTATTTTCTTCACGGCCGCAACAAACTTATCTAGGAATTGATCGTAAATACCTTCTTGAACAAGGATGCGCGAACCGGCTAAACAAATTTCACCTTGGTTGCGGTATATCGCCTCAATTGAACCGGTAACGGCTTCATCTAAATCAGCATCTTCAAAAACAATATTTGCCGATTTGCCTCCAAGTTCTAAGGAAACAGGGATTAGGTTTTCAGCGGCATTGCGCATCACTGTTTTTCCGGTATTGGACTCACCGACAAACGAAATTCTGCGAACGGATGGATGGGATGCCATTACAGTCCCCACTGAACCTCCTGGGCCAGTGATAATATTCAGTACGCCAGGTGGCAAACCGGCTTCATTGGCAATCTCACCAAGCAAGACGGCACTTAATGGTGTATAAGATGCCGGTTTAATCACGACAGTGTTTCCTGCTGCCAAAGCAGCTGAAGCTTTCCACGTCATTTGCATAAACGGCAGATTCCACGGAATGATTAAACTTGTCACACCCGCAGGCGCATACTGGACATAGGACATGTGATTGCTCATATCAAAATGCTCATGGACCATGTATTTGGCCATCTCAGCGAAAAAGCGGAAGTTTTGGGCAGCGCGAGGAATATCAAAACCGCGGCTTTCCTTTATCGGCTTTCCGACATCTAATGTTTCAACTAGTGCCAGCCGATCGACATTTTCCATAATTAAATCGGCCATCCGGCAAAGGATCTTTGATCTTTCTTCAACAGGCATGTTACTCCAAACGCCGCTCACAAATGTGCGCTGGGCAACGTCAATCGCTAGCTTTGCATCCTCTTGGCCGCCATTGGCAACCGAAGCATGCTTTCGATTTGTTGCAGGATTCAGGGAATCAAACGTTTCCCCTGAGAGTGCGTCCCGATACTCCCCATTGATAAAAAGCTTCGCATCTTGAATGATGGTATTTTCAGCCACTAATTCTTTTGCCACATCCGTTCCTCCTATTCCTCGACTTCCAGAATCAGTTCAATTTCAATTGCCGTGTTGTTCGGTAATTGGGCCATTCCCACTGCTGAACGGCCATGCTTTCCTTTTTCGCCAAACACTTTCAAAAGTAGATCAGATGCGCCGTTCATGACTTTCGGCTGGTCGGTAAACTCTTCCGTACTATTGACCATTCCGAGCACTTTGACGAACTGCTTGACCTTACTTAGTTCACCCAGTTCATTTTTCACCACACTTAAAAGGTTCAACATCGATTGCTGTGCGGCTAAATAGCCTTCTTCGACCGTTAAATCCCGGCCCAGTTTCCCGTGGTATTGGTCGACGCCCTGACCGGCAGTGAACAACAAATTCCCGGTTCTCACACAAGCTACGTAGCCTCCATGTGCTGGACGTAAAGCGGGTAACTCCAGTCCTAATTCCGCTAGCTTTTCCTCTGGTGTATTCATGATTTGATCTCTTCCTTTATTTCAATATTTAAAAAGGCAAGTGCATTTTTGCCTAACATGTCCTGTTTTTGTTCTTCCGTCAGTTCAATCGTGTCATCAATGACCTTTCCAGGCGGAATTTCCCTTAATAAAAACGGATAATCCGAACCCATTACCACTTTTTCATGGCCAAAACGTTCAACTAAATATTTAATGTTTAACGGATCATAATTTAAAGAATCAAAGTAAAAGTTTTTCGCATAATGGCTTGGCGGATTGCTGATTTGGCGTAATTCCGGCCATACTTTCCACCCCTGATCCAAGCGCGGTAGGATATATGGGAAAGACCCGCCGCCATGGGCGAAACAAATCTTTAATCCTGGGAATTTCTCCATCACACCGCCGCAGATTAGGCTGGCAGCAGCCAAAGCCGTTTCACTTGGCATGCCAACGGTGTACATGAAATTATGGCGCGGCATCCGTTCTCTGCCTAACGTTTCCCACGGATGAATAAACAATGGTACTTCCCATTTTTCCGCCATTTCGAAGAACTTTGTAAAAGCAGGATCATCCAAGTTTTTACCGTTGATATTCGTCCCGATTTCAATGCCTTTTAAGCCAAGCTCATGAATACAGCGATCCATTTCGCGAATCGAAACCTCTACATCCTGTAATGGAACCGTTCCAAGGCCGATAAAGCGGTCCGGATACTTTTTCACGGTATCTGCGATAAAATCATTTTGAATTTTCGACATTTCTTCTGCCGCTTCCGGTTCGGCCCAATAAGAGAACGTCACAGGAATCGGCGACAAAACTTGGATATCAACACCTTCTTTATCCATATCCGCGATTCTTTTTTCCGGACTCCATACCTGGTCCGTTACTTCACGGAACACTTTCCCGGCGACCATGATGTTCGCGCCGCAGGAACATGTTTTCTCCAGCGTCGGCCAGCGTTCGCCGCCAAATTTTTGGGCGAAGTTTGGAATGTCTTCGGGAATGATATGTGTATGAAAATCTACTCTCATTTCCATAACCCTACTTCTTCTGACATTACGTGGCCGCAGCTTTCACATGTACGAAGATCTTGGCTGCTATTGAATTCTTCAATCGCTCCTTTTACTTGCGTTTCTATATTAGTCAGCTGCACACTCTTCCGGTGCATTTCCTTATCACAGTTATCACAGAACCAAACGAAATCTTCCAGTTCTCCTGTGGCACGCTTCCGTTCAATTACCAAGCCGTAAGTATCTGCTACACGGTGCGGGGAATGCGGCACATTTGCCGGCAGCATAAATACTTCTCCTTCCTTCACCGTTACAACTTCACGTTTGCCATTATTAATGACCTCGACATAGCAATCGCCTTTAATTTGATAAAAGAATTCATCTGAAGGATCGACGTGGAAATCACGGCGTTTGTTCGGCCCGCCAAGAATCATACAGATAAATTCGGAGTCCTCCCAAAGCACCTTATTATTTACTGGCGGCTTGAGTTGATCCTTATTTTCTTCAATCCATTTTACTAAGTTAAAAGCATTTAATTTTGTCATCGTAGCCATTTATAATTCCTCCAATTTATTATTTTTCTTAGTAAATCGTCAGGAGGTCTATAACCCTTGAAGTCTACTAAGTTTCTAATACCAATATAGTGAAAAAGCGCTTTCAGTAAAATTGAGTTTTTTCATAATGTGAAATTAGTTGAATTTTTTAAAAATATTTATGATTGCTGATTCGATTGATTTGTCGGTACGAACAAAATCACTACGGAAGCTATAACGGCTATTATGGCAAACAAATAAAAATTAAATTGGAAGCCTACACCCATGCTTAAAATGATTCCAACAAGGATTGGCCCGGCAACTGCACCGAAACGTCCGATGGCGGAAGAGATCCCAATGGCAGTGGCACGATTCTGGGAATTATAGTGTTTCATCACATAACTCGCCAGGACAAAAGTTGTGCCCGTGGTTCCAAACCCTGCGACCGCAATAAGCAAATACATAATCACGATATTGAACTTGATACTAAGCAGGGCGATACTTAATGCGGCTAAAAAATAGGTAAAGCAAATGACTTTTTTCGGACGAATCCGGTCCGCTGCTGCTCCTGCTATAATTCCACCGAAAATAGCGGCCAGATTAAAGATAAGTAAAAATGCCAAACTCGATTTCATCGGATAACCTGCTTGTTGCATAATTTTCGGCAGCCACGTATTCATGCCGTAAATGAGGAGAAATGCCAAGATATAAATGAAACTGAATAACAAGGTGGAGGTCAGATATTTTTTTGAAAAAATACTAACCAAACTATTCGATTTCCCTGCCACTTCCTCTTCACCGGCCGCTTCCTCTGCCAACTGATGTTTTTCCATCAGCTTTTGGGCTTTCGATTGCTGATTGGATGCCTGTAAAAATTTGATCGACTCTGGCAAATACTTCATGGCAAACGGGACGATTAGAACTGGGATCGTACCCAGCCAAAATAAAAATCTCCAGCCGAAAGGTGCAATGAACAGCATGCCGGAAACCGCTGCCGCTACTCCGCCAAAAGCAAAACCGGTATACATTAATACATAGACTAACGAACGATATTTTGCCGGTGAATATTCCGTGGTTAAGGCCGATGCAGCCGGAACAATTCCCCCTATTCCTAATCCAGCAATAAAACGGAACACAGCAAAACTTTCTGGCGAATTGGCCAAAGCCGACAACATCATCATGATGGACAATAATACTAAGGACAGAAGTAACACTAGTTTTCTTCCAAATTTATCTGATAAAACACCGCCGACAGACGACCCAACAAACATCCCCAATAGGGCATAGCTTCCCATTGCCCCTGCCTGTGTGGCGGACAAGCCCCATTCACTTGGATCCATAAGGGATGGAAGGACCGCCCCGTAAACAACTAGGTCATAGCCTTCAATAAAAATAGTCAGCCAACAAATAACGGTGACTAAGATAGTTATTTTACTCAATGGTTTCGTTTCAGCAGATCCCCGTTTGGATGGCTGATTTTCGACGGCTACATAGGCATTATTTTTCATTACACATGACCTCCTGTTTTAATTGATTAATGGTAAATTTTCAAATTGAGCTAATACTTCGATTTGCCTCTTGGAAAAATTCACCCTATGACTCTGTTGAACGGTATTCTTAAGAAAAGAAATGATTTTAGGATAAAGAAGATGGTTTGGATAATCAGTAATGGTGCCTCCCTCAATTCCAGGTAATTGATTAAACCAGAAATGACCTTTATCCTCTATTTCCGTGACCTCTACCTCAATGTTTGCTTCTGTTAATTTTTCATAGAAGACGTGTGATTGTGAAGGATTCAGGATCTGATCTTTCCCACCCCAAATGAGATAAAAGTTGGTATCAAATGTTGGGCTGGTGACTGCCTCGTCAATATACGTAACTGGTGAAGCCCCAGCGAAAGCCCTTTCATTTTCCTTAAAGGGTAATCCAAGTAATTTTTCAAACATATTATTTTTCCGCTCCCGAACGGGATGTAGACACTCCGCTACTAGATCATAGACGCCATACACACCAATAACAGAACAGATCTTATAACTAAATGGCCGAACCTTTAACGCGAAAAGTGCAGCTAAGTAGGCACCGGCTGAATCCCCGATAAGACCAATCTTGCCAACATCTAACCCCCTTTCATTCGCTTGAAAAACCAGCCAATTCATAGCCATCTCTACATCTTCTAAAGCGCCTGGATAGGTAGAATAGGAGGAAGTGGCCAGCCTGTAGTTAATTGCCATTACGAAATACCCCTCCCCGGCAAGCTTTTCCCCCCAGTCTTTATACATTTCTTTCGAACCCGTTTGAAAGGCACCGCCATGAATCAATACTAAAACCGACAAATCTTCCACTATCAGTGATGGCTTATACAGATCCGCCGTTAAATATTCCTTTTCCGTCTTACCAAACACTACATTTCTTTCTACAAGGACATGATTCGTCATCTACTTTTTCTCCTTTTAAGATTTTAAACAACAAGAAAAGCGTAAACGCCCTGGTCAGCGGCGTATGACCTGGAGCACTCCAACTGAGATAAAGGAAACACGGTGAGCTTCGCTGCCCGATGTTGACTTATCGTAGGGCGGAGAGCGAAGGACACTAGCCGCTAGGGCGCTGGAGCTGGACAACAAAAAAACCATAACTGCACAGACCATTCCTATCGGAACAATCTAGAACAGCTATGGTTTGCCTTCTTTAAAGACCACCCATTGCTAGGCATGGCTTATGGATATACAGGAGCAACTGTATACGTTTGTTGTAATCATTATAATACCGAATATTCCGCATATTGTAAATAAAAACTTTTAGGAGCTTTTCCACATATTTTTTTCCAATAATAATACGGCTGTTGCTGAGTCATTTTCCAAATTCCAAGATTCATAGTTTTCGAGCACCCTGCATCCAAGAAATTCCTCAAACTTAGCAATTCGATGTTCTTTATCCATGTCTAAAAATACTCTTCTTGACTCTATCACGACCCTTTTTCCCTCTGGGCTTTGAATGAGCTTTCTTTCTCGTTCTGTTAATATGCCGCGGAGGAAATAAACGATCGTATCACCCATAAATCGAACTTCGGCACTTTTAGGACCTTTCCCACCCTGCTTTTTCACATAATTGTTTACAAAACTTAAGAATTCTGCCTCAAATGTCTTGGGGTCCGTATGCTTTATAATAAAGAACACCTCCATAAAATGTTGTGGAATGGCGCGGATTAAATTTCAATATACCCTAATTCTTTTGAGATGGACTGCGCCGTATTTCTGACACTTTGGATGATCATGTCTCGATTACTGCCTTGCATATAGGAAGTGGGTCCGACTAAATTAACTGCCGCCAGTATGTCGCCAGAATAGGAAAAAATCGGTGCTGCAATCCCATACATGCCATCTGAATTTTCATTATTGCTGATAGAGTAGCCATGTTTCCGAATCTCCGCTAGCTCTTTTTTTAACTGATGAATATCTGTAATGGTATTGGGGGCCTCATATGACAACCCCCGATTAATAGTCTCTTGTAGAAATATTGGATTGTACGCAAGCAAAACCTTTCCAGAGCTCGTAGCATAGGCTGGTTTCCTTGACCCGATGTACGTTTGGATGGGTGTCGATTCCTGGGAATTTACCCTTAAAACAAAGACAACAGTCCCTTTATCAAACATGGCAATATGGACAGTTCCTCTAAATCGATTGATCAATTCCTTTACCAATGGCATCGCTTTTTCGTAAACATCTTGCTGAAACATCACATGATTATTCCACTCTAGTAATTTCCAGCCAAGCCGATATTTTTTCCGATTATCCTTCATCAATACCCCTTCATCACATAATGTGGAGACGATGTGATGGGCAGTACTCACATTCATGCCTAGTTTATCTGCAATCGTTCCAATCCCCAAGGCAGGATCTTCATTTGAAAAACAGCTTATAATTTGACAAGCTTTTCTAACGGACTCAATCACAATAGACTCCCCCCTCTATTCTTAAAAAAAGGGCTTAAATAATAGAATAATTAGAATTATTTTAAATTTATTATAATGAAGTCTCTTGAGGGAAGCAAGGGGGCGGGTCTTCAGTTAAAGGACAATCCTTACATTCCTTTGGACGGGTGTATTTTAGTAGTAGAGCAGGGGACGGTTCTCTCGCTTTATTTTTTCCTCAGGGAAGAAGCAAGATTTAAACAATAATTCTTAGACACCAAAAAGCACACGTTATTTCATAATTGAAATCTCGTGTGCTTTTTATTGAAAAATCAAGATATACCCATAATGCCCCAACGAACTGTTTCAAATTTCAAGATAAATGTTCCTTTCTTAACTTCTCATATGTGGGGATTCAGGGTTCATCTCCATAAACTCGAGCCAATTTCCATCGGGATCTACTATCCAAAATTGATAGTTCAAAGCCATTCCTTGAGAAATCTCTACTTCTAAAGGGACTCCCTTTTTCTTTAATTGATCCGCCGTTTCTTGGATATTATCTACTTCGAAACAAATATGCTCCGCTCTATCTCTAGCTCCCCCGGTGCCCCCGTAAAATAATTCAATGAAACACCCGTCAGCCACTTTCACATACACAATCCACGGTTCGCCATTTGGATCATTCAATTCAAACGCTTTCTTAAAACCAAGCTTATTACAATAAAAATCCAATGATCGTTCCATATCTACTACATGAAATCCTTTGTGATTAATCCCTTTAATCATCGTCTATTTCACCTCATATTTTTCAAAATCGCAGTTAGAAACAAATGGTATGAACATTATTCTACTTCTCGATAAAGGTTGATTTCTGTACTTTCCCGAAGTTTTCGAAGCTCTGGAACAATTTTCAAAACATGTTCACTTTGATTGTGTTGGTTTATTGCCTCTTCATTCACCCATTCTTCAAGCATAGTAAGGATGGTCGGATCATGGATATCTTCATGAATCGTGTATGTTATACAGCCTTTTTCTTTTCTGGTTTCTGAAATCACTTCTCTAGCTATTTTTAAATATTCTTCAACGGTTACACCTTGTTTTAGTTTGGCTTTACATACAACTTTAATCATTTTATTAACTCCCTTTCTTTTTTGGGGTCTAGCTCAACACCATCATTTTACATGATTTTCGATAGTATTTTACAGCTATATGATTATATTTGAACACGGTAATTGCTAATGTGATCTGGAGGATTTCCCCAATAGCATTTTCAAAATAGTGCCAATAGAAAGCCTAATGTCCGCGTCTCGTACCCAGCAGGAAACTCCGTCAAGAACTCCGCCATTCCGTTTCCATCCGCTTGCTGGCGGCCACGCAAAAACGTTTCGTTATTTGTTGGCTCAATATGTTCAGGATTTTCTTCATTTTCAAGGGCTGAGTTACCGAAACCTGAGTAAATTCCGAAAGTTCCACAGGGTCGGATCTCCAGCTTTAGAGCAGAAGAACCGTCCCCTGCTTCCTTTCCTGCTGCTGACGGTTTCTTGTCTTATTCCTCTTTACATTCAGCCATTCATACATAATGGGTATGATGAAGAGGCAGATAATCGTGGAACTGATCATCCCGCCGACAACGACAACCCCGAGGGTTTGCGATACAAGTGTGTTTCCGTTACTTGAAGCCGCTAAAGGTAGCAAGGTCAGGATCGTCGTTCCCGCTGTCATGAGCACCGGCCTCACTCTTGTTGCGGTTCCGAAAAGGATTGCCTGTCTCACTTCCATCCCTGCAGCAAGATTCCGTTCAATTTTATCGACGAGGACAATTCCGTTAGTGACCGCAATGCCAGCAAGCATCAACAAGCCAATCAAGGCAGCCAGATTCCATTCCATACCAAGAATCGCCATGCCCCAAACAGACCCAATCAATGCCATCGGAATACAGATCAATACAGCAGCCGGTGCATGCCAGCCGCGAAAGACCGCACTGACAATCATCAGGACGAGTGCAAGCGACAATATGAGCGCAAGGCTCATCTCCATTACCATTTGCTTGACTTGCTGAGAGATTCCGCCAAGCGAATAATCAACACCAGATGGAAGGTTCAACCCGTTCATGGTTTCGTTTACTTGTCTCGTTACCTTGCCAATGTCCCGTGTGACAATATTCCCAGTTACGGCAGCAAACGGACTGCCGTCCCGTTCACTGATAACTGTTTGGCTGCTCGTCTCTAATGTCGTAATTTCCGCCAACGACACCTGTGACCCATCCTTGGCCGTAAACGTTTCATGTCCAATTTTTGAAAGAATTGTTTTTTCCGGATTCGGGTCGCCAGCCGATACGAGGCTACCTTGAGCCGTATCCATTTGCAGCTCAATCGGAATCGCCACCTCTCCAGCGATAACGTCCATTCTTACATTTTGAGGTAAATAGCGGTTCATTCGATTCGTAATTTCATCGACATTCAGACCTAAGTCTTGAATACTGCTCTGATTAAGTACAAGGAAATGCTTCATCGACTCATTGGCATCATTCGCCGTTCCTTCTACACTTAAGCCCGGAATCATCTGCAGTTTACTTCTTACCAAAATCGCAGCTGAATCGAGTTCACGCTGGTCTCCCCCAGTTAATATCACCTTTAAGCGCGAATCATCGCCGGCAATATTTTGATTGGCAACAGTAAAGACCGCATTAGTTGATAACGCCCCAAGCTGGCTCCGCAATTGTTTCACGAATAGGTCTGCGTCTGTTTGTTTCTTGATGCCAACAGATATATTGGCGATATTTTGTTTTTGAACCCAACCGCCGCCTTCATCAAACACATCGTCAAACATTGGCGTAAACGTTGAACCCAGAGTAGACGTATAGGTCTCAACCTCAGGGACATCTTTTAAGATGGTTTCAATATTTTTTACCTCAGCATCCACATCAGCAAGAAGGGATTGTTCAGGAAGTTCCACCTGAATGGTCACACCATTGGCATGCTCTCTTGGAAAAAAATTCACTGGCAGAAAAGCAGCTACAGCAGCTGTAATAGCGAATAACGCTAGGGTAAGGATCACAATTACTTTTTTCTTAAAAAAGACCCATTGAAGTACGGTTCTCGCTTTCATCTCCATGTCAACGGACTTCGTGATGGGCTGTTTTTTCCAGCATACATAGGCTAAAGCAGGGACAACCAAAATCGAAACAGCCAGTGAGGTGACAAGGGCAATCACAACGGCCCAAGCAAATCCGGAAAAAGCTGAACTAATCATCCCACCAATCAACGAAATAGGCAGAAACACGGCGACGGTAGTCGCAGTGGAGGAAACAATAGCGGGAATCATTTCCACTACCCCACCTGCCAATGAATGAGCTGTTATCGGGCCGCCCGTTCGTTCCATTTGTTTTCTGTACATATTATCAATCACGACAATCGAATCATCAACCACTCGCCCCATCGCCACGATTAATCCAGAAATGGTTAAGATATTCAAGCTGACATCCATCGCTTTCAGAATCGCTGTTGCAGCAAGGAGGCAGACCGGCAATGACAAGGCGATAATCAGGGTGGAACGGATATTTCTAAAAAAGACAAATACACAGATGACCGAGAACAATATTCCTAATAATCCTTCTTTGATTAACCCTTTTAAAGCAGTGTTTATTTCATTTCCTTGATCTTGTAAGATACTGAGATCAACCGCTTTTGCCTTGATTTCAGGAAGGGCCTGGATTCGCTCGTTAATTCGTTCCGTGACATCGGTTACGTTGGCTGAAGGTGTTTTTAATACATCAAGAAGAACACTTGGCTTTCCCGATGTTCTTGAAATCGTATGTACGTCAACGAGGCCGCTCTTAATCGTGGCGATGTCCTGCAAAACGACCGTTTCCCCGTCTGGAGTAGGAATACTAAGGTTGTTCAGATCGGTACTATTAATCTCCCATCCCGTAATGCGGATGGGCATCGATAGTCGCCCTTCAGGTCCGCCGTCTTCTTTTATCGTCCCTTGCGGCCAAATCGGATGCATCGAAGAAAGAGCATTTTGGATATCTTTCATGGTTAATCGGTATTTTTCGACCGCATCGGCTTGCAGCGTCACTATGTAACCGGATTGGCCTGCACCTGTAACACGCACTTCGCTTACTCCGGGAACACGTTTCAATTCATTTACTACGTTATCTTGAACCGATGTACGCAAATGACTTTCATCTACATTTTCGCTGGTCAAACTCAACCGCAGGACGGGAAAAGAGTTCGTACTGACCCGTGAAACGAGAGGTGTATTCACATCATCCGGCAATTTGATTTTTCCAACGGCCTTCTTTACGTCGTCTTCTGCCTTTTCCATATCCGTATGGTTCGGGAAGTAAAAGCTTACCATAAGACCACCATCGAAGGAGTTGGATTCAATGTAGCTAAGCTTATCAACAGATTGAACCGCTTCCTCCACTTTTGCCGCAATCGTTTGTTTCACCTGATCGGCTTGATAGTGGTCGGCTTGAATCGTGGCCATAAGAGCCGTATTGTTAATTGGCGGCAGATAATCACGCTGCATCTGAAAAGCAGACATCGCCCCCCATGTGATGATCAAAGCGACACATGTTAGGATTAAAACCGACCGTTTCATTGCTGCTTCAATAAATCGATTCATGGAAAAATAAACCACCTTTTCAAGTTATAAATGAATTAGAGCTTACATAAAAAAGGTGATCCAAAGAATAGAGTTTCCACCTGCACCATCTTGTATTGGTGCTTGCGGTGCTACTATTTTCGCTTTGTTTCACCCAATTTATCATGATTTAGTTAGACTTTTTGTCCCCAGGATATGGTTTATCTCCTTTTGTCGCTTTCCACAGTATCTTGTTTAATTTTTCAGGGTTTGCATGATCAACCCCTGTAAAGTCTAGTTCTGCAGATTCTTTTGCCATTGGCGCGTTTACCCCATTTTTCCGATCAAGTGGATAGGTTGGTTCAATCACCTTAAAAGGAGTAAAGGCTGGTTTATGGGTGAACGAATTGACCATTGGAACAGCCGAGGCATCGAATTGGGTCATTGGCTTCATACCCAGGATCATTTCCATCGTTCGCAGCATGGAAGTGGTATCATAAAGGGTACTGTCCACCTTGCCTGTTTGCGTGTACGGGCTGATTACGAGTGATGTCGTACGGTGGGCATCCACTGAATCCCATCCATTCTGGGCATCATCCTCTGTCACAAAAATAGCCGTGTCTTTCCAATATGGAGAATGGCTGACCATCTCAACAAGCTTTCCAAGTGCATAATCGTTTTGCGCGACCATTGCTTGCGGTGTTAATTCTCCTACCTTTGTTCCAAGCGTATGATCATTAGGCAGACGAACGACTTGCAGCTGTGGCAGATTCCCGTTTTTTACAAATTGCTGAAATTCCTCTGCCCACGCCTCATATCGGGTAAGGTCGGAAATTTTCAGATCATAGGAAGGAAAGTCCGGGTCAAAGTTATTGCCCATACTAGGCTCATTCGCCACATATTTTCCGGTCTTTTTGTCATAATTAACGAATTCGCCATAGTTTCTAAAAGTGACACCCGAGCGAGCGGCATTCGACCAGAGGAATCCTGCTTTAGGATAGGCAGCCTCATTATCCCCTTCAAAATCATAGCCGCGGTTACGTCCGGAATAGTTGGCAAGCCAATTTTTCTCAACATAATCATTGGATTGGGCCGCCGTAGACCAGTTATGACCCTGGGCGCTGATTTCCGCATTCGCATAAAAGTTGTCCAATAAAACGAATTGATCCGCAAGTTGATGGATATTTGGCGTAATATCTTTGCCAAAGATCGTTAAGCTAGGGTCGCCGTTTCCTTTTTTCACATCGCCAAATACTTGATCATACGTGCGGTTTTCCTTGATTACATAAATGACATGCTTGATCGGTGATGCCTGACCTTCGAAGCGAGGGATTGGGAATTTATCACTTGCACTAAAACCTGTTGGCTTATAAATCTCATTATTCTTTTCTACTTGTTTCGTATATTTTTTCAACTGCTTCTCATCCGGAATAGCGATGAATGACATCGTTCCTTTGATCATACTTCCAATATACTCGCCATTCCGGTTTGAACCGGCTCCAAGACCCTTTGCATTCAGAACCATGAGTTTATCTTCATTTAAGTAAACACCGCTTGGGTACCAGCCAGTAGGAATTCTCCCTGTCACTTCTCCTTTTTGCAGGTTCACAACGGCTACATCGTTTGTTCCACCGTTCGTAACGTAAAGCGTGTTTCCATCTGTATTTAAAGCAAGCGCATTTGGCTGATTTCCTGCAGGAGCATTTTTATAGGTGCTCAGTGAAATCGTTTTGATTTCTTTTTGTTGGTTAGGGTCAATGACGGAAATGGAATCACTGTCGGAATTCGCTACATAGAGTTTGCCGTCCGCAGTGTTTTCAATAATCGCATTTGGATGCAATCCGACGGGAATGGTGCTTTTAATCTCCAGCGTTTCCGGATCAACAACACTGATGCTGCTCTCACCCCAGTTGCTGACATAAAGGGAATTCCCATCATGGCTTAATTCGGCCGTGTATGGATTTTTGCCAACAGGTGTGGTTTTTACAATTTGATTGGTGGAAAGATCGACTTTTGAAACGGAATGATGTAAATTATTTGCTACTAATAGAAACTTCCCGTCCTTTGAAACAGATAATCCAGCCGGATAGAAGTTGGTTTTGTTTTGATCTGTCAGCATAATTGGAGATCGCTCAGCCAATGTTCCGTTTTCAAATCCATAGACGCGGATTTTGTTATTACCGCCCGCTGATGCATAGACCGTTTTTCCGTCCGGGCTAAAGGCGACCCCTAAATAAAGAGCTTCAGGGGATGTGTAAGGAATGGTCTGAACGACTTTCTGGGTGTTAACATCCACTACTTGAAGGGATTGCTCACCTTGTCCATCGTTTGAGACAAGAAGATATCGATGATCAGGGCTTAATACACCGCCCATTGGAAAATCACCAAGCGTCACTTGTGAACCCTGTGGCGTAACCGTCCAGCCATGAGGGGTAACAGCTGTTCCATTTTCTTTCGGACCGACCAATTTCGTGTATGCCGCATAGGTTGACGTTGAACCAAGAAGCACTGTCACAAGCGATGCTGCTAGTAACTTTTTGTGTTTCATTTTAACAACTCCTTTTTCATTTGATTTTGGTTTACAAATTCAATCCTACTCCCCGTTTGTAAATTGGAAGTTAAGGGAAACTAAAGAAATATAAAGAAAATTAGGAAAATATATTGATTGCAATCTATCATTAGGAGGGATTTCCTATCATTTAGAGGATATAGCACCGACAATTTACGTATTTTTTTCAGATACCCTTGCCACTCTTCCAAAAAAAAGAGAGACAAGCATGATGCTTGTCTACAATTTTCAAAACATGTTCACTTTGATTGTGTTTGTCTATTGCCCAAAAAACAAAATGCCACAAGAATCATCCCCTTGGTTCCTCCCAAAAAAGGTGTTAAAATAGGTGGAATTCATCTTAGAAGGAGCACAGAAATGCAACAAAAAATATCATTTTCAACCTATGCCATCATTGGCACGATGCTATTCGGAATGTTCTTTGGCGCAGGAAACTTAATCTTCCCCATCCAAATGGGGCAGCTCGCGGGCACGAACTTTTGGCCGGCTTTAATTGGGTTCCTCGTAACCGCCATTGGCCTGCCTTTTATGGGGATTTTAGCATTTGGTTTGTCCGGAAGTAATGGATTACGTGATCTAGCTGGTCGGGTTCATCCACTATTTGGCGTCGTCTTTGCCATGGCACTTTATTTAACCATTGGGCCGTTTTTCGCCATTCCACGGACAGCGACGGTTCCTTTTGTGGTCGGTTTTGAACCATATATGAACCCAGCGCACGGCAGTTTATATCTCGCACTCTTTAGCTTTGTATTTTTTGCTATCGTCTATTATTTCTCATTGAATCCGGCGAAAATCATCGACTATATCGGCAAATATTTAACCCCAGCGTTTTTGGTATTTTTATTCCTCTTAATTGTCATTGCGATCGTTAAACCGATGGGGCACTTCGGTAAGCCAACAGGTGACTATAGTGAATTGGCTTTTATCACCGGCTTTAAAGAAGGATACAACACGATGGACGCGCTCGCCTCCCTTGCCTTTGGGATTGTTGTCATCCATGCGATTAAAGGACAAGGCATCACCGATCCGAAGGCAATCGCGAAAGCAACATGGAAATCAGGCATTTTCGCCATGGTACTGATGATGCTGATTTACGGACTGATTACCTATATGGGAGCATCGAGCGAATCAGCAATCGGGACATTCGATAATGGCGGTTTGATCTTTGCGGCCGTAGCGCAGCATTATTTCGGATCTTTCGGCTCTATTTTATTAGCGATTATTATCGTACTCGCTTGTTTAAAAACTAGCATCGGACTGATTACGTCTTGCAGCGAGTTTTTTCATGGTATTTTTCCAAAAGTAAGCTATAAAATCTTCGTTCTGGTACTGAGTCTTGTCTCATTGATCATTGCCAACTTCGGCTTAAGCAATATTATTCAATACGCGGTACCAGTATTAATGCTATTGTATCCGTTAGCCATTGTTCTGATCTTATTAGTACTTGGTTCATCTTTATTTGGTCATAAGCGGAATGTCTATGCAGCTTCCATGTTTTTAACCTTTTGTGTAAGCTTCTTCGACGGCTACAGCACGTTAGTCAACAGCTTGCCAGGAGCGACTGTTCCTTTATTCGAGTCCATTAAATCGTTCTATATGGATACTTTACCACTCTACGATATTGGACTTGGCTGGATGTTACCAGCTTTAGTTGGGGCGTTTATCGGCTATTTCTGGCCAACACGCTTTAGTAGGAAACAGAAACATGGGGATAAAATTCCGTCGTAACATCCTTCTTCATGCTTATGAAGACCAAAACGCTGAGCAAATACAAGTAAAATGGTCTTCATCAAGCCGATGAAGACCAAAACCCTTAGCGAATACTAGTAAAATGGTCTTCATCAAGCAGATGAAGACCAAAACCCTCAGCAAATACTAATAAAATGGTCTTCATCAAGCAGATGAAGACCAAAACCCTGAATGGATACTACCAAAACGGTCTTCATCAAGTCATCAAGCCGAGTAAGTCACCCTCGGCCCAAAATGTATGAATGATCAACCATCTGCCAATCGACAAAATAGGGGCAAGTCTCGCTGTTTCCACAGTAGGACTTACCCCTTTATTATTTCGGTTAAGGAAACTGAGGCAAGAGAACCATCCACTGCTTCCTAAACCAATTCCCGTACCGCACCAGCAATATCTCCGGCTGTGAGTTTGTAGAATTCTTTTAGGTATTCGGCTTTTCCGACTTGGCCGAATTGTTCTTTGACACCGATTCGTCTCATTTTTGTTGGGCAGTGTTCGCTAAGAACCTCAGCCACGGCGCTGCCTAAGCCGCCGATGACATTATGGTTTTCGGCTGTGACAATTGCACCTGTCTTTTCAGCATATTTCACGATCAACTCTTGATCAATCGGCTTAATCGAATACATATCAATAACAGCTGCCTCTACTCCTTGTTCGTGAAGCAAATCTGCAGCCTTTAAGGATTCTGCTACCATGATTCCGCTCGCAATGATGGTCACATCGCTGCCATCGCGTAGAACCTTTCCTTTTCCTGCTTCGAAGACTTCATTCTCGTCATAAAGCTTGACGGCATTCTTTCGAATCGTCCGGATGTAATGAATTCCATGCTCTTTTTCAATTTTTCTAAGAAGGAACCTGAGCATGGCCGCATCACTTACTTCGTAAACAGTAGCGTTTGGAATCAGACGGGCAAGGCCTAGATCTTCAAAGGCCATGTGTGTACCGCCGTTATGTTCAGCCGTCACACCCGCATCAGATCCTAAAATTTTGATATTCGTTTTCGCATAGGCTCCTGACACAAATAGCTGGTCAAAAGCACGACGTGTGGCAAATTGGCCAAACGTATGCACGTAAGGGATTTTGCCTGTAAGTGATAAGCCTGCCGCAACCCCCATCATATTGGCTTCCATGATGCCACAATTGATTAATTGATTGGGAATTTGCTTGATGATTTTATTCGTCGTAATCGCGCTCATCAAATCTGCTTCTAATGCAATCACATTGGGATTTTCCTTCGCCAATTCCAGAATCGTATTAGCATACACTTGCCGCATTTCAATTTTGTCTAGTTCATACGTTTTGGATGGTGCCTGAATCATGATTTCACAGCCTTTCCAAGTTTGTTTTCCAACGCCTCAATGGCGTCTAAAATAGCGACTTCATCAGCTTGATTTGGACGGATATGATGATTGTCGGCCTTTTCCTCCAGGTAGGGAACGCCTTGGCCTTTCACGGTATCTAGAATAATCGCAACGGGTCCAGCCGATTGCGCTTTTCCTTTTTCGATAGCTTCATAGATTTGTTCCAATGAACTGCCGTTTACCTTCAATGTATAAAAACCAAACGCGGCAAATTTTTCTTCAAAATCTAGTGGATCAATAATATCTTTTGTAAGGCCATCCAGCTGCTTCTTATTATCATCGATAAACACAAAGAGGTGATTCAATTTATGATGGGATGCAAATTGGAACGCTTCCCAGCACTGGCCCTCATTTAATTCACCATCGCCCACTATACAATACGTATAATTTTCTTTTGCTGATAGTTTGTGAGAAAGGGCTACACCAACGGCCGCGGAGATTCCTTGACCTAGAGAACCGGTTGTCATATCCACGCCTGGTGTTAAATTCCGATCAGGATGGGAAGGGAGCGTCGTTCCATTTTGGTTTAATGTATAAAGCACTTCTTCTGGAAAAAATCCTTTCACCGCCAAGGTGGCATATAACCCAGGGCCTCCGTGACCTTTTGATAAAATAAAATAATCACGATCCTCCCAATTTGGGTCATTAACATCCACCTTCATGACTTGCCCATATAATACCGCCAACGCTTCAACGATCGACAAGCTGCCGCCATAATGACCAAAACCGAGATTGTATAACTCTTTTAATGTCTTTAGACGAATCTCATCGCGGAACGTCTCTAGTTTTTGAAGATCGATACTCATGAAAAATCCTCCCTTTTCAATGTTGATGACGTACTAATAAAATGCACTCCTGGTGGAACACCCCAAGAGTGCCTGAGATTTTTTAAAAAATTAAGCGCCGATTTGTTGTGACTTATTGCCGTCTTTGCCTTTTTTGAAAAAACCGAATACAACAGCGAGTAAAACCAAGCCCACAACGGTAACGGTAACGCCCGTTGCTCCAAACGATTTAGCGATATTCCCAAGGAAGATTCCCGATGCAGCAAAGTCTGCGTCAGAGAAAGTCGTGCTGGCAAATCCTAAGTCGCCAAGAACCGGCATTAAGAAGACTGGCAGGAAGGTAATCAGCAAACCGTTTGCGAATGAACCAATCGTTGCGCCGCGGACACCACCTGTTGCATTTCCGAATACTCCTGCTGTTGCCCCTGTGAAGAAATGGGGAACAACACCTGGTAAAATAATGACCTGGCCTGTAAGACCTAGGATAATCATTCCGACAATCCCGCCGGCGAAGCTTGAGAAGAAACCGATTAATACAGCGTTTGGTGCATAAGGGAATACAATCGGACAGTCAAGCGCTGGTTTTGAATTTGGTACAAGTTTTGTAGAAATCCCTTTGAACGCAGGAACAATTTCAGCTAGGACAAGTCGAACACCGGCAAGGATCACAAATACCCCTGCTGCAAACGTAACCGCCTGAATGAGGGAGAAAACAAGATAATGAGTGCCTCCGCTCAATTCTTTTTCAATATAAGAAGGACCTGCAAAGAGGGCAATAATCACATAAAGAATAATCATCGTCAGCGAAATCGTGACAGAACTATCGCGTAGGAAGCCCAATCCTTTAGGGAATTTGATTTCCTCAGTTGAACGTGAATTTTTTCCGACCGCCTTGCCGACAAGACCTGAAAGAACATAGCCTAAGCTTGAAAAATGCCCAAATCCAACATTGTCGTTACCCGTAATTTTTTTCATAAATGGCTGACAGATGGCAGGGAATACAGCCATGATTAAACCTAGGGCAAGGGAACCGACAATCACAAGCGGTACACCTCTTAAGCCTGAAACCATTAAGATAACAGCAAGCATACATGCCATATATAAGGTATGATGACCGGTTAAGAAGATATATTTAAGTCTCGTAAAGCGCGCTATTAAAATATTAGCCAACATTCCGAAGAACATAATGAATGCGGTTGTGCTGCCATATTTCGTTAAGGCCATCGCCACAATCGCTTCGTTATTCGGGACAACGCCATTTACGTGGAACGCCTCTTGGAACATCTTTCCGAAGGGGTCAAGGGAACCAACGATAATCCCAGCCCCAGCACCAATTACGAGGAAGCCTAAAAATGTTTTGACCGTACCTTTAATAATGTCACTTAAAGCCTTTTTCTGAATAATAAGTCCGACAAAGGATATTAACGCAACCAAAACAGCCGGCGTACTCAAAATATCCATGACTAATTTAAGCAATCTTTCCCCCATGGTTTAACCCTCCTTTGATTTTTTTAAAGCAATCCTTTTTGTGCAAGAACCTCTTTCAATTTGGCACGAAGGCCATCCATATCAATAATGCTTTCGATGACAATCACCTCACCTAAATGTCCCATTCCTTCCGCAATGTCCTTTGCAGCAATAAAGAGATCCGCCGAATCAGGCGTTGCTGAACTGAGGTCTGAATGTTCTACTTCGATACCGCTTACCCCTAATTCCCCTAAGATTTGTTGAACATTCATCTCCAACATAAAGCTGCTTCCTAAACCTGATCCACATACGGCTAAAATTTTCATTGTAATTTCCTCCTAATTTTTAATTACACGAGTGCAGAGTATTGCTTAAATAATTCAAAGATTTGATCTGTTGATTCGGCTTCCTTCAGTAATTCAATGTTGTTTTTCTCACTAAGAAGTTTGGTTAATTGTGAAAGTGCCTTGAGATGTGTGGTATTGTCAATGGCGGCAATGCAAAACAGCAACCGAACAGGATACTTTTCATCATCTAAAAAATAAACCGGCTTGTTTAGCTTTAAAAAGCTCATTCCTACCTGATTAACGCCCATTTCAGGCCGCGCATGCGGAATTGCCACTTCTGGGCCAATGACCACATAGGCACCTAAGGTTTTAATATTGTCAATCATGGCATCAATGTAAGAAGACTCAATGGCACCTGTCGCGAGCAACGGTTTCGCCGCTACTTTTACAGCCTCCTCCCAATCCGATAGCTGTTCCACAATCTGAACAGTTTCCTCTTTTAATAAATCATTTAACACTGGCTGATTCCCCCTTTGATGCTCCACTTTCTTTTGAAAGGTTAATTGACTTAAAGCCGTCTTTAACCCTTTCTCATCGTACACATTGGCAAATTTGCCGATGGTTTGAATGAGTTCTTTTAACGAAATATCCTGGTATTGAATCCCAAATAAATGCTGATACACTTCATTGACCAAACTGTTCTTTTCATTCGGCGTCATGATCGGCTTTACATAGAAGCAAGGAAGTGTAGTTACCAGTTCCACTGTTGAAAAAAGAAGATCATATTGGTCAACAGTCTGTTTTTGAAATTCCTGTAAGGACATACTTTTTTCGACAGTTATTTCTGAGAAAAGCGATTCTAGCTGGTGTTTAACCATGAGGGATGAACTAATCCCGCTCGGACAAACGACAATGGCTCGTTTCCTTTTCGGCATTTCTTGCTTGGGCCTTTCTAACATGGCGCCAAAATGCATCGTGATAAATCCTATTTCCTCTTCAGGTATCGAAATACTTAGTAAGGTGCCAAATGGCTGGAGCATTTCTTTTACAATCGTATAAAGTTCCTTATGCTCATGTTTAATTTGGTCAAGAAGTGGATTGTTAATGGGTATCCGATATTTCATTCGAAAATATGCTGGTTTTAAATGCTGGTACAACGAATGAATGACCTCGTCTTTTTTTTCAAAAACAATACAGGCCTTGGATTCAAAATCAAACACAAGCTGTTCACATATTTTAAAAAGTAAGTCCCGGTTCATGTCTTGCATAAAACGGTTTCCTAAAGATAAACCAAGTAGTTGGATGGTTAGATAACATTGCTCCGTGTCTACTTCTTCAAAATGAAGCAGCTCCGTTAATGTTTGTGATACCTTCCACATCGGATCCTTTTGTAATAATTTCATTTCATCCGCATGAAACTGGACGAATTTTCTTTCTTTTAACCGATAATGATAGAAAAGGAGAAAGTAGGCGAATTGCTTAATCCGTTCCTCGACAAAATGCAGCTCGAACTGTGTCTCCATTTGCAAAAGAGTACGATGGACCTCCGCAAACGGAAGGTGGCCCGTCCGATTCTTTAATAAATAATCGATTAGTTTTTCAAAGTAGGGAACAGATAACAGCTGGGACAAACAGTGCATGACAAGTACCCTCTTATCAAACTCCGTTCCTTTTAAATGGTAGCCATTCTGCCTGGAATAGCGAATTTCAACTAAGAATGGCTGATTCATTTCATTGACCTTTTTTACATCAGTTATAACCGTGTTCTTACTTACTTGTAACAACTGTGTTAAATGGAAGGATGAAATGGGCTCTTCTCGAATAAACAGATAAAGAATGATGAGATTCAAACGTTCCTCTTCTGTTAAAATAACATTGCGATCCTGGCTGCGATTTTGCTGCTCTCGAAAATAATTCCCCACCTCTTTTGGAACCTCGATAAAGTGGATCCCTCGAAAAGGAATGGCTGGAAGATCCCTTTCCTTTAACCAATGGTTGATTTTCTCTAAATCATAGTAAATTTGCCGTTTCGTTAATTGGGTGTGTTCCATCACCTGATTCATGGTTGTATTCTTCATTTTTAAAAGGTAATTCAGCAAAAAGGCTGGACGTTTCTCAATCATCATTGCCTTACCTCCTGTCATCATCATACAATAAAGCGTTTTCATATTGGGTACACATTGGGGACAATTGATGTCAGAGAAATCAGACAAAATTGGGCTCAACCTTATTTTGGATAAATAGTGGTGAGGATTTCAAGCACGGGGGAGGTGAATGGTGCTCCAAAGTTGCCAAGAACTTAAAATTAATAAAAAATAGATACATAGAAATCTTTCGGGGGGGAAATGTTATGTACTTAATGGATTACCATCATCACACGAACAATTCATTTGATTCCACTGCCATAATGGAAGAAGTTTGTAGGAGAGCACTGGAAAACAATATAAAAGAGATCTGTTTTACTGAGCATTTCTCGGTTAACCCGCTTGCGCCCACTTATGGTCATATGAATTTTGAGAAATACTTTAGGGAGATTCGCGATTGTCAGGAACAATTTCACAGCCAATTAACCGTTAAGGCCGGGATTGAACTGTGCGAGCCCCATCTTTTAATGGATCAATATGAGCAAACGCTCAAACACTTACATCTAGACTTCATTTTAGGCTCCGTACATAATATCAACAACCAAAAGCTTCGACTGGTAGGGAAGGAACATCAGCAACATGCCTATCAGCTCTATTTTGAAGAACTGTATAAAATGGTATCGGCAGCGGATATTGATGTGATCGCCCATTTGGATTTAATGAAACGCTATGGCTATAAAGAATTTGGAAACTATCCATTTGCGGACCATCAGGAAATCATCGAGCAAATTTTAAAAAAAGCGATTGAACGGAATATTGGCATTGAAATCAATACGTCAGGTCTTAGGGTCAGTTTGAACGAAACCCTGCCATCCATGAATATTATCCAACGATACCGGGAATTAGGCGGAGAGATTTTAACCATCGGCTCGGACTCGCACAAAGCCGAAACAGTCGGTGCGGGCCTAGTAGAGGCCTATCAACTAGCAAAGGAATGCGGATTTAACTATATTTATAAATTTGATAAAAGAAAAGCAATCCCCGTAGCGATATAAAGTAAAAAAGGGTAAGTCCCACTGCTGAAAGCAGCGTGACTTACCCCTTTATTGTTCTGATGGAATGGAAAACGAAGCAAAAGAACCGTCCCCTGCTTCATCACCTCTTTTAGCCGCAACCATTAAACTCATGGTGAAGAGCATGGCAAAAGAACCGACGATTAGACCTGCAATAAATAGTAACATAGTTCCCTCCAAAGGTATATTTCATAATTCGTAGGAAGGTGATCATATTCGGTATCTGGCTGGCATAGTTGATAAACCTTAGCCCCTATAGCTTTGCGCCACCATCTTTCAATGGATTTGCCCTTTCGTACGAACTATGTTTTCATTTCACATTATACCATAATTTACTAACATTAATAGTACTGTTAACCTATTAATTATAATAAAAATAGGACTAAACACCTTCTCCCCCTAAAAAAGTCCTTCCTTATCTAAATGCGACTAGAACCGTTTCTTTGGTACTCTGATTCATATATGAATATTTTATTGTATAATGGATATTTTATAAAAAAGTGAACCGGGTCAACACTTCTCTCCGAAACTTCTACCATCAGGTAGTACCTCCCATTTGCTTGCGGGCGGCGTGGTGGGTTTCCAATTTTCTAGAAAGTTTTCCCGAAAGAAACACTCACTAACTTCACTCATCGTTCGCTTTATACTTCGACAGGAAAGAAAAATGGAGTAAAAAACAGTTACGCGCTTCACAAACACGAATAAATGAAGTATAATCAAGACTTAAGTTTAGGTATTAAACAAAAGTTTACACATCATAGGGAGGCATATTATTTTGAAAAAGCGTAAAGTTGGAATGGCACTAGCACTTGTTCTTGCTACAGGTACACTATTAGGTGCATGTGGAAAAAGTAATGATAACAAAGGCGGCGACACTAGCAAAGGTGGAGACAATGAAAAAGGCTTCTCCGTCGCAATGGTGACCGACGTCGGTGGTGTCGATGACAAATCATTTAACCAATCTTCTTGGGAAGGTCTCCAAAACTTCGGAAAAGAAAATGGTCTAAAGAAGGGTAAAGGCGGATATGATTACCTTGCATCTAAATCGGATGCCGATTATACAACCAACTTAAATGCTCTCGTTCGTCAAAATTTTGACCTAGTATACGCAATTGGTTTCTTAATGCCATCAGCGGTAGAGGAAATTGCCAAACAACAAAAGGATCATAAGTTTGCCATCGTGGATGCAGAAGTCAAACTGCCAAACGTGGCAAGTATTCTCTTCAAAGAACAAGAAGCAGGATTCCTTGCGGGAGTTGCAGCTGCCCTTACAACAAAATCTAATCATATCGGATTTATTGGCGGGATGGAAGTTCCGGTTATCGAACGATTTAATGTCGGCTTTTTAGCTGGTGTGAAAGCGGCAAAACCGGAAGTAAAAGTCGATGTTCAATATGCAGGAGCGTTTGACAAGGCCGAACTTGGTCAAGCCATTGCTTCTAAAATGTACTCTTCGGGTACGGACGTTATTTTCCACGCCGCAGGAGCTACGGGTGTTGGACTATTCAAAGAAGCCAATGACCGCAAGAAAAAGGACCCAAGCAAAGACTTTTGGGCAATTGGGGTAGACCGTGACCAAGCGGACATGGGCGCAGATGTTGTCCTTACATCCGCCTTAAAACGCGTGGATGTAGCGGTTAAAGACCTTTCAACGAAAACAAAAGATGGCAACTTCCCTGGCGGCGAGGTTGCGTTATATGGCTTAGCAGAAGATGGTGTCGGCTTAGCACCAATCAATGACAAAGCAGCCAACAAAGCTGATATTGAAGCAGCTGTAAAAGATTGGGTTGGGAAGATTAAATCAGGCGATTTAAAAGTTCCAGAAACAAAAGATGAGTTAAAAACATTTAGTGTAAAATAATAAGAAAAGCGCAAGCGCCCTGGTCAGCGGCGTATGGCCTGGAGCGCTCCAACTGAGATAAAGGAAACAC
>NZ_AJLS01000184.1 GCF_000307875.1 Neobacillus bataviensis LMG 21833
CTTTCTTGACAGAAGACCAACATTGGCGGAAATAATTCAAATGTTGGCGGAATCCCACCCCGATTTGGCGGAATCCCATCCAAACTTAGCGGAATCCAACGAAATTAAATGAACATTCTCCCGCCACAAGCCTTTTTTCTAGCATGTTCATCCACACTTTGCTTAAACTAATAGAAGCGAATCGAAACAAAAGGAGTTTTTACATGAAGGTCACCACACCAAAGCCATTTACCTTTGAAGGCGGCAAGCGAGCGGTTCTCTTGCTCCACGGTTTTACCGGGAATTCCGCAGATGTCCGGATGCTCGGCCGTTTCCTTGAAAAAAAGGGCTACACCTGCCATGCCCCCCACTACAAAGGACATGGGGTACCACCGGAAGAACTTGTCCACACTGGCCCTGAAGACTGGTGGCAGGACGTCATAAATGGATACCATTTTTTAAAAAATAAAGGCCACGAAGAAATCGCTGTAGCCGGACTCTCGCTCGGCGGTGTTTTTTCATTAAAATTGGGTTACACTGTACCTATAAAAGCAATTGTGCCGATGTGCGCACCAATGCATATAAAAAGTGAAGAAGTGATGTACCAGGGAATTCTTGATTATGCCCGTGAATTTAAGAAATATGAAGGAAAAACTAACGAGCAAATCGAAATGGAAATGAATCAGTTTAAAAAGACACCAATGAAAACATTAAAAGCACTGCAGGAATTAATTGCTGATGTTCGTGAAAATATCGATATGATTTATGCACCAACATTTGTGGTTCAGGCACGCCACGATAAAATGATTAACACGGAAAGTGCCAACATTATTTATGAAAACATTGAGTCAGTCAAAAAGGAAATCAAATGGTATGAAGAATCTGGGCACGTAATCACGCTCGATAAAGAACGGGATCAGCTTCACGAGGATGTTTATGCCTTTTTAGAAAAGCTGGATTGGCACGAATAACACAGAACACCCCTAAGGAGGAATTAGTTTGGAAGAAAACATTCAAAAGCACATTGATAGGCTTTTGCAATATATGAGGGAAGAGGCATACAAACCTTTAACGGTTCAGGAGCTGGAAGTAGCCTTTGGCATTCAGGACTCTAGCGACTTTAAAGAGTTTGTTAAAGCTCTTGTTCAGATGGAAGAAAAGGGTCTTGTGGTTCGCACCCGCAGCGACCGTTACGGTCTGCCGCAAAAAATGAACCTAATTCGTGGAAAGCTGATTGGTCATGCCAAAGGTTTTGCCTTTGTTGCCCCTGACGAACCTGGGATGGATGACATTTTTATTCCGCCTAACGAAACCAATACGGCGATGCATGGCGATATTGTTTTGGCCCGTGTTTCATCCGAAACATCCGGCCAGCGCCGGGAAGGTACGATTATCCGCATTATTGAACGCGGTGTGCAGCAAGTCGTCGGAACGTATGTCGAAAGCAAAAGTTTTGGCTTTGTGATTCCCGATGATAAAAAATTTGCCAGCGACATTTTTATCCCAAAATCGGCTTCTAAAGGAGCGGTTGAAGGGCATAAGGTAGTCGTTAAGCTTGTCACCTACCCTGAGGGGAGAAAAAGTGCCGAAGGTGAAGTCATCACGATTCTTGGTCATAAAAATGACCCGGGTGTGGACATTCTCTCTGTCATACATAAGCATGGATTGCCGATGTCTTTCCCTGATGAAGTATTAAAGCAGGCGAATGATACACCTGAAACCATCGATGAAAGTGAATTAGCAAATCGCCGTGATTTACGGAACGAAACGATCGTCACCATTGACGGCGCAGATGCAAAAGACCTTGATGACGCGGTAACCGTGACAAAGCTGGATAATGGCAACTATAAGCTAGGCGTCCATATTGCTGACGTCAGCTATTATGTAAAAGAAGGCACGCCCATTGACCTTGAGGCAGAGGAACGGGCAACAAGTGTTTATTTAGTAGACCGAGTGATTCCGATGATTCCACACCGCCTCTCCAACGGGATTTGTTCGTTAAATCCGAAGGTGGATCGGCTTGTTTTATCCTGTGAAATGGAAATCACATCTGAAGGTGCTGTCGTCTCCCATGAAATTTTTCAAAGTGTGATCAAAACAACCGAGCGGATGACCTATCATGATGTGAATCTGATTCTTGTTGAAAAAGAAGAAGAAACACGCAAGCGATACGAACCAATTGTCCCCATGTTTGAATTGATGGAAGAACTCGCCGCAATCTTACGCAATAAACGGATGAAGCGCGGGGCGATTGACTTTGATTTTAAAGAATCAAAGGTATTAGTGGACGAAGAAGGCAAGCCAACAGATGTGGTTCTTCGTGAGCGCTCTGTGGCGGAAAAATTAATTGAAGAGTTCATGCTTGCCGCCAATGAGACAGTTGCTGAGCATTTCCACTGGATGGATGTTCCGTTTATTTACCGTATTCACGAGGATCCGAAGGAAGATAAGCTGAGGAGATTTTTCGAGTTTATCACCAACTTCGGTTACATTGTGAAAGGAACCGCCAATGATGTACATCCAAAAGCCTTGCAGGAAATCATTGAAGAGGTTCAAGGGAAACCAGAGGAAATGGTGGTATCGAAGGTGATGCTCCGCTCGATGCAGCAGGCTAAATATGATCCGGAGAGCCTTGGACATTTCGGGCTATCAACGGAATTCTATACCCATTTCACCTCGCCGATTCGCCGTTATCCCGATACGATTGTCCACCGCTTAATCAGGACCTATCTAATCGAGGGCAAGCTTGATGAGACAACACGGGAAAAATGGAACGTGCGCCTACCTGAAATTGCTTCGCATTCTTCAAAAATGGAGCGCCGTTCAGTAGATGCCGAACGCGAAACCGATGAATTGAAGAAAGCGGAGTACATGGAGGATAAGATTGGCGTCGAGTATGACGGCATTGTCAGCTCTGTGACAAACTTTGGAATGTTTGTTGAGCTGCCGAATACAATTGAAGGCCTTGTCCATGTCAGCTATATGACCGATGATTATTATCGTTATGATGAGCGCCATCTGGCGATGATTGGTGAGCGAACCGGCAATGTGTTCCGAATTGGTGATGAAATCACCGTTCGCGTGGTAAAAGTCAATAAAGACGAGCGCTCGATTGATTTTGAAATTGTCGGCATGAAGGGAACACCCCGCCGGGAACGTTCTGAGACACCGAAGGTTTTTAAAACAGGCAGCGATACACATAAGCCGCGCCGCAATAAGCAGCAAGGTGACAGTGGTCAGGGTCGAAATAAAAACCGTAAATCCAGCCAAGAAGGAAATCAAAATTCCGAAGCTGGCGGTGGCCAGGGCAACAAAAAGAAAAAGAAACGCAAATTTTACGATAATGTGCCTAAATCGAAAAGCACAAAACGGAAAAATAAATAATTGTGTAGAGGGAGCCTTTTATTGAAGGCTCTCTTTCAATTGTAGCGGCACGTTTTTTTTGCTAAAATAAAAACTATAGATTGAGGTGAAAAATATGCCAAAAGGTGTAGGGAAAGTAGTCGCACAAAACAAAAAGGCTTACCATGATTATTTTATCGAGGAAACATATGAAGCAGGTATCGTTCTACAAGGGACAGAAATCAAGTCGATTCGCGCGGGTAAAGTGAATCTTAAGGATGCCTATGCGCGGATTCAGAATGGCGAGGCGATTCTGTTTGGGATGCATGTTAGCCCTTATGAGCAAGGCAACATTTTTAATCATGACCCATTACGAACACGTAAGCTTTTGCTCCATAAACGGGAGATCAGTAAGCTGCTGGGAGAAACAAAAGAGGCTGGATATGCCCTTGTTCCATTAAAGCTTTATTTAAAAAATGGCTTTTGCAAGGTTTTAATTGGTCTGGCAAAGGGTAAAAAGAATTATGATAAGCGTGAATCCTTGAAGCAAAAAGAAGCAAAGCGCGAAATCGAACGAGCCTTCCGCGATCGTCAGAAAATGTAAGGTACAGTCAAAAATGCATTTTACAAATAATTACAATTGAAAAATCCGCTCAATGTGTTATAATAAGTTTGTCGCTAAGTTAGCGGCACAAACTTTTGCTCAAGACATTGTTGAGCTTCCTAACGTCTGTTGCTAGAATCTTTAACTAGATTTAAGCACATTTTATAATGGGGACGCTACGGATTCGACAGGGGTAGTTTGAGCTTAGGTTGCGAGTCGAGGGGATCGGCCTCGTTAAAACGTCAAAGCCATAACTGGCAAAACTAACAACAACCTAGCTTTCGCAGCTTAATAACTGCATAGCTGTTCGCCCCTCCATTGCCTATGTGGTAGGGTAGCGGACTCACTCTTAGTAGGCTACGCCGGATTCCACCGCCTGAGGATGAAGGAAGAGAACAATCAGGCTAGCTGACCGGACGCCGGTCGATAGGCAGAAGGCTCAGCGAAAAACCAATATATCGACTACACTCGTAGATGCTTAAGTGGCGATATCTTTGGACGCGGGTTCGATTAAGTATTAGTCGCCTTATGTGGTAACACATAAGTGAAAATCTGGCTTTATCGGTGAAACCTAAGTCACTTTATAGTGATAAGGCAATGCCGAGCGGTATGTGGAGTAATCCAACAGCCGTGTATCGACTTATAGGCTGCCATCCTAAAATGGTAGTACTAGGATGCGAAATTCCACCATTTGGTGAAAATTATGTTTCGCATAAGACGCCAGGGGGCCTGTTCTAGGGCAGGTTCAAGATATAGTCAGTGCCATGACGAAAGCATGGAAACGCACGTCCCGCCGTCTCCACCATACATAGGTGGATAATAACAAGATCAGCAGAAAATGCTGGTCTTTTTTATATGCAAAAAAAGGTATCTTCAAAATAAATCCTTTCCTTTGGAATAGTTTTGAGTCATATAAAAAGTAATTTCTTCTGGTTTAACCACAGTGAATTCTTCTAATAATAACAACTAGGGATTTGTTAATGGAATTTTCCTTAGGAGAGAGATACGTATGGAGATAATCTACCGAACCTTCATTGTTTTTATAGCGGGGTATTTGTTTTTACGAGTGACAGGAAAAAAAGCAGTCTCCCAAATGCACACGTTTGATTTATTGTACATCTTTGTCCTCACTAATATTATCAGTACTCCTGTAGAGGTTAATCATATAGGAAAAGCTTTAGCCTATGCGGTGATTATGGTCATTTTATATAAAATTTTTATCCGTTTATCATTACATAATAAATTAAGATGGATCTTATATGAAAGTCCTACCGTATTAATTCGTAACGGTGATATTGATCGAAAAGGACTGAAAAAGGTACGAATGCCCGTATATGAATTATTGTCGCATTTACGTGTAAAAGGGTATACGGATTCACAGAACATTGCGATTGCGGTAATGGAGGAATCCGGAGAAATCAGTGTAATCCCCAAGGCAGAATACCGGCCAGTTCAACCGAATGATTTAAACATACATGTAAAAAAGGAATATCTGCCTATCCCGCTGATTATGGACAGTCAAATTGTGTATCATAATTTAAAATATCTGCAATTAGACCAAAACTGGCTAATGAATGAAGTTAATAAAATGGGAGAAAAAGTAGATAATATAATGTTGGCTACTTATTTAGAAAACGGAACGTTATTTATTGATAATCATGAAGTAAAAGATCATAAAGGTGATCCTTATTACTATAATCCAGGAAAAGATAATTAACATGACTGCCTATTTTTTTGGGGCAGTTTTTTTATGTGAACTTAAACATAATGGATGAAGCAGGCAAATATGATTAGTAATAAAGCTACGGAAGGGGTGGGTTTATGACTAGAGCAGGAAAAGATGATTTTGTTAACGGGTTTGTGCCGCACCATAATCATGGGTCGGTTGATTATACATCGGTGGATCACGGGCACGTTCATCAATGTTTAGATGTAACTTTTCCGCCGACACAGACTCAGGATGGGAGCCATATCCATTATACGGAAGGCTATGTAATGTTCGAAAACGGACATACCCATCATTATCAGGCCTATTCCGGACCAGCTATTCCAGTAGGAAATGGCATGCATGTTCATTATTATGATTTTTTCACCAGTGAAGATGATGGACACCGGCATCATGTGAAAGGGGTAGATAAACCGGCCCCAGGTAATATATAAATAGTAAAAATACCAAACCAAATGCAAAAGTTGTAGGCATAAGTCCAGTAAATTAATACTGGCTTTTTTTATTTCCTCGTTGAAGTTTTAAATCCTCTAATCAACATCAATAATACCAAAACAAACAACCCAAGCCCCAGCTTTCATGTATGGGGTTAGGTTGTTTATTTTTTTTAGAACAAATGTTCCCTAAAATATTGTAATTAGTATTAAATTTTTGATATAATAGATATATGAAATGTCAAATTCAGTACAAAAGTAAAAATAATGTAGTATATTCCTGCAAATATCATGTGGTTTTGTGCCCTAAATAAGAAGAAGTGTCTTAATAAATGGAGGAGATGAAGGGCTTAATTCTATTGTTTTTGAAGTTGCAGAAGAAACTTATTCTGAAGTGATTGAAATGGAAATCATGCCTAATCACGTTCATCTCCTTGTTGAACGAGACCCCCAGTTTTGGAATTAATAAACTCATTAGGATGATGAAAGGATCTCGTTATTTACGTAGTGAGTTCCCGTGGTTAAAAAGTAGAATCCCATCCCTTAAGGACGAATAGCTATTTTGTTTCCACTGTAGGTGGCACAACATTTGAAGTAGTGAAACTGTACATAGAAAACCAAAAAGGAGTGTAATACCATGGCAACATCAAAAGACAGAACGCCCTCTTTTGTGGCAACGATTCGATTGAAGACGAATTTGAAAGAAGAGAAACAGCTTTTGGTGTTGTCTGATTGTGCAAGGCAACTATACAATGCCTGTCTTGGTGAAAGTTTGAAAAGACTTAAGAAGGTTCAAGGGACGGATTTATACAAGGAAACGATTCAACTTTCAAAAGTAACTGAAGCAGATGTAGAGAAACGCAGAGCTAATTTTAAGTATCTAAATGATTTGTTTGGATTTACGGATGCTTCCATCCAATCATTTGGGATAAAGACGAAAAATGATTCTCAATTTATTGCAGAACATTTGGGAACCCATGTATGTCAAAAAATCTCTACTCGTGCATTTAAAGCCACTCAGAAATATGCATTTAAATGTGCCAAGAAAGTGAGGTTCAAACGTAAGGGTGAATTTGTATCCATAGAAGGGAAAAATAATAAAACATTTCTTATGTATTCAAATGGATATGTTTTCGTTGGGAAAAACCTTACATTGAAATGCTTAATAGATCCGAAAGATCAATGGATGCAGTATGCCTTAAAACAGAAAATTAAATATTGCAGAATGATAAAAAAAGAGGTAAAAGGAAAAAAACGCTTTTATGTCCAATTAATTTTGGAAGGAAATCCATATCAAAAATATGAATTAGGAAAAGAGAATATAGGATTGGATATTGGCCCTTCTACGATTGCAATTGTTGGGGAATCGCAATCGAAATTAAAAGAGTTTTGTGAAGAAGTGGTATTGATAGATAAAGAGAAAAGAAGAATAAACCGCAAAATGGACAGGCAACGGAGAGTCAATAACCCTGGTAACTATTACGCCAATGGAACGGTGAAAAAAGGGAGTAAGAAATGGGTTCACTCCAATAGATATCTACATACTCGATCAAAACACCGAGAATTGGAGCGAAAGATCAAAGAAGTGAGAAAGCAGCTGCATGGACGAGACACGAACCAAATATTACAACTCGCTTCTTCCATAAAAACTGAAAAACTGTCTTACAAAGCATTTCAAAAAATGTTTGGGAAAAGTGTGGGCAGAAAAGCACCAAGTATGTTTTTGAACATGTTAAAACGAAAAGTGAAGGCTCGCGGTGGGTCATTCCGAGAATTTCCTACCTCCTCCACGAAGTTATCTCAAACCTGTCACTGTGGAATGATTAAGAAGAAGCAACTCAAAGAGAGATGGCATAAATGTGAGTGTGGGTTAGTTGCCCAACGTGATTTATACAGTGCTTATTTGGCTCGATATGTAACCAATTCTAATCATGTAGACATCAAAAAGGCTAAAATGGATTGGATTCAATTTTCCAATGTTTTGGATGAGTGTGTTTCAAAATTGGAAAGTATGAAAGCGGAAAGGAAGTTCATTTCAACATTTGGCATTTAAACCCTTTGAGATGGCAGGTTAAATCTCTCGGTGCAGACGTACCCCGAAACAGTCAATAAGTTGTGAGTGGTAAGGGAATCCGAGCCCATGTAAATAGTCCTATTTCGATTATTTGCATTAGAACGATTTCGGCTGTCGAAACCTTTTAGACCAAAGTGAAATTCATTTTCTAGATTCATTCTGGAGTTTGGAAGAGCCTAGGTTATTTAAAGGTGGAACCCCCTCCATTTATGGATGGAGAGAGCGTCAGAAGTAGTTGAATTTTGGGGAACCTGTTGTTAAGGCTATAGAAGAAACTCCATAAGAGGCACCAGACATCAAACCTGTAAATATTATTATCCAACAGGGCAGTAACCAATTTGAAATTTCACCTATAAAAAGGAAGCTTTTGATGCTGCACTCAATCAAAGGAAGCCAGACGAAAAATCGGTGGTGCAGCGTAAGCAGATTCCATTCGCCTATTCATCTAGTGAAACAAATATGATGTTTATTTGAACATGATCATTGTGGGGATATTAAAAACCTAAAATTACCTGAAATGAAAAAACTTGATTTACTGCCTGAAATCATTTAGAATTAAGCTTACAAAAAACGGAAGGGTGACCTTGGAACGATGATCTTATAATCCTATTTCGTATGAAAAAAATACAATCTTTTTTTCTGAATAGGATTAGTCTGTACTTTTATACAAGTCGATAAGATCAAAGTGTCCCATCATACTGGGGTATTTTTCCGCCTTGAAATAGTATTGTACTGCCTCCTGTTCAGACATTACCAGGAGGTTTTTATATGGAAAAAAACGTAACACAAACGGCTCCATCAAGAGGCTTATTTCACAATCGCGTCTTTCTCGCCATTATTATGTCAGGATTATTCCTACAGGTTGGTATATGGGTACGAAACTTTGCCGTTCTCCTATTTGTAATGGATCAGACAAATGGCGATGCCTTTGCCGTTTCGATGATTTCAGTAGCAGAATTTGCGCCAATCTTTATTTTTTCCTTTATCGGCGGAACCTTTGCGGATCGCTGGGCACCGAAAAAAACAATGGTTTGGTGCGATATCTTGAGTGCAGTATCCATTTTTGTTGTGCTGATTACACTCGTTTTCGGGACGTGGAAAGTCGTCTTTTTCGCGACGTTAATCTCAGCCATTCTGTCACAGTTCTCCCAGCCATCTGGGATGAAATTGTTTAAAATGCATTTGTCGCCAGACCAAGTGCAGCAGGCGATGTCGGTTTACCAAACCGTGTTTGCTGTTTTTATGGTTTTAGGCCCGGTGATTGGAACGTTCGTTTTTCAATCGTTTGGAATTGATATCTCCATCACCATTACTGGTCTTGCTTTCTTACTTTCAGCCGCTGCACTCGGATTCCTGCCAAAGGATCGCCCATTAGAAGAAGTGGGAGAATCAACTTTATTGCAGGAAATGAAAAGTGGTATAAAGTATGTTCTTGGAAAAAAAGAATTGAGCCTATTAGGTCTATGTTTCATGGCTGCAGGGCTTGGAATTGGCTTCATTAACCCGTTATCGATTTTTCTTGTCACCGAACAACTAGGCTTGCCAAAGGAAAATCTTCAATGGCTACTAATGGTTAATGGTGTCGGAATGATTATTGGCGGTGCCGTGGCAATGATTTTTGCAAAAAATGTAGCGCCGCAGCGATTGCTTGTTTTTGGAATGCTGGTTAATGGGATTGGCATTGCGGTTATGGGCTGGTCAACAAACATAACGATTACGTTGATTGCCGAGTTCTTTAACGGTCTGATGATGCCATGTATCCAAATTGGAATCAATACATTGATTTTGAAAAAAACAGAAGAGGCCTTTATTGGCAGGGTCAATGGGATTTTAAGCCCACTATTCGCAGGATCAATGGTGATCACGATGAGTTTTGCTGGTGTGTTAAAAGAGAATTTTTCATTGGTAACCACATTTGAAATATCGGCGATTCTTTTTATCATCGGTGTACTTGTGATCTTGCCGATATACAATCAAAAACAACAAACAAAAGCCGAAGTTCTTGGTTCAAAATAGCAGGAGGTTGTAAATCATGTCTTTATCGCAAGTAAACATCGATGCCTTTCGCGCAATCAATGATTTAGGAAAAGAATATGATTCTTTAAACCCAATCGCCATCTTCATGGCAGAATATATGTTATATATTTTAGCCGCTGGATTATTAGTTTATTGGTTCACCCGGATCAACAAAAATAGAATGATGGTTATCCAAAGTGTGGTTGCTGTTGTAATAGCTGAAGTCCTTGGTAAAGTCCCCAGGGAACTTTTATTCGCATAACCAGCCGTTTGCCGTGCTGCCGCATGTAAACAAGTTAGTTGACCATGCAATCGATAACTCATTTCCAAGTGACCACTCGATTCTGTTCTTCTCCATCTGTTTTTCGATTTGGTTAGTCAGGAAAAATGAGGGCTGGATTTGGTTAGTCGTTGCAGCTTTAGTGGCTATCTCCCGTGTTATGGTTGGTGTACACTATCCCGGCGACGTCCTTACCGGCGCCATCTTCGGAATCATTGCCGCCATCATTTCCTATTGGCTCGTTCCGAAGCTCGGCTTTGTTAAATCCATCGTGAAGCAATATGAAAAAGTAGAACAATCCATACTGCCAATAAAAGCGAAAAGCAAAGACCAATCCAATCATTTATAAACAGCAAAATCTCATTGAACTAGTTTCAATGAGGTTTTATTATGTTATGTAAGAATCTTTTTATAGGAATTCCCCCATAAAAGTAGTTTTAACGGGTTAAATGGTAGATTGCTTTGGCATAAATGTGCATGGCCTTAAACATTTTCTCTATTTTGCGTAGTTCTGTTATTAAATTATCCATGCTATTCCTCCATTCTTTTTACTAAAGGCGGGAGGCAAGGCCATCAGCTCTTTTCTCCTTTATAGTTAGCAATTTTCTACGTGACCAAGTGTTACAGCCATGACAGCTTTAATTGTACTTTATTTTCAGTCTGAAAAAATACCTTTGGATACTCGATGCGGAAGGTTCATTTGTTACTTCCAATTCAGCATATCATCCTTATTATTCTCCTTTTATAAAATTATTTGCGTACATCTTTGGGTAAAATTGCATGCTCATGCATCTTGGCAAAATAAAAGGCGACTTGTTGTTGGAGTCAGCCTCATTTATAGTTCTTTAAAATAATCCGGTTGATGGATTCTCATTTTTTTTGAAGTTACCGAGATAATCTTTTCTCTTTTTAAATGGTTAATGCCAAATGATGGAGATTGAAATGAACGAATGATGAACAAATTATAAACGTTTTAAATGGAGAAAGAGGCTAACCCAAAGGTTATTTATAACACCTTTTGGTTCAGCCTCTAATCTCGATGGTTACTCAATTAATTTTGAAGTTATCTTTGAATCAATCCCAATAAAATCTTCTGGAAAGTCATTATTGACAATATCATAAGAATCTTCAACTGTTAAAATTAATCTTTTTGCCTGTTCATTGTAATCATTTATCCTTACCTTGAGTAGAACAATGTCACTAAGGGGAATGACAAATTTATTTTTTAAATTTGAGTCATACTTTTTATTATTGATAACTTTGTTCGATAAGCTAAATAGATAGACTGATTTATTTTGGTTATACACATTAGCAACTTCTTGTTTAATATTAGCAACAACTCCTTTTGTTACAGTTATTCCATCCTTATATTTAACCTTGAAATAAGTCTTTTCTGCCACATTAGGATAAAAAATATCAAAATCATCTTTCCACAAACTTTCAAAATCTCCCGGTCCTGTCTTTTCCCACGCTTCAATTTTTGCACCCGGCTGATAGATATCATCTAAATTAATAAACGGCAATGCCTCTCCATCCCAATTAGAGGAAAATTTCGCTTTTGCCTTAACAGTTAATGAAAAGGATTTTGTGGTAAGGGCATTTGCAAAAAATTTTGGTACACCTTGCGTCATTTCCACTTCTATTATTCCTTTTGCTCTATCTACCAATGGTTTTTTAACTGTTGCAGCTTGCTTTAGATTTGAATCAGCCATCCCCATTACAATTGTTTCCACTTGTGTATCTGTTGACTTGGGAGCTGCAAGTGCCCCTGCTAATGCTGCCGCATCAGCAGCAGTCTGTAGGTTGCTTTTTTGATTATACATATAACCCACATCAATCACGATGGCAGTAAATCCAAGTAATGCTACAAGTGAGACTGCAAATAGAACAAGTGACTGGCCGGATTCCTCTTTTAATATCGCTTTAAGCTTCGTTAACATAGTTTATCCCACTTTCCCCTGTTGGTTTTGACATAAGATCCTATTACCTATTTGAATATCAAGCATTTCAATCGCCCCTGCTGGAAGTTCTAAAGTGGAATAAGCGGCTTTTTGTGGTTTTGTCATTTTCCACGGCTTTAAGCTGTGGTGCATCTCGATAACTTTATGTTGTTCATTAAGGAGAACAACATCGATGGGGAACTTCATAAAAAACATATGAACCGCGTTGCAGGGTATGATCCACAACCCTTCATCCTTAAGGGGCTCCTTTCGAAACATGAGTCCTTTAAGCCGTTTGAAAAAAGAATCTGCCTTTTTTATTTGATAGGGGATCAAAATGTTTCTTTCCTTCATATTAAATCACCTCTCTATGGATAATACATTCATTATAATAAACAATTTGTTTTATATAAAGAACAAGAAACTAAGAAAAAACGAGGATGATAGAGAAAAAAGGGTAATTAGTCCTAAAAATTCACTAAAACGAATGAAAATGACTGTTTTCAAATCCGCTTGTTCATTATATATTAAATACATGTTCTAAATATAGAACGTAATATAAAATTAACTTTAATAGGAGGAATTGAAATGTTGAAAAAAATGAAAAACCTAGTAGTGGAAGAAAAAGGGCAAGCGTTAACGGAGTACGGGTTGATTATCGGGCTTATCGCTGTGGCATTGTTAGTTGTTGTGGTTGCTTTAGGGGATCAAATTAAAGCAAAATTTAATGAAATTATTGTTGGATTAGGTGGAACTGCAAAATAATATACATTTAGCCCTGCTTTTCAGGCACGAGAAGCAGGGCTTTACCTTATAGAAGGGAGTAACAGTCTCTTGGAAAAAGTCATTCTAGTCATTGTTCTTTTTATTTGTTTATTTACAGATATTAGGTCGCGGAAAATATTAAATATTGTGACATTGCCAGCTATTGTGTTTGGATTATTTTTTTACTTATCTACTACTGGATTTGAAGGTTTTCTATTTAGTGGCAAGGGCTTTCTTGTTGGCTTAGGGTTACTCATCATCCCCTACATATTAGGCGGTATGGGAGCTGGAGACGTAAAGTTAATGGCGGCAATCGGAGCATTAATGGGGACAGGTTTTGTTTTTTATGCGTTTATTTATACTGCACTATTTGGTGGAGTTATTGGACTTTTGCTGATTATTAAACAAAGAGGAATTGTTAACTTGATGAAATCGTCTATATTTACACTAGTTTTTTTTCGCAGCAATCTTGGATCTATAATAATTGAAAAAGATAAGCAGTCAAGTATCTCATTCCCTTATGGTATCGCTATCGTCTTAGGCACATTTTGTACACTTATCTGGGGTGGATTCTGATGAAATCCGAAAAAGGGCAATCACTCGTTGAATTTGCGCTGGTTCTTCCATTAATCATCGTACTGTTATTTGCCATTGTTGATTTCGGCAGGGCTTTTCATGTGTATCTCACACTTGATCATACAGGAAGGGAAGTTGCACGACTAATTAGTGTAGGTGGAAAAGAAGCTGATATTGTAAACGTCATTACCTCAACTAAAACCAGTATCGATACAGATGAAAGCCAACTAACTGTTACCTACCCTAAAACAAAATTGTCTAGTGGCTCAGAAGCGAAGGTGACATTAACCTATCCATTTAAATTTATTACACCATTGGCAGGAATCGTAGATGCATTCTTTCATACAAAGATCTCAGAACCTTTAATTACGGATACGACAGTGATGAGGGTGGAATAGGGCTAAGAATAAAGAAGAAGATTAAAATTCGCATAAATAAAGTGGTTCGGGATGTTAGGAGGGCGTCATGAATACAAAAAAAATCTGGATGATATCAGTCATATTAGGAATGGCGGTAGCGGCATTTGCCTACATTACTATCTTTTCAAAAGAAACGGTTACAACGGCTTCCGGGACAGAAAGCAGTCAAGAACAAAAGAAGGAAGATCAATCAAGCAAACAAGCTGAAAAAAAGAAGGAAGAAAAGGCGAAAAAGCCGGAACGGGAATTCACTAATTCTATTGTTGCGGTAAGTAAAGGAAAACGGGCGATCTCGTTAAAAGTCAACCTTGAACAGGGGGTATCTGGTTATGTTGCTCCTAATTCGATGGTGGATGTCATTGCATATGAAACAACAAAAGATGATGCAACAGGTAAGGAGTTTAAATCATCTGTGCTGGTTCTTGAAAATGCCAAGGTATTAACCTCGGGTAAATCCGCTGACAATAAGGCGGAGGCATTACAATATGAAACGGTAACAGTCGAAGTTACACCTGAAGAAGGTGTCATGCTGGGGTTAGCTGCAAAAGACAAAGATGGATTCTATTTAATGCTTAGAAATACGGAGGATACTGAAAGCGGAAAAGCGGGAATTAAACAAACAAGAGAGGTTATTAAAGAGTAGGAGGCAGAAACGAATGATGATAAACTGGGTTTATTTTTCCGATACAAATATCCATCTAGAGGATTTAAAATCACTTTTAGAGAAACAACAATTTCAACTGAAAATAGCAAGTCAAGTCGAAAAGTTACATAACCTCCTAAATGATCATAATCAGACTGTCCTATTTATTAAAGCGCATACTTTGTATAACGAATACGACTTTTGCCAGGAAATTTCTGTTCTTTATCCGCATGTTTATATCATTTTAATTGTTGCCGATAATATGGAGAATCTGAAAAAGGCTATGCTTATGGGGGCATCAGATACCATCCGTTCGTCCCATACCATGGAGGAACTTAGTGAAACAGTTGATCATGCAAAGAAATATATGGGACATCGGGCAAAAATGGATCAAAAGTATATCAATCTCGTAAAAGAAAAAAGCAAAGTCATCGCTGTTACCAATCCCAAGGGTGGAGTTGGCCGGACGATTTTAACGGTTAATCTTGCTGTTGCATTGGCAAAAACGGGGAAGAAGGTTGCTGTAATTGATGGGAATCTTCAATTTGGCGAGGTGGCTATGTATTTTAATGAAAAGCCGAAAAGGACCATCTATGAATGGGTTAAGGAAGCATATGGACGGGAGCATTATGCCATTACTCAATATATGACCACTGTCGAGGGGGATGTATCTGTTCTTGCTGCACCGCATCGACCTGAATTTTTTGAGGGTATCTCCGAAGATCATATGAAAGAAGCCATTGAAGCAGCTAAGAAACTATTTGATGTTGTTTTGATTGATATGCCTGCCAATATTTCGGAAATTCATTTGCGGTGTCTTGACTTATCTGATGAGATCCTGTTGCTTACAAGAAATGAAATATCTGTTTTAAGGCTGACACAGCTCTATTTAGAAACCTTAGAAACGATCAGATTGAAGGATAAAGTTAGGCTTCTTTTAAACAGGCATGTAAAAGGGGAAGGGCTTGAACTTAAAAAAGTAGAAGAAATCTTAGGTTTAAGTGTTTATCATACTTTACCGGAGCAAGGAAATGTCGCTGCCTCTTCTATCAAGTCGGGTCAGCCGCTTATTCTGTCAAACTCTCGAAGCCACCTCGGCAAGGCTATATGGCATTTATCAGAAAAGCTTTTTGAGCATACCAAAAGTGATGTTTTGGTGGAAAAAAAGAAAGAGAAACGTTGGTCCCTCATTGGGCGGTAAGGAGGAAAGGGAATGTCACTATTTAAACGGTATATTGATTCATCCAGCCCCGCCACTCTTACAAAGGAAGTAGAAGATCTTCCTGTTTTGAAAAAAAACAAGGAATATTTGGATCTCCAGGCTGCTCTACATGATTATCTATTAGAAGAGCTTAAGAAGCATCCGGGACAAGATAAAAGTGATGAAAAACAGAAAATAGAGGAAATGGGGCAGGCCTTTTTTGAATTGGAGGGTGGGAGGTTAACCTTTGAGGAAAAGCAGGAAATTATCCATTATGTAAAGGACGAATTGTTGGAATACGGCCCTATTACTCCATTACTCGAAAATCCTCTAATAAGTGAGGTTATGGTGAATAGTTTTGATGAAATCTATTATGAGAAAAATGGGAAGATCATAAAAAGCAATGTCAATTTTATTGATAATCAGCATGTGTTGCGTGTAATTGAGAGAATCGTCTCACCGATTGGAAGACGGATAGATGAAAGCTCGCCTATGGTGGATGCTCGCTTGCCAAATGGTTCCCGGGTGAATGCGATTATCCCCCCGCTGGCATTAAAAGGGCCTAGTTTAACTATTCGAAAATTCTCCGAAACTCCTTTTACAATAAAAGATTTAATTCAATTTGGAACATTAAGCAGCGATATGGCAGATTTCCTGGATATGTGTGTGAAGTCAAAGTTTAATATTTTTATTAGCGGCGGTACAGGATCCGGCAAGACATCAACCTTAAACGTATTATCTTCCTTTATTCCTAATACAGAACGTATTGTGACTATTGAAGATGCGGCAGAACTGAAGCTAAATCAGGAACATGTGGTAGCATTGGAATCTCGTCCGCCAAATATTGAGGGAAAAGGACAGATAACAATCCGTGAGTTAGTTCGAAATTCATTGCGGATGCGTCCAGACCGAATTGTTGTTGGTGAGGTCCGTGGTGCTGAAGCATTGGATATGCTCCAAGCCATGAATACAGGCCATGATGGAAGCTTAAGTACCGGCCACGCAAACACACCAAGAGACATCCTCTCCCGCCTGGAAACAATGGTATTAATGGCAGGCTTCGAGCTCCCTGTAAAGGCGATTCGAGAACAGATTGCCGGTGCAATTGATCTTATTGTGCAGCAGTCAAGGTTAAAGGATGGTACGAGAAAAATAACGCATGTAACCGAGGTATTAGGAATGGAAGGGGACACCATTGTTTTACAGGATATTTTCATATTTAAGGAAACAGGGATCATGAATGACGGCAGAATTGAGGGGCGTTTTACTAGTACAGGTATTCGGCCGAAGTTCACAGATAAACTGGAACAGAATGGTTACTCTCTGCCTGCTTCATGGTTTAGTAAGGAGTGGTAAGGATGGAAATGCAGCTGGAAGTATCTCTTATTTTCCTTTTTTCGAGTATCTTCATTTTTCTATTTTTAAGAGGCTATTCAGTTAAAAGGAATATGAATGCCAGAATGACTAAGTTTTTACAATCCTCCCAAGTGGATACAGGTAAAATGATAAAAGAAAAAAGGCAGTCCATGTTCATTAGGTTTTTCCATTCAATCGCAAAAGTGTTTAAAAATATTCAATTTAATGACAGCACGGAGAAAATATTACTGGAAACAGGAAATAAATTAAAGCCAGAAGAGTTTCTTGTCCTTAGATTTCTAGCTGCACTTGGGGCTGGGGGGATAACCGCCGTATTAGGGTTTTCATGGTTTATGATGGTGACAGCAGCGGTCATTGGTTTTATTCTCCCTCTTGTATTTATGAAGCAAAAACGAAAAAAACGCCTGCAGCAGGCATCACATCAGTTAATCGATATTTTAGGAATGATGGCAAATTCTATGAGGGCGGGATTCAGTTTTATGCAAGCGATTCAGCTCGTCGGTAAGGAGGTACCTGATCCCCTAGGACCTGAATTTGCACGTATTGTCCGCCAAGCAGGATTAGGAGTTCCCCTGGAGGAGATCTTTGAAGATTTAATCAAACGTGTGCCCAACAAAGAACTTGAGGTAGTTGCACGGGCAATACTGGCCCAGCGAAAAAGTGGCGGAAATCTGGCCGTACTGCTTGAAACAATGGAAGAAACCATTAGAGGCAGGGTTAGAATACTGGAAGAATTGAACACATTAACAGCCCAAGGGAAAATGTCGTCATGGATTATTACGATGCTGCCGGTTGGACTAGGGTTATATCTATCACTGGTGAACAGAGAATATTTTGGACCCATGCTGGAGCATCCATTGGGGTGGGCGATGTTGTTTGCCGGCTCTATCTCCATATTCATTGGTTGGTTGTTTATCCAGAAGGTTATCCGAATCGAGGTATAGGTAAATGCAGAGTATTATTTTTTTGTTTCTAACAGCTGCGTTTCTAACTTTCTTACTGGCAGGAATACTATTTACTATTTTTAAAAGGCAAATTTCGTTTAATAAACGTATAAGTATGTATTTTGATGAAGCTAATAAAAGTTCAAAAATGGATCCTATCAGAAAAAGGAAGGAAAGCAAAGTAAAAAAGGGATTTGCCGATTTATGGGTAAGAGGAACGAAATTATTAAATAAAAAGGTCACTAAAGAAGAAAGAACAAAAATAAACATCTTGCTCCGGGATGCAGGGTATCCTTTTAAGACCGCCAATGATTTCAGACTGTTCCAATTGGTGCTTAGTGTGGCAATAAGTCTGCCGCTTGCTTTGTTACTATTGCCTTTTTCAGATAATAAACTGCTAACCTGGTTGATGGTAGCCATAATGGCAATATTAGGATTTCGCCTTCCGATATTTTATCTAGGGAAAAGGAAGACGGCAAGAATAAAAGAAATCAATCAATCCATGTCTGACTTTTTTGATACAGTAAATCTTCTGCTTGAAGCAGGGATGGGGCTCGATTTGGCTCTCGAAGAAGTATCCTCCAAAATGAAAGGGGCACTTTCCGATGAGTTTCGTCAGACACTGGAGGATATGAAGCTTGGGAAATCCAGAAGAGAAGCCTTTTATGATCTTCGTAAACGTATTCCATCGGGATCTTTTCAAGGTATTATTACTTCTTTAATACAAGCCGATCAACTTGGAATAGGTATGGCGAAAGTGTTGGGAAATTTAACTGTACGGGTTCGCGAGCAGCGGCGCGAGGCAGCAAGGGAGCAGGCAATGAAGGCGCCGGTAAAAATGCTGTTTCCAATGGTATTTTTTATCTTTCCATCATTATTTATTGTAATTTTGGGCCCATTGATTATTTACTTTGTTACAAAAGGTTTTGGTGGTTGATGAAGCCGTTAAATAAAAAACAGAGAACAGGTTAGTAATGCAATGATTGGAAGCAGAGAAGAAGGAGCGGTTCAATGGATGGTAGTAAATTCAAAAGTTTGCGATTGGCCAAAGGCTATTCTTTATCTAAGTTAAGTATACTTACCGGTATTTCAAAGTCCTATTTAAGTTTAATCGAACGGGGGATCCAGCGGAATCCCAGTTTAGATATCATAGAGAAACTAGCAAAAACCTTTGCTGTAGAAGTGGAGGATTTAGTAAAACCTAAAAAAGGTGAAAAGGCCGAAAAGAAACATTCCATTAAAAGTGTTTTAAAAGTAGAAATTGAATTATCTGAGGATCAATTAAATCCTCAGAAATTAAAACAAATAAAAGAGTTAATCGATGCGATAAAAACAGAATAAAATCCATTACATGGGAACTGTTTCCAAAACGGAAATTGTTCTTTTTTTTTATGGAATAATTAAACTATGTAACAAGGAAAGTACCGAAAGAAATGCGATACCGCAAAAAGCAGATAATGCTGACTTAAAACGGATGTCCTGAATCCTCGAAAACAAAAATGACCAACACATGCTAAACCAAACAATGACAGTCAATATAATCAAACCATCTAAAACGAAATAGGAGATCTTCCCCCAATAAACAAGTCCCCCAAGTCCGTAACATAAAACCACAGGAACAAAAAAATCCTTCAAATCACCAATAACCGGCTCACTCTCATTCTCAAGCGCCTTAGCCGACAGCAGCGGATATAAAAAATAAGGCAAAACAAAACCAAAGCTGGTGCCTGACACCAACCTCCTTAAATTAGTACTCTCAAATAAATGGGCATAAGAGCCTAAACCGTCGACCGCCATGGGTACCATAAATAATAGAAGAAAGAAGCTCATTTTAATCGAAGGAATCGTAATTTTCTTCTTTCGCTTAAACAGATGCAAATAAGCTAGTGTTGAAAAGATGCCGATATAGATCCCAGTATCGCGGGCACAAACGGAAAGTGTTTCTCCTGAAGCATGGAGTGACCGTTCCTCTAATTGGTGGCAGATGGCTCTTCCGAAAAAGTGCAGCACTTCTTGAATCAACACGAATCACTCCTATGACAATGGACCCAATCCATTCCATATGAATTGGGTTTTTACTGGTAATAAATGAATTTAAAATTCCGACCTTGAGAAATGTCCAGCTCAAGAAGCCTTCCGCTTTTCTTAGTAACCCGTCATAAACGCAGGGGCAATCGAGAGGGCAGAAAGAGCAAACCAACAAATACAGCTTAAGACAGTTACGGCAATCGCAATGATTAAACAGTTTTTGCCGACCACTTTCTTTTCTGGATCTTGATCATTCATCCAAACAATACCTAAGACAATACCAACAATTGGAATAAGGATTGATAAGATGTAGCAGAGTGCTTTTTGCCCACCTGACACAAATCTCACCTCCACGGAAAGTCTGTTTCAATGATATGTATGTTACTTGGTCACGGAATTTGCCTGTACCCATTTTGGAAATTTCTGATTTATTTTTTCCTCTAGCTCCTTTTTTCATTTTTTTCTTGTTATAATGGATTGGTAAAAAGTTGTAAATTACACATTATCATGAGGGATACAGGTTTTTGTCAAACATTGCTGTCGGATTTACCATTAATAGTCAGTAATTTTAATAGAATTGTAATATTTTTAATAGATTAGAAACAAATTAGTCACAAATTCGTCTATAATGAAAGAAGGAAAAAACAACAAAGAGGGAGAAACAATGGTGAAACGAAAGAGCGGATGGTCAAGAGGGACAGTCATTGTCATTATTGCTATTGGGTTCTTATTTGCGGGGGGATTTTTGGGCAATTATTTTTTGAAGAAGGCTGCAGGCGAACCTAGTAATCACTCAAAAAATGAAAATATTAAGCATGCCTCAGCTAAAGGTCCAACAACAGGATCAGTTGTGATGAACACTAGGGACTCAAAAGAAGAAAAAGAACGGATGAAAAAACAGCAGGAAAAAGCAGACATTTGGGGAAATAAACAAGAACAAGTGCCAGAAACTACTCCTACCGAAACCACCGAGGCACAACCTGCCACACAGGAAACCGGAACTCCTCAGACACCGGCGAATGAAACACCTGGAACTCAGCCGGAGCAAAATAATACGCAGCCACAGGGGAACAACAAGACGATTTATTTAACCTTTGATGATGGTCCGGCACCATTTTCCGCTGATATTATTGCATTGCTGGAACAATATCAATACAAAGCGACATTTTTTATGATCGACGGGAATATTCGCAGGTATCCTGATGCGGTTAAATTAATGGCACAGAAAGGAGAAACAGTTGGTCTCCACAGTGTCTCCCATAACCAGAAAGTTTTTTATGCATCAGTTGATTCGATCCTCTCGGAATTAACCCAAAATCGGAACACGTTAAAAGAAATTTCCGGTATCGATTCCTATATTATGAGAACGCCATATGGCAGTGTTCCATATATGACAGGTGAATATCGCCAAGCGGTTAAGGATAATGGCTATTTAATGTGGGATTGGAATATTGACAGCAAGGATTGGTATTATAAAGATGCACGCTTTGTCAATAGTGTTATTGAACAATTAAATAAATTGGCAGACCATAATGGGCCGATTGTCATTTTATTGCATGAACGACCAGAAACGCTTGCCCATCTGCCAGCGCTGCTAGATTATCTAAGTGCGCAAGGTTTTGAAGGGAAAGCAATTGACAGTTCGATGACACCTGTTCAATTTAGTGCAAGATAGCAGTTAAAAAAGGACAGATTACCTTGAACTTTGATATAATATTCACATAGTAAATAGTAAACATAATGGGGTTCGATAATTGCCTATGATAAATAAACTTATGCAAAGCAGCGGATTTAAAAGAATAGCCATTTTTGTGTTAATTGCGATCATTTTATATTCAATGAGATCGATGATTAATTTGATTTTACTCACGTTTATTTTTACTTTTTTAATGGATCGCTTGGTTCAATTTATTGAAAAAAAAGTCTCGCTCAATCGCAGGTTGCTTGTGGTTGTATCCTATGCCAGTATTGTCGGTTTGCTTTCGTATGGGTTAGTGATGTACTTGCCGATGATTGCCGGTGAAATTACCGCTTTGATCAAGCAATTAACGGCCTTTTACACCTCAAATCATAATAATGAAATCTTGAATTACCTTGTGAGTCAGATTGAGGAAAATAAAATTTCCAATTACCTCGAGCAAGGCTTTACCTTCTTGATTAAATATTTTACTGATATAAGTAAAATCACGTTACAAGTTTTATTGGCACTGTTATTGAGCTTATTTTGTTTATTAGAAAAACCGCGTTTAATTGAATTTACGAAGAAATTTAGAACGAGCAAAATTTCATCTATTTACGTAGAAATTGAGTTCTTTGCTCATAAATTCGTGGGAACGTTCGGTAAAGTAATTGAAGCGCAACTAATCATAGCTTTGGTGAACTGTATTCTTACAACCATCTTCTTATGGATTCTTAAATTCCCGCAGCTTGGCGGTTTATCGATTATGATTTTCGTTTTGGGCTTAATCCCGGTTGCCGGAGTGATCATTTCGTTAATTCCACTTGTGATTATTGCCTATAGTATTGGGGGCATGATCAAGGTTCTCTATGTCGGGATAGCGATTGCGGTCATTCATGCCATCGAAGCCTATATTTTAAATCCGAATTTAATGAGTTCAAAAACAAATCTTCCAGTCTTTTATACGTTTATTGTCTTGATCTTCTCGGAGCACTTCTTTGGTGTATGGGGGTTGATCATTGGGATTCCCGTATTTGTTTTCCTCTTAGATGTTCTAGAAGTGACGGAAAGTAAAAAGGCTAAGTAGAAAAGCCCATTCAACGGGCTTTTTTTTATTGGCCCATTTCTGCTATTCTAAATGTATTCATTGATTAGGAGGATTTTCAGATGAGCGAATGCAAATTAGATCACACCCAGGAAGATGTAAAAAGCAAATACGATTCACAAGCAGCCTTTTTACCGGAGGAATTGAAACCTTTATTCGATCAGTTTTTTGCCAAAGAGCACACACAAGATATTTTAAATGAAGTATTCCATCTCTTGAAAAAATATGATTTGGCTTCTGTGGAGGAACAGGATGAACGAAATAATCGGTTATTTTTGGTACTAAGAAACGTGTAAAGAATGATGCCCCTGCACACTGTCAGGGGCATGATTTTTCAGACTTTAGAAAATAGTAAAGGTAACCGATAATTTTTTAAAAGGAAAAGAGGATTCGATGGGAGAATTATTACAGCTTTTGAAACGTGGAAATAAGTCCGCCATGCTGGCTGCTATTATTAATACGATTATTTCGATTATTAAAGGTGTGGCCTTTATGTTTACGGGTAATGTCGCCATGTTTGCCGAAACGATGCACAGTCTTGGAGATGCAGCGAATCAGTTTTTTGTGTTTATCGGGTCTGCCTTAAGTAAAAAGGCACCAACGGAAAAATACCCTAACGGTTTTGGCCGCCTCGTCAATCTTGTCCTTTTGGGCGCGGTATTGATTGTCGGAATAATGGCCTTTGAAACAATCAAAGAGGGTTGGCATCATACCATCCATCCGACAAAATCCAGCGGGTTTTTGATTAATATTCTGGTTCTCGCTGTGTCAACGATCCTTGAAACCTTTGTTTTGTTTAAAGCAATGAAAGAAATTTTACATGAAATTGGTGTGGAAGCAAGCGGCCCAAGTGTGTTTGCAAAAAGTTTTGCCAATTTGGGTAGGGCGAAACCGGCGACAAAGCTAGTATTTATGGAGGATCTTGTGGCTACTTTGGGCGGTTTATTAGCCATTTTAGCTGTTGTGATTGCCCACTTTACAAATCTTCACCAGTTAGAGGGGATTGCCTCGATGCTGATTGGAGCGATGATGTTCTTTGTAGTAGGGAAAGTCTTTTTAGACAATGCTGCAGGGGTGATTGGGCAGGCCGATGAGGAGATGGAAAACAAAATCGGCACGATGGTCATGGCAGACCCTGATGTTATGGATATTCAAGATATAACCGTCATTAAAGAAGGAGAAGACTTGCACGTAGAATTGGAGATTGAAATCGACCCGAAACTAACAGTAGCCGCTGCCGATGATATAAAAGACCGTTTAGAGGAAAAAATCATGGCGGAAAAAGGGGTTGTTGATGTCACGATTGAGATTGATGAAGAGGATGGTGTGATGACTTGGAAAAGCCGTGGTGATTCGCCTGCGGAATAGGTAATGGGAAGAGGAATTTGAATAAATTAGTCCTTTGATAGGAAATCTATCCCTAAAGTGTTTTTTCAGGAGGATTAATTCAATGGCAGTACATAGTATCAGACTATCCAGTGCGGAGATTGGTGGATTATGGGCCACCTATCTTCAAGAGAATATGGCTGTTTGTTTATTAACCTATTTTCTTCACCACAATAAAGATGAAGAGATTGGGAAGACACTAAAGCATGCATATGAGGTTTCCGACGGCCATGTAAAGAAAATTGCGTCAATTTTTACAGAGGAAGGGATACCCATCCCTGATGGTTTTACGGAAAAGGATCTTGATTTGACAGTGCCGCCTTTATTTCATGATTTATTTGGCCTAAGCTTTGTTTATTCTATGTGCCGCATGGGTTTGATTAACACAGGATTTATTACCTCAAGTATGGCTAGAGAAGATGTACAAGATTTTTTTGTGAAGATGGTTCAGGAAAATTCGCTGTTATATAAAGAGTCCACAACCTTAATGCTTTCAAAGGGACTCTATGATAGGCCGCCAATGATTCCCTACCCTAAAAAGGTGGAATACATTGAAAAACTTTCTTATCTTAGTGGATTTGGAAAAAAACGACCATTAAACGTCGCTGAGATTACAGAAATCTTTTTTAATACTGAACGAAATTATTTTTCAATCCTACTTTGTATGGGATTGCTTCAAGTAATAAAGGACAAGGAGATTCATGATTATATTCAAGAAGGTAAGAAAATTTCTGAAAAACAAATTAATACCTTCAATGATATTCTCATGAGGGAGGAATTACTTGGAAATATATCGACAATTGTAGATGTGACGGAGACAACGGTTTCTCCTTTTTCCGACAAGCTCGTGGTGACGCTGTTCCATGCGTTAAATGCGATTGATATTACCATGATTGGTCATGCATTGTCTTTGTCCATGAGAACAGACCTTGCCGCCTATTATCAAAAGTATATTTTAGATATTTTGGTTTATTCAGCAAAGGGCTTTGATATTTTGGTTGACCGCGGCTGGGCGCAAGAACCGCCCCATGCTCCAGACAGAAGGGATCTTCAGAAATTGAAATAGGTTCGCACTGACAGGTGCGAACCTTTGCTGTCTTCTTTTATTCCCACGGTTTATGGGTGGTAAATTCTCCCGCTAATTCTTTGCTGCTTTTTCGATGCTCTTTCCGTTTTTCTGCCCTTTCCTTACCCGTTTCATGAAGTTTTTTCTCTTCGTCGGTTTCAGGGATGATGCTGGGAACTTTTGTTGGTTTTCCATTTTCATCTAGTGCGACAAAGGTTAAAAAGGCGGTTGCAGCAATTTTTCGATCACCGGAAATAAGATTTTCTGCAATAACTTTGACGAAAATCTCCATGGAAGATGTCCCAGTCGAGGACACAAAGGTTTCAATACAAACGGAGTCTTTGGGTGTAATAGGGCTTAAGAAATCGACAGAATCAATCGAGGCTGTCACACATTCAGCACGGGAATGCCGTACTGCCGAAATCGAAGCAATCATATCAATATCGCTAATTAACTTGCCGCCAAACAAGGTATTATGGTTGTTTACGTCATTTGGAAAAATCCTGCTCGTTCTGACAACTCTTGATTCATTGCATGTTTTTGCTTCCAATTTAAATTCCTCCTACAGCTGAATATTTTTAGTTTACCCATATGAATTTGTTTGATTTAGTGAAAAGTGCGCTTTTGTGGTACATTACATTTATATCAATAAGTGGTCAGGGGGTTCAATAAATGAGCTTGCAAGCGCAGATAATGAAGGATTTACATATCACGCCAAACATTCAGCCAAAGGAAGAAATTCGAAAGCGAATTGATTTTTTAAAAAACTATCTGGTAAAAACGAAGGCAAAAGGCTATGTATTAGGGATTAGCGGTGGCCAGGACTCGACGCTTGCCGGACGTTTGGCACAAATGGCAGTGGAGGAATTGCGTAAGGAAGGAACAGAATCCTTGTTTATCGCAGTCCGTCTTCCTTATGGTGTTCAGCAGGATGAGGAAGATGCAAAACTGTCTATTGCGTTTATTGGTGCTGATCGCGAAACAAGCTTTAATATTAAAGCGGCGGTTGATGAGGTGCAAAAGGAATATGACCAAAGTTATGAGGGGAGCCCGCTGAGCGATTATCAAAAGGGCAACGTCAAGGCGAGACTGAGGATGATTGCTCAATATGCCATAGGCGGTATGGAAGGGCTTCTTGTCATCGGAACAGACCATGCGGCAGAAGCGGTTACCGGCTTCTATACGAAGTATGGCGATGGCGGTTCCGATGTCCTGCCTTTGACAGGATTAACGAAACGGCAAGGGAAGGCATTATTAAAAGAGCTGGGGGCAGACGAACGCCTGTATTTAAAGGTTCCGACAGCAGACCTGCTTGATCAAAAACCGGGGCAAGCGGATGAAACGGAATTAGGAATTACCTACGATGAACTTGATGACTATCTCGAAGGGAAACCTGTTTCCAAAGAAGTGGCGGAAAAGGTTGAAAAACGCTATCTCCTCACAGAACATAAGCGGAATATGCCAGCCAGTATGTTTGATGATTGGTGGAAATAAAATAGAGTAATGCGAAAGATTACCTTAAATAAGGGTAGTCTTTTTCTATGTAAAGTTCCATAAATTTTCACAAGTCCTAGGACAATAAAGAAAAAGCAGGATATATAATGGTGAAAAAAGACGATTGATTTATTTTTTTAAAAAAGGGAGGGAAGGATTTGAAAATTACCGAGGGAAGATTTATTATCTTTTCGTTGTTAGCCATTGTGCTACTGATGGTTATTCATCTATTCCAGCCGCAAATCCTGACCATCTATAATCCCGCCAATTATGTCGGTTTCCATGCCCTTTTAGAGATATTCAGCATTTCGATTTCGGCAGCCATCTTTCTTTACGGTTTAAAATGCTATGGAAAAAGTCATTCAAGCCGGATGCTTCTTTTATCTTTTACGTTCTTATTGGTTGGAACGCTAGACCTGCTCCACACTTTATCCTTCAAAGGAATGCCGTTTTTTATTACTGAGAGCTCTGTGGCAAAAGCTACCTGGTTTTGGGTATCGGCGCGGGCTATTCAATCCCTCTTCATTCTGTCAATTCTGCTGATCCCTGAACGAAATTTAAAACGGGACTATAGGGGTGGGAGTGTCATCATAGGAATGGTTGCGGCGATTACGGTCAGCTATCTGATTATTCATTTTGAGAACAGACTGCCGGTACTTATGGTCGAAGGCAGTGGAACAACCCGCTTGAAAAATGGAATCGAATACGTAATCAGCTTCATCCAATTTGTTTCACTAATTATTACTCTATATCAATATCATGTAGATAAAAGTGAAGCAAAATTATCAATTGCGCTGGCTTTTGTGTACCTCCTTTTGACAGAGCTCATCTTTACAATTTACCAAAGTGTGTTTGACCTCGATAATTTTACTGGTCATATCTTAAAAGCAGCTGGATTCTATTTTATTTTAAAAAGTTTTTACTTTTTAAATCAGGAGAGCGAATCGGCCTATTTTGATTCGGTTTCGATCAAATAGTAAAAAGATGTGCAAGAATCGAACAAAAAGAAGCACCACTTTCAGCTTAACCTATCAGATACTCTCTGATAGGTTTTTATTTTTTATAAAAGGGTAAAATAAACCTAAACTTTTTGAAATATATCTTTTGACAGGAAGTAAGGGATGTAATATGATAATTAAATCCAAGAAGAACAATCAGAATTAGGGGGTTTACAGGTAACATGAAAAAACTAACAGTTATTTTTGCATTATTATTAAGCTTTATGGTTGTATTATCAGCATGCGGTACAAAGGATGATAATGCTGGGAAAAATAAATCTGATAACAAAACGGCTGAAAAGGCGGACAAGGATTTATTAGCGAAGGTAAAAGATGAAGGGAAACTTGTCATTGGTACAGAAGGTACATATGCTCCTTTCACCTTCCATGATCCAAGTGGAAAGCTTACCGGGTTTGATGTAGAGCTTGCCGAAGAAGTGGCTAAGCGTTTAGGCGTGAAGGCAGAGTTCAAGGAAACACAATGGGATGCAATCTTTGCCGGCCTTGATGCGAAGCGTTTTGATATGATTGCCAACCAGGTGGGAATTCGCCCGGATCGCCAGGAAAAATACGATTTCTCTGATCCGTATATTACATCTGCCGCTGTTCTTATCGCTGCAAAGGATAACGATAAAGTGAAATCATTTGAGGACATGAAGGGATTAAATTCAGCGCAATCCCTAACAAGTAACTATGCAGATATCGCGAAAAAGAACGGTGCTAATATTGTCGGTGTTGATGGTTTCCAACAAGCGGTTGAATTGCTTGCACAGAAACGTGTCGATGTAACGGTTAATGATAAAATTGCCTATTTAGATTATACAAAACAAAAGCCTGATGCACCAATCAAAATTGTTGCAACGGCTGGTGATGCCTCAACAAGCGGATTTATGTTCAGAAAGAAAAATGACACACTCGTAGATGCTGTCAATAAAGCATTAAAAGATATGATCGATGATGGCACATACAAAAAAATCTCTGAGAAATGGTTTGGTGTAGATGTACTTAAATAGTATTTTTGCTGACCCGGAACGAACAGCAAGACTGATTGATATCGCCAAAACCTCCCTCCAGCCGATGCTGGAGGGTGCTATTATGAACACAATCCCATTAACACTTATTTCCTTTATCATTGGTATCATTCTGGCTGTTCTGACTGCCCTTGCTCGCATTTCTCATGTAAAGGTATTTCAGATAATCGCAAGAGTTTATGTTTCAGCCATCCGCGGGACGCCATTACTAGTGCAATTATTTATTATTTTTTACGGCCTTCCCAATATCGGGATAACGATTGATCCATTTCCGTCAGCTGTCATTGGCTTTTCCCTAAGTGTTGGTGCGTATTCATCAGAAGTCATCCGCGCTGCCATTCTTTCGATTCCAAAAGGGCAGTGGGAAGCCGGTTATTCGATTGGTATGACTTATACTCAAGCATTAAAACGAATTGTTTTGCCACAGGCTGCAAAGGTATCAATTCCACCCTTATCAAATACCTTTATTAGCCTTGTCAAAGATACCTCGCTTGCTTCACTCGTGCTTGTAACCGAGATGTTTCGCCGCGCTCAAGAAATTGCTGCAACCAATTATGAATTTTTGTTGGTCTATATCGAAGCGGCCCTCCTTTATTGGATAATCTGCTTTTTCCTTTCCATGATTCAAGGATTTTTGGAAAAAAGATTAGATCGCTACGCATCATAGTAAGGGAGTTTTATGATGATTTCAATTAAAGGTTTATATAAACAATTTGGTCAATTAGAGGTTTTAAAGGGAATTGACCTCGAGGTGGAAAAAGGAAAGGTAGTGGTCGTCATCGGCCCGTCCGGTTCTGGGAAAACTACCATGCTTCGCTGTTTAAACGCGTTAGAGGTACCTACCAAAGGTACCATTTCGATTGAAGGTCAAAGTTTGGATTTTTCAAAGGCCGTTTCGAAAAAGAATATTACCTCTTTCCGTCGGTTAACTGGAATGGTTTTTCAAGGGTACAATCTTTTTCCTCATAAAACGGCTCTTGAAAATGTCATGGAAGGACCGGTGATTGTAAAAGGAGAGAGTAAAGAGGCTGCACGCAAAAAGGCCTCAGCTCTTTTAGAAAAAGTCGGTCTTGGTGATAAGGAAGATTATTATCCTGCACAGCTCTCGGGCGGCCAGCAACAGCGCGTCGGGATTGCACGTGCTCTCGCGATGGAGCCAGAGGTCATGCTGTTTGATGAACCAACCTCTGCCCTTGATCCCGAGCTTGTCGGTGAGGTATTAAAAGTAATGAAGGATCTTGCCGCGGAAGGGATGACGATGATCGTCGTCACCCATGAAATGCGCTTTGCCCGAGACGCTGCCGATGAGGTCATCTTTATGGATCAGGGTGTTATAGTTGAACGAGACAAGCCAGCGGAGATTTTCACGAATCCAAAAGAAGAACGAACAAAGAAGTTTTTGAATATGATTCAGTAAGGTGCTGTAGCTCATAGGGGCTATGGCATTTTTTTGTGTTTACGTTACCTTTGCATGGGAAAAGAATGCTGGCGGGTAACGTAGAAAGGGTCTACGTGACTGAAAGAGGTGGAAAAGGTTGATGGAGGTAACGTAGAAAGAGTCTACGTGACCGAAAGAGCTGGAAAAAGGCTACTATGTCATTCACGTTTTGTCGAAGAATGCTCTATTTTAAATTGGCAAATAATGATAAAATTGTCTTATGTGTGAAACCTTTTACATTTTAATTCGTATTACGTAACATACATAACCATAAGGAAGGGGAGGATCCGTCATGCTTGAGATTTTATGAAATCCAAAACCTGCCATTCACTTTCCTTTGTATATTTACTATAATCAAAAAAAGGATTGATGCTCATGGAACCTTTCAGCATACCTTTAGAAACAATTTATCTTTATGGGTTAATCATTTCAGGAGTTTTAACAGTTATTTATGTTTTATTTGCCGATGTGTTTCATTTTCAGGGAGCTGGGGACGGCGGGCTTCACTTCCTTAATCCAGTCCTCATCTTTGCCTTTGTGACCATTTTGTCCGCGAACGGTTACTTGTTTGAACGTTTGTCATCGCTGCATTATTTACTCATTTTGGCTATCTCTGCAGTCATCGCCTTTATTGTTGTTACCTTATTAAATGTGTTTGTTCTTTTACCGTTGTCTTCTGCGGAAGAATCACTTGTATATAAAGATTCGGATTTACAAGGACGAATTGGGACAGTCATTACCTCGATCCCAGCCGATGGCTACGGTGAAGTGATGATTGAGAGTACAAGCGGAAGAATTGCTAAACCAGCTGTAAGCTTTGATGGCGACCAAATACCTAATGGCACTAGTGTCCTTGTTATCCAGGTGAAGGACGGAGTGCTCCAGGTTACGGTTCACCATCAATTAGAAAGTTTTTTATAGATTAGGGGGAATAGAAAAATGGAATTTAACATTATTTGGGTCATTGTCGGGATTGTCGTTCTTATTTTCCTAGCATTAATCGGTGTTTTTATTACAAAGTACAGGACCGCCGGACCGGACGAGGCTCTTATCGTAACAGGAAGCTTTCTCGGAAACGGAAGTGTCCACGTGGACGAAGCCGGAAATAAAATCAAAATTATTCGCGGCGGCGGTAGCTTTATTTTACCAGTATTCCAGCAGGCAAAACCGCTTAGCTTGCTATCTAGTAAACTAGAAGTTACCACACCTGAGGTTTATACGGAGCAGGGTGTGCCGGTCATGGCCGATGGTGTTGCCATTATAAAAATTGGCGGTTCGATTAGCGAAATTGCAACAGCTGCTGAGCAGTTCCTTGGAAAACCAAAGGAAGACCGTGAAAATGAAGCAAGAGAAGTCCTAGAGGGGCACTTGCGATCAATTCTTGGTTCGATGACAGTGGAAGAAATCTATAAAAACCGTGATAAATTTTCACAAGAAGTCCAAAGGGTAGCATCACAGGATCTTGCAAAAATGGGTCTTGTCATTGTATCGTTCACGATTAAAGATGTCCGTGATAAAAATGGCTACTTGGATTCCCTTGGTAAGCCGCGGATTGCTCAAGTTAGAAGAGATGCAGATATTGCCACTGCTGAAGCGGAAAAAGAAACTCGTATCAAAAAAGCCGAAGCCTCTAAAGAAGCCAAACGTAATGAATTAGAGCGGGCAACAGAAATCGCTGAAGCAGAGAAAGTGAATCAGTTGAAAGTTGCTGAATTCCGCCGTGAACAGGATATTGCCAAAGCGAAGGCTGACCAGGCCTATGATCTAGAAACAGCGAGATCAAAACAGGATGTAATGGAACAGGAAATGCAAATCAAGATTATTGAAAGACAAAAACAAATTGAGTTAGAAGAAAAGGAAATCCTTCGCCGCGAACGTCAATACGATTCTGAAGTGAAGAAAAAGGCCGATGCCGACCGTTATTCCGTCGAGCAATCTGCCGCAGCGAACAAGGCAAGAGAAATGGCGGAAGCCGAAGCCAATAAGTACCGCATTGAAGCAATGGCAAAGGCGGAAGCGGAGCGGATTCGCCTCGATGGTCTTGCCAAAGCAGAAGCGCAAAAGGCTCAAGGGTCATCAGAAGCAGAAATTATTCGTTTAAAAGGTTTGGCAGAAGCCGAAGCCAAGGAAAAGATTGCCGAAGCGTTCGAACAATTCGGTCAAGCGGCCATTCTCGACATGGTTATCAAAATGCTTCCGGAATATGCGAAGCAAGTGGCTGCCCCATTATCCAATATTGATAAAATTACTGTTGTCGATACGGGCGGCGGTTCAGGAGAAAATGGCGGCGCCAATAAGATTACCAGCTATGCAACCAACTTAATGGCAAGCCTGCAAGAGTCGTTAAAGGCTTCTAGTGGAATTGATATAAAAGAGCTAATCGAGAACTACTCTGGTAAAGGGAATGTCAGAAAAAGTATTGAGGAATTAACAGACGAAATCAAGAATAAAACGGAATAAAGACCAGCCAAAAGGGCCTTATCTAAAGATAGGGTCTTTTTGGTAGTTTCGAATAGGTCTAAATACTCAGAATTTTCCTACTAAAATTTCTATTTATACTGAAATCAGACTATTTATAATATTCTTACCCCTCTGATAGAATAATAGAGCACCGTTTTTTTAAAAGAACGGTCGGATATATACAGTATAGGGGGTATAAACAGTTGAAGAAGAAAAACACTCTAAAAGTCATATCCAGCCTTGCAGCTAGTACAATGGTAGCTACTACCATGTTTGCAGGTGCATTTGCTGGAAGCACGCTAGCACCAAGAGCTGCAGCGGCAGCAACAGATGTGTCCGCGCCATTCGATTTGAATGTGGTAGATTTCGATCGTCTAGGTGCCGCATTACAAAAAAGAGGACTTATTGCAAAAGGTGCATCACAAGAGGAAATTACGAAGGCAGTAAAGAGCTACATAAATCAAAAACAGGGTGAAAAGCCTGGTAAAGAAGACAAAGCTCTTACAAAGGGGCAACAGGATTTTGACCAAAAAGCAAAAGACTTCGTTACAAAGCAGAAGGACAAGCTTTCAAAGCAGCTTGCTAAAGGTCATGAAAACTATAAAAAAGGCAAGCCGACAGGTGCTGTAAAAGTAGATTCGGCTAAGCAAGCTGGTTATAACGGCGATGTTCGTGAAGATAAAGTCCTTGTATTGCTTGTAGAGTATGCTGACTTTAAGCATAATAATATTGATCAAGAATCAGGATATATGTACGCGGATGATTTCAACAAAGACCACTATCAAAAGATGCTATTTGGTAATGAAGATTTCACTCTTTTCAATGGCGAAAAGGTAAAAACTTTCAAACAGTATTACGAAGAGCAGTCTGGCGGCAGCTACACAGTTAACGGTGAGGTTTCTGACTGGCTGACTGTACCAGGAAATGCAGCTGATTACGGTAGCGATAGTCCAGCAGGAGGACATGACAATAAACCGGGAGCAAAAGGTCCTCGTGGCCTAGTAAAAGATGCATTAAATGCAGCTGTTGCAGCTGGAATCAACCTTGCTGATTATGACCATTTTGATCAATATGACCTTGATGGTGATGGCGATTTAAACGAGCCAGACGGATTAGTTGATCACTTGATGGTTCTTCATGCGGGGGTTGGACAAGAAGCTGGCGGCGGCAAGCTTGGTGATAATGCAATCTGGTCACACCGCTGGGCGTTAAACGGTGTTTATCCTGTAGCAAATACAACTGCTTCCGTAGATTACTGGGGCGGCAAGATGGCTGCATACGACTATACCATCGAGCCTGAAGATGGAGCAGTGGGCGTTTTCGCACACGAATTTGGTCATGACTTAGGTCTTCCTGATGAATATGATACACAGTATTCTGGTCACGGTGAGCCAATTGCTTCATGGTCTATCATGAGCGGCGGCAGCTGGAACGGAAACATTGCTGGAACAGAAGCACCAAGCTTCTCTCCACAAAACAAAGAATTCTTCCAAAAGACAATGGGCGGTAACTGGGCTAATATTACTGAGGTAAACTACGAAGATATCGATAAAAATGGTCTTGCAACTATTATTGACCAAAGTGTGACGAAGTCAAAGAACCCTGGGATTGTAAAGGTAAATCTGCCTAGCAAAAAGGTTCCAGGTATTGCACCTGGGTTTGGAGCAAAATACTATTATAGTACTAAAGGCGATGATCTTCACACTGTTTTAGAAACACCAGTGTTTGACTTAACAAGTGCTGCAACTGCTACCTTTGATTACAAACAATGGTACGAAGTTGAAACAGGCTATGACTACCTATATGTAAAAGCGGTAACAGATGATGGCAAGAGCGTGACACTTGATACAATTGGCGACGAAAACACAGCAGGTGGTCGTGAAACTTCCCTAGGCAAGTGGGTGGATGGAAAGCTTGATTTAAGCCAATTCGCAGGCAAAAAAGTAAAACTAGTATTTGAATATATAACGGACGGCGGTCTTGCACCAAACGGTTTCGCAATCGATAACCTTCAATTAACAGTGGATGGCGCTGTAGTATTCTCTGATGATGCAGAAGGAACTTCAAAAGTAACATTAAACGGTTTTGAAGTATCTGATGGCTGGATTAACAAACCACATTATTATTACCTTGAGTGGAGAAACTATGCTGGCTCTGATACAGCACTACAATTCTCTCGCGGCGTTAAATATAATACTGGTTTAGTAGTTTGGTATGGTGACAACACGTTTACTGATAACTGGACTGGAATCCACCCTGGCGAAGGCTTCCTTGGCGTAGTGGATTCACATCCTGAAGCAATTGTAGGTACTTTGAATGGACAGTCATCTACAAATCAAAGTACACGCTACCAGGTGGCAGATGCTGCATTTTCTTTAGATCAAGCTCCTGCTTGGTATATCGATTCTCCATCGCGCGGAATCTATGATTACAAAGGTCTTCCAGGCGTAACAACATTTGATGATTCTAAGACTTATATCAATACACTTATTCCGGACGCTGGACGCAAGGTTCCAAACTTCGGCCTTAAGTTCCAAGTCATCGGCAAAGCAAAAGACAACTCCGCTGGTGCAGTTTGGATCCACAAATAGGAAATGAAAGAGACATCGGGATTCCGATGTCTCTTTTCTGGTTTTAATTACACCAAATTCACAAAAAAATAGGCGCCCCGTAGATCGGGACGCTTTTACTATAGTAAGAGAGAGGTTAAATTTGGGATGAGTAAGATGGTCACTAACCATGTATTACAACATCTTAACTACAAATCTATCTTAACGGGAAAAATTGAAGATGTTATGAAGAAGTTGTGGTGAATTTGTGAAGTTACAAAAATCACAGACCCAGGATGATATAGTAATGGTATGGGGAGTGGTGATTCATGAAGATTTTATTAGTTGACGATGAACGCAGAATCATAGAAGTTCTCGAAGCTTATTTAGAAAGAGAAGGCTATGAAATTCATAGTGCCGATAATGGAATTGATGCCTTGAAAAAGGCCAAAACAATCAACCCTGATTTAATCATATTAGATTTAATGCTGCCTGATATTTCCGGTGAGGAGGTTTGCCGCTTAGTCCGAAAAGAGTCGGATGTGCCAATCCTGATGCTGACGGCAAAATCAGCTGAAGATGATCGCATCAACGGGATTGTCATGGGCGCTGACGATTATTTAACCAAGCCGTTTAGCCCGCGGGAGGTAGTTGTCCGCGTCCAAGCGATTTTAAGGCGGGTGAAAAAGACAGAAAAAATTGAACGCCTCGAATTCAATAGGAAAAAACTAGCGATTGATTTAATCAAAAAAGAAGTGACCATAAACGGTGAGGATGTTACCTTAACACCGATTGAATATAAATTGTTAACAAATATGGCGGTCAATCCCGGCCGAGTTTACAGCAGGATGGATTTACTAGAGAAGATTCAAGATGAAGGCATGTATTATGAAGGCTACGAGCGGAGTGTCGATACCCATATCAAAAACCTCCGTAAAAAAATTGAATCAGATTCGCGACAGCCAGATTTTCTAGTGACTGTTTTTGGGATGGGCTATAAATTTGGAGGGGTACTTGATGCTGCAAACACTCCGGTCTAAGATCCTGTTTTATTTAGTCCTCATCTCCATGATCGGTATAGTAATTGTCAGCTTTTTTATCCAATATGGCTTTGAGGAAAGCTTTCATAGTTATTTAGACCGTAATCGCGAAAAAAAGATTGATCGAATTATCACCGAAATCGAGAAGGATTATCGAAAAAATGGCCATTTTACCAGTGACCCGGTATTTGGACTACTGCATGAGCATGCGATGACCGACCAGCTTTATTTTCAATTGTATGACCGATTTGGGCAAGTTCAGATGGATTCGTCCAACATTCGCGGCATGTTGAATAGCTTTGGCTTAACAGAACCGCCGCCGGACGGGGAAGAGTGGCACTCTACAACCTATACGCTCAAAGTTGACAATGCCATTATTGGAAAACTTGTGGCCATCTATCCCGAAGGCTTAATTGACGATGAATACACGTTTATCCAAACCATTCAGTTGTATATATTAGCTGCCGTCTGTTTAACGATTGTACTGGCAATTGTCTTTAGTATGATTTTTTCGAAAAAATTAACCTCTGGACTGAAAAAGCTTTCATTCGCGGCAGGTGAGCTGCAGCAGCACAACCTTGATATTCGCATTCCCTTATCCGGTTTGCCGACCGAGGTAAAGCAGATTGCAATTTCCTTCAATAATCTTGCCGAATCATTGGCAAAGGAAGAAATGCTGCGGAAGCAATTTACCGGTGACCTTGCCCATGAATTGAGGACACCGCTTGCCACATTAAGAAGCCAAATTGAAGCCTTCCAGGACGGAATTTGGGAGCCAACACCGCAGCGGCTGGAGGTAAGTCACGAAGAACTGATGCGCTTGGTTCGACTCGTGAATGAATTAGAAAAATTACTTGCGGCCGAGAATCCGCAAATCAGGCTGGAAAAAATCGAACTAGAAGCAGGAAGCGTATTAGCAGCGTTATGGGAAATGTTTTCGCCTATTTTTAAAGAAAAAGGTGTTGGACTGCAAATTAAAGAGCCTGATCAGGAAGAAATGTTTGAGGCGGATAAGGATCGCTTGATGCAAGTCCTTTCCAATATTCTCAATAATGCCCTGAAATACACGCCTGAAGGGAAGAATGTTACCATTTCAGTGGTGACAGAAAAGGATGGATATGTCGGCTTTATGATTCAAGACGAAGGTTCAGGGATGAAAGAGGAGGATATTCCGCATATTTTCGAGCGCTTTTATCGCGGTGACAAATCCCGTGACCGCAAAACGGGTGGCGTAGGGATCGGCCTGTCGATTGTAAAAGCCTTGATGGATGCCCATAAAGGCGTCATCAAGGTAAAAAGTAGGTTGAATAAGGGAACAAGTATCACCTTGTGGTTTCCACAGGAAGACTAAAAAGGCCGCTCACTCCAAGCGGCCTTATTACTATTTTAATAGGTCTTTAATATTGTATACCTTTCCACTTTCAACCTCGCCGCTTAGAACCAGATCGACTAAGGCATTCGCGACAACATCAGCCTTTAAAAGCATGTTCTTTTCTTTGTATTCTTTAAATTGTTCAAGATCTTTAAACGCTTCCACGCTGGACGAACGAATCGTTTCCTGCATGTTCGTATCCATCACACCAGGGCTAAAGGCAATAATTTTGTTACTTGTTTCCAACTCTGCCTGCTCTAATGCGGCGGTTTGCGTGAACATATTTAGCCCCGCTTTCGAACTGCAATACACACTCCAGCCTTCAATCGACCGGATCGCTGCACCTGAAGATACATTCACAACTGTTACTTTTGTGTTTGTTAACTGCGCCTTGTTAAAAAATAAATTGGTAATGAGAATGGGTGCGATTAAATTGACCTGAATGTTACTGATGATTGGCGTCTGATCTAGATTGCCAACTTTTTGAATGGGGTCAATCACGCCGGCATTATTAAATAGAAGAATTTCCTCCGGATCCTTTTGAAAAATACAATGGGCAATCTCCATGAAGACTTCCTGAACTTCTTTTTCTAATGATAGATTACAGGAAAGGTGCTTATAATCAATCCCTTGTTTGATTGCAAGACTTTTGATTTCTTCATTCTCTGTCCGTGAAACCGAAACAACGGCGATTTGTTCCTGAATGAGCCGTTTAGCAATCGCTTCACCCAACCCTTTTGATGCCCCAGTAATGATTGCATATTTCATCGTAAAACTCCCCCTTAGAACCCAGTTACAAAGCTATTACCATTTTAAGCTTGAAGGTTTTTTTAAGCAAATAAAAAAGGCAGCTCCAAAATGGAGCTGCAAATTAACGTGCTAATGGGTAAAATTTCTTCCACTCATTTAGGAAGGATTGAGTAGAAGAATTAGGATGTTCAAGGATCCGAGGGGTGGATCCAGATTGCTTTACTTCACCATTCACGATGATAGCCAGCCGATTCGTGAGGTAGTTAATTTCCATTAAATCATGGCTGACAAACACTGCTGTTGTTTGGGCCTTTTCGATAATGCCCTTGAAATCTTCCATTAACTTTATTTTGGTTGGAAAGTCTAATGCGGAAAAGGGCTCATCGAGAAATAGAATTTCCGGCTCAACAATCATCGCCCGCGCTAAGTTGACACGCTGCGCCTCGCCACCGGATAAATAAAGGGCATTTTTTTTCGCCAAATGACTGATGCCAAACAGCTCCATCCAATGAGCTACTTTTTCCTTAATGACGCTCTTCGGAATCTTTCGTAAGGTTAAACCTATTGCAATATTGTGAAAAACAGTTCCATCTAAAAGCAATGATTGCTGGAGGGCAATCGAGAACTTCCGCCGTAAATCGAGCGGGGCATTTCCCTTCGGAATGTTCTGGCCACGGAAAAGGATATCACCGCTCGTTTGCTGATCGAGAAATGCTAAGAGTTTTAACAGGGTACTTTTTCCGGCACCATTTGGCCCCATGATCCCGAGGAATTCCCCATCGTAAATCTGAAATTCTTGAATATCAAGAATCGTTTTCTTATGGGCAGTAAAAGTAATATTTTTCAGCTCAATTAACGGGTTCATGATATTCGCTTCCTTTGTTGTAAAAATGTTAAGGCGGCCGTTATCAACAAGGCAACAGATAATAAAATAAACGAAAGGGCTAAGGCAATGTCAAAGTTCCCTTTGGAAACCTCCATCACAATTGTCGTTGTTAAAATCCTTGTGTCGCCTTGAATATTACCGCCGACCATCATAGCGGCACCAACCTCAGCAATCACGCGCCCAAATCCGGCCATAACCGCTGCTAAAATCGCAATTTTTAATTGTTTTATAAGAATCATTAATGTCTGCAGCTTTGTGGCTCCGAGCGCCTTAATTTGCAGCAGCATCTTATCGCTGATTTGCTGAAATGCCGTGCATGTCAGGCTCGTGACGATCGGCAGGCTGACTAAAATTTGTGCCATCACAATCGCTGTCGGTGAATAAAGCAGGGTTAAGTCGCCTAATGGCCCGGAGCGCCATAGGAGCATCGTAATCCATAACCCGGCAACCACTGGAGGCAGACCCATACCAATATTGATCAATAATAATAGCAGCCTGCGCCCTTTGAATCTAGTTAATCCAAGGAAAATTCCAAGTGGCAATCCGATCAGGGTACTAATCAGAATGGAAATGAGACAGACCTTGAGCGTCAGCCAGGTAATCGCAAAAATTTCTTGATCACCGGAAAAGATCATTTCTATCGCTTTTTTGAGTCCATCTAGTAGTAATTCCATAATCGCAATGCCTCCAGGATTTCCATGAAAAAATTATTCTGTATATTTAAAGAATAGGGATTGTCCGTATTCTTTCTTACCGAAGTTTTCGATCACGTCTTGAGTTTTCGCATCTACCATAAAGTTTACAAACTTTTCGGCATCTTTACTATTCACTTTATCATGTTTTTCAGGATTTACTTGCATGACGTGATAGATATTCATTAAATCATTTCCGCCTTCAACGGCAATCTTGAGTGTATCTAAATTCTTTTCTTGGGCGAGCCACGTCGCACGGTCTGTTAATACATAGCCCTTTTTCTCAGCAGCAACCTGAAGAGTTTGTCCCATACCTTGTCCTGTTGATACATACCAATCTCCGGCTGGTTGAATGGCGTCAGCAGTCCAGATGCCAAGTTCTTTCTTATGTGTACCAGAATCATCGCCACGTGATACGAAAATAGATTTTGTATCAGCTAATTTTTTGAAAGCCGCCTTGATATCATCCCCGCTGACAGCTGCTGGATTTTCTTTTGGCCCTACTAAAATAAAGTCGTTATACATCACACGTTTGTAGTTAATCGCATCGCCTGCGTCTACAACTGCTTTTTCAGCTGCCGGAGCATGAACAAGAAGGACATCTGCTTCCCCTTTTGTGCCCATTTCTAATGCCTGGCCAGTCCCAACGGCAATTGTCTTCACTTTTACATTATTTTCTTTCTCGAACATAGGGACTAATACATCAAGCAAGCCACTGTCCTGTGTACTCGTTGTTGTTGCCAGAATCATTTCTGTTGGAGCCGGTTTTGGTGCAGGTTTCTTTGTCTCTTTTGCGGCAGCGTCTTTTGTGTCTGAGTTTCCACAAGCTGATAAAACTAGGAGCATCAAAGCAAATAGGGTCATTAATAAGCGATTCTTTTTCATACAAGTTCCTCCGTTTGAGTAGTTTGGTAGATGATTTTCCCTAGATCTTGAATTGAATAGCCTTCTAAATCTTGTAAACTGTTTTTAAAACTGGCGGACTGTAAGTACTGAATTAAGTCCGTTAAGCTTTGTTGGTTCTCATCGGTAAAGCGGAAAACTAGGTCAAACTGTTCTTTCGCTACCGGCACAAAATCTAGCCCTAAATGGCTGGCAGCAGACTGAATGCCAAAGGTCACATCTGCGATCCCTCGGCTAATGTAAGAAGCCGCCGACAAATGGTTCCATTCTTCATTGTCGTAGCCGTTAATTTTACTAGGGGCAATTCCACAGCTAGAAAGCTTGGAATCTAGTAAAAAGCGGGTACCCGACCCTTTTTGACGGTTAATAAATTGAATATCTTTTCTCGTCAGGTCGGAAAAATCAAGAATACTTTTCGGATTGCCTTTTGCGACTATAAAGCCTTGCTCTCTTACCGCCAATCTCACCGCCAAAATCTTTTCGTAGACAAACAGTTGATGGATAAATGGCAGATTATACTCTTGCGATGCCGGGTCTAACAGATGAATGGCGGCAATATCGCATTGTCCCCGATAAAGCATCATCAGACCTTCTAAACTGCCGATGAAGGAAGGCTGAATTTGCATATCTAACTTCTTTCCCGCCTGTTTGGTAAAATGCTCGACAAGGAAGTCGTGACTGCCGGAAAGCCGGATTGGCAGGTTGGTATTGCTCCCAGCGCTAGTTGGTTCCGCTGGCTGTTTTTTTGCAGGTGCCTTCATATTCTCCTTAAATCTTTCTATTTCGGTATGTTCGATTCTCATTTTATTACCGATTTTAAAGGCTTGCAGCTCGCCTCTTTTTATCAACTCATAAACGGTATGTTTTGAGATTTGAAAGATTTGTGCTACTTCATCAGGTGTATATGCCTTTTCGTCCATTGATTAACCTCCTTTTTCCAGTTTTTATTTTATAAAAATAATAGCATAATAAATGTGACTTTTGTTAAGTTTTGTTAAGTTTCGTTATGTTTTGTTTGGAATTGTCACAAATTATTCAAGGTCATCTAGCATAATTCACAATTTTTCCATATTGTTCAATGGTGAGCAAGGGAGTTTGTTGTAAAATAATAATAGAGAAAAAAATTGCAGCTAAAGGGAAGGGATGTACATGTCAAAACTTTTGTATATTACAGCAAATCCGAAAAATGACATTAAGCTATCAAAAGGGATGCAAATCGGGGAAGTATTTTTAGAGGAAATTAAAGCGGCGCAGCCGGATGTTGAAATCGAGCGCTGGCACTTATATGATATGGAAATCCCTGATATCGATATGGATCTGCTATATGCCCGCGCAAAATTATCATTTATGGGTTATACCAAGGAGCAGCTATCGGAGGCAGAGCGGACTAAGCTCGAAAACATGCATGCACTAGCCGATCGCTTTATTGCCGCCGATTATTATGTGTTTGTCACACCAATTTGGAATCTTGGTGCCCCGTCAATTTTGAAAAAGTTTATTGATAACTTATTTATTGTAGAAAAAACATTTACCAATACAGAGGCAGGACCAAAGGGACTCTTGACCGGTAGAAAGGCCATTCACATTCAAACTCGCGGCGGCATTTACTCCAGCGGGCCGATGGTAGAATTCGAAATGGGCGACCGTTACCTACAAAAGGTATTTAAATTCCTTGGATTTGAGACCCTCGATACGGTCGTTGCCGAGGGAATGGATCATTTTCCTAAAAAGGTACCGGAAATTATGGCAAAAGCGAAGGAACAAGCAGCAGAAGCAGCAAGAGAAATGGCGAAACAGGCAGTTATTAGCTAAAAGAGAGCGACTCGAGTTCATCGAGTCGCTTTTCATGTTTAAAATGAAACTTATTTGCGAATTTAACGGGTTTATTTGCGAATCCGATGGCTTTATTTGCGAAAATCACATCTTTATTTGCGAATCCACATCGAGAGACCGCCCCCGCCTAAAACTTCCCTGTAAATTGAAATACTAACACGAGGATTCCCAGTGCCCATACATAGATGGCAAACGGCTTTAAAGAATGATTTTTCAAGTAACCAATCATCCATCTAACGGCGACATAACCAAAGATAGCAGAGGCAATAATGCCGACAAGCAAGGCAGATAAGGAGATTTCCTCCCCCTGACCGCCGAGTAAATCTTTTGTTTGCAAGACAATTGCCCCGGCAATTGCTGGTGTCGATAGCAAGAAGGAGAAATAAGCGGCCGTTTCCCGGTCTAATTTTCGCCAAAGTGCCGCAACAATAGTCATTCCGGAACGAGAAATCGCCGGCATAATCGCAACCGCTTGAAATGTTCCAATAATGAGGGCATCCTTGTAGCTGATATCGTCCATTTTTTTGTAACCATTTTTCGCAGAATCAGCGATCCACAGGAATAATCCCGTAATTAGAAACTCCCAGCCAATCGTCACCCCTGTCTTCGAAATTTCATCAATATAATCTTTAAAGGCCAGTCCGAAAATGACTGCTGGAATTGTCCCCACAATCAACAAAAACGTTAATTTGCTAAAAGGATTTTTGATGATTTTGATAAATTCATCTTTATAAAAAACAAAGACGGCCAAGAGTGTGCCGACATGAAGCATCGTATCGAGCAAAAGCCCCGCTTCCTGTAAGCCGAATAAATTCCTTCCTAAATAAAGATGCCCTGTACTGCTAATCGGCAAAAATTCCGTTAAACCTTGGATAATTCCGAGGATCAATGCTTCTAGTTTTGTTAACATCAAAGTCCCTCTCATTCTCAAATTATGATGTGCCTGTACACTTAAAAGATATGCACAGCACCTCACTTTCATGAAAAGTTCAAATGCAAAACAAAATTAGTGCAAACCACCCGCTTTCTCCCATAAAATAGAAGTATAGCTTTTCGAGAGGGGATGCACGTTTGGAAACGAAACATCTGTATTTTAATACATCCATTGGTGTCAAGAAACCGGAAAATATTCGAAACAAAGAGCAGGCCTGCCCGTTTTGCGAACGGGACCAGCTGACAGATCTCATCGCAGTGGACGGATCCATTATTCTATTGAAAAATAAATATCCTGTATTGGAAAACGCCTACCAAACCGTGTTAATAGAAACAGACGATTGTCATGCCGATTTATCAACCTATTCAAAGGAGCATCTACATAAATTGATTAGGTTCGGCGTGCGGCATTGGTTAGAAATGGAGGAAACCGGCAGCTATCAATCGGTCATTTTTTTCAAAAATCATGGGCCATTGTCGGGCGGGACGCTTGCCCACCCCCATATGCAGATTGTCGGTTTACATGATATTGACTACAAAGAAAAGGTAACCCATGAAATGTTTGAGGGGATTGTGATTGCGGAAGCAGAGGGTGTTCGGTTTACATTATCGACAAAGCCGCGCGTAGGGTTTTACGAATTTAATGTGGAAATGCCGGATTCCGGCTATCAGGAAAAGTTTTCGGAATACATGCAGATCGCTGTCCACTATATCCTTAACCATTTTCCATTCAAGGCAACAAGCTATAATGTGTTTTTTCATCATATTGATGATAAAATCTATGCAAAAATTGTTTCCCGATTTGTCACCACACCGTTATATATCGGCTACGGTATTCCCCAAGTGCCGAATAATTTGCATTGGATGGCAGAAGAAGTGCGGCGGATTTATTTTAGTATGTAAATAAACCCATTGACGGGTTAGAAGTTGAGATTTGTTGTTATTAAAAATATAATGGAGGAATGTACAAGTTCTTAGTAAGGTGGAACGTAAATGACTTCAAAAAACAACACATCTTCAAAGCTCGATTATAATCTTGTTTTTATATTGATCTTACTTTTCTTAGCGAGCTGTTTGGCCATTTATAGTGCGCAGGCGAGCGGGCAGTACAAGGAAAACTTCTTAATCAAGCAAATTGTTTGGTACGGCGTTGGTGCCGGAATTATCGCGATTGTCATGACGCTTGATTCGGATCAATTACGAAAGCTCACCTGGTATGCCTACGGATTTGGTATTTTCCTGCTTTGCTTTCTAATCGTTGCACCGAAAAGTATTGCTCCGGTCATTAATGGTGCGAAAAACTGGTTTGTTCTGCCTGGGATTGGTTCTTTGCAGCCATCGGAGCTTGTCAAGATTTTTATCATTCTAGGCCTTGCACGGGTCATCGATCAGCATCATCAAAAAAATGTGATCAAGACCATGCAGTCTGATTTCTGGTTATTAATCAAGATGGGAATTGTCACCATGGTCCCATTAGCGCTGATCATTAAGCAGGACTTAGGAACAGCACTTGTTTTTATCGCAATTTTAGTAGGAATGATTTTTATCTCCGGTATTTCATGGAAACTATTAGTGCCGATGTTTTCTGCTGGGATTGTCCTGATTGGAACTGTTTTTTATTTTGTCCTTTGGAACCCAGATTTTTTAGCAAAGTATCTAGGGGTAGGTGAATACCAGCTTCGCCGGATTTATTCATGGCTTGATCCTTATAGTTACCAAGGGACAGATGCCTACCAGCTAACGAAATCCCTCCTTGCCATTGGCTCCGGGCAAACGGGCGGCAAAGGGTTCGGCAACCGCGAAGTCTATTTACCGGAAAGTCAAACAGACTTTATTTTTAGTGTAGTTGGCGAGGAATATGGCTTTATTGGTGCGAGCGTATTAATCAGTTTATTTTTCTTATTGATCTACCATATTACAAAAGTTGGCATGGAAACGAAGAATAATTTTTACACGTATATTTGTGTCGGAGTTATCAGCATGATTACCTTCCACGTGTTCCAAAATATCGGGATGACGATTGGTGTCCTGCCGATCACAGGTATCCCGCTGCCGTTTATCAGCTACGGCGGGAGCGCGTTAATGGGGAACATGCTCGGGCTGGGTCTAATCTTTTCGATTCGGTACCATTATAAAAAATACATGTTTTCAACAACGGCATAAAAGAGCGAGATTAGTCTCGCTCTTTTTTGTGTGCTTTGAAAAGGGTTTGGCGGAATCCGAGTGGAGTTTGGCGGAATTAATCCAAAAGTTGGCGGAATAAATTCAACGTTTGGCGGAATCCCCACCAAATTTGGCGGAAATCCTGCTCAAATTAGCGGAATCCCCAAGATTACTTACCCCTTGTTTCTTACATTATTGAAGCGTCCCGCCATTAGGAAATTGATTTGTATACCCCTGAAACTGCTGATATGATTGCTGAAGATTTTGCTGGTCAGCTGCTTCGACCGCATACCAGCCTTTTTGGAACATCAAATTATAAAGGTCGCGCTGGCATTGCTCTGTTTCGTTGAAAATCTGCATGATGTCCTGGTATAGCCCTTGATGGCTTGCTTCATGCATCGCCATGCTATAGGAGGTCGTCATATATTTCTCTGTTGTCAGTAAATCATTAATAAAATCACGATCATTCATTTGCGGTGTTTTTGGCACTTGTGTTTCTGGATTTTGAATCTTTTGCTGGTTTTGATTCATGATATAACCCTCCTTTTCTTATTGCATGTTATTTAACGGCTGTTGTTGGCTCGCGTGCTGACCCAAGTGCCCTAGGAGCTTCTGGTAATGTTGCTGATGCATTTGACCACATTTTACGGCTGCTGCCTTTACCTCAGGATCCTGACACTGTTGGGCAAAAAAGTGCGCTTTTTTCGCTGAAAGTAAATTCCACGACATCATGTCGGTCAAATAAAGCGAATCCTTTGTTGAAATGACTCCTGGCGGCTGCTGCATCTTCATTTGTTGATTTTGCATATTCATATTTTGCTGCTGCATCGTTATCCCTCCAATTTGCTACCTTTTATATTGATTATTCTGGCTGTTTTTCTTATCCAAGTGAGCCTCTTCGTTGCCAGGCCCGGCATTCCCCTTCACACTTGCGGCACTGACGCCTGCTTTGGAAGGATTCTTTTTCATCTTCGCCATCATTATCACCTCAGGAAATAGCATGCCCAAACAGGAAGTTTTATTTTCTAAAAATAAAAGTTCAAAAAAATTTCAATTTTCCACGTTTATGGATTGCAGAAATTTTCAAAATATTTTATAGTAAGTAGTAGTAGAACTCATTCAAATGTGAATTTTTTTTGACGCAAAAATGAATGAGCATTCATTCAAAGTGTGAAGGGGGAGACAATGTTGAACCAATTGATAAAAAAAGCAGCTGTCCTAGGATCTGGAGTAATGGGCTCAGGAATCGCTGCTCACCTCGCAAATATCGGCATTCCAACATTATTACTGGATATAGTGCCAGGTGAATTAACGAAGGAAGAAGAAGCCAAAGGACTTACAATAGCTGACAAACAAGTACGTAATCGAATCAGTGCAGGAAACATTCAAAAATTATTGAAGCAAAAGCCGGCACCACTGGCAGCGAAAAAGAACATAGCTCTTATTGAAGCAGGCAATTTGGAAGATGATTTAGTTAAATTGAAAGATGTTGACTGGGTTATCGAAGTCGTTGTTGAAAATCTTAACGTTAAAAAACAGGTTTTTGAAAAAGTGGATCAATACCGCAAGCTTGGCAGTATTATCAGCTCCAACACTTCCGGAATTTCGGTAGAAGCGATGGTAGAAGGCCGTTCCGACGACTTCCAAAAGCATTTCCTTGGAACCCATTTCTTTAACCCGCCTCGCTACTTAAAATTATTAGAAGTGATTCCAACCCAATTTACTGACCCGGAAGTTCTCTCCTTCATGAAAACATTCGGCGAGGATGTGTTAGGTAAAGGTGTAGTAGAAGCGAAGGACACACCTAACTTTATTGCTAACCGAATTGGGACATACGGCCTTCTTGTCACTGTTCAAGAAATGCTGAAAGCCGGCTTAAGTGTTGGCGAAGTCGATTCAATTACAGGGCCATTAATTGGCCGGGCCAAAAGTGCTACCTTCCGTACCCTTGATGTGGTTGGATTAGATACCTTCTATCATGTGGCTGGTAACGTGTATGACCAAGTGGAAGGAAAAGAAAAAGAAGTGTTTGAAGTTCCCGCTTTCTTAAAAGCTATGGTTGAAAAGGGATGGCTTGGAAGTAAATCCGGACAAGGCTTCTTTTTGAAAAAAGGAAAAGAAATTCTGGAACTGGATCCAACCACCTTGGAATATGGACCGCGGAAAAAGCTGTCAACGCCTGCAGTCGAGTTAGCTAAGCAGGAAAAAGGCACAGCCAATAAATTGAAAGCGCTTGTATACGCGAATGACAAAGCCGGACAATTTTTATGGAATACCTTCACAGCTTCATTTGTCTACTCCGCACAGCTGCTAGGTGAAATCGCCGATGATATCGTAGCAATTGACCGTGCGATGAAGTGGGGCTTTGGCTGGGAAATGGGCCCATTCGAAGCATGGGATGCCATTGGCGTTGAAAAGTCCGTTAAAAAGATGCAAGAAGCCGGTGTGGAAGTTCCAGCATGGGTGGCAGAAATGCTTGAAAAAGGAAATTCCTCTTTCTACTTAGAAGAAAACGGCGAGCAGTTCTACTATCATAACGGTCAATATAGACTAGTGGAATATAATCCAAAAGCGATCGACCTTAAAAAAATTAAACAACAAAAAGGTGTTATTAAAAAAAATAGCGGCGCAAGTTTAATTGACCTTGGCGATGGTGTTGCCTTGTTAGAGTTCCATTCACCAAACAATGCGATTGGTCTCGATATCGTGCAGATGATTAATTTTGCTATTGATGAAGTTGAGAAAAATTATAAAGGGCTTGTCATTGGTAACCAAGGAAAGAACTTCTGTGTCGGTGCGAACTTGGCGATGATGCTAATGGAAGTTCAGGATGACAATATTTACGAACTTGATCTGATTGTCCGCCACCTTCATAGTGCCCTGTTGAAAGTAAAATACAGCGCGAAGCCGGTTGTTGCGGCACCGTTTGGAATGACTCTTGGCGGCGGCGCAGAGGTTTGCCTGCCGACAGCCCATATCCAGGCATCAGCTGAAACGTACATGGGTCTTGTCGAAGTCGGTGTTGGCTTACTTCCTGGCGGAGGCGGAAACAAAGAGCTTTACATGAAGCATTTAGAAAATTTGCCAAATGGCGTTCCATTTGACTTACAGAATGTTGCCAATAAAGTGTTTGAATCGATTGCCATGGCGAAGGTTTCCACATCGGCAGAAGAAGCACGGGAAAATAATTTCTTAGATTCCTCAGATGGTATCAGCTTCAATAGTGATCATTTGATCTATGATGCAAAGCAAGCCGTACTTGCTCTACATGAACAAGGCTATAAACCAAAAGTGCGCAAAAAGGTTCCGGTTGTTGGGGAAACTGGATATGCCACCCTGTTACTTGGTGCTGAAGGAATGCGCTTATCCGGTTATCTTTCTGAACATGACATGAAGATTGCGAAAAAGATTGCCTATGTCATCGCCGGCGGTAGAGTACCGTTTGGAACAGAGGTCGATGAGCAATATCTTTTAGACTTAGAAAGAGAAGCTTTCCTAAGCCTGATTGCAGAGCCAAAATCACAGCAGCGCATGCAGCACATGCTTGTGAAGGGTAAACCATTAAGAAACTAATACGTTAACAAATAGATTCGTATTTTTCAAATATAAGAGAAAGCGAGGGAACTTGCATGAGAGAAGCGGTAATCGTTGCCGGAGCTCGTACCCCGGTTGGTAAAGCAAAGAAAGGAACGCTTGCCCATGTTCGCCCTGATGACTTGGGAGCGTTAGTTGTAAAAGAAACATTAAAACGTGCGGGAAACTATGAAGGAAATATAGATGATTTAATTATCGGCTGTGCGATGCCGGAAGCTGAACAAGGAAATAACATGGCTCGTAATATCGGTGCCTTGGCAGGACTTCCCTATACAGTCCCTGCCATCACTATTAATCGTTTCTGTTCATCAGGCCTACAGGCGATCGCCTATGCGGCGCAAGGAATAATGCTCGGACACACGGATACAGCAATTGCCGGCGGCGCGGAATCAATGAGCATGATCCCAATGATGGGTCACGTCGTGCGTCCAAATATTAAACTAGCCGAAACAGCCCCGCAATATTATATGGGAATGGGACATACAGCGGAGCAAGTTGCGCAGAAGTATGGCATTTCCCGTGAAGATCAGGACGCTTTTGCGGTAAGAAGTCATCAGCGTGCCGCTCAAGCCATTGCAGAAGGTAAATTCGTGGATGAAATTGTTCCGGTTGATGTAACGATTCGCACGGTTGGAAATGATAATAAACTTGTTGAAAAAACGATTCAATTTTCACAAGATGAAGGGGTTCGTCCGGGTACAAACCTGGAAACACTCGGGAAGTTACGTCCAGCCTTTTCCGTTACTGGCTCTGTAACAGCTGGAAATGCATCACAAACAAGTGATGGAGCTGCTGCTGTAATGGTAATGGATCGTGAAAAAGCAGAATCACTTGGCTTAAAACCATTAGCTAAATTCAGATCGTTTGCTGTTGGCGGCGTACCGCCGGAAATTATGGGTGTCGGGCCAGTTGTCGCCATTCCAAAAGCTGTGAAACTTGCCGGCTTAGAGCTATCTGATATTAATTTGTTTGAATTGAATGAAGCGTTTGCCTCACAGTCTCTGCAAGTCATTCGTGAACTTGGTCTGAATGAAGAAATCGTAAACGTTAACGGTGGAGCCATTGCGCTAGGGCACCCGCTGGGATGTACGGGTGCAAAGCTTACTTTGAGCCTGATCCATGAATTAAAACGGAGAAACCAGCAATTTGGTGTTGTAACGATGTGTATCGGTGGCGGTATGGGCGCAGCCGGAGTATTTGAATTACTTTAAATTACAAACATGGGGCTAGTCCCGTGAAAATGATTAGGAGGAGTTTTTCATGACTGAAACTAAAAAATTCGTTAAAGGCGGAAGCTTTTTAATAGAAGATTTGTCATTTGAGGATATTTTTACACCAGAGGATTTCTCTGAAGAGCATTTAATGATTGCGCAAACAGCAGCAGATTTTATTGAAAAAGAAGTGGCTCCACAAATAGAGCATTTAGAAAACCATGAATTTGATCGTACGGTAAAGCTTTTAAAGAAAATGGGTGAGCTTGGTCTCTTAGCCGTTGACGTTCCGGAAGAGTTTGAAGGTTTGGGATTAGATAAGGTAACTTCATCTGTAATTACAGAGAAAATGTCCGGGGCTGGCGGTTTTTCCCTATCTTATGGCGCCCACGTAGGGATTGGGTCTCTGCCAATCGTTTTATTCGGAAACGATGAGCAAAAGAAAAAATATTTACCTGCCCTCGCATTAGGTGAAAAGATTGCGGCCTATGCTTTAACAGAGCCAGGTTCAGGTTCCGATGCCCTTGGTGCGAGAACGACGGCAAAATTAAATGCAGCAGGTACTCACTATATCTTAAATGGTGAAAAGCAATGGATCACAAATGCAGGCTTCGCTGATGTCTTTGTTGTCTATGCAAAGATTGATGGCGAACATTTCTCTGCATTCATCGTGGAAAGAGAGTATCCAGGTGTATCCACTGGTGCAGAAGAGAAGAAAATGGGGATTAAGAGTTCCTCCACACGTACGCTTATTTTAGAGGATGTAGCTGTACCTGTTGAAAACTTATTAGGTGAATATGGCAAAGGTCACGTTATTGCCTTTAACATTTTAAACATTGGCCGATACAAATTAGCAGTTGGCGGTGTTGGCGGCTCTAAAAAGGCATTTGACATGACGGTTAAATATGCTAATGGACGTAAACAGTTTAAAACGCCGATTTCATCGTTCAATTTAACAAAAGAAAAGTTCGGAACGATGGCCTCAAAAATTTATGCAGCTGAAAGCTCTGTTTACCGGACAATTGGTTTATACGAAGACAACCAAGGCCAGCTTTCTACTGAAGAAGCGAAAGACCTTAAGAAGGTGGCAAACTCGATTGCAGAATATGCCATTGAGTGCTCGGTTAATAAATTCTTTGCAAGTGAAGTATTATCTTACGTTGTAGACGAAGGTGTCCAAATTCATGGCGGCTACGGCTTCATGCAAGAATATCCAATTGAACGAGCTTATCGTGACGCTCGTATTAATCGTATTTTCGAAGGCACAAACGAAATTAACCGCCTTCTTGTTCCGGGTACACTTGTGAAAAAGGCAATCAAAGGTGAGCTGCCACTTTTCCAAAAGGCAATGGCGCTTCAAGAAGAACTAATGATGCTCATGCCGGAAGAGCCAAGTGACGAGCCACTTGCGCAAGAAAAACATCTTGTGAAAAATGCGAAAAAGATTGCTTTATTATCAGCTGGTTTAGCAGCACAAAAATTTGGCAAGTCCCTTGAAAGAGAGCAAGAAGTGTTAGCAAACATTGCTGACATTGTCTCGGATGTTTACGCAATGGAGTCAGTTGTTTTACGTACAGAAAAAGCCATCGCCAAAGACGGATTAGAAAAGAGCAAGCAAAAACTTCTTTACACACAGATTTTCTGTCAAGAAGCCTTCAATGAAATTGAAGCGATTGCGAAAGAAACTCTAGTAGCTGTGGAACAAGGTGATACACTTCGCATGATGCTGTCTTCACTTCGCAAATTTACGCGTCATACCCCAATCAACGTGATTGCGAAAAAACGTGAAGCTGCAGATGTATTGATCGAAGTTGAACGCTATACTGTTTAATTGATCAAGGCTCCCTTCCAGCGTGAAGGGGGTCTATTTTTTTGAAAAATAATTATTATACTATGGCAGGACTTTTACGAAATTAGTCGAATTTTTGATATGGAGAACTTTTTAGGCCACTTGTTAGGATTTTAAAAAACGTTATGGTACTATTCTATTGACGCAATCACATTTTAGTAAAAGGCGGTGAAACAAGTGTCTCTGACTTTTTACTGGTATCCCAAATGCGGAACATGCCGAAATGCAAAGAAATGGCTTGATGCCCGAAAGCTTTCCTATGAAGAAGTACATATTGTGGAACATCCCCCAACTCGTGATGAGTTGCAGGCGTTTTATCAAAAGAGCGGCTTGGAATTAAAGAAATTTTTTAATACCAGTGGTTTGAAGTATCGGGAATTAGGGATCAAGGATAAAATGAAGTCTGCTTCCGATGACGAACTGCTTGATTTGCTTGCTTCTGATGGAATGTTGATCAAACGACCGATAGTAACGGATGGTGAACGTGTCACAGTCGGTTTTAAAGAAGAAGAGTATGAGAAGATGTGGCTTTAAGTTATTATTAAAGGGAAATCGATTTATTTCGATGATAGATTTTAGAAAAAAACAATGGAGGGATTTGAGTAAATGAGTACACCAAAAGAATTACGTTATTCAGAAGAACATGAATGGGTAAAGGTTGAAGGGGAAAGAGTCCGTATTGGGATTACTGACTTTGCACAGCATGAATTAGGCGACATCGTTTTTGTTGAGCTTCCAGAAGTAGGCGATGAAGTAACAGCTGACGAACCATTTGGCAGCGTTGAATCCGTTAAAACCGTTTCTGAGCTTTACGCTCCAGTCAGCGGTAAGGTTGTAGAAGTAAATGAAGATTTAAGTGACAGCCCTGAATTTGTCAATGAATCAGCATATGAAAAAGCATGGATGGTTGTTGTCGAGCTTTCTGATTCAAGCGAGTTAGACAAGCTGATGACTGCTGAACAATATGAAGCAATGACAAAGGAAGACTAATTATACATTTTGAAAAAGCACCTTGTGGGGTGCTTTTTCTCTTAAATTCCCACTTTTTCTTCGACTAAAGTAGGGAAGTCTATAATAAAACGAAGAGTAATGCGGCGGAATCAAAGGGGCAAGCAAAACCCTGTTTATATAATGATTATAATGCTATAGTGAAAGAGGCACACGGAATCAATATTTTAGAATATGTTAACATAAACAACTTCTAATACAGGTGATGTGGATATGAATGATTCGTATGTTGACAAAGTTCTTATTGTTGAAGGAAAATCGGATAAAAATAAGGTAAAGAATATTGTAAAGGAACCGGTTGAAATCATTTGTACAAACGGGACCATCAGTCACACCAAATTGGATGAATTGATTGATTTTCTCGAGGACAAGGATGTCTATATTCTTGTTGATGCTGATGCTGCCGGCGAGAAGCTCCGCAAACGTTTTAAACGGGAGTTTCCACAGGCTGAACATTTATACATTGATCGGATGTATCGCGAGGTAGCGACCGCGCCAGTGCACCACTTGGCGACCGTTCTCCTAGGAGCGAATATCGATGTGCATACTGAGTTTTTAGAAATGGGATAATGTTTATGAACGAATGGAATCAAGATGATTTGACTGCTTTCCTCGAAGATGCGGAAAGCGGGATACTATATTTTTATACACCACTATGCGGCACTTGTCAGCTTGCATCTAGAATGCTGGCTGTGATTGAGGAACTCGTAGAGATTAAAATGGGAAAAATGAACTTGAACTTTTATCCGGATATAGCGGCGGAATTTGAGGTAGAAAGCGTGCCATGTCTATTAATTGTTCGGAGCGGCAAGGTGAAAGAGACACTTTACGCTTTTCATTCCGTGCCTTATTTGCTGGAAAAAATAAAAGAATATCTAACTTAAGCAGATGCGGGCTAGCATCTGCTTTTTGAGTTCGAGTAAATCTCCATATTAGACGAGTATATAGATCAAAGTGACGAGTAAATTGGACTTCTGTCAAGACCTTCATGAAAATCCGACATATTTCTTAGGAAATTGTCGAGTGATAATAAAAGGATTCCACACCTGATTGCTGAATTAGTATTGTAAAAGCAAGATGACCGGAGTGGTGAAAATGATTGAAGCAGTAAAAACTTTTCTGGTGAAAATCAAAGAGCAGGGACACGTCCTTCCCTTGATTCATCAAGCGGATGTACAAATTAACCTTCGATGTGAGGAACAAACCATCCAGTTAATGATCAAAAACGGAACCATCATGAGCTTGCAAAATTCAGAAGCACAACCGACAAAATACGAGATCACCGGCACCCCGGCCGCAATGAAAAAGCTACTAGAAGGAACGGAATGGCTCCGTGTTCTTGAACAGCAACGACAGCTAAAAGTTACAGCACCATTAAGAACCACTCTATTACTAGAATCCCTCTTCTTTTTGACAAAAGCACAGAACCATCCACTTGCAAAAATAATTTAAACAAAGTTATTGACTCGGAATTAAACTTGCTGTAATGTATTACTTAAATATTCAACCAATTAAAACAATTTAATAAAGCATTCTTATCAAGAGTGGCGGAGGGACTGGCCCTTTGAAGCCCGGCAACCGATATGCAACGCGGTGCTAAATCCAGCAGGGCAAAGCTGCTCTGGGAGATGAGAAGAGAGTAGCCCCTCTTCTTAATGAAGCGGGGTTTTAGTTTTTTTACAATAAAGGAGGAAGCGAGAATGGCAGAAAATCAAAAGAAATATCGTTTTGAAACATTAAGTGTGCATGGAGGGTTAGCTCCAGATCCGGTTACAGGTGCGCGTGCTGTTCCAATTTACCAAAATAATGCTTACCAATTTAAAAATACCGAGCATGCAGCAAATCTATTTAGTTTATCGGAACCCGGGTACATATACACTCGAATTCATAATCCAACGACAACGGTTTTTGAAGAAAGAGTAGCATTATTAGAAGGCGGTGTCGGAGCGCTTGCCGTTGCCAGCGGCATGGCAGCCATTACGCTAGCGATACTAAACCTTGCAGAGGCAGGGGATGAGATTGTCTCTGCATCGAACCTTTATGGCGGAACGTATAATCTATTTGCTGTTACCCTTCCAAAGTATGGAATTAAGGTCAAATTTGTTAACCCTGATGATCCAGAGAACTTCCGCGGGGCGATTACGGAAAAAACAAAAGCGGTTTTTGCTGAAACAATTGGTAATCCAAGTTTACGCGTTCTTGATATTGAAAAAGTAGCGGAAATTGCTCATGAGGCTGGAGTTCCATTAATTATTGACAATACCTTTGCAACCCCATATCTCTGCCGTCCATTTGAATTCGGTGCCGATATTGTCGTCCACTCGGCGACAAAATGGCTGTTAGGTAATGGAACATCAACTGGCGGGATCATTGTTGATGGCGGGAAGTTTGACTGGAATTCACCGAAGTTCCCAGGCTTCACGACACCTGATTCGAGCTATCATGACCTTGTTTATGCGGAAGCACTTGGGGCCATTGCCTACATTATTAAAGCCCGCGTGCAATTATTGCGTGACCTAGGACCTGCTCTCAGTCCGCTAAATGCCTTCCAATTTACAATTGGCCTCGAGACTCTACATGTCCGAATGAAAGAGCATGTGGCAAATACAAAGCAAGTGGTTGAATATTTAGAGAATCATCCTGCAGTTGACTGGGTATCCTATCCGGGGCATCCATCGCATCCTGATTTTGAATTAGCGAAAAAGTATTTGCCAAAAGGTGCTGGCTCAATGGTCGTCTTTGGCATTAAGGGCGGCAAAGAAGCAGGGGCTAAACTGATTGATTCATTGTCACTATGGGCGCATGTGGCCAATGTTGGCGATGCAAAAAGCCTAATCATTCACCCGGCAAGTACGACACATCAGCAATTAGATGCAGAAGGATTGAAAGCGGCAGGTGTTTCAGAGGATTTAATCCGTCTTTCAATTGGGATCGAGAATGTGGAGGATTTAATCGAAGATCTCGAATCGGCGATTGAAGTGGCAACGGGCTTAGCTTCAGTGAAGGAAAATGCCTAAAATTACCTAAATCAATTTTCCGAAAATGAAGATTCTTTTTATTGACACTCTTTTTTATCCGTGATACGATAGCTTTTGTAAAATAATTTACTTAAACAATTTAACGTGTTAATTGAATATAGAATGCTGTTAGCTCTTATCAAGAGAGGTGGAGGGATGTGCCCGATGAAGCCCGGCAACCGTCAATATTAATTTATTGAAATGGTGCCAATTCACACAAAGCGTAGGCTTTGGGAGATGGGAGAAAGGTTTAGTTCGTGATGCCTTTCTGCCTGCGCAGAGAGGCATTTTATTTTGGGATAAGAAAGAAATTTTCGACTTTGAGAATTGTCCAGCTCCAGCACCCTAGCGGCTAGTGTCCTTCGCTCTCCGCC
>NZ_AJLS01000185.1 GCF_000307875.1 Neobacillus bataviensis LMG 21833
TTCTCATCACCCGCTCCATACATATTAACTAACGCAGTGTATCGTTACATAGGAGAACGATGCGTTGCGTTTTTTCTTTTGAAAAAGGATGCCTCATAGACATCCTAGAATTCGGTAAGAAGCTTCCCCTCCATGTATTTGCGTAAACATGTTCATTAAGGATTCAGTCAGTCTATTAGCATTTTCAATATCTGTTGACGGTCGCAAATAAATAATTTGCAAAGCATCTTTCGTATTAACCGTTACTGGTGTCCTTTCAGAATCGACAAAAGGACTACCGAACGGCCCTTCTTGATCAGCAGCCACGATTAGTCTCTCCAAGGAGTTCTTCCTCCCATTCAATCCAATGTATTCTTCGCCATCTTTACCAATCCGGATTTCTACAAGCCCTTGTACTAAATCAAGGTCGTAGATTCCAATAGGCACTTGATATTGTAATGAGAAAAAATTATTGATGTCGATAGCGCTTTGAACAGTAGTTAGATAATTTTGCTTTTTTACTCTCCGATACAAGCTTTCTGCGGAATGCCGATATCGGTTAGGATCCTTTCCCGTCTTTTTAAAAATATTCCGCCATTCTAGAATGCTAGGAAGATCTGTTACCTGTTTATTTTCTAAATCAAAATAAATAGACTCTTGGAAAAGCTGCAGCCTGCCCTTCAGCATTTGTGGTGAATCGCCAACCGTAATATTTCTGTATTCAATAACCCCAAGCTTAAAGTCGGGAATTTGCTCGATTATATCTGAAGAAAGTTGAATTTCCAACGTTTTCACCTCCAAAATTCATTAAAAATAGTTTATCATAAGTAGATGCGATGCTAATAATTTATCCACTTTAATAGATCAATTATATGGGAAAGGAGGGGACTTTGAGTGGACGTTCAAAAATTCAAACAAGAACTTATTGCCTATAGTAAAGAAATAGGAATTGATAAGATTGGATTTACAACCGCTGATCCTTTCTCTGAACTTAAAAACAGATTAATAAGACAGCAGGAGCTTGGCTATCATTCAGGATTTGAGGAGCCGGATATTGAGAAGCGGGTTACCCCCACCTTATTGCTAGATGAACCGCGTTCGATTATTTCGATTGCCTTAGCCTATCCATCCAAAATGAAGGATCGTGTGGTGAGTAAGAAGGGTGAGAGAAGAGGGATCTTCAGCAGGGCTTCATGGGGTCTTGATTATCATCATTTACTCCGTGACAAGCTGAAAAAATTAGAAGAATTCATAAAAATGAAGGTACCCGATGCTCGATTGAAATCAATGGTCGACACGGGAGAGCTTTCAGATCGCGCCGTAGCTGAAAGAGCGGGTATTGGCTGGAGCGGAAAGAACTGTGCCATTATTACCCCGGAATTTGGCTCTTACGTTTATATAGGTGAAATGATTACCAGTATCCCCTTTGAACCAGACACACCAATTGAAGACCAATGCGGGTCATGCACAAAGTGTTTGGAGGCATGTCCAACAGGCGCCTTAGTCCAGGGCGGCCAGATTAATGCCCAGCGCTGTATTTCATTTTTAACACAGACAAAAGGGTTTATACCTGATGAATTCCGTGAAAAGATAGGAAATCGCGTCTACGGCTGTGATTCCTGCCAGACCGCATGTCCACATAACAAGGTGAAGAACTTTCATTTTCACGAAGAAATGGAACCGGATCCTGAAGTAGCAAAACCATTATTGAGACCTATTTTACAATTAAGCAATCGTGAATTTAAAAATAAGTTTGGTGATGTTTCAGGTTCTTGGAGAGGCAAAAAGCCGATACAAAGAAATGCGATGATTGCTCTTGCCCATTTTAAGGATGAAAGTGCTGTTTCTGACTTAATTGAGGTATTAAAAAATGAAGCAAGCCCTGTAGCGAGAGGGACGGCTGCATGGGCTCTTGGAAAAATTGGCGGTGAGACTGCTTTTGCTGCGTTAGAAAAGGCAAAAGCAGTGGAAACAGATTCCGCAGTTCAAATAGAAATCGAAAAAGCTTTAAGTTTGAATAAATAGGTGAAGAGCAAACCACATGGGTTTAGCTCTTTTTTTATATTAAATCTTTCAACTAATCATATGTATAAAAAGAGAGGGGTGAAGAATATGCGTGAATTACTTCAAGACTTATTTGACAAAAGGCTGGATTTATTTGTTTCTGAAAAAAGAGGTAATAAGTTATTTTTTCCAAAGGCAGAACGGAAACATGCGGCAGCAGCAAAAAGGTCTGCAGATATTGTAAAGGTAAAAGCCTCCGGTAAAATTGTCGAGGAGGCTGTGGAGGATGAATTTCAAACGCTGAAATACCTCGCCCATTATCAATATTTAATCAAACAAAAAGATCTCCTTTATCTAGAAGAAGAAATGGAGGAAAGGATTGCTAAGTTTTACAAGGGGGCTTTAGTAATGGATGAGGAAATTACCAAGCCTTTTAGTAATCCGCAGCCAGTTCAGGATGTAAAAGCTTCGGAATCGGATGAACAGGATAACCGAATAAGTTATCAATATAATCGTCTTAAAGCTGTCCAATATGCAGAGCGCTGGTGGAACACGTATAATCCTGCTTTTAAATCATTTGAAAATAATTGTACGAACTATATTTCTCAATGTCTTAGAGCGGGGGAGGCACCTATGAGGGGTCATCCGAACCGAGGGAATGGCTGGTGGTACCAGCGTACGAATTGGAGCTATAGTTGGGCAGTGGCACATTCACTAAAAAACTATTTTGGAAACTCGAAAAGTGGCCTTAGAGCAAGGGAAGTCAGCAGTCCTGATCAACTGATTTTAGGGGACATTATTTGCTATGACTTTGAAGGCGATGGCAGATTTAATCATAATACGATTGTAACGGGTAAGGATGCCGATGGGATGCCATTAGTGAATGCCAATACTTATAACAGCCGAATGCGGTATTGGGCATATGAGGATTCCTCCGCTTATACCCCGAACATTAAATATAAGTTTTATGCCATTATTGATGAATAAGAAATCTTCCTCCTTGAACAGATGAATGAAAGTGGTATAATTGCCTGTAGAGTTTTTATTCGAGGTGAAATTCGTGTCCAACCATGTAGTCTTATATCAACCACAAATACCATCAAATACAGGGAACATTGCCCGTACCTGTGCAGGCACAGATACTTCTTTACATTTAATTCGTCCGTTAGGTTTTTCTACAGACGATAAGATGTTAAAACGAGCTGGTTTAGATTATTGGGAATATGTAAATATAACCTATTATGATTCCTTAGAAGAATTTTTTGAAAAGAATGCCGGCGGTGAATTCTTCTATATTACCAAATTTGGGGAAAAGCAATATAGCAGCTTTGATTATAGTAATCCCAGCAAAGATTATTATTTTATTTTTGGACGGGAAACAACGGGTCTTCCAAAAGAGGTAATCGAAAAAAATAAAGAAACTGCTCTAAGAATTCCCATGACTGAACATATTCGTTCCTTAAATTTATCCAATACGGCTGCAATTCTCATTTATGAAGCATTGCGCCAGCAAAACTTTGCACATTTAAAATAACAATAAAAAAGGCTGCCGGTACCGGCAGCCCTTTTTGTATTATTTATTTGCACCCGGTTTGTCGTTATAACCTGAAGTGAAGATTGCCGATAAGAATGCAATCATTACTAAAATAACGATGAAAGTATTCATGTTATGTATTGCCCCCTTCGTCATACAACTTTTTAGTTTTTCAACATATAGTTTTATTATAGCCTAACTTTAAAAAATGAAAAGAGCAAGATTCCTTTTATTGAAATAAAAATAGACTGTAACTCACGATGGTTACGCATGTTCAAGTTCCTTAGTGCATAGAGTATATTAATCGTCTCTGATTAAGCTACTACAGGGGGAGGGCCTTTATGGATATTTTAAAAAAAATCGAGATGTTTCGCGAAGAAGAAGAGAAGCTCCGTTGGGAAGGATCATTCGCTGACTATTTACAGTTGTTAAAAGAGAAGCCATGGGTAGCACAATCTGCACATTCACGGGTTTATAATATGCTTAAGGATGCTGGAATCACAGAAGAAAAAGGGAAGAGGAAGTACGAATTTTTCAGTAATCAATTATTTGGGTTAGAGGAATCGCTAGAGCGTTTAGTTGAGGAATACTTCCATCCGGCAGCCAAAAGATTAGATGTTAGGAAACGTATTTTACTGTTAATGGGTCCGGTAAGCGGCGGGAAGTCCACTCTTGTTACGATGCTAAAAAGAGGGCTAGAGGCATACTCACTTACGGATCGCGGTTCTGTTTTTGCTATTAAAGGGTGTCCAATGCATGAGGATCCGCTTCACTTAATTCCGCATCATTTGCGAAAGGATTTCCATGATGAGTATGGGATTCGGATTGAAGGGAATCTTTCACCGCTGAATATGATGCGTCTTGAGCAGGAGTATGGCGGCAGAATCGAGGATGTTTTAGTTGAAAGAATTTTCTTCTCCGAAGATAAACGAACAGGTATTGGAACGTTTAGTCCATCCGATCCTAAATCTCAGGATATTGCTGATTTAACAGGAAGCATTGATTTTTCAACAATCGCTGAATTTGGTTCTGAATCAGATCCACGCGCCTATCGCTTTGATGGTGAACTCAATAAGGCAAACCGCGGGATGATGGAGTTCCAGGAGATGTTAAAATGTGATGAGAAGTTCCTTTGGCATTTATTATCTTTAACCCAAGAAGGAAACTTTAAAGCAGGCCGGTTCGCGCTAATCTCAGCTGATGAGCTGATTGTGGCTCATACAAACGAAACGGAATATCGTTCCTTTATCTCCAATAAGAAAAATGAAGCACTCCATTCGAGAATTATCGTTATGCCGATTCCATATAACTTAAAAGCTTCACAGGAAGAAAGAATTTACGAAAAGATGATTAACGAAAGTGATGTGTCGGATGTTCACATTGCACCACACACGTTAAAAGTAGCAGCGATGTTTACCATATTAACACGCTTAAAGGAACCGAAAAAAGGCGATATTGACTTACTGAAAAAAATGCGCCTTTATGATGGTGAAAACGTGGAAGGATTTAATACGGCGGATGTCGAAGAGCTGAAGCGCGAGTATCCTGATGAGGGGATGAGCGGAATTGACCCTCGTTATGTGATTAACCGTATTTCGTCAACGATTATTCGAAAAGAAGTACCATCCATTAATGCACTTGACGTATTGCGGTCATTAAAAGATGGGCTTGATCAACACCCGTCGATTACCGCTGAGCTGCGTGACCGCTATATGAATTATATCTCTTTAGCACGGAAAGAGTATGATAATATTGCCAAGAAGGAAGTTCAAAAAGCATTTGTTTACTCGTATGAAGAATCAGCCAAAACTTTAATGGATAATTATCTTGATAATGTAGAGGCTTACTGCAATAAGAATAAGCTCCGTGATCAATTAACGGGGGAAGAAATCAATCCAGATGAAAAGCTGATGCGTTCGATTGAGGAGCAGATTGGTATTTCTGAAAACGCCAAAAAGGCCTTCAGGGAGGAAGTATTGATCCGAATTTCAGCCTTCGCGAGAAAAGGCAAACGTTTTGATTATAATTCGCATGATCGCCTCAGGGAAGCGATTCAGAAGAAGTTGTTTGCGGATCTTAAGGATGTTGTCAAGATTACTACTTCATCGAAAACCCCAGATGAGCAGCAATTGAAGAAGATTAATGATGTTGTCGCGCGGTTAGTGGATGAACATGGTTATAACTCAACATCGGCTAATGAATTATTGCGTTATGTCGGGAGTTTATTAAACAGATAGAGTAGATGAGGATTAAAATAGTGAGGACTGGCAGAACGTATCTGTCAGTCCCTTTTTTTCCAATATAAGGTATAATTTATAATCTTTCAACTTTGAGAATTGTCCAGCTCCAGCGCCTAGGGGCTCGGGGTCATAAGCCAATCAGTCAAGAAGGTTAAAGAGCAACCTTCTCGCCTGCTCGTCTTATGCCTGTCGCCCCTGAGCAAGGCGATTCCGCATTTCTAATCTCGTCCATTTTCTTAGGTGAAAACCCAATTGTCGAAATTATTTGTAAATTATTCTCTATCTCTGCATAGGATAAAGTAATCTATACTTTACCTGAATTTTTCATTCGCGTTATCTTATGTATTTGTTAAAAAAGTGTGCAGTATTGACTTAAATAATTTCATAAGGAGGGGTATTAATGTCAACCGATAACCATCAATTTGTGATTTCTAGAGAAGATTGGTCCCTCCACCGTAAAGGCCACGATGACCAAGTTCGGCATCAGGAAAAAGTCCAGGAGGCAATTCGCAACAATCTTCCAGACTTAATTACAGAAGAGAGCATCATAATGTCTAATGGTCGTGATGTGGTAAAAATTCCGATCCGTTCATTGGACGAATATAAAATTCGTTATAATTATGACAAAAACAAACACGTGGGCCAAGGTGACGGTGACAGTCAAGTCGGTGACGTAGTAGCACGTGACGGTTCGAGCGGTCAAAAAGCTCCCGGTAAAGGTCAAGGGGCAGGGGATCAAGCCGGCGAAGATTATTTTGAAGCAGAAGTGTCATTAATGGAGTTGGAAGAAGCATTATTTAAACAATTAGAGCTACCAAATTTAAAGAAAAAAGAAGAACAAGAGCATCTTGTTGAAAATATTGAATTCAACGATATTAGAAAAACAGGATTAATGGGGAACATTGATAAAAAACGGACGATGATGTCTGCTTTTAAACGAAATGCCATGACTGGAAAGCCGGCATTCCACCCAATTTATAAAGAGGATTTGAAATTTAAGACATGGAACGAAGTGGTGAAGCCTGATTCGAAAGCTGTTGTGATTGCGATGATGGACACTAGTGGAAGTATGGGAATATGGGAAAAATATATGGCACGTAGCTTTTTCTTCTGGATGACCCGGTTTTTAAGAACAAAATACGAGACAGTTGAAATTGAGTTTATCGCTCACCATACCGAGGCGAAAATAGTTACGGAGGAAGACTTTTTCTCGAAAGGTGAGAGCGGTGGAACTATATGCTCATCCGCATACCGTAAAGCCCTGGAGATCATTGACACTAAATACAATCCGCGAAAGTTCAACATCTACCCATTCCACTTTTCAGACGGTGATAATCTCACATCGGATAACGCCCGTTGTGTGAAGCTAGTAGAGGAGCTAATGAAGGTATCTAATATGTTTGGCTATGGAGAGGTCAATCAGTACAACAGACATTCTACCTTAATGTCAGCTTACAAGAACATCAAGGATGAAAATTTCCGGTATTATATTCTTAAGCAAAAAGCAGATGTATTTCATGCAATGAAGAGCTTCTTTCAACAGGAAGAGTCAACATTATATGCCTAAAAATATCGACAGGACTCGGTGCCTGTCGATTTTTTCTATTCACTAAATTGGTATAGACAACTATACTTCTTAGGTATAATATAAAGATATAACCTGAAAGGAAGTAATTGAAGATGATTCAAGCATATAATCATATTTTACTTAAGGGTATTCAAATTTATTCCGAAGGCAAGATCATCGATAATGGGTATATAAAAATAAAAGATCAAAAAATTGCAGAATTCGGCACATTAGAGGAACTTGTCCATGAGGAGAACTTTAAGGTAATGGAAGTTCCCGCTCAGTTTCATGCAGTACCGGGTTTTATTGATGTCCATATACATGGTGTAAATGGTGCTGACACAATGGACGGAACCAAAGAGGCTTTGGATACCATTGTTGCAGCATTGCCAAAAGAAGGGACAACAAGCTTTTTAGCTACCACAATGACCCAAGAAGGTAAACAAATTGAAAAGGCATTACTAAATGCCGGTGAATATATTGAAACCCAGCCAGCATATGGAAAAGCGGAAATACTAGGTCTTCATCTTGAAGGGCCGTTTGTAAATGCCAAAAAAGCAGGAGCACAGCCAATACAGCATATTGTCGATCCTAATCTCCCATTATTCAAAGAGTGGCAAAGACTTTCCCGTGGGACAATAAAACTGGTGACGCTTGCCCCGGAGCAGCCTGGTGGATTAGCGATGATTCGCTACTTAAAGGAGCATGGTATTATCGCATCAATCGGTCATACGGATGCAACCTTTGAACAAGTAGGAGAGGCTATTGAAGCAGGTGCGAACCATGTAACACATCTCTTTAATCAAATGAGAGGACTGCATCACCGTGAACCTGGTGTCGTGGGTGCGGCATTTTTACGAAAAGAATTAAAAGCGGAAATCATTGTTGATGGGGTTCATGTTCATCCGGAGATGGTAAATCTTGCTTTCAAAAACAAACATAGCGATGGTTTAATTTTAATCACTGATTCCATGCGGGCTAAATGCTTGAAGAATGGTATGTATGACCTGGGTGGTCAAGAAGTGACCGTAAAAGATGGAAAAGCAGTTCTTGCTGACGGGACACTTGCAGGAAGCATTTTAAAATTAGGGCATGCCGTAAAAAATATTTTATCCTATACAGGATGCTCGTTAGGGGAAGCCATCGAAATGGCTTCAGTCAATCCGGCGAAGCAATTAAATGTGTATGACAGAAAAGGAAGTATCGCTGTTGGGAAGGATGCAGATCTAGTCATCCTTGATGAGAATATGGATGTCTTTATGACATTTTGCCGGGGGATACTTGCCTATAAAAGGGAGGAAAACTAATCATGAAAATTATTGAAGTGAAGGATTATACAGAAATGAGTCTGAAAGCAGCTGAATATATTATTGAAAAGGTTTGTCAAAATCCAAAGATCAAACTGGGGCTTGCAACGGGGGGAACCCCTGTCGGAACCTACAAGAAATTAATTGAAGATTATCAGGAAAATGGGACTTCCTATCGAAACGTTACCACATTCAATTTAGATGAATACATCGGTCTCTCAGGTGAAAATAAAAATAGCTATCGCTACTTTATGGATGTGCAGTTGTTTAATCATATTGATATCAATAAAAATAACACATTTGTTCCGCAAGGAAATAGTAAAGATGTTGAGGAAGAATGTCTTCGTTATGAATCATTAATTGTCAAAAATGGCGGGGTTGATTTGCAAATTCTTGGTATCGGTAGCAATGGTCATATTGGATTTAATGAACCTGGGACAGCTTTTAGCTCTCAAACACATGTCATTGAATTGGCTCCTTCGACAATAAAGGCAAATGCAAGGTACTTTAATCGAATTGAAGAAGTGCCCACAAAGGCAATAACAATGGGGATTTCAACCATAATGAAAAGTAAAGAAATTCTACTATTAGTTTCTGGAGAGACAAAAAAAGAAGCAATGAGCAGGCTTTTAAATGGAAATATTACAGAAGGTTTTCCAGCTTCTGCGCTGAAAAATCACCCATATGTTACAATTATTGCTGAAAAATCGGCAGTTTCGGGTTTGAGAATTCACAGTTAAATTAGAAGGGTGCATGTAAGGAGAATGATAAACAAAAATTCCCCCATTCCACTTTATTATCAGCTTGAGGAACACATTAAAGGATTAATTGATAATGGTGAATTGTGTCCAGGTGATGCCCTTCCACCAGAAAGAGAATATGCTGAGAAATATCAAATTAGCCGGATGACAGTCAGACAAGCTTTTACCCAGCTGGTGAATGAAGGGTATTTATTCCGGCTCCAAGGAAAGGGCACTTTTGTAGCGGAGCGAAAAATTGAACAGCCACTGCAGGGGCTTACAAGCTTCACCGAAGACATGAAAGCAAGAGGACTTAACCCTGAGAGCATTCTTGTTAGGTTTGAAATTATTCCAGCTACAAGTCAGATTGCTGGTCAATTAAAGATTTCTGAAAATGGACTCGTTTATGAAATTAAACGAATCCGTTTAGCAGATGGTGTCCCAATGGCATTGGAAACGAATTATCTTTCATCGGACCTTATTATGGGATTAACAGAAGAAATTGTTAATCAATCGCTTTATGGATATATTGAAGGCGAATTAAGCTTACGAATCGAAAGTGCTTCACAGATTATTGAGTCATCAATTGCCAGTCAAGATGAGGCAGAGCTTTTAAATATTCCAAAAGGGGCACCTGTGATGCACATCCAACAAAATACCTTTTTGAATGATGGCACTCCCGTAGAATTTGTGAAATCAGTTTACCGTGCGGATCGTTATAAATTTATGATTCAAATGAAACGATAACTATTTTAGTCGGATATTACCACTTATAACTTCCCCCGAAAAAATCAAAATAAGAAGGCAAGATGATTTTTTCAAAAGGGGGTTTTACAATTGATAAAAAAACCGGTTGGGTTACTATTAACAGCTGTTCTAACAATGGGACTTGCTGCTTGTAATAACAATGACAATAATCATATAAATGACAATACCATTGATCGGGTAGGCATGAATACAGCCAACAGGAATAACCATTTTATTGATATGCGAAATGGCAGAGATGACGGTATCGACCACAATGGTCTGCTTACTGAGGATTATACAAATCGCAATAACAGTGAAAGTGATTTAAATTGGTTTAATGATCGGAATAAAAATAGAAAAAATAATCGAGACACGATTTCTGCGTATCAAACAACTTTGAATAGTGATCAATATCCTCATACCAGAGCGGTATTAATCCAAGATGCAAAATATCAGTTTATCCGGGTCAATCCTAAACAAGGGGATTGGATAACCCAACAGATACAACCATATATCCAACAATCACTGCCAAATATTGGGCAGCAAAACCCGGTTCCAAATGTACAAGCTCCTGCCCCGCAGCAGCCTGTGGCACCAGCACCGGTTCCAAAACAGGCAAAACCAGCACCGGTTCCGAAGAAGGCACAACCGGCACCAACACCAAAACCGGCGGCTCCGAAACAAAATAATGCCCCAACGACTGGGAATGTAAGTCAATATGTTCAGCAAGTAATTAATTTAACAAATGCAGAGCGGAGTAAGAATGGACTCCCGGCATTAAAAGCTGATACACAGTTAAGCGGGGTTGCTCAAAAGAAAGCTGTGGATATGCAGCAAAATCACTATTTTTCACATACAAGTCCTACTTATGGATCCCCGTTCGATATGATGAGAGATTTTGGAGTAACATATAAGTCTGCTGGAGAAAATATTGCTCAAGGGCAAAGAACACCTCAAGAAGTTGTAACTGCCTGGATGAACAGCGAAGGACATCGGGCTAATATTCTTAGTTCAAAATATACAAATATTGGGGTTGGATTTGAAGAAGCAGGGAAGAATTGGTCACAAATGTTTATAGGTAAATAACCAGAAAGGAACAAACCAACAGAAGCCTAAGCTCTGATGGTTTGTTCCTTTTTCATGATTGCAGTAATCGTTGGAAATTCAAAAAGAAAGGTTGTACCCTTGCCTATTTCACTCTCTACCCAAATTGACCCATCCATTGCTCGGACTATACTATATACGACCATCATGCCGAGCCCGGTTCCCTTTTTCCCTTTTGTGGAATAGAAAGGTTCACCTAATCGATCCAATTGCTCATTTGTCATTCCCACACCTGTATCTTCCACCTTAATGGTTACAAAGCTTTGGGTAAATTCGGTTGAAATCGTTAAATAACCCCCTGAGGGCATCGATTCAATGGCATTTTTGAGCACATTCACGAAGCATTGGCGGAACTTCTGTCCATCCCCCTTAATAAAACCGATGACAGAAAAGTCAGTAATAATTTCCACTGAATTTTGATTTGCTAAGGGTTGAAGGATATTGATGATTTGCCGGAGTTCACTTTTTACATTCAGTTCCTCATACGTCTCCAAAGATGGCTTTGCAAAGGTTAAGTAATCCTGAATGACCCTTTCAGCGGAATTTAATTCTTCTTTAACGATGGATAAGTATTCTTTTCTCTTTTGCCTTGAAAGGTAGTCATCCTGCAGAAGCTGAACGAATCCGCTGGCAGCGGTTAAAGGATTGCGAATTTCATGGGATATAGCAGCCCCCATTTGTTCGACCGCCTTTAATTTCTCCGCTTTAATCAGTTGCTGCTGCATTTCATTATTTTTTCTAACAAATTCAATCCCGTACGAAATGATGCCAATTCCGAGTGAAGGAATAACAAGATAGGCAAACCAAGCATCAAACAGGTTTGAGTGTTTTTGCGAGAGACTCATTCCAAACACAGTCAAAATAGCAAGGATCATCCCCAAACAGACTGTTACAAAAATCCTTCTTTCAGGGGATTGTTTCAAAAACCATGGATGTAATTTCCAAAGAACAGCGGCAAATGGTATATAAAGGATAGCTGTTTCTATAAAGCCTATATCCAATCCGTAGAGAACTCTTAAAATAAGTAAAGCAAAAATAAGAATTGGACCTATTCCAACATAAAGCCCGCCAAGGACTAAGGGTATAATCCTTAAATCATACCTGGAAAATGGAACGGGGTTATAGGAGAACTGAATACAAAGCCATAAAGTTGCAATAAAAATAATGTTTAATGAAGATTTAGATAAGGTAAATTTACCCTTTTCGAGAAATATCAAACAAAAAAATAGAAGAATGATAAAAAGGGAGAGATTTAAGAAAAGGTGTTTCGTAATTTCCATTTTCTTCACCATCCAAAACTTGTTTAGCGTTCCATGCCAAGATTTACTGGGCTTATAGGAAAATTTTACATGGAAATTCCACAAGTTACAACAAAATTTGCGAAATATTTGGAAAAGGGGGGAGTTCGGCAAAATACATGAAATAGAAAAAGGAAGGATTGCCATTTAGGATCCTTCCATATTTTATAAATTTGTTGAAATGGTATTCCTGCCGTTTGTTTTAGATAAATATAAAGCAGTATCTGCCTCTTTAATTAACAGATGCGGCTTTGAGGTTGAAGTAGGAACCATTGACGCAAGTCCGATACTTAATGTGACAATATTTGCGATTTCAGAACTAATATGGGGAATTTTAAGAGATTGCACTGTCCGTTGAATAGTGTGAGCCATTTTCATTCCACCTTCTGTTGTCGTGGATGGCAAGATAAGGGCAAATTCTTCCCCGCCATAACGGCATAGGGTATACCCTGATGCCTCTGAAATCAACCCCTTTATTGCTTGAGCAATTGATTGTAAGCAAAAGTCTCCGGTAAGATGACCGTATGTATCATTATATTTTTTAAAATAGTCAATATCGAACATAATTAGGGTTAAAGGTGCCTGTAAAACTAATGATTCTGACCATTCCTTCTTAAGGGTTTCATCAAAAAATCTCCTATTTGAAATCCCTGTTAAACCATCCATATAGGAAAGACGATTTAACAGCTCATTTGCCTCATGTAATTTTTCTTCAGTAAGTTTCCGTTCGGTAATATTTCTTGAAACAATGATGACCTTTTTACTACCGTCTTCTTGGAAATGAACGCTTTTTAGCTTAGATTCAATCCAGACGTAATCCCCAGACTTTGTACGGAATCGATAAGTACATTCAGCAACACCATCACAGAGTGCCTTTGCAAACATCTCATTAGTACGCTCAATGTCATCGGAATGAATAAAGTTCTCCATTTTTTCCCCTAATAGTTCTGGATATTCAAAATGAATAATTTCCTCCACTGCCGGTGAAATATAAATATACTCCGTTTTTTCATTGTGCATGGTAATCATATCGCTGGAATATTCAGCTATTAAGCGAAACCGTTCCTCAGTTTCTTTTAATTTGATAAGATTTTGTTTTACCTGTATATGCGCTTCATTTGAATCAACAACAAATACAAAAAAATGATAAGCAATAAACCCTCCAAGTAAAGAGATTAGAAAATGCAGAGTTAACAAATTCTTGAGGATTTGGAAATCGTCAATCCTTATGATAAAGATGGTGGATATAATGAATAATCCAATTAAATTCATGATAAAAGCCTTTGTGGTTCGATTTATGTTAACTTTTGAGATAACGCCGCAAAAGATCCCAATGAGCAGTGCACTAATAGATGGGAGTAGGGATGTTTGACTAAAGCCAAAAAGAATTATTCTTCCAAGTGCAATAAGAAATGCCGCAATGAGTGCCGGGATAAAACCACCAAAGGCGGCTGCAATAACAATGGCAAGATGCCTTAGGTCTGCAATGATGGTTGAACTAACTTGAATACTAAACATCATTAAAATATTTCCTAGAAACCCAAAACAAAGACCCCAGTATAGTTTTGTTGAAATTGGTGAGGAATATTGTAAGGGCTTGTTCTTAAAGATCATTCCCATAATAGAAAAGGAAGCAATTAATAATGTGGCATTTGAAACAAAATCTCTGAACATGTATTTTCTCCTGGGATAGAAATGAAAGTCAATATGCAATACTATCCATTATACAATGTATTTGTTATTTTTGACAAAGTCAGAAAGGTAAATTAATGTGGAAGTGAAAAAAGCTTCCTTAAGAAGAAGCTTTCTCTACCTTTCATTTTATATTTGAAAGGCTTTCGCCTTTGCTATTTCTTTAGCAGCAAGTCTGGCATCTTCTTTTGCCCTTTCGATAATTTCAGGTATCTTTTGCGGATATAAATCAAAACCTTCCGCGATTACTGTATCCATTACCTCTATTCCCAGGAAGCTTAGGGCGATATTTAAATAGCGGTCGCCTGATTCCATTTCCTGTAGCGGAGTCCCTGTATATTGCCCACCTCTTGTTTGGATATGGATGGCTTTCTTATTCACTAAAAGCCCTTTTGGCCCGTTAGGAGTGTGAGCAAAAGTCTTTCCAGATACAAATAAATTATCGAGGAAGGCCTTTAATACCGCAGGTGAACTCAAATTCCACATTGGAGACACAAAAACATAATAATCATATGTTATAAATTCATCAGCAAGAGCAAGCATTTTTAGGATTTTTTCTCGTTCTGTATCTGTCAATTGATCCAAGGTATAGCCGTAACCAGCTAATTTTCCCCTTGCAGAAACTAGGTCTGCGTCCATTTGGGCAAAATCTAGAGTGAACAAATCCATTTTCTTTATTTCAACGTCTGGACGATCCTGCTTAAAAGCTTCAAGAAAAGCCTCCCCAATTTGTAACCCTTTTGATTTCTCAAGGCCTTTTGGATTTGCCGTCACATAAAGCAATCTTTCCATTCAAACACAACCCATCAATTTATTTTTGATCCAATGTATTAATTATAGAAGAGATCTTTTTACCCAAAGATGAACAAAAGGTGAAGTTCTTGAACATTAAGTGACTTTTGTACTTGATTTGAGTTAATCATAAAAAAAAGGACAAAATAATTACAAAAGTAAACTTTGGAGGTAAGGATTGATGAAGGAAAAGAAGAAAGAAACAATAAAGATTGTTACAAACGAGGCAATTCGAGGTAAACCATATTTGGATATTGATCGTGTGATAATGGAAGGGAAAACAGCTGACAAAACTCAAAATAGGGAAGATTAATATTCGAAATAATGTGAACTTTTTACCATTTAAGAAATAAAGGATGTTTGTCGTGGTAAGTTTCTACGATTTAACATCCCTTTGTTTATTTCCTTTTCCTTTAAAAGCTGAGTTTTAAATTCAAAAAACTTTTTATATTAGCGCTTACAAAAAGTTGTTGACGAATAGAAAGAAGGGTGATATTCTAAGTTTACAAATTAATTTGTAAGTTTAATAAACAAATTAATGGAATATAAATCCATACTCGAGTTGGGAAATGATTTTTTTTAAACGTAAGTGAAAAGGTTTACATGTTTAAAACAAAAGAAAATTAAAAGAAAAAGAAGGCGTATTTGTGGGAGAAATCTTTCATTTACAGCTAATCAATTGGAGGGGTAAAAAATGGGTCAACCTGCAAAAAAATTAGATACTTCATCAACATCTATCATTGGAAATACTGTCCGTCCCTTTGGAATGAGAGATAAATTGGGTTATATGTTTGGTGACTGGGGAAATGATTTCTTCTTTATTTTAGCAGCATCGTTCTTAATGGTTTTCTATACAGATGTTTATCATATTAGTCCAGCGCTTGTAGGAACTCTCTTTTTAGTTGCACGTTTGTGGGATGCCATTGCGGATGTTACTGTTGGACGTTTCATTGACTCTAGAAAGGCCGGGAAAAACGGTAAATTCAGACCATGGATTTTTAGAATGTCTTTCCCCCTTGTAATCGTGGGTGTATTAATGTTCGTGCATATTCCAGGGATGTCTACTGGATTTTATGAAGCCTATGCATTTATAACCTATCTTTTATGGGGAACTTTATATAGTACTGTAAATATTCCTTACGGTTCAATGGCATCTGTGATGACGTCAGATCCTGTCGAACGGACAACTTTATCAACCTTCCGTTCACTTGGCGGTGCGTTAGCGGGATTAATTATCAATGTTGCAGGCCCATTAATTTTATTTGTAGATAATAAGGCTGATGCAAATCGTTTTATTCTTGGTGCCATTATTTTCGGTATTCTTTCACTAACATGTTATATGGCTTGTTATAAATTAACTGTTGAACGAATCGTTGCTCCTGAATCTGAAACACCAAAAGGAAATTTTGCGCAAACAGTAAAGGGCCTTGGAAAAAACAAACCATTGCTTTGGATTTTAGTTGCCTCATTACTTTTCTTGGTATGCTTCATGCTTGTGGGGACAGTAAACGTTTACTTATTTAAAGATTATTTCAGCAATGCGAAGGCATTAAGTATGGTAGGTCTTATACAGACTGTTGCTTTAATCATTGCTATGCCTATGGTTAAACCGTTAGTAGCTAAGTTTGGTAAAAAGGAATTAGCATCTGGAGGACTATTCCTCTCTATCATTGTATATACACTATTGTACTTCTTACCTAACTTAACTGCAGGTCAATTTACCGGTGTATTAGCTGTTGGAATGTTTGGATTCTCCTTCTTTAACCTAGTGATTTGGGCATTCGTAACAGATGTAATTGATTATCATGAATATTTAACTGGTTTGCGAGAAGATGGAACCGTATACTCTATCTATTCATTTGCTCGTAAAGTAGGTCAAGCTGTTGCGGGTGGTCTTGGCGGTTATGCGATTGCTGCAGTTGGGTATAACTCAACAAGCCAATCACAAACACAAGAGGCGCTGTCTGGAATTCATTCACTGGCAACGTTAGTACCTGCCGTGATTCTCCTTGTTGTTTTCTTAATCTTGGTATTCTTTTATCCATTAAATAAAAAACGCACCATGCAGCTTACTGCTGATTTAGCTGAAAGAAGAAAGGTACAAAACTAAATACTACTTTATTGATCCTAGTTAGGACACAATACAATAATGACAGCCCCGATACTCATGAAAATGAGATCGGGGCTTTTTATCTTTATAAGAAATTCTCAAAAATGGCATAATTTTTTAAGATAACCGCTTACAAAATTTATTGACGAATAATGTCGAAGGTGGTAATCTGTTTATGTACTAATTAGTTAGTTTACTAAACAAATTAAATGAAATCGCTTCAAACTCTAGAATAAATTTATCTTTTATCTTGTTTTGAAAAGGATTTCAAGAGGCAGAATATTAGAAAACTGATGAGGAAATAAGACATACATTTGTAGGCCTTTATCCCTTGGAAGGAATTATTGTTGTTTTTTGCTAAAGCAAAACATAAGTGATGGAGGGGTTTAAATTGGGTGAAACAGCTAGGAAATTAGAACCAGTAGAATCAGGGGCTTCAACTGCTGAGCACAGAAAATTTGGTATGAGAGATAAAATGGGTTATTTATTTGGTGACTTTGGAAATGATTTCTTTTTTATGCTAGTTAGTTCATTCTTAATGGTATACTATACGGATGTTTTCGGTATTAGTGCAGCAACAGTGGGAATTCTCTTTTTAGTTGCCAGGTTATGGGATGCGGTAGCAGATGTTACTTGGGGCCGCTTCATTGATACAAGGAAATCGGGGAAAAATGGTAAATTCAGACCCTGGATTTTTAGAATGTCCTTTCCACTAGTTATTACAGGTGTTTTAATGTTCGTACACATTCCAGGCATGTCTAATGGGTTTTATCTAGCATATGCCTTTGTCACTTACATTTTATGGGGTACCTTTTATAGTACAGTTAATATTCCTTATGGCTCAATGGCGTCTGTTATTACAAGTGATCCGGTTGAACGAACAACGTTATCTACTTTCAGAACATTGGGTTCATCGTTAGCAGGATTAATCATTAATGTCGTTGGCCCATTGGTTGTGTTTGTTGACAATAAGGCAGATGCCAACCATTTTCTCTTAGCAGCCGTTATCTTCGGTGTACTTTCTCTATCTTGTTACATGGCATGTTATAAACTTTCAACTGAGCGTGTGATTGCAACTAAAACGAAGGAGCAAGAGGCTAATTTTGGTCAAACAGTAAAAGGTCTTGTGAAAAACAAACCTTTAATGTGGATCCTAATCGCTTCGCTAGCTTTTATGATGTGCTTTATGCTTATCGGTGCTGTTAATGTGTATTTGTTTAAAGATTATTTTAGTAACGCAGCAGCATTAAGTATGGTCGGACTCATTCAAACGGTTACAGTGTTTATTGCTATGCCGGCAATAAAACCATTAGTAGCGAAATTTGGTAAAAAGGAAACAGCTGCAGCAGGTTTATTACTTGCAGCCGTTGTCTATCTTCTTTTGTACTTCTTACCAAACTTAAATGCCACTCAATTTATAGCCATTTTATCTTTTGCAATGTTTGGATACGCATTCTTTAATCTAGTAGTTTGGGCATTCGTAACAGATGTCATTGATTTTCATGAATATTTAACCGGTTTACGAGAAGATGGAACCGTTTATTCTATATATTCGTTTGCTCGTAAATTAGGTCAAGCACTTGCTGGCGGTATCGGTGGTATTGCGATTGCAGCAGTTGGATACGACGCAACTCGTCATTCGCAAAGTCATGAAGCATTACAAGGTATTCATACACTCGGTACTTTAGTACCAGCAGTGATCCTAGCCGTGATTTTCCTAATTTTAGTTTTCTTGTATCCATTAAATAAGAAACGAACAAATCAACTTACTGTTGATTTAGCTGAAATGAGAAAGTCTCAAAAATAAAACTTCATAGAAAAAACTAAGAACCCCCTATTAGCTTACAGCTTTAGGGGGTTCTTTCATTTTAAAATAAATAGACTAGTTGATGACGCTTACATTTTTCTCCTTTTGCTCATTGTAATAAAAATTCAACATCGGCACCTCAAGGAAGTATTTGATAGCTAGTGCGCATGCTCCAAGACCACAGGATTTTTTCCCGATCGAGGATATCAATAATTCCCGATAGTGGCTGATGGAAGAATGGAGATTTTTATTAATCTTATCCAAAGAGTTCGGATATATCCGTAGCAATTCACTATCCAATACAAGTACATCTGGATTGTACATGTTAATCATATTATTTAATCCAATTGAAAGGTAGTAAATGAATTGCTCTAGCAATTCGTGTACTTCTTCGTCACCTTCATCAATCCATCCTTGAATTTGTTCATAGGTAAGATTCTTAATCTTTCTTTTTTCAGAAAGATATTCAAAAATGCTTGATTCGGAGGCATACTTTTCCCAGCAACCTTTGTTTCCGCAATTACAGGGCTTTCCACCTGGCATAATAATCATGTGACCAGCTTCACCTGCATACCCGTCGTGGCCGCGAAAAAATTCGCTGTTCATCATCATCCCAAGACCAATACCGGAATAGAGGGTAGCACATAAAAGATTATTCGTCTCATGGTGAACAAACACTCTCTCGGCAAAGGCAGAAAGATTCGCATTGTTTTCAAGATAAATATTGATGCCCAGTACCTTTTCTAAATCATTCTTTAAGTGTACGTCATGCCAGTTAAACCTTGGTACATAATGAACAATTTCGTCTGTTGCGACAAGGCCATGAATAGCTATGACAATTCCAACAATCCCGTATTGGCTGTCTGTGTACGCAGATCTGTATTTTTGAATCTGCTCCATTAAAAGGTGCAGAATCTTAAAATAGTCTGTAGTATCTATTTCAATAGTAGTAGAAGAAATAGGCTGACCAAGAAGATTGGAAAGGGTAAATGAAAGTTGACCATAATCGAGGTCAATACCAAGCGCATAGCCAGCTTGTCCGTTTAATGACAGCATGATAGGCTTCCGCCCTACATGATTATGCTCTAGTTGTGTTTCGATAATTAATCCTTCATCTAGTAAGTCTGCTACTTGTGCTGAAATCGTTGCTCGTGTCAGGGCAGTGACCTTCGATAAGTCAGCCCTTGAAATCATTCCTTCTTTTACAATTTCTCGGATGATTAAAGAGCGATTAATTTTTTTTATATAAGCCGCATCACCGGTAACCATTCTTATCCTCCATTTCTAAGCAGATAGGAAAGGAAACTTTCCTATCTTAGGGACTCGCAGATTGGCGAAGTACCCCTTCTAACAATCTTCTTCTATTATAACAGGTAATGACAGGCATGGATTAGTATAATTAAATTAATTCATAAACTGTCAATTGACGAAACATACTAAACATGATATGGTAGGAATATAGTTAATTTGTTTATTAAACAAATTAAAAGAAAAGAGCAATTTTATATTTTTTTAAATGCATTGAAAGGGTTTACAGGAAAGTATGATAAATTGTAATTATTTTAGTAAATCGGGAGGAATTTTGATGAAGTCCTTTTTAGACAAACACTTTTTGCTAAACACAGACGCAGCAATCCAACTATATGAAAATGCGGCAGCCGAGGCGCCAATTTTTGATTTCCATTGCCACTTAAATCCACAGGAAGTATGGGAAAACAAGTCATATGAAAATATTACCCAAATTTGGCTTGGGGGAGACCATTATAAATGGCGGACACTGCGGATGCATGGTGTAGCGGAAAAATACATTACCGGTGATGCTTCTGATTGGGAGAAATTCGAAGCTTGGGCAGAAACCATGCCTCATTTAATCGGAAATCCTGTTTATCATTGGGCACAATTAGAACTGAAAATGTATTTCGGCATTGATAAATTACTAAGTCCGGAAACAGCTCGAGAAATTTGGGATGAATGCAATGAAAAATTACAAACACCTGAATTTAGTGCAAGAGCTCTTATTGAAAAATCTAATGTGAAGTTTATTGGTACAACAGATGATCCGATTTCAACCCTTGAATATCATCAATTATTAAAAAATGATGATTCTTTTAAGACAATGATTGCTCCAACATTCCGTCCTGATGGTGCTCTTTTCATTGATCGTCCTACTTTCACTAGCTGGATTGAAAAGCTAGCTCAGGTTTCAGGTATAAAGGCAGATACATTAGATGGATTTTTAGCTGCGCTTAAACAGCGGGTTGATTATTTCCATGAAAATGGCGGCCGAGCTTCGGACCATGATATTCAAAAAATGGAGTATGTGGAAACAACGAAAAATCAAGTTGAAGCCATTTTCAATAAACGTTTAAGCGGGGAGCAACTTACAAACGAAGAATTAGTTGCGTATCGTATTTTTGTTTTGAAAGAATTAGGGAAAATGTATGCTGAAAAACAATGGGTTATGCAGCTGCATATGGGTGCTATGAGAAGCAATAATACAAAAATGAAAGAGCTTATTGGCCCTGACACTGGCTTTGATTCTGTTGGCGAAGCGAATATGGCTGAAGGCTTGTCCCGCTTCCTTGATGCACTTGATCAGGAAAATGCCTTACCAAGAACAGTATTATTTAACTTAAATCAAAAAGATAATGTCGTGCTAGCTGGGATGATGGGGAACTTCTATGAAGAAGGTATTCCAGGAAAAGTCCAACTGGGCTCTGGCTGGTGGTTCTTAGACCATATTGATGGCATGGAAAGACAAATGAAGGACTTTGCTAATGTTGGCATACTCAGCCACTTTATTGGTATGCTGACTGATTCGCGCAGTTTCCTATCCTATGCACGTCATGACTATTTCCGTCGCATTCTATGTAACATTCTAGGTGGATGGGTAGAGCAAGGCTTGGCGCCAAATGACATGAAGCATATGGAGCAAATGGTACGGAACATTTGCTATCATAATGCCGAAAAATTCTTTTTAGAAAGATAATGGCTTTGCAATGACAGGGAGAACTACATTGAGGTTTCTCCCCCTTGATTACATAGGTAAAATAAGTGTTTAATTATATGAATTAAGATCAAAAATAGGTTAGAATAGGTAATATTGATTTTAGAAAGGAAAGGGATATAAAATGTCAAAACAACAAATTGGTGTAGTTGGTCTAGCGGTAATGGGAAAAAACCTTGCTTTAAATATTGAAAGCCGCGGCTATTCGGTTGCCGTTTTTAACCGTTCATATGATAAAACAGAGGCGTTTTTGAAGAACGAAGCAGAAGGTAAAAACTTTGTCGGTGCCCGTACCGTTGAGGAATTTGTTAATTCGTTAGAAAAACCACGTAAAATTTTATTGATGGTTAAAGCTGGTAATGCAACAGATGGAACGATTGATTCATTAAAACCATTCCTTGAAGAAGGCGATATTCTTATTGATGGCGGTAATACCTTCTTCCAAGATACAATTAGACGTAATAAAGAACTAGCAAATGCAGGGTTCCATTTTATCGGCACTGGTGTTTCCGGCGGTGAAGAAGGGGCATTGAAAGGACCTTCCATTATGCCTGGCGGTAACAAAGAAGCATATGATTTAGTAAAGCCAATATTAGAGGCGATTTCGGCGAAAGTTGAAGGAGATCCATGTTGTACGTATATTGGACCAAATGGTGCCGGTCACTATGTGAAAATGGTTCATAATGGCATTGAATATGGCGATATGCAATTAATTTGTGAAGCATACTTTATTTTAAAGAATGTGCTTGGATTAAGTACAGAAGAACTTCATAATGTTTTTGCTGAATGGAATAAAGGTGAACTTGACAGCTACTTAATTGAAATCACTGCAGATATTTTTACAAAAGTGGATGAAGAAACAGGTAAACCATTGGTTGATTTGATTTTAGATACTGCTGGCCAAAAGGGTACAGGTAAATGGACAAGCCAAAATGCCTTAGATTTAGGTGTACCTCTTCCAATCATCACAGAATCAGTTTTTGCCCGTTTTATCTCAGCAATGAAAGAAGAACGTGTTAAAGCTAGTCAAGTATTAAATGGCCCAGCTGTAAAACCATTTGAAGGAAATAAAGAAGAATTAATTGAAGCCGTTCGTAAAGCATTATATATGAGCAAAATTGTGTCATATGCACAAGGCTTTGCCCAAATGCGTGTGGCATCTGAAGAATATGATTGGAATCTTCAATACGGAAATATCGCGATGATTTTCCGCGGCGGCTGCATCATTCGTGCTCAATTCTTACAAAAAATTAAAGATGCCTACGACCGTGATTCAGAATTAGCGAATCTATTATTAGATCCATACTTTAAGGAAATTGTTGAAGGCTATCAATCCGCACTACGCCAAGTGTTGGCTGTTGCGATTGAGCGCGGAATTCCAGTGCCTTCATTTGCAAGCGCAATTGCATATTATGACAGCTATCGCACTGAAACGCTTCCTGCAAACCTATTGCAAGCACAGCGTGACTATTTCGGTGCACATACGTATCAACGAGTTGATAAAGAAGGGGTATTCCATACTAACTGGATGGAGTAAGCTTCACCTGTTTTCCTTATAAGAGACAAAACTTTCCATGAAAGGGCTGGTTTTGTCTCTTTTTTTTGAAATAATTGCCTTAGATTTCATTCCAAAAAGCAATATCAGTCAAATTTATAAATAAAATGAGCATTCATGGAGAATGCTTTTTAAGTACAGAAGGATTAAAATTATATCAAGGTTTGATAACGCTTACTTAGAAGGGTTGGTGTTATGAATCAAGTAAAGATGGATAACTGGATTACAGCATTATACAGAGTCCAAGGAGTAGATTCCTATTCCATTCAATTTCATTCCCATCATGAATATGAAATTTATTTCTTTTGCGGAGGAGATTGTAAGTATTTAATCAGTAATCGAATTTATGAATTGCATCCGGGAGATATTATCCTATTGGATGGCATGACATTGCATAAACCGAACCCGAACATAGAGAGCACTTATACAAGAAGTATGATTCACTTTTCACCAGCATGGATGGCTGAAATTGCCTCTGTACTTGGGATCCCTGATTTATTAGATCCATTTAAAAAGCTCAACAATTACCTATTACGAACGGGTTACAATGAATCAGGCCAATATATTGATGGCCAGATGAAAAAAATTGCCGGATTGCTGGCACAAGAGGATGAAGAAATACAGCGGACAGGCATAAAGAATGACCTGTTAGAGACTGAGGTCAAGCTTGAATTAGTACAATTACTCTTAAGAATTTATAAAATGAGTCAACAAGAATTAGCACATGTTCCAAGCAATAAAACAGAAAAGGAAGTCCATGCTGAGGCAATTGCCTCATGGATTAATGACCATTATGCTGAAAAAATTAGCTTGGATCGAATTTCAACTGAACTAAATTTAAGTAAATATTATACATCACACGTTTTTAAAGAAGTAACCGGTTTTACCGTGATGGAATATGTAATGGGCTGCCGACTTAACCAGGTGAAGTTTTTATTAGAAATGGAACCAAATCTTACCTTAGCTGAAGTATCAAGTGCGGCCGGCTTTGAAAGTGTTGCCCATTTCAGCCGCTTTTTTAAAGAAAAGGTAGGGGTAACACCATCCCGTTACCGCAAAAATAAACTTACATCCAGCACATCAACAACAAAGGAGGATTCTCTATAAATGAATGAGGATTTATTGATTTCTGGCTTTTCAGATGAAATCTCGTCTGATTTTGATACACAGCTTGAGGTTGTTTCAAACCTCGGCATGCGGTATCTATCATTACGTGGCATTGATGGGAAAAATATTGGTGATTTTACTGTTGATGAAATCAAAGAGAAGGTACAGCCAAGGCTTCAAAAAGCTGGAATTGGTGTTTCTTCCATCGGCTCACCAATCGGTAAAGTATTCATCAACGATGAAGAAGGCTTTGCCAAGCAAAAGCTGATGTTGGACACGCTTTGCCAAATTAGCAACTTGCTCGATTGCAAATATATGAGAATCTTCAGCTTCTACATTCCTAAGGGTGAGGATGCAGATCAGTATCGTGATGAGGTAGTTAGCAAGCTAAAGGAATTTGCAGCCATTGCAGAAAAGTACAATGTAATTTTACTGCATGAAAATGAAAAGGATATCTTTGGTGATATCGCTAGACGCTGTCATGAGATTTTAACGGAGGTAGGATCACCTTACTTTAAAGGGATTTTCGACTTTGCTAATTTCGTACAGTGCGGTGAAGATACACAGGAGTGTTACGATCTCTTAAAAGATGAGATTGTTTATATACACATAAAGGATGCTGTAACATCGGATAGTCAAAACGTTGTCTGTGGAACTGGAGAAGGAAAAATACCCGAACTATTAGCTCAGTTTATTAAGAGCGGCTACAAAGGCTTTTTAACTCTTGAACCACATCTTGTTCTCTTTGATTCTTTAAAGGACTTAGAGCTTGAAGACGCAACCGAGATTATTAAGGACAACAAAGGGCTGGATGGTGCCGGCGGCTATAAGCTTCAATATGAAGCACTTTTAGACATTCTTAAAAAAATTGAAAGCGAGGGAGTTTAATTATGGCAGATGTAAGATTAGGGATTATTGGATTAGGTGCAGAAGGTGGTATGTATGCTAATTTAATCACCGAAGGCAAAGTAAAAAACATGGTGATTGGTGCAATTTGTGATATTGATCCTGCAAAAAAACAAGTGGCAGAAGAAAAATATCCTGGTGTTCCTTTCTACGATAATTATATCACTATGCTTGAAAGTGGTGATGTTGATGCAGTTGTTACAACTGTTCCGCATTACCTCCATCCAGAAATGGGAATTGAAGCATTAAAACGTAACCTCCATGCGTTAGTGGAAAAACCGGCTGGGGTTTATACAAAACAAGTGAAAGAATTAAACGACTTTGCTGCAACAAAGCCTGAACTTAAGTTTGCAATCTTCTTTAACCAGCGTACAAATCCACTTTATAAAAAACTAAAAGAACTTATTGATAATGGTGAGATTGGAAGCATTCGCAGTACCAACTGGATTATTACGACCTGGTGGAGACCTCAAGGGTACTATAATCAAAGTGAATGGAGAGCAACTTGGGGCGGAGAAGGCGGCGGTGTCCTTGTAAACCAAGCGCCACACCAAATTGACTTGCTTCAATGGATTTGCGGCATGCCGAAAAAGGTTTATGCAAAGTTAAACTTTGGCTATCAAAGAGATATTGCGGTTGAAGACGATGTGACTGCGGTATTTGATTATGGAAATGGTGCTACTGGTGTATTTGTAACGAAGACACACGATGTAGTAGGGACAGACCGTTTAGAAATCCATGGCGATAAAGGAAAAATTGTAGTTGATGATAGTAAGAAAATTACCATCAAGCGCCTGAAACAATCTGAGAGTGAAATGAGCAATTCCATGGATATGTCAGATGTTATGAAGCTGTTTATGGGCGGCGGTGCTGGTGATATATTCACTGAAGAAGTAATTGAATTCGAAAGTGTTTGGGGTAAGCAGCACGCTGATGTATTAGAGGACTTTGCTTCAGCGATTGTAGATGGTACACCATTATTAGCACCAGGAAGCGACGGTATTAATGGGGTTAGACTTGCAAATGCGATGCACCTATCAAGCTGGTTAGGAAAAGAAATCGAAGTACCATTTGATGAAGATTTATTCCTAGAAGAATTAAATAAACGGATTGCCGAAGAAGGTAAATATCCGGTTAGAAAGTAATCAATCACATGAAACGAACTCGGGCGCGCATAAAAAGGCGCCTGAGTTCATTTCAAAAAGGGGAAAAGCTTATGTTAAAAGCAGCATTAATTGGGCTGGGAGACATTTCTAATATCCATCTGCCAGCCATCAAAGCAAACCCGAATGTGGAACTGACTGCAGTTTGTGATTTGGATGAAAGTTTTAGGGATATTGTCCCGGAAGCACGTTTTTATACCGACTATCAAGAAATGTTAGAATCAGAAGAATTAGATGTTGTTCATATCTGTCTTCCCCATTATTTGCATAATCCGGTAACAAAGGCAGTCGTTGAAAAAGGTGTCCATGTATTTCTTGAAAAGCCGCTTGGTTTAAATGCGGAAGAGGCTCTTGAGCTCGTTGAATTAGAACAAAGACATCCCGAAACAAAGATTTGTGTTTGCTTTCAAAACAGATATAATGAGTCGTTTGAAATGCTTCAAGAAATCGCCGGGAGTGGAGAGTATGGCAAAATTGTAGGGATTAAAGGCCTTGTAGCATGGCATCGCCCTAAATCTTATTATGATGCGAAGCCTTGGCGTGGACAAATGAAATATGCCGGCGGCGGGGTGATGATCAATCAAGCGCTACATACGATGGATTTAATGCAATTACTTGGCGGAAGGATAGAGTCGATCCGCGGCAGCGTTGATCAGCTGCTTGACTATGGTATCGAAGTGGAAGATACCGCATCAGCACGAATTCAATTTGAAAGTGGTGCCACTGGTTTGTTCTTTGCCACGAATGCAAATGCCGTAAATTCAAGCGTTGAACTTCAAGTCGTTTTTGAAAAAGGAAAATTCACGATTAAAGATAGTATTTTAACTAGAGTAAATGAAGATGGGAAGAAGGAAGAATTAATAGAGGATGCCAAGCTTCCTGGCACAAAATTTTATTATGGTGCAAGCCATCAAAAGCTCATTCACCTATTCCATCAATGTATTGAAGATAATTCTGACAACTATGTACACGCTAAAGATGCAGCGATCTCGATTGAAATGATTGATGCAATTCGCAAGTCTTCTGAATTAAAACAAACAGTCAAAATGGAGGGATAAACAATGGAAAAAGGTAAAATTGGTGTTCAAATGATGATGCTAAAGGGCAAAGTGGAAGAACTAGGTGCCTATGAAACAATGAGAAAAGTTAGTGAGCTTGGCTATCATGCGGTAGAAGTATCGCAAATTCCCATGACTCCGGAAAATGTTTCAGAATTAAGAAGAGCGAGCGTAGACTTTGATATTAAAATTGCTGCAATGTCAGCTGCTGTAGAGCCAATGCTTCCAGGTGCTCCTGGGGAGACTTTAACAAGTGATTTCGATAAAATTGTTAGTGATTGTAAGGCGCTAGATTGTAACTTCTTACGCATCGGGATGCTTCCATTAACCTGTATGGGTCATAAAGATAAAATCATGGAATTTATTGAAAAAGCAGAAGCAATGGCACATAAATTAGCTGAGCACGGTATCGAATTGTATTACCATACTCACCATCTCGAATTCCAAAAATATGATGGAGTCTATCTGTTGGATCTCATTAAAAATAATACATCGAAGCTTGGCTTTGAATTGGATGTTCACTGGATCCAAAGAGCTGGAGAAAATCCTGTCGAGTTTGTTAAACAATATGCCGGCCGAATCGCATTATTGCACTTAAAAGATTATCGAATCGGTCAAATGGATATAAGCAATGTAGACTTTAAAGATATGGCGAAATTCTTTGATATCTTTACGAATACAATTGAATTTGCTGAGCTTGGCGAAGGCAACCTTAATATCAAAGCAATTGTGGAAGCTGGACTTGAGAGCGGAGCACAATATTTCTTAGTTGAACAAGATGACACGTATGGCCGTGACCCGTTTGATTGCCTTGAGATCTCTGCTAAGCACTTAAGAGAATTAGGTTTTTCTGAGTGGTTTTAAGTTTAGTGAAAGGCAGCTGTTCCAATAGCTGCCTTTTCTTTTCTTAAAAAAAGGTCTTCATCAAGCCGATGAGGACCTTTTTTTTAGAATCCCGGGAGAAATGTCCGATAGAAGGGGTCTAAAGGACAAAACTCCGAAAGTCTCGGAAGAAATGTCCGATAGAAGGGGTCTAAAGGACAAAACTCCGAAAGTCCCGGGAGAAATGTCCGATAGAAGGGCTCTAAAGGACAAAACTCCGAAAGTCCCGGAAAAAATGTCCGATAGAAGTACCTTTCAAATACTGATATAGGAAATTACCTCTTTCACTCATAAAAAACCCATCGTCGGTTGCCAATAATTTTGAAGTTTTTCCTAAGAATTCTTCTGATTCTCTTTTCAGAATCTACCACCCCGCACCATTCATGAACAAGACTCGTTGTAATCTTCAAATCTGGAAAAAGCAGCTTTATTTCCCTTACATTCCGCAAAACCGCAGCTCCCACCAGCTCTTCATGCCCACAATCACCACACACACATTTCTTCCAATGTACTGATATCGAAAACGAGTCGCACACTTCACAAGTCATCCCCTTTCGTACTTGCCCATATGTATAAGGGGGGAGCGTTGTATAAGGATTTTTATCTATATGAAGGGAAATCAACTTATCAGCCAGCATTTTATGCCTACCGTTTAATCGAGATGGTGTCGAATCAAATTCCTTCAAATAATTTTCTACTTGTGTTGGAAAAATAAATGGCTTGTCCATGGGGGCTTGGAATAAGGTGAATTTAGGATTGATAAAAACGACCTGGGCCTCGATAGGAAAGTTATACCCAATATTCTGGAGTAATTGACGGAGCAGGGATTCGCTGCGATTCAATTGGGTTAGTGGATTACTATATTCTTTTTGCGGCTTCTTATATAATATATCTTTGTCGGAATCGTAAAAATAATCATCTTCATTATTTTTTATTTCATAAAAACAAATTCTGGAAGAAATGATAATTAATGTGTCAATTTGAAATGTCATGTTGTTCACCTTAAACAGCAAATCATTCAAAATATAGCACTCACATTGAAGTTTCTCCGTTAATGTATCAAACATTTCCTCTCCTTCATACCCCTTTTTCAGTCTGAAAATACGCTGCTTATCTTCCTCCGGCAATGTCATTCGTGTGTTTAAAAATCCCAAAATCAAAAATTCTTTAGATCTAATACGAGGTTTATAAGCCATTCGCCACATCCTTTCTTTCAAGTCTATTTTATAAAATAAAATATGTGATTTTAGCCTCTCTAAGTGAAAGTTTTGTTAACTTTTTTCAAAAATTAAAAAATGATTGCAAAGAAATATATTTCAGAACATTACAAGATGTCAAAATATTTTCAAATGAGTAAAAAAAATCTATATGAATATTTTTATAATTTTCATACAATTATTAATATAGTCATTGAACTTGAACAAATAAAAAATACAAATGAATGGGGGAGGAACGATGGAATCTACCAGACTACTAAATAATGTAAATGCTGCATGTGACTGGGTTGTTAAATTGCTTTATCTTAATCTCCTATGGATTCTGTTTACTGTCACAGGGCTGGTAGTTGCAGGGATAGTTCCGGCAACAGTTGCCATGTTTACAGTCATGAAAGGATATCTTGCAGGTGAAAATGTAAGGGTTTTCAATAAATTCAAGAAGGTATATAAAGAGGAATTTCGAAGGGCTAACCGATTAGGAATCGTGCTCATGATCATACCGATTATTTTTTATACTGATTGGCTATTTACCAACTATCTTTCAGGTACCATGGAAATGATCGCTAAAGGGATTCTCATTGGTAGTGCTTGTTTATATGGAATCACACTGATTTATGTATTTCCAGTCTATCTTCAAGTAAACAGGAAGGCGTTTACTGCTATGAAAATGGCTTTTCTTATCGGAATAACCTATCCCTTTTATACGTTAATGATACTTACTTCTATTACTTCCTTACTATTTTTATTTGTTTTCCTTCCAATGGCGGGATATCTCTTCTTTGCAAGTGGTTTAGCATGTATTATATCATTTTTTACTTTACGGTTATTTCAAAAAATAGAGATACGTGCAGAGAAAATGCAAAAGAAGGAAAGGCCTCGATGGGTTATTAATAACTAACAAGGAATGATGAAACAGATTAGGAGAGGTGAGGAATATGAATATTGAAGCAAAAACAGTTCTTGAAAAAGCAGAGGTTGGCGTGAAAGTAAAGAAAAAGAAAAGTGCCATCGAAAAACGAGAGAGTTTGACCGGTATTTTGTTTGTTTCCCCAATGTTAATCGGCGTGAGTGTGTTAACGCTTATACCTATCCTGGCAACGTTTCTATTAAGCTTTGCGGATTGGAATTTCATTGTTGGATTTAAATCAATCAAATTTGTGGGATTGGATAATTTTAAAGCCTTATTTGAAAATGAAGTGTTTCTTAAATCGGTGGTGAACAATTTACTCTTTCTACTGACAGTTCCATTATCCATGCTATTCGCATTAATTATCGCCATCGTCATTGATAAACATGTGTATGCAAAAAGTTATTTTAAAGTAGCCTTTTTCATGCCTTACATTTCAAGTATTGTCGCCATTGCCGTAGTTTGGCAGGTTCTATTTAATCCGACTGAGGGACCAATCAATCAAGTGTTATTTTCACTTGGTATCGAAAATCCACCTACGTGGATAGCGGATCCTGATTTCGCGCTAATCTCAGTAATGATCATTCAAATTTGGGCATCCATCGGATTTAGCATGATTATCTATTTAGCGGGATTGCAGTCGATTCCAAAGGAGCTCTATGAAGCAGCTGATATGGACGGGGCACGGGCATGGGATAAATTTAAACATATTATGCTTCCAGTTTTATCACCGACAACCTTCTTTCTATTAATAACAGGAATCATTGGTACTTTTAAAGTGTTCGATTTAATTGCTGTATTAACAAGGGGCGGCCCAATTAATTCTACCACCATGCTTGTATGGCATTTGTATGAAAGCGCGTTTGTTAATTTAAAAATTGGCTATGCCTCCGCGATTGCGGTTGTCCTATTCTTCTTCGTGCTTATCATAACCTTAGTGCAGTGGGTTGGACAGAAAAAATGGGTGAATTATTAAAACGAACTCAGGCAAGGGAGGGAAAATTCATGGAGAAAAAAATAAATATTCGAAAGATCATCATTACGATTATTTCCTTTATTGTAAGCATCGCCTTCTTACTTCCATTTATTTGGATGCTATCGACCTCATTTAAGATAGAGGCAGATGTGTTTAAATTTCCAATCGAGTGGATTCCAAAAAGGTGGAACGGTATAGAAAACTATAAAGAAGTTTGGTTAGGTAAATATCCTTTCGCATTATATTATTGGAATTCAATTAAAATCACGGTCATAACAACGCTTATTTCTGTAACAGTATCCGCGATGGCTGCTTATGGATTTTCAAAAGTGAACTTTCCAGCGGGGAAATTCCTGTTCATCATTGTGTTGACAACCTTCATGGTACCGCAGCAGTCGATTTTAGTGCCTCAGTTTATTTTATATCGTTATTTAGGCCTTTTTGATAGTCATACCGGATTAATCCTATTAGGGAGCTTTAGCGTATTGGGAACCTTTATGTTAAGACAATTTTTTATGGGGATTCATTCGGACTATATTGATGCAGCAAAAATTGATGGGGCTGGCCATTTTAGAATATTTTGGTCAATCGCCCTTCCAATTGTCCGCCCGGCAATAGCCACCTATGGGATCTTACGCTTCATTTGGACGTGGAATGATTATCAGAATCCATTGATCTTCTTGCGTACCGATGGATTATACACGATCCAATTAGCCATGCAAAAATTCACATCATTAAATGGTGAATTTTATTCCTTGATCATGGCGGCGGCAGTTTCATCGATACTTCCGCTCATTATTGTCTTTGTTATCGGGCAGAAGCAGGTTATTGAAGGAATTGCACTTGGCGGTGTTAAAGGTTGATTCGGTTTCACAGCATCAAAAAAATATATAATAAACTAGTAGGGGGTAGGGAAAATGAAGAAAATACTATTATTGTTTTTAAGCCTCAGTTTAGTTTTAGGAATTCTGGCTGCCTGCAGCAAGCCGGAAAAATCTTCAAGTTCAGGTGAAAAGGGGCAAAAGGATCAAAAGACGGAAGAACCGGTCACAATTAAATTTTATACTCATGGTACTGAAGATGGTTACGCATGGGATAGGACAATCAAAGCTTTTGAAGAAAAATATCCAAATATCAAGGTAGACGTTGTACAACTTAGTGAAAAACAGGATGGACAAGAAGCATTGAAAAAAATCGATTTAGCTGCCGCTTCTGGAGAAGATATGGATGTTATTATGTTCACGAATACTCCTAACTATGCTCAGCGTGTGAATTTAGGAATGCTGGAACCACTTGACGAATTTATTAAAAAAGACGGATATAAGGTTGCAGATGAATATAAAAATGACCCAATAGTCAATGGTAAATATTATGGCCTGCCTGGAAAATATGTTTCATGGTTTGTCCTATTAAATAAAGATAAATTAGATGCAGCAGGACTTGAAGTACCGAAGAGCTGGACATGGGATGAATATATGGAATATGCTAAAAAACTGACTAAAGACGGGAAATATGGAACCTATTTTCATGGTCCATGGCAAGGTGCATGGGCAAACTATATCAATTTGAAAATGCAAGCCCAAGAAAAAGATGCTGGTTTCTTAAAAACCGATGGGTCATCCAATATGGATAGTCCACTATATAAAGAGTCGTTGGCCATGCGTTTGAAAATGGAGAAAGAGGATAAATCAGCAGTACCATATTCTTCAATGATTTCTCAAAAAATGAATTACCGTGATCAATTCTTTACACAGCAAGTCAGCATGATTGTAACGGGTACCTATATGATCGCAGAACTTGGAGGATCAGAGCGTTTCCCTGCTGACTTTAACGTAGCAGTTGCCCCATTCCCGCAAAATAAAGTGAGCGACAAAGGGTCATACTCTCCAGCTGACGGAGATATCTTGGGGATTTCCGCCAATTCAAAGCATAAACAGGAAGCATATAAGTTTATTAGATGGTATACAACCGAGGGACAAGTTGCTCAAGGCATTAATATTTCCGCATGGAAAAAGACAACAAGCGACCAAACAATCAAACTAATCAACGATACGATAGCAGGCGCACAGAGTCCTGAGAAGGTAGATAAAGAATCTCTAATCCACACAATTCAAACATCTATTACAGCACAAGCAGGAAAACCAGTTCCATATCAGTCGGAAATTGACCTTGCGTTATCAACTGAGTTCGAAAAATTATTTCTTGGAAAGCAAAGCCTTGATGAAACAGTAGCAAACTCTAAGAAGGTCGTACAAGAGATTATTGATAAAAACAAGTAAGTAGATAATTCTCAACTTTCTCACTAGTAAAGTTGAGTATATAATAGGGACAGGGGCGATACACGCTTTTCAGCCCCAATCTTTTTTCATTGCGAGGAGGTTGGATGTTGAAAGAATTGGTATCGTCCCTGTCTTTTCGCGATAAAGTGCTTTTAATTGCGATAACATGTTTAATCCTTCCAGCCATTAGTACATTTACCGTCTACAATTATTTAACAAAAGATGCGGTGAAAGAACAGGCTATTAGCAGTGCGCAAAATGAATTAAAACTAACAAATGAGTACTTGAAAAAGGAATTTGAAGATATGTTATACACGCTGAATTTTATCCAGCTTGATACAGAGTTAAACACAATCTTTAAATATCCAAGTAGTTATTCATCAGCATTTGAGAATGGAACAGAATATGAAGAATTCATAAATGACCAAAAGGTTCAACAGAAATTAGATACCATTACATTATTAGATCAAAAAGCATACGTTACAATCTTGCTTAATAGCGGGAAGTTTTACACGAACTATTCATTCCATGAATTTAATCCTCTTAACCTAAAAAACGAATCATGGTTTAAAATCTTAAGCAGGCTAAAAGGATATCAGTCTATTTGGATTGCCCCCCAGCCAACTATGATTGCATCTGAAAGAAAAAACAATCCTTTTCAATTATCTGTGGCAAGGCCTTTACGTGACAGTAATCAAGGTGTCTATGGATATGCTGTGGTGACCGTTATGGAAAATAGAATCATAGATATATTGAATAGTGAAAATACCGATCATAGTATGGTATTACTTAATGAAAGAAATGAGTTAATTGCAAAGAATCATTATTTTGATTGGGAACTTACTGATGCAGTGACAGAAAAATTGGGTCGCAACACATCAGATGTGATGACAATAAAAAGTGAAAAGTATTTGATTAATTCTCGCGAACTCTCTATTACAGGATGGAAGTTAATATCTCTAAATCCTTATGACAATGCGATATCGAAAATTAACGCAATCTTCAAACGAGTATTTCTCGTTCAAGCAATCGCTTTCGTATTATTTTTATTTTTACTGGTCTATCTTTTACGTAAAATATTAAATCGTCTGGTGGATTTAAAAAATTTAGCACAAAAAGTTCAAAAAGGTGATTTATCAGTGCGATCAGCAGCACAAGGAAACGATGAAATTGCCACACTATCAACTTCTTTTAATCTAATGCTAGATAAGGTTAATGAAGTAATTGAGGAGAATACTCTCACCCAGACAAGAAAACGCCAAGCGGAGCTGGCCATGTTACAAGCACAAATAAACCCTCATTTTTTGTTTAATGTATTAAATTCGATTCGAATGAAAGTGATGATGAAGGGTGATTATGACAGTGCCGGAATGATTAGTTCTTTATCAAAACTTTTACGAATAACAATCGATAAACATAAAGGACTTATTCCTTTTCATGAAGAATTAGCAATCAATAAAGATTATATTCGATTAATGAATATGCGCAAACGACATGAGATTGAATTAAAAATGGAAGTTTCAATCGAGACGTCCAATATCAAATTACCACGTTTAGTCTTACAACCAATTATCGAAAATGCCATCATTCACGGGTTAAACGAACAAGAAGGGCACATTTTGATTAGAGCAAATTATACCCATCCTAACTTCACTATTGAGATTGAAGATAATGGAACAGGTATGAACAATGAGCAGCTTAATAGAGTTCAAGAATCACTGAGTAATACGGGGGTAGATTCATCAGGTAAAAGTGAACAAAGCAAAGGTTTTTCAAGTATTGGCTTATCAAATGTTTATGAAAGAATGGCATTAACTTTTGGTGAAGGTTTTTTGATGCAGGTTCATAGCGTACCGAAAAAGGGTACCAAAGTATCTATGTTTATCCCAATTGAAAAGGAGGAAAATCATGTATAACGTGATGTTAGTAGATGATGATTATCCTGTGTTAGAATTCCTTTCAGAAATGATCGACTGGGATGGACTTGGGCTGACATTGCAAAGCACCCATGTAAATGGAATGAGCGCATTAAAAGAAGCAGCAGAAAATATGCCCGATATCCTTATAACGGATATTGGCATGCCGAAATTAAACGGCATTGAACTAACGAAGAAATTAAAGGAAAAAAATCCTGCTTTATTAGTTACAATCCTATCGTGCCATAGTGAATTCGGATTCGCGCAACAGGCGCTTAAATTAAATGTTCAAGAATATATTCTTAAAGATATGCTGGATGTAAATGAAATGATCGATTTACTGCGCCAATTTGTAGACAAACTCAACAATGAAAAGAAAAATAAAATAAATCAATTAAAAATGGCTCAAACCATTGAACAGAACAAGGGTTTAATGTTAGAAAAGTTTATAAATAAAACAATTAATCATCCTATCCATAATAAGAAAGATTGGCAGGATGAAGCCTATTTGCTAGGGTTGCAGCCAAATCAACGATATATGGTGATCCTTTGTTTAATTAATCAATATCAATCAGTGCTTCATTATTTTCAATCAACCGATTTGCTTAATTTTTTTGTTCAAAATGTCATTGCAGAAGTAATAGAAAATGAAGCAGTAAATGCTGTTCACGGTCAATTTGAAAAAGAGAAATCCTTTTTATTTGTTTCTTTAAACATGGAGGAAGAAGTGGAAATTCTAAAAATAAAAGGCTTGATTAAAAAGATACAAATTATTTTTCAGGACACCTTTGGAATTTCTTTTTCATTTAGAAAGGGCAATGCCGCTGAAAAGCCAATAGATATAAAATTGCAAATGATGAAACTGATTGAGTTTAATGTTTCTAAGATTTGTTCAAATATAGAAATTGAAAATGCTTGTAAATACATTTTAGATAATTTGCACCGAAAAATCACTTTGGATGAGGTAGCAAATTACCTGCACCTAAATTCCAGTTATTTTAGCCGATTATTTAAAAAAGAAATTGGCGAGAATTTTGTTAAATATGTTGTGAAACTGAAAATGAATCGTGCCAAGGATTTATTGGATCAAACTAACTATACCATTCTAGAAATTAGCGAAATGTTAGGATATGAGAATCAGAGTTATTTTAATAAAACCTTTAAATCTTTTGAGGGTTTAGCACCGATTGAATATAGGAACGGGAAAATTGAGTGGGGTAATATGAATGGAGTTAAAAGATAAAAAACCAATTCATATTTTATTTTTAATGAATTGGTCTTTCTGTTTTTATAAAAGTTTTAATTAAGTCCTTAAGATAACCTGCCATCATTAAGCGTTAAACTAATCGTAGATACTTCCAAAAAGTTTTTAATTCCAAAGGCGCAAGCGCCCATTACGCATGCTTGATTTCCTAGTTCTGATACTAGCAGTTCACAATAATGGCTAATAGTTGAAGTGAGATTATTTTTTATTTCGGTTACCGCATTCGGATAGATTCGAAGCAATTCACTATTAATCACTAAAATCTCCGGATTGTAAAGATTGATAATATTATTTAGTCCAATTGACAGGTATTTAATATATTGTTTTAATTGCTTGCAGGTAATAGGTTCTTGTGCCATGATTAATTTTTGAATATCGTCATACTTTAAATCAATTGTATTCAGCTTTTCTGATAATTGTTTCATAAAGCTTGACTCAGATGCATATTGTTCCCAACAACCGCGATTTCCGCAGCTGCATGGTATTCCATCCGGGACGACAATCATATGCCCAATCTCGCCTGCATAGCCATGGTAACCTCTAAGAGCATCACCATTCACCATTATTCCAAGACCAATACCGGAATAAAGACTGATTGATAACAAGTTCTCACTTTGATGATGTTGATAGACTTTTTCGGCAAAGGAACATAAATTTGCATTGTTTTCGATATAAATATTTACTCCGGTTTTGGTTTGTAAGTCAACTTTTAAATTTTTATTGTGCCAGCTGTGCTGCGGAACAAAATAAATCATCTCGTCATTATTTACAATTCCGTGAATGCCAATCACTACGCTTGAAAGGCCATAACGAGCATGTGAACATTGCTGTTTGTAAGCATTTATTTGCTTGGTTAAAACTTCAAGAATAACTTCATAATCAGAAGTATTGAGTTGAATTGTATCTGTCTGAACAGGCAAACCGCTAATATTAGCTAATGCAAAGGCAACCGAATGTTTATCAAGGTCAATTCCAAGTACAAAACCAGCTTGTTGATTGATCGAGAGCATGATCGGTCTTCTGCCAAGATTCTTATGATCTTGCACGGACTCGATAATTAAATCCTCCGCTAATAAATCAGCTGCTTGAACAGAGATAGTTGCTTTATTTAAACCTGTAATTTTTGCCAGATCTGCTCTTGATACCATCCCATGTTCAATAATTTTGCTTATAATTAACGATCGGTTGATTTTTTTAATGTATGCAGCATCTCCTGTAATCATCTAAGCCCTCCTTGAATGTAAAATCGGTAAATAATGCTACATATTTATTGACGAAAAGTAAGCATAATGATATTATACAGGTAATTAGTTTGTTTGGTAAACAAATTAAATGAAAAAGATTACATAAATATTTTAGTTTGTTTTTTGAAAGGGATTACAGGCAGGATATTTTTAAGGGAATTGGCTTCCTGCTTACATGGAAATTTATCCAATGTGGAACACTTACATAATGAAAAGGAGTGTGTTAGACCGTGGGTATACTTCAAGAATTATTAAAAGATATTCCAGTACCGAAAATGGCAAAAGTTAATGTGAAGTTTGATGACAAGATGATTGATGACCTCTCTGCTGTTTTAAAGGAAAAATTGCAGCAAGAACAGATTATAAAAACCGTCCGTCCTGGAATGGAAATTGCCGTCGCTGTCGGCAGCAGGGGGCTTGACCGCCTCGTGGAATTAACTGCCGTAACGGTGCAGTTTTTAAAAGATCTAGGAGCAAAACCCTTCATCGTCCCAAGTATGGGCAGCCATGGCGGTGCGACTGCGGAAGGGCAGAGAGAAGTGTTAGCCCACCTCGGGGTTACAGAGGAAAGTGCCGGTTGTGAGATTCGCTCTTCGATGGAAGTAGTTAAGTTAAGCGAATTGCCAAACGGTTTGCCTGTATATGTCGATAAGTATGCCTCAGAAGCTGATGGTATTGTAGTGATCAATCGGGTGAAGCCTCATACGGCATTCCGGGGACCTGTTGAAAGCGGGCTTATGAAGATGATAAGTATTGGCTTAGGAAAACAAAAGGGGGCAGAGGCCTGCCATCAAATGGGTTTTAAATATATGGCAGAAAATGTGCCTGCGATGGCGAAAATCATCATGGAAAAAACACCATTCCTATTTGGGGTGGCTACAGTTGAAAATGCATTTGACAAAGTGGCAATTGTTGAGGCATTGACACAAGAAGAGATTATTGAAAAAGAAGCTGGATTACAGACACAAGCTAAAGGATTATTACCAAAGTTATTTTTTGATCAATTGGATGTCCTTTTGATTGATGAAATCGGGAAAAATATTAGCGGTGATGGAATGGATCCAAATATCACAGGCCGATATCCCACTCCATATGCCTCTGGCGGCCCTGATGTAAACAAAATGGTAGTACTCGATGTAACGCATGAATCAGAGGGGAATGCCAATGGTGTTGGAACCGCAGATTTTACAACTAAGCGGCTATTAGACAAAATGGATTTAGAAGGAACCTATGCAAATGGTTTAACTTCAACTGTTGTGGCTCCTACAAAAATAGCTACGACATTACCAAATGATAAACAAGCGATTCAGGCAGCAGTCAAAACATGTAATATCTTAGATTTTAGAAATGTTAAACTGGTTCGTATTAAAAATACCTTAAAACTAAGTGAAATTGAGGTTTCCGAGCCACTGCTTGAATATATAGCAAAACATCCAAATATGGAGCAGGTTTCAGATCTTTATGAGTTTTCATTTGATGAAAACGGAAATTTATTTTAACAAAGAGGAGAGAGAAAAATGGCGAATTTATTTGATTTAACTGGAAAAACAGCAGTAGCAATTGGGGGAAATGGTGTATTAGGATCTGCCATGGCAAAAGGATTGGCAGAACACGGTGCTAAAGTAGCGATTGTTGGTCGTAATTTGGAAAAGGCAGAAGAGGTTGTTAAAGAAATAGTCAATAACGGTGGAGAAGCAAAGGCGTTTTCAGCCGATGTTAGTTCAAAGGATTCCCTGGTTCAAGTGGCGAATGAAATTGAACAATGGTCCGGCGGATGGGATATTCTGCTCAATGCACCGGGTACAAATAGTGCGACACCTTTCTTTGAACTTGATATGGATGAATATGATAAAATTATGGATATTAACTTAAAAGGTATCGTCCTTACCTGCCAAATTTTCGCAAAAAGAATGATCGAGCAGGAGCGAAAAGGTAGTATCATAAATATATCATCTGTTTCTTCGACAACACCACTATCAAGAGTATTTACTTATTCCGTTTCAAAAGCAGGGCTTAACAGTGTAACTCAGTTTTTAGCACGTGAATTTGCCCCTAATGGAATCCGTGTGAATGCGATTATTCCTGGATTTTTCCCTGCTGAACAAAATCGCAAAATCTTAGACAAAGAACGGATTGAATCCATCATGGGTCATACTCCGATGAATCGTTTTGGTGAAGCAGAAGAATTGCAAGGTGCTACTGTTTGGCTTGCCTCAGAAAAGGCATCAAGCTTTGTAACTGGTGCAATGATTCGAGTCGATGGCGGATTCGGAAGTATGACAATCTAATCATATTTTTGCTACGCGAGAAATAAGGTAAAAAAGGCAGCATAGATTGGAAATAAGGGGAGGGGAGAAAAGGACAATGCTAACTGAGAAATATAAAAAATTACAGTCTATTCTCCGTGAAATGGAATCGGTAGTAGTAGCATTCTCAGGTGGAGTAGATAGTACGTTTTTACTAAAAGCAGCATTTGACACATTAGGTGCAGATCACGTGCTGGCCGTAACTGCGGACTCTGAAAGCTATCCCTCAAGTGAGCTGAAAGAAGCAAAGGTGCTTGCTGAAAAAATGGGTGTCAGGCACCAAATAATTGAAACATCGGAACTTGCCATTCCAGGTTATGCAGAGAACAATAAAAATCGCTGTTACTTTTGTAAAAGCAGTTTATTTGACCATTTAATCCCGGTCATGGAAGAAAAGGGCTTTCATAATGTCATATATGGCGTAATCGCGGATGATATGAATGAATTTCGACCAGGCATGCAGGCCGCTAAAGAAAAGGGGATTCGTGGTCCTCTACAAGAAGCGGATCTATTTAAACAAGAAATTAGAGAGCTTTCTCGAACCTTTAATTTACCAACATGGGATAAACCATCATTAGCTTGTCTTTCATCAAGAATTGCTTATGGTGAGTTTATTACAAAAGCTAAGCTGACAAAGGTAGAACGAGCAGAAGAATATATAAAATCTCTCCATATTCGTCAGGTTCGGGTAAGGACACATGAGGAAATTGCCCGGATTGAGGTGGAACCAAGTGATATGGGTGCCATCTTGGAAAATCATGATTTGATTGTAAAAAAGCTGCAAGAGTATGGATACAAATATATTACATTAGATTTAATAGGATATCAGAGCGGCAGTATGAACAAGGTTCTATCTTAAAGTAATAAAGCAAAAGGCTTTGGATTATCCAAAGCCTTTTGTTTTAAGAGTAAAAATTGCCAAAAAAGATAACTATAAAATGACACCAATACATATTGTTAACTGAAAAGGAAGATGAAATATGTCAAGAGAGTTTGTAATTGGGCTTGATGTCGGAACAACAAGCGTTAAAGCCTGTGTGTTTAACTTACATGGAAAATTAATTGCTGATGTAGAAAAAGGAATTACATCGATTTACCCTCAGCAGGGGTGGGTGGAGCAAAACCCTGATGAAATTGAACAATCTGCGATCCTTGCAGTCAGAGAAGCAATAGAAAAAGCTGCTATTGAGAAAAATGAATTGATTTCCCTTGGTTTCTCTGCTGCGATGCATTCACTAATATGTATCAATGAGGAGGGCAGACCTATCTCACCAGCACTTATTTGGGCCGATGGAAGAAGTTATAAACAAGCCGATGAGGTTATAAATACGATTGGAAATAAGGTTTACGCTAAAACTGGAACACCGATACACCCAATGACACCATTTATAAAATTATTATGGATGAAAGAAAACGACTATACTCCATATAAAAACGCTAAATATTTTATGTCTATTAAAGAGTACTTACTCCTATGCTGGTTTGGCGAGAGAGTAATCGATTATTCCATGGCATCGGCAACAGGTTTATTCAATCCATCAACTCACCAGTGGGAACCAGAATTATTAGAACTTACGGGTGTTACGGAAAACCAGTTATCAGAAATTGTTCCTCCTACAAAAATAGTAAAGGGAATCAATCGAGATAAGGCTGAGGCAATGGGGATTAGCGCGGACATGCCCATAGTTATCGGAGCGGCAGATGGGCAATTGGCGAATCTCGGAAATGGTGCAATTCTTCCTGGAGAAGTGGCTGTTTCAGTTGGAACGAGTGGAGCTATTAGGCAAGTGACAAAGGGTGTTAAGATAAGTGAGAGTCGGGAAACGTTTTGTTATTCCTTTACAGAGGATTCTTCCATCATAGGCGGGCCGACGAATAATGGAGGAATTGCCATCCAATGGTTAAAGGATCTTCTGAATGACCAAAGGAGTTTTACAGAGTTTCTTTCTGATGCGGAACAGATTGCTCCTGGTGCAGATGGTATGCTTTTTCTACCTTATTTAAATGGTGAAAGAGCTCCGATTTGGAATCAACTGGCAAAAGGGAACTTTTATGGAGTATCCATTACACATAAAAAGGAACATTTTATTCGTGCTGTCCTTGAAGGAATTACCTTTAATCTTTATCAAATTGGCAAGGCATTGGAGCGGTTAGCTGGTGAGCCTAAAAAAGTTTATGTAAACGGCGGGTTAGCGAGATCACCACTGTGGCTGCAAATGATGGCAGATGTATTTGATGCGGAAATATATGTTTCAGAAAGCCACCATAGTGCGGCATGGGGTGCAGCCTGGACATCTTTAGTGGCAATCCATAAAGTAGATTCTTTTGAAGAAATTAAAAAGAATATACCGATGGGAAAAGCCACTATTCCGAATAAGGAGAACAGTGAACAATATAAGAAAATCTATGAGAACTATGAAATATTGGCAAATGATATGGTAAAGTATTTTAAGTGAACAGGGGTGAATTGAATGCTTGAGGATATTTTGAAGCAGGTTCAAAATGGAACCCTTAATATTACGGCTGCGAAAGAACAATTAGCAACCTTTGAAAATTTGGGTTTTGCGAAAGTCGACCATCATAGAAAAAAAAGACAGGGCTTTGCAGAGGTGGTTTATGGGGAAGGAAAGACAGCTGAACAAATTATTTCGATTATCCAGGCTCTAAGGGCGCGAAATGACGAAGTGCTTGTAACAAGAGTTGCTAAGGAGAAGGCTGAATTAATCCAGAAAGAGCTTCCTGAACTTATTTATAATGAAATAGCTAGGATTCTTTATTGGAAGGACGAAACAAATACTGATAGAACCTCGGAAGGATACATAGCCGTTGTAGCAGCGGGTACCTCTGATTTAAGAGTGGCAGAAGAAGCTGCGATAACAGCAGAGGTACTGGGGAGTGAGGTGCGCCGTTTCTATGATGTAGGTGTTGCCGGTATTCATCGCCTCTTATTTCATGCCGAAGAAATCCAAAATGCAACGGTATCCGTTGTTGTGGCCGGAATGGAGGGGGCACTCCCAAGTGTGGTGGGTGGACTTGTTGCCCACCCCGTCATCGCTGTTCCGACAAGCGTTGGGTATGGAGCGAGTTTTAACGGTTTATCCGCCCTCCTTACGATGTTAAATTCATGTGCTTCAGGAATAAGTGTGGTAAATATTGATAATGGGTTTGGCGGCGGTTATAATGCTGTCTTAATTCATCAGCTTGCGCAAAAGGGGTAGAGAAATGAAGACACTTTATTTTGACTGTTTTTCAGGAATCAGCGGCGATATGGTCATTGGGGCACTTATCGATGCTGGAGCTGATCCTAATCTTTTAGTAGATGAATTAAAAAAGCTTCAAATTGAAGATGAATATGAGTTGAAATGGAAAAAAGTTATTAAAAATGGTATTACCAGCACAAAGTTTGATGTTTTGCTGCTGAACAAATCGATTCATATACAAAGTCATGACCACAATCATGACCAAAGTCATGACCACAATCATGACCACAATCATGACTACAATCATGATCACAATCATGCTCATGGGCATAGTCACGATCATGAGCACAACCATGATCATAGTCATAGCCACAATCATGACCACGACCATCATCACCATCATGACCATCGCGCCTATAAAGATATCGTGGAATTAATTGAGGGGGCAGGCTTGGACGAAACAGTAAAGGAAACAGCTTTAAAGATTTTTAAAAGAATTGGCGAAGCGGAAGGGCATATCCACGGCATTCCATTGGAAAAGGTTCATTTCCATGAAGTAGGAGCTGTTGATTCTATTATTGATATTATTGGGGCAGCGATCTTAATCCACCAATTAGAAATAGACGCCATCAAGTCATCACCTATTCCTGTTGGTACAGGAAGAATTCATATCGACCATGGTATATATCCCGTACCAGCTCCTGCAACACTTGAAATTTTAAAAGGAGTACCTATCGACCAATCAGATATTAGAGCAGAGCTTACAACACCAACGGGAGCGGCAATTGTCGCCGTACTTGCAGAGGAATATTGTTCGATTCCATCATTAAAGGTTACCTCAATCGGCTATGGCGCGGGAACAAAGACCTTTAAAAATCACCCAAATGTACTCCGGGTCATTATTGGTGAGCAATAAAGAGGAAACACGTTACATAAAATAATCGCCTAAATAAAAGGAGTTAACCAAATGGTCTCACATCCTCCCAATCATGAACATTTAGATCATAAAATGGTTAAAATGGAAGTGAATCTTGATGATATTCCAGGTGAATGGCTTGGCTATGTGATGGACTTGCTGTTCGAGGCTGGGGCAAATGATGTGTTCTATACCCCTATTTACATGAAAAAAAATAGACCAGGCATATTACTACAATTACTTTGTTCACAAGAAAATATCCATCGAATGAAGGAAATTCTGTTTAAGGAAACGACCACATTAGGTATACGCTATTATCCGCTAACAGTACATAGGCTAGAAAGAATGTTTACCAAAGTCACAACGGAGTATGGTATAGTGACAGTAAAAGAGGGAATTTATGAAGGACAAGTTGTGCAAAGAGCTCCCGAGTATGAGGAATGTAAAACCATTGCACAACTAAAAAATATTCCTTTAAAACAGGTTTATGAACAGGTATGGAAGGCAATAGGGGAAAAAAGTAGGCTTTAGGAATCCTGTTAGTTACTAGAAAGAAAGATAAAAAGGCTGCCACTCTAGTGGCAGCCACTTCTTTATACCCATTTAATCTCCAGCAATAATTCCTCTTTAAATAATTGAATCAAAAATTCGTTATAAAAGTCTTTTCTAACAATCACCTGATACTTGTTATTGGGATGGATGTAATAATGGATATCAGTTAAAACTTTATTTTCCTCAAAAAATTCGCGAACTTTCTTCAGGTTTTTCTTATACTCGCTATTATAAAGGTCAATCGAGAATTCAATATCGTCTTCGTTAGCGGTTTCTTTTATGTCTAGAAGCTTTTCATCATATTTATAGATTACCTTCATCATATGCCCCCTAGATTAAATATCGTAAATAAATGTAGACTGTACAGATTATGATGGAAAGGATCATTAATGGAAAGGCAATTAACAAAAATTTCCCAAACGTAATCGAATGACCTTCTTTTGCTGCAAGACCGGCTACGATAACGTTGGCACTTGCTCCAATTAATGTTCCGTTTCCGCCCAGACAGGCGCCGAGTGATAAGCTCCACCATAGAGGTTCTAAATTATTGACCCCTAATTCTCCCATATCTTTAATCATCGGGATCATCGTGGCAACAAATGGGATATTATCGATAAACGCAGATGCAATCGCGCTTACCCAAAGAATTAGGATTGATGTAGAAGCCACATTCCCTCCAGTAAGGTGTACAGAGTAATCTGCTAATAACGATATAACGCCTGTTTCAATTAATCCAGACACCAATACGAATAACCCGATAAAGAAGAAAATGGTTGTCCATTCTACTTTAGAAAAAGCTTTATCTAAATAACTTTCCCCAGTTAATAAAAGTAACAGAAATGCTCCAGTTAGGGCGACTGTCGCTGATTCAATATGTAACAGCTGGTGAAGGAAAAATCCCAAAATAGTTATACCAAGGGCAATTAACGACTTAATCAATAAAGTTTTATCTGTGATTTCTTCCTTTTCATCCAAGTCCATTAAGGTGGCCTTTAATTCAGCCGATGTCCGAAGCTGTTTGCGATAAATAAAAGCTAAAATGGCAATATTTACAAATAAGATAAAAAATGAAATCGCCGTAAGGTTATTAATAAAGGCCATAAAGGTTAATTCTTTAACAGCACTCCCAAGCATGATATTTGGCGGGTCACCGATTAGGGTAGAGGTGCCACCAATATTGGATGCAATAATTTCTGTTATCAAAAATGGTATCGGGTTTACACGCAATTGCCTTGTGATACTAAAAGTTACGGGAACCATTAATAAAACAGTTGTGACATTATCCAAGAAGGCCGAACCTAATGCAGTAATGACTCCAAGGACAAGCAAAGTTTTTAACGGGTCACCCTTCACTTTTTTTGCCGCCCAAATAGCTATGTATTTGAACAAACCTGTCTCTGCAGTGATTGCAACAATAATCATCATCCCCGTCAGCAATCCGAGCGTATTAAAATCAATATGATGCAGCGCCTTCTCCTGGCCGACAATTCCTAATAAAACCATCATGATTCCGCCGGCCATAGCGATGATAGTCCGGTGTATTTTTTCAGTGACGATAAAAGCATAAGTAATAAGAAATACACCAATGGCGATGATAGCTTGTGTTGACATATATCGACCTCTTCTCCCAAATTATTTCTACATGTCATTGAAAAAATGCAAAAAGGAGCCCGATTTGACAGACTCCACCTAAATTCAACATATGTAGTTTACACTTTATTTTATAAAACTATTCTAAAGATGTAAAGAAAAAGATATTCTGAAAATTGTGCCAATGCTGCTCAAAGCTTTTTGTTTCACAGTCCTAACTTTTTGATAAAATCCACAGTCTCCTCGTGCTCTGTTTTAATCAATTTATACAGCTTCTTGTCTGTTTTTACAAGTGATTTACCATTCTCATCTGCTATTGGCCTTGTAAATGATGTACTATTTACCACCTTCCACTTGCCCTCCGTATTTGAAAGTGTAAGATCAATAACTCCAAGCCGGCTGCCAAACGCACCTGCCATTACGACTGGCTTTCTATTGATTTGTCCTGTTTCCATATTGGTATTCGGCAAATCAATAAAAACAGGGCCTGGAAAAACACTATGTGAATGCCCTGATAAAATAGCATCAATTTCAGGGATTTGTGTCAAATAATAAACTGCATTTTCTGTCTCCGGATTGTATGTATCGCTGCTGATCCCAGTATGGGCAAGGGCGATAATAATGTCTGCTCCTTTTGCCTTCATAATGGGCACAAATTCCTTCGCTGTTTCTACCATGGGCCTGGCAATGACTTTGCCCTCAAGATTCGCCTTGTCCCATTTCATAATTTGGGTTGGCATAAGGGCAATAACCCCAATATGCAGTTCATGCTGTTTGTCATTTTGGTCAACCACTTTCTTTTTTAAAATGACATAAGGGGGAAAGTAAGGCTTATTTTTTTTGACTGAAAAAACATTCGCGTTTATGGCCGGCATCTTTAAGCCTTTCAAAGCCGTTTTTAAAAATGCTAAGCCATAGTTAAATTCATGATTTCCAATAGCAATTGCATCATACTGTAAGTAATTAAAAGCCCGGTATACTGGGTGTGTTTTTCCTTTATGCATTCCTCTAATTCTAGCTAGATATTCACCAAGAGGGTTTCCCTTTAAATGGTCACCATCATCAAATAATAAGGAATTCTTTACTTCATTCCTTGCTTCATGGATAAGAGTTGCGGTTTTAATCAGCCCAATTCGATTATCCACTTTTGTTTGATAATAATCATAATTAACCAAATCAGCATGTAAATCAGTTGTCTCAAGTATGCGTAAATTTACTATTCCTTCGTGGTTCGGGGCAGTGTCGGCGGCATAAGAAAGAGTAGAACAAGAAAACCAAACTAGAGTCAACAGGATCAGTAATAATAGAACCCTTTTTTTGTCCACTAAAATTACCTCCATCATATTGCGTGAAGTGAGCTAATCATAGTATTGGTTTTTCTTTGTTATTTATGTAAAATTGTGACATACTAAAAACTTGATATAGATCAATTAATTAACCATGATTTTCAATTAAACTAGGTATATAACAAACAAGGGAGGAATGGGTGATGGAAAAGAATTCAGTCAAGGCATTCATGGAATATAGCGAAGATAAATTTACGAAACGTGTAATTTATAAAAAAGGTGAAACGACTGCCTTTGTTTTGAACTTTTTGCCAGGTCAGCAGCTTCCGGCACACAGACATCCGGGAACAGAGGTTTATCTCTATGTTGTAACAGGAAACGGAACAATCGTTATTGACGGTGCGGAAACAGAAGTAGCCGAAGCGGATCTTATTCATGTAAATAGTGAAGAAGAAATGGCCTTTAAAAATAGCGGAAGTGAACCATTAAGCATATATGTGGTATTAAGCAAAATCCCTAGTGAACAATACGCTAAAAATATTTAATTCTTGGTTAAGAGAAGCCAGCCTAAAACTAGGCTGGCTTCTTGCGATTTTCCCTGCGATGTTTATGTTTATAACCAAAAAACCACCAATTCCAATCACCTAACAGCTTCATTAAAGCGGGAACCAACACCATCCTCACGATTGTTGCGTCAATGAAAATGGCGATGGCAATTCCCACGCCCAGCTGCTTAACCGGCATCACACCCGTAAAAGCAAACGCGCCTGTAACAACAATCATGATGGCCGCCGCGGACGTAATAATCTTACTTGTGTAGGTTAGACCGGCAATTGTTGCCTGGCTATTATCACCCGAGCTTAAATAAAACTCCTGAATCCTTGAAATGAGAAAGACCTCATAATCCATTGATAATCCGAAAACAAGGGTGAACACGAAAACGGGTAAAATTAAGGCAATATCCACAGGGGCTATGCCTAAATGTCCCTGCTGGAAAATCCAAACGACAATCCCAAATGTACAGCCAAGGCTTAAAACATTCATTAAGATGGCTTTAATTGGGATCAGAATAGATTGAAATGCCGTCATTAGAATAATGAAGGTAGAAACAACAATTAATAATAATCCGTATGGTGCCTTTTGAAATATCTCTGTGAAAATTTCCTGTTCGAATTTAATTGCCCCGCCAATAGATGCCTTCAGACCTAAATCTTTTTCGGACCATTCACTTACCCATTGTCTTGCTTTAGCAGAATGTTCACCTGTTCTTAAATACACTTCTAAGCGCGTTTGATTTTCTTTGATAAAGTAGTCAGTAATTGGAGCAGTCATTGTTTTGTCACCATGAGCGAGAAATTGAAATAGCTGGTCATCATCCTTTATTCCTGTCGCAGAAAATGGTGAGTTAACAGTATACACAAGTCGATCGCTCTCAAGTTTGTTAATCACCTTACGAACCTTCTTTAAATTGTTTTTATTAATCATGCTTTCATGGGATTGGAGGACAATCGTTACCTTCTTCTCATCGCGTTTTTGTTTATCGATAAAATGATCTTGAAAAGCTTCTAACGCTAATCTTGAAGGGTATTTTGCCGGGAGAGAATCTGTCCCTGGAATGGCTAAAACCATTTGCTTTACTGGCAAAAGTCCGACAAGCAGAATAGCAAGTGCCACAGTGGCCATAATTATCGGACGTTTCATCACCAGTGCAGCAAATTTGTGCCAGATACTTGTTTGGCTGTTTGAAATCTTTAGGATACTTAGCTTGTTAATGTTCTTCCCCAAAACTGCAAGGACGGCGGGAAGAAAGGTTAAGGCGCATAGGGCAGAAATCAAGACCACAGTCATCCCGCCAAGGGCAACATTTTGAAAAATATCAATTTTGATAAACCAAAGTCCGGATAATCCGATAAAAACACAAAGCCCAGAAAAGATAATCGACCGCCCTGCAGTGGCGACAGTAATTTCAAGTGCTTCACTGATGGATTTTGTCTCAACTTCTTCCTTGTACCGATTAATAAATAACAAAGCAAAATCGATGCTTAGGGCAAGGCCAATCATTGGGACAATATTTAAAATAAAGATGGTTAAATCGGCACTATAACTGAAAAAATAAACTGTCCCCATCGTTGTTAAAATTGAAACTACTCCGATTACAAGCGGCAGTGACGCAGCAACTAGACCACCGAATGCAAGGATGAGGACGACTAAGGCAATCGGCAAACCAATCATTTCTGCTTTGGCTAAATCCTCTTGACTGGCAACATTTAAATCTTGAACAATAATCGGTTCCCCTGTCATGGTGACCTTTAAGTCTGGTTTATTTTCGAGCAGGTCGTTTAATTGCTTTATCTCATTGCCAAGGCTTTCTGCCTTTTTGTTAAAAGTAAGAAGTCCATAGGCATACCGCCCCTTGATCATTCCTTCTCTTTCGAAAGGAGTGATTATTTGTTTAGCCCCACCAAAGTCAGATAGTTTTTCAAATGTATCTTCAATAAAATTCCTAAAGTTGTCGTCACTAACTGTTTGCTTCTTTTCAAAAACCAGGATAATCGATGATTTAGCTTGTCCAAAGTTCTCTTCCAGAAGTTTCCTTGTTTCATTGTATTCACCTTTGTATTCGAAACCATTCCCACTTAAAACTGAGGGTAATTTCAATGCGAAAAAACCTAAGACGCAAATTGCCGCTACCCAAATTATCAGCACCCATTTGCGATTCCGGTATATATAACCACCTAATTTCTGCACGCGATCTCCTCCATAATCGAGTTCTTTATTAATAGTATACATAAGATTGTAAAGGTAATCCGATGTCTTTTTCGTGTCTATTTAACTAAAGTAGAGAAAATTTGGATGAAACTTTGTTCACGAAGGTATTTACAAATGTTCAATTTCTCTGTTATAGTAACTTTATGTTAAAGTACTTGTAGAAATAAAAATTTTATTAAATAGGAGGACGTAACAATGACTCAAAATGTAGTCGGAATGATCGACCATACTTTATTAAAAGCTGATGCAACACGTGCGGAAATCGTTAAAATTATCGAGGAAGCAAAAAAATATTTATTTGCATCTGTGTGTGTAAACCCAACTTGGGTTAAAACAGCTGCTGAAATGCTTGCAGATACTAATGAAGTAAAGGTTTGTACAGTAATTGGCTTCCCTCTAGGTGCCTCAACAACTGAAACAAAGGCCTTTGAAACAAAAAATGCGATTGAAAATGGCGCAAATGAAATCGACATGGTCATCAACATAGCAGCACTAAAAGACGGACAGGATGAATTTGTTGAAAATGATATCCACGCTGTTGTCGAAGCCGCAAAGGGAAAGGCAATAGTAAAGGTAATCATCGAAACTTGCTTGTTAACGAATGAAGAAAAGGTAAGAGCATGTGAGCTTTCTGTTAGAGCAGGAGCAGATTTTGTCAAAACATCTACAGGATTTTCGACTGGAGGAGCAACAGTCGAAGATATCCGCTTAATGCGTCAAACAGTCGGCCCTGAAATAGGTGTGAAAGCATCCGGCGGTGTTCGCAGCCGTGAGGATGCCTTAGCAATGATAGAAGCAGGAGCCACCCGGATTGGTGCCAGTTCCGGTGTTTCTATTGCTAAAGGTGAGCTTTCTGACAGTAACTATTAATAATATAGATTAAGCAAAAATGGAGCTATTCTAATCGAGTAGCTTCTTTTTTGTTTTTTTGAGTTATTTTGGCTCTAGAATTGAAGAAAGTGTATACGTACATACTATTACCATAGACATAAAAAAAGGATGATACCATGATTTATATTTATAACGATTATGGAGGAACACATACCACATCTTTAGCGGCTGCATACCATTTAAAACAACTTCCTCAATCAGAGCGGAAGCTTTCAAAGGAAGAAATATTAAATGTGAAATTCTTCAATAAATTAACAAAGGAAGACTTCGGAAAACTAATTTTTCACGGTATTGATGATGAACGTAATTCTGTGTATACGATTGGGCGCAAGAGGAATAAATATGTTGTTCCAGCGTTAAAAGAAATGAGTTTGCTGCTTCAGGAAAAGTTTAAATTCGATGAAAAAATTGTCTTTTCCAATACCTCACCGACCGTTCCCTTTGCCATGTCAATGGGAGGATTTTTCTCTAGGGGATTAAAAATTGACGTAATTGGGGTTCCGTTATTAGTGAAAGGCGCCAAACAGTGCTGCGATAATATATATCGCTTGGTTGAAAATACGAAAGAAGTTGGAAGAACCACTTTTTCAGAAAATGTGATTATCTTAGATAACAAAATGTATAAGTAAAAAGATAAGACTATCGGATCCTTAAAATTGGGTCCTCTTTTTATATAGAATGAATTGAAGGGTGTAATTTAATGGAGAGTAATGCGTCTTATCTACACAAAAATGAGTTATTTATCCTTTCAACCCTGACCATTGCTATTTTAGCCATTTTGGTCATTTTATTAGTGTACCTCATGATTCGAAAATCTCATGATATTCGAAAAAGGAATAAAATTGAAAACTACAAAGAAAAATACAATCCCCTCATTTTTCAACTGGTGACCGAAGGATTTTCTTCAAGTGAACTGAGGCCGGTAACAGACCTTCAGCAAAAGGCAGTCGAAGAGCTGCTGAGTCGTTATATAAAGGTGATAGAGGGTGAGGAAGAAAGGAGCCGATTATCAGAACTAGCAGCCATGTATTTAACTGAAAACTATCGTAAACGGCTTAGAAGTAAAATATGGAGTACACGTATGAATACTCTATACCATAATGATGACTTCAATATGATTTCCCTGTTAAATGATGTGAATCGATTATTGAAATATAAACGGCTTTCTCATAAAGAATTGGTACATATTTTAAGAATACTTGCCTTATTTCAATATAAACCGCTATTTCATTTACTTACCAGCCACTATCAGTATCTAGCTGAAATAGATTATCGTCATATCTTGATTCGCTTACAAAAGCAGCAATTTCATCAGTTCGTACAATATTTTCACTTGGCTGATTCTTCCTTACAGAAAGCCGTTCTTGAAGTCATTGCGATAAAGAGGGAGACATATTACCTTCCCTTCATAGAAAATATTATTTTCAGCTACAGCGGTGAAATAAAACTAAGGGCTTTAAGGGCATTAGCAGAAATTGGTTCTGTAGAAAATATTAATCCCTATATAGGACCTCTCCATTCTTCAAAATGGGAGGAACGGATGCTAGCGGCAAAATTAATTGGTTCAGTTAAAGAAGAAAAAGCAATGCCAAGATTAATTGAGCTATTACATGATCAAACATGGTGGGTTCGTTCACAGGCGGGCCAGTCTATCTGTCAATTTGGAAACGGGAAAGATATTCTACGAACAGTATTAGAAACATCAAAGGATACCTTTGCAAAAGATATGGCCTGGGAATGGCTCCATAAAGGGGTATGAACGATGCATTTTATTCACTGGAGCGACATTGTTACAGCATTTGCTTCATTTATTGCCGTTTATATGGTGATGGTCATTCTCTTTTACACTGTTTTTTATCGATAAAGAGAATGGAGGAAAAGCGGATGCGCTAAATGTCGGTCTGAATTTTTCGCATTATCCGTATTTTTGTTCGCTTGACGGAGATTCTGTACTTGAACAGGATGCCTTTTTAAAGGTGATGAAGCCAATCATCGACTCTAATGAAGAGGTGATTGCATCCGGAGGCAGTGTACGAATTGTCTTATGAAATAATGGCAGAAACATTCCGTATTTCCTTTTTAAATCAAGAAAAGTAAGGAACTGAAAAAAACCAGAGAAATGAAATTCTCTGGTTTTTCACTTAAAAGAATAGATTAAGAATAAAATAACAGATTGCAGCGATTAATGCCGTAATGGGAAGAGTAATGACCCAAGTCATAAGCATCCGCTGAGCTGTATCCCACTTAACCCCTTTAAGCCGGTGTGCGGAACCAACCCCAAGGATTCCTGATGAGATAACATGTGTGGTACTTACCGGAAGGTGAATTAAGCTCGCACCAAAAATAATCCCAGCACCAGTTAAATCAGCTGCCACCCCGTTAATCGGACGGATTTTCATAATTTTCCCGCCGACGGTTTTAATGATCTTCCAGCCACCAATCGAAGTACCTAATCCCATAGCGGCAGCACAGGATAATTGAACCCAAAAAGGAACATCTGCATCTTTAGGAAGGTATTGATTAGCAATTAGAGCCATGGTGATAATCCCCATGGATTTCTGTGCATCATTTGTTCCATGGGAATAGGATTGTAATGCAGCCGTGGCTATTTGGATATAACGGAAATTTCGATTTGTCTTCGTTAAATTAAAGTTTTTAAATGCCACTTTAAAAATACTATAAATAATGTACCCCACCACAAAGGCTAAAATGGGGGAAAGAATAAGTGCTTCAAGAATTTTAATAAATCCACCATAGTTAAGAATGCCAAATCCTTTAGAGGCAATCGCCGCTCCGGCGATGGAACCGATTAGGGCATGTGAAGAACTGCTGGGAATCCCGTAATACCAGGTAAGTAAATTCCATGCGACAGCCGCTAATAACGCTGCCAGAATAACAACAGAGCCATTAGTGAGATCAAATGGATTGACGATATCCTTAGAGATTGTTTTTGCCACTCCTGTAAATGTCATCGCACCAACAAAATTCATGATGGCTGCTAACAAAATGGCGTGACGTGGTTTTAATGCTTTCGTTGAAACAGATGTTGCGATTGCATTAGCTGTATCATGGAACCCATTAATAAAGTCAAATGCAAGGGCACATATTACGATTGCGATCGTTAGTATGAATAAAAGACTCATTTTTTTGCTCCTTATGCATTTTTCATGATAATGGTTTCAAGCGTGTTTGCGACAGTCTGGCAGAAGTCAGCAATATCCTCAAGATTTTCGTATATTTCCTTATATTGAATAATCCGAATCGGATCTTTTTCAACTGTAAATAAATGTTTAATTGATTGACGCAGAATATTATCGCAATTCGATTCGTAATCCTTTATTTTAATGGCATGTTCTCTTATTTGCTGCAATTTTTTATTCGATAATAATTCAATGGCCTTATCGATTTCATGAACACTTCCCTGAATGGCGGAAACGAACTGCAGCATAAAATCATCTGCTTGAGTAATGGAATACATTTCAAATAATGCCGAAGTAGCTTCAAGACCATCTATTACATCATCCATGCTCATAGCTAGATGTAAAATATCTTCACGTTCAATAGGTGTGATGAAAGCGTCATTCAGTTCTTTGATTACTTCATGAACGTATGTATCCCCTTGGGTTTCATACTCCTTCATTTTCTCGGAAAAGATTTTTAAATCGCTAATGTTATTCAATTTGTATTCTGTAAAAAAATCTACTCCTTCATCTAAATTGGAAGAAATTTTTCTTAAAAGAGCTGAGAATTTATCCACTTTTTTAGCCATTGATTTTACCCCCATTTTTATCATCCATAGTTTTAAATTAACTTAATAATTTTATATGAAATATGTCGAAAAAAGTATTAAATAGCAATAAAATTTACAAAAACTTAACATTTGAATCTTCAGAATTCTTCTCTAGGTTAGAAGTACTTTTACTTTTACCTAGAATCATGAATTTATGTAAATAGTTTATACTGACTCCAAAAACGAATTAATTATTTCCGGTTTTTACTTTTTTATGAGTAAAAAAATAAAATGGGGGTACTTTAAATGTACAGGCAGCTTGAAAAAGCTTTTCCACTACTGCCTGAGATCTATGCTAAATGAATAATGAATACAAAAAGGAGTGTTCGATAATGAGTTTCATTTGGGCATTAATTGTCGGTGGAATTATTGGATGGTTAGCGGGGCTAATCGTTGGTAGAAATATTCCTGGGGGCATTATTGGTAATATCATTGCTGGATTTGTTGGTGCATGGCTGGGAACAGCGGTATTAGGCAATTGGGGGCCGCATGTTTCCGATTTTGCAATTATACCGGCAATCATCGGTGCTGCAGTGTTGGTTTTACTGCTAAGCTTCATTATGCGTGCCTTTCGAAAAGCCGATTAAATAACCACATAGAACATGGATGTAGAAAGCCTCCCAAAACGCGGGAGGCTTTTCCTTTAAAATTAAATTGAATAAATGTCGATATGTTTAAAGACATTTAGTGAATCAATAACTGGCGCATGGCATACCACTTTTTCCTCCGTTAAAGGGTGGGGAAATTCAAGTTTTGCGGCATGCAATGCCTGTCTTTTTTCCAAAGGCTGTCCGCCATATGCGATATCGCCCACTATCGGATGACCTTCGTAACTTAAATGTACTCTTATCTGATGGGTTCTCCCCGTCTCAAGCCAGCATTTTACATATGAAAGCTTGTTATTCTTATCCTCTTTTAACAACTGAACGTGGGTAATGGCATCCTGACCGGATGGTGAAACCCTTCTTTTTGTTGCATGGTGGCGATCACGGCCAATTGGCTGATGGATTATCCCTTTTTTTTTCTGGAACAGTCCATGAACTGCGGCAATATAGGTTCGTTTTATCTCGCGCTTTTCTAGCATATTGTCTAGAATAGCTCCTGCTAACGCATGTTTTGCAAACAGGATGGCCCCGGTGGTATCCCGGTCTAAACGATGAATTTGACGGATATTCCGATATTCTCCTTTAGACTGTAAATAAAAGGAGGCGGCGTTGATAAGTGTGTTTGTTTCGGTTAGAGGATTATTTGGATGAGTGTTCATGTATGGCGGCTTGTTAACCACCAAAACATGATCATCTTCAAATAAAATGTCAATATCATGGAAATTCGGGATTATTTGGAGCTCTTCTTCTTCAAAAAGCTTTAATTGCAGCTTTGAACCGGCTGTTAAGGGGAATAGCCAGTTAGCACGGGCTCCATCTGCTAAAACCTTATTCTCCATTCGAAAAAGATGCGTTAATTTTTTTGGTGCCTCCCAATAATGACGAAAAACCCAGTCAACTGTTTTGCCTTCCCACCCTCTTGGAACACTAATATGAAACCATTCTCCCTTACGTACCGTATTTAACATAATGTCTCCTTCTGTCATCCACTAATTACCACCGTAAAACCCTCGGCAGTTATGGTATTCTTATGATATAAAATTCGTCAGAAAAAAGCGATGGCAAAGGTGGGTTACACGTGAAAATAGTATTTGCCTCGACACCAAGTCAAGAAGAAGAAATAAATGGACTTGTGAGGTATGTGTATTCGAGCATTTTTCCTCTTTATTTTAGTGATGAGGAAATATGTGAATTTGAACAGTTAAAGGTTTTACGTACTCCTGAAGATTTTAACACATTAAAAGATGCTTTTCAGGTAATGACTTGTATTCAAACGATTATATCAATTCTGGAACCTTCTCCACTTGATGAGCAATATGAAGCTGTTTTTGACAAAAATGTTGCAACACTGCAGGAATTTGGATTATTTTTTCCATTTGAATTTCAACAATTTGTTGATGCAAAAAGATTGAAAAATACCATGCTAAGTATCTTTACAAAGGCTGATAATGAATTGATTATATAGGGAATGGGAAAAGCCTGGATTTTTTCAGGCCTTTTTCTATTTTTTTGCTATATGGATGGAATTTTGTTGTATGATAGTATGTGAACGTATTCACTTATTGCGAAAATTGTCGGTTAATTTCGAGGACTTTTTGCAGGAGTAACGTGTTAAAACTTAGAAACAATAACAAGTAAGTAGAATTAGGAGGGGACATCTTTGGATTGGAAAGTAATCGCACAAAGTTGGATTGAATTTGATGAATTGGATCCAGAATTAAAAAATCAATTAGCAGAATTAAAAAAGGATGAAAAGCATTTAGAAGAATCCTTTTACAAGAATTTGGAATTTGGAACCGGCGGAATGCGCGGTGAAATTGGTGTTGGTACCAACCGAATGAACATGTACACCGTTCGTAAAGCTTCTGCAGGTCTTGCGGCTTACATAGAAGAAAATGGTGAGGAAGCAAAAAAACGAGGAGTCGTCATTGCTTATGATTCACGTCATAAATCCCCAGAGTTTGCTATGGAGACTGCAAAAACACTCGCAAGTAATGGGATTCAAACATATGTTTTTGATGAACTAAGACCAACTCCAGAACTTTCTTTTGCCTTAAGAAATTTAAATGCTTTTTCTGGAATTGTTATTACTGCTAGTCACAATCCGCCGGAATACAACGGATATAAAGTGTATGGGTCAGACGGAGGTCAACTACCCCCAAATGAAGCGGATCAAGTCATTGCAAGGGTAAATGAGATTGAGAATGAATTATTAATCGAAGTTGACAGTGAAGCGAAGTTAAGAGAGTCAGGATTAATTAAAACCATTGGTTTAGAAATTGACAAAGCATATATTGAAAAGTTAAAAACGATTTCTGAAAATCCAGGCCTAGCGGAAGAGACAGATATTAAGGTCGTTTTTACGCCCTTACATGGAACGGCAAATAAACCCGTTCGCGCCGCTCTTGATGCCTTGGGTTATAAAAATGTAACAGTTGTAAAAGAGCAGGAGCAGCCGGATCCGGAATTTTCAACTGTGAAAAGTCCAAATCCGGAAGAACACGCTGCATTTGAATTAGCGATCCGTGATGGAAAAAAAGTGGGGGCCGACCTATTAATTGCGACTGATCCAGATGCCGACCGCTTAGGGATTGCTGTACTTAATCCAGAAGGTGAATATGTCGTTCTCACAGGAAATCAAACAGGAGCATTATTACTTGATTATCTGCTTACACAGAAAAAGGAAAAAGGAACATTGCCACTAAATGGGGTTGTGTTAAAAACAATTGTTACCTCTGAAATTGGGCGGAAAATTGCTTCATCCTACGAATTAGATACTGTTGATGTTTTAACAGGCTTTAAGTTTATTGCTGAAAAAATTAAGGAATATGAAGCAACAGGTGACCATACTTTCCTTTTTGGATATGAGGAATCCTACGGCTATTTAATCGGCGATTTTGCCCGTGATAAGGACGCTGTCCAAGCCGCATTATTGGCAACAGAGGTTTGTGCTTATTATAAAAAACAAGGCATGACCCTTTATGAAGGCTTGCTTCAGGTATTTGAAAAGTATGGATTTTATCGGGAAGGCCTTCGTTCCTTAACTCTAAAAGGAAAAGAAGGATCAGAAATGATCCAGCGTCTTTTGACCTCATTTCGAAACGAGCAATTAACAAAGCTAGGTGATTTAAACACATACGCAACAGAAGATTATCTGACAAGTAGCCGCGTAACGCAAAATGGAGAAGAAAAGATTGATTTACCTAAATCGAATGTCTTGAAATACATTTTTGAAGACGGTTCATGGGTATGTCTAAGACCATCCGGAACAGAACCAAAGGTAAAATTCTATTTTGGTGTAAGTTGTGATAGCCTTGCTGAAAGTATTTCGAAACTTCAAGCTGTTGAAAAAGACTTTATGGAGCTTGTCGATAAAAAGGTAAAGATGGTGCAGCGGATTTAGTAATTGAACATTCAACAGGACATCTCATCATGAGGGGAAGGTAAGAAATGTTAAAAGATCAAGTAGCCATTGTAACGGGCGCATCGCGTGGTATCGGAAGAGAAATTGCGGTAAAGCTTGCAGAGCATGGGATGAAATTAACGATTATCGGTAGTTCTTCACAAGTTTCAGAAACCGCTGATGAATTAAAAAATATGGGCTATTCCAATATTCTACCTTTTCAAGCAGATGTTTCGAAAGAAGAGGACATGCAGGAAGTCATTAAGAAAACAATTGAAACTTACGGAACAGTGGATGTTTTAGTCAATAATGCAGGTATTGGTTTCTTTAAATTGACGGAAGAAGTTACCGTAGAAGAGTGGAAGAAAATCTTTGAGGTAAATGTCCAAGGTGTGTTCCTGGCTACAAAGGCAGTCCTTCCACATATGAAGGAGCGAAAATCGGGAACCATTATTACCATCTCTTCTGATGTTGCCCGCTACACCATACCGAATGGTGCGGCCTATACTGCTACAAAATATGCGGTGCAAGGTTTTTCCGGTTCAGTTGCCCAGGAAGTACGTGATTACGGAATTCGCGTCGGTACGATTAATCCTGGTATGGTCGATACTTATTTTGCCGAATCAACCCAAGGCTTAGCTGAGAAAAAAGGCTGGCTGAAGGTGGAAGACATCGCTAATGCAGTTGTCTATATGGCATCTGCCCCTAAGCACATGCTGATTGACGAAATCGTCTTACATCCGTTTGTACAGCAATACCCTATAGCATAAGAAAAACGGCTTCCAAGTTGGAAGCCGTTTTCTGGTGGAATTCTTTTACCCGGTTGTAAAAAATTCTCTCAGACAAATTCGGTATTCACTAAGGTTTCAGGAAAGACTATACAACGGTATCCCATTTGCATCAGGGTCAACGATTTCGTTCGCATGGTCGATGTAACGAAGTAGATTATATAGCTTTGATTCAAGGACAGTGTAGTCCTTTTCAAAATTGTAGGCATGCAGGAATTGTTCAATCTTCTTAGATAAAAATTGGTCTTTTGTTCGGACCATTAAAATTAGTAAATTGTCCCATTCAGATCGGTGCGTATAGTATAACGCCCTGTCGTAATCCACTTTATTCATTTGATTTCTCTCCTCCTCATTGGGAGTTGATTTTATTGTATGACAAACTGAGGAGAACTTTCACAGAAAATGTTGGACACCCCGAGTTTACGCTGTTTTCAACATTTACCTGTATAAATGAATAAAGAATTGGGCTTTTCTGAGCCAGAGGGAGTTAATACCATTGTCATTAACATATTGTTTTAGGGAAAAATAGAAGTAGTTTATTCTATCTTGTTTCATCATTCCCGACTTATCTTCATACATTGTGGTAAGAGGAAAAGGGGGAGTGGCGAATGAATGTAGAAGGTCGCAAGCAGCTTGAATATGCCATCAGTGAGATTACTGAAATCGCAACCGGCTTTGGTTTGGATTTTTATCCAATGCGGTACGAAATTTGTCCCGCCGAAATTATTTATACCTTTGGGGCTTACGGGATGCCGACCCGATTTTCCCATTGGAGCTTCGGGAAGCAATTTCATAAAATGAAACTCCATTATGATTTGGGACTTAGTAAAATATATGAGCTTGTTATTAACTCAAACCCATGTTACGCGTTCTTGCTTGATTCTAATACTTTGATCCAAAATAAACTGATTGTAGCTCACGTATTAGCCCATTGTGATTTCTTTAAAAACAATGTCCGCTTTCAAAATACAAAACGTGATATGGTTGAAAGTATGGCGGCAACAGCTGACCGAATCCACCAATATGAGATTCAATATGGTAAAAAGGAAGTAGAGACTTTTTTAGATGCAGTACTCGCGATTGATGAGCACATTGACCCATCACTTATGAGGCCAAAGCTTTCTTGGACTATTGGTGATTATGAGGAAGACGAAGATCAGGAACATCAAGTGATCACACCATATGATGACCTATGGAAGCTTGATGAGAAAGGAAAAAAGGCAGAAGACCAACCGAAGAAAAAGAAATTTCCACCTAGGCCCGAAAAAGACCTATTACTATTTATTGAAACCTACAGCAGGGAGCTTGAAGATTGGCAGCGGGATATCTTGACAATGATGCGGGAAGAAATGCTTTATTTTTGGCCGCAGCTTGAAACGAAAATCATGAACGAAGGCTGGGCTTCGTTTTGGCATCAACGGATTTTACGGGAATTGGATTTAACTAGCGGAGAATCCATTGAATTCGCTAAATTGAATGCCGGGGTTGTTCAGCCTTCAAAAACAGGGATTAACCCTTATTATTTAGGAATTAAAATCTTTGAAGATATTGAAGAACGGTACAACAATCCAACAGAGGAAATGAAGCGAAGGGGAGTTGAACCCGGTTCAGGAAGGGAAAAGATGTTTGAGGTACGTGAAGTTGAATCGGATATTTCCTTTTTGCGGAATTACTTAAATAAAGATCTTGTCATGAGAGAAGATATGTATCTTTTCCAAAAGCAAGGCCGTGATTATAAAGTAGTTGATAAAGAGTGGGAGCATATCCGCGATCAGCTTGTGAATATGCGGGTAAACGGTGGATTTCCCTATCTCACTGTCAATGATGGCGACTACTTGAAAAATGGTGAATTGTACTTAAAACACTGGTATGAGGGGATTGAATTAGATGTTAAATATCTTGAAAAAGTACTCCCTTATATCCAGCAACTGTGGGGCAGACCAGTCCATATCGAAACGATGATTGAAGAAAGAAAAATGCTGTTTACGTATGATGGCAAAGGGGTTCACAGGAAATATTTATAATAAGAAAAGCGCAAGCGCCCTGGTCAGCGGCGTATGGCCTAGAGCGATCCAACTGAGATAAAGGAAACAC
>NZ_AJLS01000186.1 GCF_000307875.1 Neobacillus bataviensis LMG 21833
TAAGGGATGTTAAGTGGTGGCTAGTTCAATTTCTTAGTTTCATAACCGCCATTGTACATCTTGATACACAAATGAGTCGGTCTTGGCCATCAGTGATCTTAATATCCCACACCATTGTTGATTTTCCTTGATGCAGGACGGTTCCCACTGCCGTGACCATCCCTTCTGTCGTTGGACGAACATGGTTTGCATTAATTTCTAATCCTGCCACAGCTTGCGTTTCTTTATCCACCAATTCATAGGCGCCAACACTTGCAACCGTTTCGGCTAATGCAACAGAAGCACCGCCATGCAGCAATCCCATCGGTTGTTTCGTCCGTTCATCCACTGGCATCGTGGCAATAACTTTCCCTTTTTCCAAATGGGTAATCTCAATCCCCAGTGACTCTAATAATGTATCTTTGACCATTTCATCCCTCCGTTATGTATTCTGCTTCCCCCTTATCCTATTCTCCACTCTTATAAGATTTCCTTTATTTATCTTGTTAGTAAAAAAAACAGCCACTAGAGCTGTTTTTTACTTCGTTGTTAATAGTATCCCGGATAACCCATTGGCGGGTATCCCATTGCGGGATATCCCATAGGTGGATAGCCACCATAAAACGGGCGGCTTGCCACAAATCCGCCAGCCAATCCGCCGCCAATTAAACCGCCTAAAAAGCCAAGCCCACCTATCGCTAATGGCCAGCCAAAACCTATAAATCGTTGATCTTGTACCGGGTATTGGTATTGATTTCGATATAGATACGGGCTTTGATAAGGGTACATACCATACTACCTCCTTTTTTCTACGATACTTGCCTACACTATTTCATATGCGAGAAGGGCAGGTTTGGAGTGGGCACTGGAGCTAGACATTTCGCCACGTTAAAAAGCCTCCGAACCAGTCCGAAGGCTTTCTGATTTTTATTTTTCAATTGGTTCAAAACGTTCTACAAACAATGCCAGTGTCCGTGTCATAACCCCTGTTGCACCCGCCGGGCCAAGGTTGTATGCCTTAGAAGAGGTGGCAGTTCCAGCAATATCTAAATGTACCCACGGAGTACCTTCAGCAAATTCGCCAATAAAGGCACCGGCTACAAGGGCATGTCCCTCACTGCCCGGTGAATTATTCAAGTCTGCTACTTTACTGTTTCTTACTCGTTCTTTCTCCGTCTCAAACAATGGCAAGAGCCACATCTGTTCCCCTGCTTCCACTGCTGCACCAAGGACTTGTTCATATAATGTTTCATGATTTGTCATGGCACCAGTCGTATGAAGTCCAAGCGCGGTAATCACCCCGCCAGTTAAGGTCGCTACATCGACTAAATAATTTGCCCCATGATGCTTTGCATAGGTTACGGCATCAGCTAGTACGAGACGTCCTTCGGCATCGGTATTTAACACTTCAATTGTTTTCCCGCTCATCGATGTAATCACGTCATCCGGCTTAAATGCGCCGCCACTAATCATATTGTCTGTTGATGGGATGACAGCGACCACGTTTTGCTCCGGTCTGATTTCACCAATGATTTCCATGGCACCAAGAACAGCTGCTGCTCCACCCATATCCGTCTTCATGCCAACAATCCCGGCTTTTGTTTTAATCGAATAACCGCCCGTATCAAAGGTAATACCCTTCCCTACTAATCCGATGACATCCGTCCATTCATCTTTGCCTTGATATTTCAGGACAATCATCTTTGGCGGCTCAAGAGACCCCTGGTTTACAGCAAGCAGCGCCCCCATACCGAGCTTTTCAATTTCTGCTTTATCGAGAATTTCAACTTCGAAGTCATACTTTGCAGCCAACTCGGCTGCATAATTAGCCATATCCGTTGCCGTAAGTAAGTTTCCTGGAATATTCACTAGGGTTCTAGCCGAATTCGTTCCCTTACCAAAAGCATAGCCAACCGTTAGTGATACTTGAACATCCTCTACATCGAAGGCCTCACTATAAACTGAAATATTTTCAAGTCTTTTCTCTGGCTCATTCGATTTTTGCTTATAGCCATCAAATTGGTAGGTTGCAAGCGTAAATGCTTCACCAAGTGCGTGTGCTGCGTCTAAGCCATCCAATTCTGCTGAAGTGAAAGAATCTAAATATATAGCTGTTTCTTCTTGCTTACTTGCCTTCACTTCCTTAAAAAGCTTGCCGAATGCCTCTTTTAGTTTTTCAAAGGATAATTCCTTTTCCTTGCCAAGACCGACAAACCAAATCCGTTTTGCCCCTATTTTTCCAAAGCTATGTACTTTACTAACATTTTTTATCTTAGCTGAGATATCACCCGATTTAACTAGCTCCGTCAATTGACCGTCAAACTTGGCATCAAGTGCAGCCAGCAATCCGGAGAATTTTTCCGGCTTATCAAATAAACCGATGATTAAGCCCTCATGTTGCGCTGAAAGATCCCATTCTTTTTTTACATGAAACATGTTTGCACCACCTTCGTGTTTTTCTTCTATAGTATATCGAAAAAAATAAAATATTTCGACTTTCTAAACTTCCTCCATGTACAGCAATAAATGAGGCAGCCTTGGCAGCTTTTCAACTTGTTCAAAGGGAATTCGATCAATATTTTTCGGAAAAATTGCTAGGCATTCTTCGATAAATGGATAGACCTTTTCTAAATCCAGTCCCCAGAACTTAGGACGGTAGGCTTGCAAATAATCATGTGCCGTTTGCATCATCACTCGTGCGCCCTTCACATTCCCGTATTCATAATGGTAAATGGCGACACTCATCTGCAATAACCCTTTTAAAAATAAATTATCCTTTTCCGTCATCCACATTTCTTCAAGTAAGTCGTGGCATGTGTAATAATCTCCTTCATTGAATGAAACAAAAAATTCATAGTACTCCATTGGGTAGTCATTCAGCAAAACGGAACCCCCTATGCTTACGTTTCCTCCAATTATAAAGTAAAAAAACAGGCTGTATGCCTGCTTTTATCTTTTTTCTGAACTAATATATTGTTGGCGAAATACCTGCAGTGTTTTATCTTCGTTTAATGCCTGCAATTGCTCCTCTGTGATCTTTCCATTTCCATTTTGAACCACGTAGACATCAACCTGCTTTTTGCCCCAGTGTTCGTAAACATCTTCAACGGTTTCATAATAAAGGTCTAATTCGTTACCCTTGATGGCGCCTCCCTTATCAGCAACCACTCCGTATCCATAGCCTGGAATAAAGAGAATGGTTCCAATCGGAAATACGGTTAAATCGGCTGCTATTGTCGAAAATAAATCGCGTTTTACTTTTACACCCGAGAACGTAATCCCGTATTCAGGATGGTTTTGCCTTTTTCCAGTTGATTCAAAACCGGCTGTATATCCTGTCGCAGTAACTGTATGTTTAGGGTATTTTGACCAATCAAACGCATCCTCCAACAATGGCTGTGTTGTTCCAGAAACTTCTTTACTTGACGAGATGGCCGAAGCAAATTGAATGATCAGTGTTTTTGCACTTACGCCGGAAATAGATTGGAAAGTCGCTCCTAATGCCATAATAAAAAGAACTGACATGGCAAAGCGCTTGATCCAATTTTTCGTTTTACTCATTGAATTTTTTCACTCCTCCAAAATATTCATTCCCATTGTGAAAGGAATTATACAAAAGAGGATAAAAAAAGACTCCTACCTAAAGGTAAAAGTCTTAAAACATTTGATACCCGTTTTTCCGTAACAATTTAATCGTAAACCCGGCGGCGATTGCTCCAGCTAGTCCACTAACTAAAATTAGAATATCGGCGGTTGCTAATGAACTGAACCTTTTCCCAAGGTCTTGAAAGGCTGCACCGCTATTGGTAAAATACTCGCTAAAGCTAACTTTATCTACGATAAAAATGGCGACAATCGGGTAAACGACGGCCATTACCCATGACATTCTAAGGAGCATATTTAGGATAAATCCAATTCCAAAAAATAAGACAAAAAATAGCACAATGGATATGATTAAAACAACGATGCTCATTTGCACCCGAGATTCCCCCTTTATACATCAACATTTAGTGTACTGAATGTCGAAAAGGGAGTCAATAAAAGATGCTTTATTGAAGCAAAAAAATAGCTCCTCCCAAATCAATTCGGAGAAGCATTCTCAATAACTTTCTATTCTTTTTTCTTCCCTGTTCCACCGCAGCATGCGCAAGTTTCCGAACCTCCAAGTACCAATTGAAAATAGCCGTTTCCAGAACAGTATTCACAACTTTTTGTATCCACACTCTTCACTGTCATTCACTTCATCCCCTTCAAAAATTAACTTAATATTCTGATAATATAGCAAGGATTCGGGAAAAAGAAAAGAGCTAAATTCCCGCAAATTCCGAAGAGAAAACGTATACATTCTAAGTTTTCTTTCATTTTCGAAGTGTTACTTAAATTTTCGAAAGATTAAGAAAATAATAAACAAAAAAAGACAGGATGTTGTCCTTGTCTTTTTTGCGAACCATTCAGTTTAAAAAACGTTAAATTTGCCTTTTTTCAAGACTAATCCTGCGCCGCCAATCATATAAAGGGCGCGATTATCGACTACTTTTTTCATAAATGACGCTTTCGCACCAGTCAATTTTTTACCAAAAACAACACCAATGGCGTCATCTTCACCAAGTGAGCAAACCGTACCTTTATTATCAAAACTAAAAGTCTCAAGATCCGTCTTGTTTCGGATTAGGGCACCTATATTACGAGCCACAAGCTCACCCTGCTGCATCGCAATTTGCGCTGTTGGCGGATATGGACGATTGATTTCTTCATTAATTACAAGCGAACTGTCGCCAATAATGAAGACATTATCAAATCCAGGAGCACGAAGATCAGGATTTACCTTGACACGACCGCGCATTGCTTCGAAACCGGATTTTTCAATGATCGCATTTCCACGAACACCAGCTGCCCAAACAACTGTCTCAGCCTTAATTTCATACGGTTCTTCGTCGCCTTTTCCAACAAGAATCGCACCAGGAGTGGCTTCCTTAATAGCAGTACCAATTAAAAACTCCACGCCCTTACGCTCAAGCGTCGAAACCGCATAGTTCACTAATTCTGGATCAAAGCCAGGTAATACAGTTGGAGCAGCTTCCACACAAGTAATTTTTACCTTTTGGAAATCAACATCGTACTCATGGCAAAGTTCCGGAATGCGGTTTGTTAATTCACCAAGAAACTCAATTCCAGTAAAACCTGCGCCACCAACAACAATGGACAAACGATTGTCATTCTTTTCCGCTTCCATGTTATATGTGGCAAATTGGTATTCAATATGCTCACGCAATTGACGGGAAGAATTAACATTGGTAATGCCAAACGCATATTCTTTTAACCCTTTAATGCCGAATGTTTCTGGTTCACCGCCAAGAGCGATGACAAGGTAGTCATAATTGACTTCCCCTTTTTCCAAAATCACTTTCTTTTCGTCTTTATTAATTTCAACTACTGTATCTTGAACAAAATCAACCTTGCTGCGGTCAATAACGTTACTAACATCATAACGAACTTTATCGTGATGCAATGTACCTGCAGAAGCCTCATGTAACCATGTTGTTTCGTAATGGTAATCATTTTTATTCACTAATACAATATCCGCTTCATTAACTCCGATTAATTTTTGCAAACGAACTGTTGTTAGTAGCCCGCCGTAACCTGCACCGAGAATAACAATTTTAGGCTTTCTCAACGTGATCACTTCCACCTTTATAATATATTTGAATAAATCCTCTTTTTCTTATCTTCCACTGCTTCATCCATTTTTATTTTGCTTTACGGAAAAATGTATGTGATATAATTCACGAATATAGATAAAGAAAAAGAACTGAATCCGAAGCACACAGGGAATGACAGAGAATTTGTATATTGATGAGCAATTAGAAGGTTGTACTCCCCAGTCATTCATAAAAATGTACTATTTTTGTCACAAAATATTAACAATATATCCACATTACATCTTATGCTACTTTCACACTATTTTCAAGCGATTTATAGAAATTATTTAACAAAGATTATTGGAAATTTACACTTTAATATTACAGAAATTTTTTCCCAGTCAGAATATTTGACATAAAGATGGGACGATTTTTTAATTTATGCTATTATAGTGAATGGAGTTGTTACTACTAGTTGGGGGGATTCGGAGTGCAAGAAAATCAAAAAATTTATGATATTACAATCATAGGCGGCGGCCCTACCGGTCTGTTTACTGCATTTTACGGAGGAATGAGACAAGCTTCGGTTAAAATCATTGAAAGCTTGCCACAGCTCGGCGGTCAATTGTCTGCCCTTTATCCTGAAAAATACATTTATGATGTTGCTGGTTTTCCAAAAATCCGCGCACAAGAATTGATAAATAATTTAAAAGATCAGATGGCTAAATTCGATCCAACTGTTGCACTTGAGCAATCGGTTGAAAAATTAGAAAAGCTGGATGATGGGACTTTTAAATTAACCACGAATAGCGAAGTTCACTATTCTAAAACGATTATTATCACTGCCGGAAACGGTGCATTCCAACCACGTCGTTTGGAACTTGATAGTGCTGTACAATATGAAAAGAAAAATCTTTATTATTTTATTGAAGACTTAAACCAATTTGCTGGTCAAAAGGTAGTCGTGTTTGGCGGCGGGGATTCTGCAGTTGACTGGGCATTAATGCTAGAGCCAATTGCCGAAAAAGTAACAATTGTTCACCGTCGTGATAAATTCCGCGCCCATGAACATAGCGTCGAAAACTTGTATAGCTCCAAGGTTGATGTGAAGACGCCTTATGTTCCGCTTGAGTTAATTGGGGATGAAAACGGAATTAAGCAAGTTGTGCTCGAAACGGTAAACGGTGAAGAAAAGGTAACGATTGATGTCGATGCTGTCATCTGTAACTATGGATTTGTTTCTTCGCTTGGCCCGATTAAAGAATGGGGTCTTGAAATCGAAAAGAATTCCATTGTCGTGAATTCAAAAATGGAAACGAATACACCAGGGATTTATGCAGCGGGAGATATTTGTACCTATGATGGAAAAGTAAAATTAATTGCCTGTGGATTTGGTGAGGCACCAACGGCAGTTAACAACGCGAAATCCTTTATCGATCCAAAAGCAAAAGTACAGCCATTACACAGTTCTTCTATGTTCAATAAATAATAAGAAAAGCGGAAGCGCCTTGCTCAGGGGCGACAGGCATAAGACGAGCCGGCGAGAAGGTTGCTCTTTA
>NZ_AJLS01000187.1 GCF_000307875.1 Neobacillus bataviensis LMG 21833
GGCACATGAAAAGGACAATCTTTATTGATTGTCCTTTTTTCTTTTTTTTGTAATTTTGAAAGAAAACACTGATAGACATACACCCAATTGATATGTGCGACATATTATATAAATGGATACTCAGGGTAAGATAATTCGAAAAATTGTATACAAATTGAATAATTAGGACAGAATGGATGTATGGAGGTGGAGGGATTGAGTTCATTTTTAGCACATAAACAGTATGTGGAAACGTGCGTTATTTGTGAAAGTCTAAAACCAAAAGGCATACATCTATACACTTCTTTTATTTGTACAGAATGTGAAAATGATTTAATTCAAACAGATACAAATGACCCAAAATATAAACACTTTTTAAAGCAGCTTAGAAAAATAACAAATCCTGAAATTTTTTCATAAAAAGTCCTTTTGGGCTTTATTTTTTTGCCCAAAATAGGAATGACCATCGTTTTTTGTTAAAATGGATAAGACATATAGAAGGAAGATAAAACATGAATACTCAATCGAAGAAACCTTTATACGAAGCCTTAGTGGAACATGTAAACAAGAAGCCTATTTCTTTTCATGTCCCTGGACATAAATATGGCAGGATCAATCAATCAGATGATTGCCACCTTTTTGAACAAATATTACAAATTGATGCAACGGAGCTATCAGGGTTAGATGACCTGCATTCGCCTGAAGGGGCAATATTAGAGGCGGAGGAACTTTTAGCTGAACTTTATCACACGACTAGAAGTTTCTTTCTTGTGAATGGTTCAACCGTAGGTAACCTTGCGATGATTATGGCAGTCTGCACAGAAGGGTCACAAGTCCTTGTCCAAAGAAATTGCCATAAATCTGTATTAAATGCGCTTCGGCTCGCAAAGGCAAGACCCATTTTTCTTGAACCGGAATATAATCAAGAGTGGAAAGTTACTGCCGGTGTTAGTGTAGAAACGGTAAAACAAGCTATCAATCTTTATCCGGGTGTCAAAGCAATTGTTTTAACCTATCCAAACTATTATGGAATGACTTATGATCTTCAAGGAATTATTGATTTATGTCATCTTCATCAGATTCCGGTGTTGGTTGATGAGGCACATGGGGCCCATTTTATTGTCGGTGAACCCTTTCCGACAACTGCTGTTCAATTAGGGGCGGATATTATCGTGCAATCAGCACATAAGACACTACCTGCCATGACAATGGGTTCATTCTTACATGTGAATAGCGACCTGATAAGCTGGGAAAAGGTTAAGGAATACCTTGGAATATTCCAATCAAGCAGCCCATCGTATCCCATTATGGCATCATTGGACATAGCAAGGCATTACTTAGGTACATATGTACAGCAGGATTTATCCTATTTACTGGCTGAAATCGAGCGCTTTAAAGAGGAGTTAGCTAACATTCCGACGATAAAAGTGTTAGATTTTCCAAATGGTCATGGAGACCTTCTGAAAATCACTATTCAGTCGAAGTGTGAACTAAATGGTTTTGATCTTCAGAGAAGATTTGAAGACGCCGGTATTTTTACTGAATTGGCAGATCCATATAATGTTTTGTTTATTCTCCCGTTAGTAAAGGATGGGCAGCGTTTCCCATTGGAAGAGGCAGCAAAGAGGATAAACATAGCCCTTCAAGGCTTGCTTATTTATGAGCACATAGATGAATTTCTTATAGATGGTCCAAAGATTGCACAGCTGGCCGTTCCTTTTGTTGAGATGGAAGGTTTACCAGTGGAAAAGGTATCTATTGGGGAAGCAGTGGGATGTATTTGTGCGGAGATGATCATCCCCTATCCACCCGGAGTTCCTTTGTTCTTAAAAGGAGAGAGAATTACTGAGGAAAAACATAATCAACTTAAACGGCTGTTACAAACTGGAGCAAGGTTTCAGGGGAGCGCTACAATTAAAAAGGGAATAATAAAGATCTTTAGGACAACTTAAGTTAAAACACTTTGGAGGTTTTATTTACATGAGCAGCGGAACATTTATTACGTTTGAGGGACCGGATGGTGCGGGAAAAACAACTATTATTAATATGGTGGCAAAACAGTTTTCAAGCGCCTTAATTACGAGAGAGCCTGGCGGTATTGAAATAGCTGAGCAAATTCGTAGAGTTATTTTAGATAAGGGAAATACGGCTATGGATCCTCGTACGGAAGCACTGCTTTATGCAGCAGCACGGAGACAGCATCTAATAGAAAAAGTAAAACCTGCGTTAGAAGAAGGGAAAGTAGTTCTATGTGATCGGTTCGTTGATAGTTCATTGGCCTATCAGGGCTATGCACGCGGTTTAGGTATGGATGAGGTGTTGAAAATTAATCAATTTGCCATTGAGGATTTAATGCCTGAACTGACCATCTATTTTGACATTGACCCGGAGTTAGGGTTGAAACGGATTAAAAAGAATGATGGAAGAGAGATAAATCGGCTGGATTTAGAGGATCTTGAATTCCATCAAAAAGTAAGAGAGGGATACCATCTATTAATGGAACGTTTTCCAAATAGAATCGTTCGGATTGATGCTTCGGGAACAGTTAATGAAGTGTTTCAAAGGACATTGCAGCTAGTAGAAGGGCAATTAGCTGAAAAGAGGCCGTCAAACTAAGGTCTTTTTTAATTTCATACCGCTTACAAAGGTAAGCGGTACAATAACCTGTTATAATAAAGATAGAGTGGTATAAACAAGAGGAGAGGGTGTTTTCAAATGAAACTCATTATTGCCGTTGTTCAAGACCAGGATAGCAATCGTTTATCTAAAGCATTAGTCGATCATAATTTTAGAGCGACCAAATTAGCTAGTACAGGTGGATTTTTGAAATCGGGAAACACCACGTTTATGATAGGAACTGAAGATATCCGGGTTGACCGGGCTCTCCAAATTATTAAAGACAACTGCAAGTCGAGAGATCAGCTTGTGGCTCCTGTTTCACCTATGGGCGGGAATGCCGACTCTTATGTTCCATATCCGGTTGAAGTCGAAGTAGGCGGAGCAACAGTATTTGTCTTACCAATTGAGCAATACATGCATTTTTAAGTCTATAGATGGTGAGTGATTAACGTGGGGAAAACATGGGATCAACTGGAAGAGCTGCAGTGGACAGTATTGAGAATGTTAAAAAACAGCTTACTGAAAAATCGAGTGGCCCATGCCTACCTTTTTGAAGGCATGCGAGGGACAGGAAAAAGGGAAGTAAGTTTATTACTGACAAAGGCGCTTTTTTGCGAGTCATTGATTGATGGCTATAAACCGTGCGAGTCATGTAATAATTGCCGGCGCATTAACAACGGAAATCATCCTGATATTCACCTCATCGAGCCTGAAGGTCTATCCATTAAGGTTGATCAGATTAGAAATCTGCAGGCAGAGTTTTCAAAAAAGGGTGTCGAATCCTCAAGGAAAGTGTATATCATTGTCCATGCAGATAAAATGAGTGTGAGTGCATCAAATAGTTTGCTAAAGTTTTTGGAGGAACCAAGTCCGGGGACAGTTGCCTTTCTCTTGACAGAACAGCTGCAGCAACTATTGCCAACCATACTTTCTAGATGCCAAATATTAGCATTCCATCCACTTGCACCCCAGGTAATGGTGAAACAGCTAGTGGAGAATGGTGTTGAACCGGTAAAAGCACCGCTGCTAGCACATTTAACAAATAATCTGGATGAGGCTCTTAAATTAAATGTCGATGAATGGTTTGCACAAGCCCAAAAAATAGTGGTAAAATTATATGAGGTGCTAAGAAAAAATCCCCTTGAGGCGATGGTAACACTCCAGGGAGATTGGTTTCCGCACTTTAAGGATAAAGAACAGATTCAACGTGGTTTAGATCTTTTACTTCTTATTTTTAAGGATTTACTTTATATACAATTAGATAAACAGGAGCAAATTGTTTTCATAGAGGAAAGTGAGCGGTTAAAACAATTTGCCTTGCAAACATCTGGACGGCGCTTATCGGATCAAATGTCAGCTATTCTTGATGCAAAAAGGAAGCTGCAGGCAAATATGAATCCTCAGCTGATGATGGAACAGCTTGTGTTAAAAATTCAGGAGGGATCTTCATTTGTATGATGTTGTAGGAGTTCGCTTTAAAAAGGCGGGGAAAATCTATTATTTTGATCCTGGAGACCTCTCAATCGAAAAGGATGACTTTGTGATTGTTGAAACGGTCCGCGGCGTTGAATACGGGAGGGCAGTTATAGCTCGTAAACAGGTTGAGGAGCATGATGTGGTTCTTCCATTAAAAAAAGTGGTCAGAATTGCCGATCAGAAGGATCGCATGATTGTCGAAGAAAATAAGCAGGCAGCCCAAGAGGCTTATGAGGTTTGTAATGATAAGGTAAATGAACATCAGCTGGATATGAAGCTAGTGGATGTTGAATATACATTTGATCGAAACAAGATCATTTTCTACTTTACTGCTGATGGAAGAGTTGATTTCCGTGAGTTGGTAAAAGATTTAGCAGCCATTTTTCGGACACGCATTGAATTACGCCAGATTGGCGTCCGTGATGAAGCCAAGATGCTTGGCGGTATCGGACCATGCGGCCGAATGCTATGTTGTTCAACCTTTTTAGGTGATTTCGATCCCGTCTCTATTAAAATGGCGAAGGATCAAAACCTTTCGTTAAATCCTACAAAAATATCCGGTTTATGTGGCAGGCTGATGTGCTGCTTAAAATATGAAAATGATGAATATGAAGCTGCAAAAGAAGCTTTACCGGATTTAGGAGAAATCATTGAAACACCGCAGGGTGCAGGAAAAGTGGTAGGACTCAATATATTAGAGCGGGTACTTCAAGTGGAGCTAAAGGAACAAGACAGGGTTCTGGAGTATACTTTGGAAGAAATCATTAAAGAAGGTGCCTTTTCTATACAATCCACAGATTAAGAGGTGTGCGCCGTGGATAAAAAGGAAATATTTGAATCAGTTAGTAATATGGAAACGCAAATTGGCCATCTTTATCAACAGCTTGGGGAATTGAAGCAGCATTTAGCTGAAATACTCGAAGAGAATCATTATTTAAAGCTGGAAAATGAACATCTGAGACGCCGTTTAGATGTAACGATTAAAGAAGAAAAGAAAAAGACAAAGAATAAAAAGTCTGGGGAGGATTCCCCTCAGGATGTTTCTCCAGGGGAAAAGCTCTTTGATATTGGGGAAGGGTATGATAATCTCGCCCGTCTTTATCATGAAGGATTTCATATTTGTAACCTTCATTTTGGAAGCTTGCGTAAGGAAGGGGATTGTTTATTCTGCCTTTCCTTTCTTAATAAGAAATAATCTGAAGGGGCTGATACAATCAGCCTCTATTTTCATACACTTTTAAAAGGAATGGTTTTAGTGGTTAATTTGAAAGATGATGAGCGGCTTGACTTTTTACTTGCGGAGGAACTGAGGATTATTCAAAGCCCATCTGTTTTTGCCTTTTCGCTTGATGCTGTATTGTTGGCACGATTTGTTTACGTACCCATTCAAAAGGGAAATATTATTGACCTCTGCAGTGGCAATGGGGTAATCCCCTTATTTTTAAGTGCCCGTACAAAGGTGACTATTATTGGTGTTGAAATACAAGAGCGTTTATATGATATGGCGTTTCGTAGTATTGAATATAATGGGCTTCAGGGCCGCTTACAGATGATTCACGGTGATATTAAGGAAATGCCCAACCAATTGGGCTTTGGAAAGTTCGATGTTGTAACCTGTAATCCGCCTTATTTTACGACTCCTTCAAAGGGAGAAATCAATCCAAATGAACATCTTGCCATCGCCCGCCACGAAATTCTATGTACACTTGAGGATGCGGTAAAAGCTTCGAGTCAATTAGTGCGGCAGGGCGGGAAAGTGGCCTTTGTCCATCGTCCGGGTCGACTTATGGATATCATTACGTTGATGCGGCAGTACAGGCTCGAACCAAAGCGCATTCAGTTTGTTTATCCTAAGCTTGGCAAGGAAGCCAATACGGTTTTAGTAGAAGCGATTAAGGATGGCAGTCCGGATTTAAAAATCTTGCCGCCGCTTATTGTTTATAATGATGCAGATGAATACACTCCTGAAATCAGAGGGATTTTATATGGAGAATAGCGAACACTTTTTTTATGTGGTAACATGCAGGGATGGGAGTTTATATGCGGGCTACACAAATAATCTTGAGCGCCGCATTAACCTTCATAATAAAGGAAAAGGGGCCAAATACACACGGAGCAGGGGCCCTGTTGAGCTTACCTTTTATAAAGGTTACGACAATAAAAGTGAAGCCATGAGTGCAGAATATCATTTTAAAAGATTATCACGTAAGCAGAAAATAGAGTTTTTAATGGAAGAAATGGGTGATTATCGTGTGGCAGCAGAAAAGCTTTGAAAATGAGGAGCATAAAGGAATTCTTTATCTTGTTCCTACTCCCATTGGGAATCTTGAGGATATGAGTTTTCGGGCAATTAGAATCTTAAAAGAGGCAGATTTAATTGCTGCTGAAGATACAAGAAATACAAAAAAGCTCTGTAATTATTTCGAAATTACTACGCCTGTTGTCAGTTATCATGAGCATAATAAAGAAACAAGCGGGGAGAAACTGATTCATAAGGTCAAGCAGGGCTTAAAAGTTGCCCTTGTTAGCGACGCCGGCATGCCCGCCATTTCTGACCCAGGGTATGAGCTTGTTATGGAAGCGATTAGCGGAAAAGTGACAGTTGTCCCATTACCGGGTGCAAATGCGGCACTTACAGCCTTAATTGCCTCGGGTATTCCCTGCCAGCCTTTTTATTTTTATGGATTTCTTAATCGCAGTAAGAAAGATAAGCGAGCTGAATTAGATAGTTTGAAGAAGCAATCAGCAACGTTAATCTTTTATGAATCTCCACACCGCTTAAAAGAAACCTTATCCATTATGCTAGAAGTCCTTGGTAACAGGCCCATAGCAATTTGCAGAGAGTTAACGAAAAAGTATGAAGAATTTATTCGTGGAACTCTTGAAGAGATAATCGAATGGGCAAAACAGGATGAAATTCGCGGCGAATTTTGTATCATTATTGAAGGGTCAACAGTACTGCATGAAGAAGAAAGCGAAAGCTGGTGGCAGCAGTTGTCACTTGAGGAACATATAAACCACTACATATCTGTAAAAAGCTTACCATCGAAGGATGCGATTAAACAAACAGCAAAAGATCGCGGGTTAAGTAAACGGGAAGTTTATCAAGTTTATCATATTGATAATAATTAAAAAAACTCCAGCACATTGGCAGTGCTGGAGTTTGCTATTATTTCGCTAATTCAAAGTTCTTTTGAATTTCTTCAATTAATTGCTCTGCACCTTCACGGCTTAGAATTAATTTGCCGCCGGCAAGTGTCAAATTATCATCAGAAACTTCACCAGTTACTTGGCAAGTCATGTTTGGCTTATATTTTTTTAAGATGATGCGCTCGTCATCCACATAGATTTCAAGAGCGTCCTTTTCAGCAATTCCAAGAGTACGTCTTAATTCAATCGGAATAACCACACGACCTAATTCATCAACTTTACGGACAATACCTGTAGATTTCATAATTTGATCTCCTCTCGTATACACACAAAATAGTAATCTATTTTTTTCATTCGTCATTATTCGACAAATTTCTTATAAATCCATAATACCAGTAGTTCCCATATTCGTCAATTATTTTATTTTGAAAAATAATAGAAAAATATTTCCAGTAAGTCGATTATTGATTTAATAGGGTTTACCCTATAAATGGTTCATTCAAACTAGGATAATAATACTATCGTAGTGTAAACTTGTAGCGACGCCATTTTAGGGAGGATTCGACAAAATTCTACAATCAGAACGCTTATCCTTCATAGGGTTCGATGGTTCTTTCGTCTTTATGGGTGTAATAGGAAAAAATTTTAAGAAAATGGAAATCTGATAAAGGTGCTTTCTTGCACAAAAGTTCATTTTTCGGTATATTTTGATGATAGAAGCAGCAAAAACAGGCAATAATGGTTTAATGGGGTTTAGCCTATAAAACTTGATTATTGTCTAGCTACAGCGCCTAGGGGCTAGGGTCATAAGCCAATCCGTCAAGAAGGCTAAAGAACAGCCTTCTCGCCGGCTCGTCTTATGCCTGTCGCCCCTGTGCAAGGCGCTTACGCTTTTCTAATTGGAGGGAAAAGAAAATGGCGGAAAAACTAAAGACATTTTATCTGACAACACCGATTTACTATCCAAGTGGAAATTTACATATTGGTCATGCCTATACCACTGTTGCCGGTGATGCAATGGCCCGTTATAAGCGGATGCGCGGCTATGATGTTATGTACTTAACGGGGACAGATGAGCATGGGCAAAAGATTCAGCGTAAAGCAGAGGAGGGTGGGATTACCCCGCAGCAGTATGTCGATGAAATTGTAGATGGGATCAAGGATCTTTGGAATAAACTTGATATTTCTTATGATGATTTTATCCGGACAACGGATGAGAGACATAAACAAGTTGTTGAGAAGATTTTTGCAAGACTTCTTGAGCAGGGGGATATTTACCTTGACCAGTATGAAGGATGGTATTGTACGCCATGTGAATCCTTTTTTACCGATCGTCAATTAGTAGATGGGAAGTGTCCGGATTGCGGCCGCCCAGTTGAAAAGGTGAAGGAAGAATCTTACTTTTTTAGAATGAGTAAATATGTTGATCGCCTTTTACGGTATTACGAAGAAAATCCTGATTTTATCCAGCCTGAATCTCGTAAGAATGAAATGATTAATAACTTTATCAAGCCAGGCTTGGAGGATTTAGCGGTATCTAGAACCACATTTGATTGGGGAATTAAGGTGCCTGGTGATCCAAAGCACGTTATCTATGTTTGGATTGATGCCCTTTCAAACTATATAACGGCTCTTGGCTATGGTACTGAAAATGATAGCAAATATTTAAATTACTGGCCGGCAGATGTGCACCTTGTTGGCAAGGAAATTGTCCGTTTCCATACGATCTATTGGCCAATTATGTTGATGGCACTAGATGTACCACTTCCTAAAAAGGTGTTTGCGCATGGCTGGCTATTGATGAAGGACGGGAAAATGTCCAAATCAAAAGGTAATGTCGTGGATCCTGTCACCTTAATCGACCGCTATGGTCTTGATGCACTTCGCTATTATTTATTACGGGAAGTACCATTTGGTGCTGATGGGGTGTTTACACCGGAGGGATTTGTCGAAAGAATTAATTTTGACTTAGCCAACGATCTTGGAAACTTGTTAAATCGAACAGTTGCGATGATTGAAAAATATTTTAATGGTGTGATTCCGGACTATGTTGGTTCTGTCGGTGAATTTGATGAGTCACTCCTTCAAGTCAATCGTGATACTGTTGTAAAATACGAAGAAGCTATGGAAAAAATGGAGTTTTCGGTGGCGCTCACTTCGATTTGGCAATTAGTCAGCAGGACAAATAAATATATTGATGAAACTGGGCCATGGGCATTGGCTAAAGATGTGGAACGTAAAGGGGAACTTGCAAGTGTTATGGCCCATTTAGCGGAATCATTGCGTCAAACTGCAATCCTTTTACAGCCGTTTTTAACCCGTACGCCTAATGGGATTTTTAAACAACTAGGCATACAGGATGAAAGCCTTAAAACATGGGAGAGTCTTGAACACTTTGGAGCGATTCCAAGTGGAACAAAGGTGGAAAAGGATGCACCGCTATTCCCAAGGCTTGAAATTGCTGATGAAGTGGCATTCATCAAAGAAAAAATGCAAGGATCAGCACCAGTTGTCGAAGAAAAGAAAGAAGAAAAACCAGAGGCAATGGATGAAATTGCTATTGATGATTTCATGAAAATTGATTTGCGGGTAGCTGAGGTTATTCAAGCAGAGCCAGTTAAAAAAACAGATAAACTGCTAAAGCTGCAGCTTGATCTTGGTTACGAAAAGCGCCAAGTCGTTTCGGGAATTGCCCAGTATTATAAACCGGGAGAATTAGTCGGCCGGAAGGTTATTTGTATTACCAATTTAAAACCAGTTAAATTACGTGGCGAACTATCACAAGGAATGATCTTAGCCGGATCAAAAGATGGCCAGCTCTCCATAGCAACTGTTGACCAAACATTACCAAATGGATCCAAGGTAAAATAATACGAAAAGCGGAAGCGCCCTGGTCAGCGGCGTATGGCCTGGAGCGCTCCAACTGAGATAAAGGAAACACGAAGAGCCGAAGGCG
>NZ_AJLS01000188.1 GCF_000307875.1 Neobacillus bataviensis LMG 21833
TTTTAGACTAACTTTAAAATAGCCGGAATCTTTCCGTCTATATAAGCTATTTTCAGTTCTATTTCCTAATTAAGAGAAATTTCTCCGCTTATTTATCAAACTCGCTTTAGCGTCTAATGAACTTGTACAACTTATGGACAATTTTGTGAAAAAGGGGAATTTAAAAAAGACTTAGAGATATTTGCAACTCTAAGCCTTTTTGACTGTGAAATATACTGTGAAGTTTATGTGATTTACCGTTTTGCATCTCACAAGTAAACCCGTTACTAAAATATCCAATCGCCATTATTAAAGAATGACAAATACAATGAATAGGGCAGCCAATACAATTCGATAATAAGCAAATACGGTTAAACCAATCTTGCCTAGTATTTTAAGGAACAATACTGCTACAACCATTGCTACAACAAATGCAGTGATAAAGCCAATGGCGAACATAGGAATGTCACTTGTATGTAAAAAATGTAAACTTTTTACAAGATCCAAGCCTGTTGCACCGACCATAATAGGAAGGGCGACCAAAAAGGAAAATTCAGCTGATGTTTTATGATTTGCCCCAACTAGTAAACCCCCGGATATGGTAGAGCCAGCACGAGAAAAACCAGGGATTACGGCTAAGCATTGAAATAGTCCAATGGTAAAAGCTTGCTTATAGCTTAATTCATCGACTGTGGTAGAAGTGAAGGCTCTATGTTTCTTTTCAGCAAATATCATCAAAATTGCGCCTGCTATAAGGCTGATTACCACAACATTAGGTGAAAAAAGTGATTTTATGAAGTCGTGTAGTACTAGTCCTACGACTGCAGCAGGTAGGACACCTAATATGATGTGAATAGCATCTAATCTCTTTTCCGGTTTTCCAATGGAACTGAAATTTAATAGGGAAAGGAACCTTTTCCAAAATAGTACCAAAATAGCTAGCATGGAACCAAGTTGAATGATTACTTCAAATGTACTGGCTTTTTCACCCTCAAACCCTAATAAGTTACCCACTAAAATCATGTGACCAGTAGATGATATCGGCAAAAATTCAGTTAAACCTTCTACGATTCCTAATATAAATGCTATGATATGATCGCTCATGTTTTTTCCAATCCCTTCAATTGTTGTTCCGTATTTTACATCAAGAAGATACAACCTTTTTTCTAAAGATTTTACAAAAATACGAATTTCTGTCTTAGAAAGTATAGTATTTGACGCTATTTATTTCAAGTTCTATCAATAAATTTACACAAGATTAATATGGAATAAGTGCCTGTCACCTTATATAAAGAAAAATGGGACAAGGGGTATGACCCCTTGTCCCATTTTTGCTATGTTAATACATTAATTTCGGATGAGATAATCAAATGCACCTAAGGCTGCTGTAGCACCTGAACCCATGGAAATGATGATTTGTTTATAGGCGCTATCTGTACAGTCACCTGCAGCAAACACACCAGGGATGGTGGTAGCTCCATGCTTATCGACAATGATTTCACCCATTCTCGTACGTTCAATCGCTGTGTCTAACCAATCGGTATTTGGTACGAGACCGATCTGAACAAATACACCTTGTAATTCAATATGGTGCTCTGCTTCTGTTGCACGATCAATATAGGTAATACCGTTTACTTTGTCAGTCCCGGTAATTTCCTTTGTTTGAGCATTCTTAATAACCGTTACATTTGGAAGACTGTAAAGGCGGTCTTGCAGAACAGAATCAGCTTTCAGTTCTGGCGCAAATTCAATAACCGTTACATGCTTCACAATTCCTGCAAGATCAATCGCTGCCTCAATACCGGAATTGCCGCCGCCAATAACAGCAGCGTGTTTACCTGCAAATAATGGTCCGTCACAATGAGGGCAATATGCTACACCTTTGTTCTTAAACTCTGCTTCGCCTGGGACACCGACATTGCGCCAGCGGGCACCTGTTGAAAGGATGACGGTTTTGCTTTTTAGAACAGACCCGTTTTCTAGTTCAATTTCGATGAAGTCTTTCTTTTCTAAACGTTTGGCACGCTGTAAATTCATGACATCAACGTCGTATTCTTTTACATGTTCTTCAAGGCTTGCTGCAAGTTTTGGACCTTCTGTCTGCTTTACGCTAATAAAGTTCTCAATACCGAGAGTATCCATAATCTGACCACCAAAGCGATCAGCGACGATGCCCGTACGAATACCTTTACGTGCTGCGTAGATAGCTGCACTTGCACCTGCTGGGCCGCCCCCAACCACAAGGACATCAAATGGATCTTTATCAGCAAACTCTGATGCATCTGGAGTGCTGCCGACTTTTGCTAGAATTTCCTCAAGGGACATCCGGCCGCTGCCAAATGATTCCCCATTTAGGAATACTGTCGGTACAGCCATGATGCCTTTGCTTTCCACTTCTTCTTTAAATGCCGCCCCATCAATCATGGTATGTGAAATACCAGGGTTAAGAAGGCTCATCAAATTTAGTGCTTGGACAACATCAGGACAGTTGTGGCAGGTCAGGCTAATATAGGATTCAAAGTGATATTCACCTTTAATAGCTTTGATTTGATCAATGACCTTTTGTTCAACCTTTGGAGCTCTTCCACTCACCTGCAAAAGAGCCAATACTAACGAAGTAAATTCGTGACCAAGCGGAACACCGGCAAACGTTACCCCAGTGTCTTCACCGATACGATTTACACTAAAGCTCGGTGTCTTCTGTAATTGTGCATGTTCAACCTTAATGTTAGATGACATGGTGGCTATTTCATCCACTAGAGCCACCATGTCACGAGAAACGTCGTCAGAACCTGCGTTAACTTTAAGCAGGACATCGCCCTCCATCAATTGGAGATATTGGGCTAATTGTGCTTTTATATCTGCATCTAGTATCATTTGATTATGCTCCTTAAATTTTTCCTACAAGATCAAGGCTTGGCTTAAGTGTTGCAGAACCTTCTTTCCATTTTGCCGGGCAAACTTCTCCTGGATTGTTACGAACATATTGTGCTGCTTTAATTTTATTAATAAGTGTACTTGCATCACGGCCAATACCATCTGCATTAATTTCAACGGCTTGGATGATACCATCTGGGTCGATGATGAATGTACCACGGTCAGCTTGTCCTAGTTCTTCCACTAATACGTCAAAGTTACGAGAAAGGACATGTGCAGGATCACCGATCATAGTGTACGTAATCTTACCAATTGCTTCTGATGAATCGTGCCATGCTTTATGTGTAAAATGAGAATCGCGAGAAACAGAGAATACTTCTACTCCAAGTTGTTGTAGGGTTGGATATTGATCTTGAAGATCTTCTAATTCAGTTGGGCAAACAAATGTAAAGTCAGCTGGGTAGAAGCAAACGACGCTCCATTGTCCTCTGAAATCTGCGTCTGAAACCTCAAGAAATTCTCCATTTCTGTATGCTTGTGCTTTGAAGGGTTGTACTTCTTTTCCAATTAGTGACATAATAATAATTCCTCCTAAATGTATTTATTGAGAATTAAAGATAGCTAGTTGAGAACTTGCCTTCAATTAACGTATCCATAATTATCTTTAATTTATAATTATTATTATATAGGGTTAATTATTATTGTCAATAGAAATACAATAATTATTCTAATTAGATATTAATTTTTATATGGTTTTATTCTTGGTAAAATAGAAAAAGCAGAACTATATATAGTTCTGCCTATAAAAATCAATATGTCTCTTTGGAGGTAAAATGGCCAATGCCCTTTAATTTATCGTCAAAAAAGTTAAGAATTAGTTTATTTTCAGTTTCAATACAGTAATTTTGATCAATGTCGGCTTTTCCCCCTTGAATATAATTGGCAAGGATAGGAGAGAAAAGCGGAAAATCGGTCAAGCTTAAATGTTTTGCCCCTTTAAAATGAACAGTATTTGCATCTTTGAAGTGTTCATTATTGAGTTTGTTCGCTGCATAAGTGGAGTTGCTGTCGAGCTGTTCCCAAACATCGTCAGAATAAATGTTAAGCAGCGGGGTCTTAAAGTCTTCGTCGCGTGCCACAAAATCATCGATTTCTTTCTTATACACAAGGTCACTAAAGAACGGGGCGTCTATATTTACGACTGCAGCTATATCCTTACGCTCTCTCCCTAGCCAGACACTTGCTGCGCCGCCCATGGAGTGCCCGAACACACCAATTTTCTCTGTATTGATCTGTTGATAAATAGGATTATTGTCACTTTTGGCTTTTTCAAGGATTGTATCAATGACAAAATTCATATCGTCTGTTCTCAGCTTCATCCATTTTTGAATGGCCCCATAAAGTTCTTCCTTCGTGTAAATGCCATCTTTATTCATATCGTTGACTTCACGGTTATACTCTGTATTGATCATAGCCACTGTTCCATCCTCTGAACGGGTATAGAAGGAGTGATAGGGATGATCAATGGAAACAACTACATAACCATGGCTTGCAAGCTCTGTATAGGTAGAGGTATTACTTGATTTAATTCCGTATGCTCCATGTGAGAACACCAGTAGAGGGTATTTTCCATCTGCCTTTTTGGGATACCAAAATTCCACATTCACGAATCTGTTATCCCCTTTGTCGGTAAATTCCTCTATACGGTTTTTGTCAACGTATGTGTAAGTAGCGGTTGCTACTTCATAGGTACCTGTCACTTTTGGTGATTTATGCTGAGGGAAAACAACTGCGGGTGCAAGTGCAAATACCAAAGCCAATAACATAATAATGGATTTCCACACAATTTTGGAAGTTTTATATTTTTGGGTATTTGTTTTGTTACGGATCAGGGAAATGGCCGCTTTTACCGCTAAAATGAAAAGCAGTAGGGCAAACAGTACCCAGCGCAAACTCCATACAATCACCGATGAAAGTGTAAGAATGACAAATGCAATAAATATAGCAATCCTAATCCAATTCTTTATTTTTTTATGGTTTTGCTTCGTTACCATACAGTAGATTGCAAAAGCAATCTCAAAAATCAAAGCGAGCAATAATAGTAAAGTTCCCATAGTAATTACTCCACCTCTTTCGAGTAGTTTATTATGAAATCATCATATTAAATTGCTGAAAGGATGTATATAGAAAAAATGTAAGTTGTATCCACAGGCAAATAAGATGCAAAAAAAAGCGGTAAGCTTCATGGCTTACCACTTTATAATCTGTTGCAGACAACTGTTGTGTTAGGTTTTTATTGACTATTCCTAAGTGTCTTTCTTCAATGCCATTAGTTTTTCGTTGATTTTTTGGGCTTCTTTTTTATCCTTTTTCCATGACAGCAGACGAACAAGACAATAGATTACAGCAATTTGCAGTGCAAGAATGACTCCATCCAATGCATTATTCACCAGATCGAAAATGGTACCAATCGCAATCAATAAAATCTCCAAAGTGATAAAATGAATGGCAATTCGCAACCGTATTTTCTTCTCACTTAGATCATGAGGAGAATACAAAATAAATCCCAATAAAGCACTTAAAAATGAAAATGTCATCATGATATAAATTGACTTCAAATCAAAGGTCATATCGGGATAATATATTTGTCGCAAAATAGTAATCATAATGATGATGGATGCGAAGATCATCAAGAAATCCTTTATAATCTTTTGTACAAATTTAGACATCTTCATATGTATCCCACCTTTTACAAGCCAAGCATCTTTTTAAGGACAGGCACATACTGCCTTGATACAACAGCACGTTCCCCGTTATCAAGCACCGCTTCAAAGCGGCCGCTTATGGACGGAAAAATGGATGAAATTTTAGCCATGTTCAAAATAGTTGATTTCGATGCCCGAAAACAGTTCTTTTCTTTGCATAATTCCTCTAATTCATAAAGCTTTTGTTTTACCTCAAAAACGTTGTCCTTGCAGTAACCAAAAACCTTTCCGTCAACTGCCTCAAAATAATAGATATCACTAAGCTTAATACGGTGAACTCTATCATTTTGATTTCCGAGTAAAAGGAGGTCTTCGGTTTTCAGCTTGTTTACGATTTCGTATATTTCGTCATCTATCTCATGACATCTAATGAGGATTTCTTCTCCACGTTCTTTACTTATTTCTTCTATTGAAATTTTCACATTCTCACCCACGAAAATTTAAATTATTTCAGGTTCATATCCGTCCAGTAATTAAAGCTTTTGTTTTAGTTGTTTCTGTTGATAATGGGTATGAATTCATGTGGCAACCTCTTTCTTTTTTTAATATTATCATACTACTAATCAGATACTTAATAAATTTTTTAAAAAATATTCATGGGAGCGACCCATATTAATTCTATATTAAAAAAAATCGCAATTAAATTGGAAAAATGGAAATCATAAGATAAAGTCCCTGCTCAAGAAGTCGTTTATCTAACGCACTATTTCAAAAAAGGAGAACCATACATGAATGCGATTAAAACGAGCGATGCTTCTGCCGAAAAAAAAGAAACGGTCATGAATAAAGTTTTAGGAGTAATCAGTGGAAGTTTCGCGCCTATTTTAGGGGTACTTGCTGGATCTGGATTAATTTCAGCCTTATTATCCATTTTAACGACGGTAGGATGGTTATCTGCTAAAGGCGGAACCTATGCTATTCTTTCAGCAGCCGGACATGCTGTTTTTTATTTCTTCCCCGTTTTTCTCGGGATTACATCAGCCATAAAACTCGGAGCTAACGGCTATGTTGGTGGTGCGATCGGTGCGGCACTTTTGGACCCGCATTATATGGATTTAGTTCATTCTGGTGCTAAAAATGCAGATTTCTTAGGGATTCCGGTTATACTCGCTAGCTATTCCTCCACTGTTTTTCCCATCTTAATTGCTGTTTCAATTTATGCCATTTTAAATAAATTTTTGAATAAAGTCATTTACAAAGACTTGCAAATGTTTATTAATCCACTTATTTCATTAGTTGTTATTGTTCCTTTAACCATCCTTATTTTTGGTCCTTTTGGTACATATGTCGGTGAGGCAATCGGAATGGTTATCGACTTTTTAAGTTCAAAAAGCGGCCTTTTAACTGGGGCTGTACTGGGGGCGGGATGGACTTTCCTAACGATATTAGGCCTTCACTGGGCAGTAATTCCATTAGCGATTGCCAATCTTGCCAAAGGCGGCGACCCGATTATTGCGATGGCAGCTGCTGCACCTTTTGCTCAAATAGGGATGGCGATGGGGGTCTTTTTAAAAACGAAGGATAAGGACTTAAAGACGGTCACTGGATCAGGAATTGTTCCTGGTGCATTAGCAGGCACGACAGAACTGATCACTTATGGTGTCCTTGTCCGTTATAAACAAACGATGATCATTGTTGCAATAGCAGGAGCACTTGGTGGGGCGATCAATGGGGCACTTGGTATAAGGGCAACGGCATTTGCTCTTCCAAGTTTCTTATCTATTCCTGTTTTTTCACCGATAGGATTTTTTATCATCGGTGTGTTAACCGCTTTGGTATCAGCTATGGTTCTGACGCTTGTATTTGGATATGAAGGGAAAAACAATGCAGTGCCCGCCAAAACGGTGAAGGAATTTGGCCTAGCGAATGTAAAGAGAGAAACCATTTTAAGCCCATTAAGCGGGGAAATTGTTCCACTAAGCGAAATTAGCGATCCGCTTTTTTCAACTGAGATGGTGGGTAAAGGAATTGCGATTGAACCCACAAACGGCGAAGTAATCTCACCCGTTGATGGAACAGTTACGACTCTATTTCCAACCGAGCATGCCATTGGTATTACATCAGAAGATGGGGCTGAAATCTTAATTTGTATTGGGGTTGATACCATTAATTTAAAAGGTCAATATTTCACTTCTCAAGTAAAACAATGGGATACAGTGAAGAAGGGTGACTTGCTCATTCAATTTGACATTGAAAAAATTAAAGCTGCAGGATTTGATGTAAAAACTCCTGTAGTCATCACGAATACTAATCAATACATAGACGTTGTCCCAGCCATAGATGGGAAAGTCCAAGCAAAAGATGAATTAATCAGGTTGGTTGTATAAGGAAAGCGGAAGCGCCTTGGAGTTGAACAATCTTTTGGTGGAAAAAGGACAAAGGGAGATCCCCTTGTCCTGCTGATTTAGAACTTAGTCTATGACTTTTAGTGGAATTTTCATTGCGTCATGGTCTTCGGCAGCACCACATACAGTAGAACATTTTAATTCGTACTCCCCTGTTTTGTCTGCAGTAAACTCAGCAGGTTTGTCTGCAGTAAGGTTAATTCCTAATTCATCATTTTTTATGGTATGAACGCCTTCTTTGTTAACTAAATTAATTTTAACCTTATCTCCCTTTTTGATAACCAACTCTTTATCTGAAGTGAACTTCCAGTTCTTCGCAGTGATAGTGAATTCTCCTCCAGTTGCAGCTGTGGATGTTTCTGCGGTTTGATCTTGCTTGGCCGTTGTTTCTTCATCTGCCCCACCGCATGCAGCTAAGCCTAATGTTAAGGCAGCTGATACTACTAGTAAACTAAGAATCTTCTTCATGGTATGTAGTCTCCTTTTTTCTGAAACTGACTAAACAGATGATGAGCTTTAGTGTCTCATATTCCTCCCTGTTTGCCACTTTCATTTTAAGGTGCCCCTCATTCCCTTTCCTTGATTTATATCAATTTTTTAGAAATATTTATGTTAATCAATGCTTTACGTATTGTGATACCATTAAGAATGGAAATAAAGGATAACAAAGATCATGAAGGGGATGTAGTGCATCGTTAATTCTATGATATAACACGAACTTTTGCTGAACTAGAAAGGAAGAATGAGATAAATTGAAGACTTACAAATATATTTTTGGCTTACTGTTACTAGTAGTTGTTTTCGGACTTAGCGGCTGCAAGGATGAAAAGCCAGTAACAAATGTAGGGAAGTTACACTTTGAGAATCCATTGAAACTCCCGCAACTTGTTGAGCCTACAATTGCATCTGATGGGACAAAACATTTTACTTTAACGATTCAAACAGGAACAACGGAATTTTTACCGGGTAAAATGACAGATACATGGGGAATCAATGGTTCGTACCTTGGTCCAACTGTTAAGGTTTCTCGCGGTGATCACGTAACGATGGATGTTGTAAATAAGTTGGACGAGCCATCAACATTGCACTGGCATGGAATGAAATTACCGGCGGCCATGGACGGAGGCCCGCATCAAATGATTGAAGCGGGAGGAACATGGTCTCCCAATTGGACAATTGATCAGCCGGCAGCAACGACCTGGTACCATCCTCACATACATGGAAAAACTGCACAACATATATATCGGGGTCTTGCCGGCATGTTTCTGATAGATGACGAGGATTCCAAGAAATTACCTTCTGATTATGGTGTCAATGATATTCCACTCATTGTACAGGATAAATTGTTTACTAGTGATGGTCAGTTATCGGAGAAAGATGATACTACCTTTGGCACACTTGGCAATGAAATACTTGTAAATGGAACATATGACCCATATGTTAAAGTCACAGCTAGTCAGGTTCGTTTTCGGTTGCTAAATGCTTCGAATGCAAGAGCCTATGATTTTGGTTTTACAGATGATCGATCCTTTAAGGTTGTTGCAAATGATGCAGGCCTGCTGGAAAAGCCGGTTACATTGGATCGTGTCATGTTAAGTCCAGGAGAACGTGCGGAGATCGTTGTCACATTTAAGCCAGGAGAGGAAACCATTCTCCATAGTTACAGCAGCGGCAGCGGGATTGAAAATGGTGAATTTGATTTGTTAAAGGTGGTTGCTGCTTCAAAATTAACAGAGTCAGCTCCAATTGCTAAGCAGCTTTCCAGCATTCCGCCAATAAAGGCTCCAAAGGATGCGAAGGTACGTCAATTTAAACTGACGATGAAATCCGAGATCAATGATAAAAAAATGGATATGAATCGAATTGATGAGGTTGTCCCAGCTGGAACCAAAGAAATATGGGAAATTAACAACTTTGGCTCGTCCCATAACTTTCATATTCATGATGCGGCATTCCGCGTACTGGACGTAAACGGCAAGAAGCCACCGGAGTATGAACGAGGAAGAAAGGATACCGTGTTTATTCCTAATGGGGCAACAGTTAGACTTGCCGTGGAATTTGGGAACTATCCCGACCAAAATCATCCGCTCATGTATCACTGCCATCTATTACGGCATGAAGATGACGGCATGATGGGCCAATTCTTACTAGTAGAGCCAGGTACAGAATCACAAATATCAACGAAACTGCCTAAAACCGATACTGAATATCAACATAATGGCCATCATTAAAAATGTAATTTTGGAATACTTTCTAAAGGGATTAACTCGAAAAAAAAAGTTAGTTCCTTTTTTTGTATGAAAAATACTGAATATGGGACTTGATAGGAGTTTGAATAATCTGAAATATGACTACACTATTAGTGAATATTATTTTTATTTGAGGTGGTATTTTGAAAAGGTCAGTAATTTATAGTGCCCTGGGAATTGTTCTAGCGGCGGGATTAGGGTTTACATTTTTTGGTCTTGATAAAGATGAGGCAAACGAAGCCGGTAAAAAGAAGGACTCCTTTCATCAGGATGCGAATGAGGTTATGAAAAAGGCAGTAGAGGTAGCGGTTTCAGATGATGGAAGTATCAATGCAAATCATTTGAATATCCCCTGGACCGTTAACAAGAATGGAAGTTTGTTTTTCTTAAGTCAGCGGGAAGGCTCGGTCATTCAAATTGACGGAGACCTTGGCTTAGTAAAAGTGCAGGATGTAAAGGTTTCAAAGGATATTTTTCATGAAGGGGAAGGTGGTTTCCTCGGCTTTACATTAGCACCTGATTTTGCAACATCGAAGAAAGGCTTTGCTTTTCATACGTATCAAAAGGATGGTAAATCCTTGAACAGAATTGTTTCATTGAAACTCGAAAACGATACGTGGAAAGAAGACAAAATCCTTTTGGAAGGGATTCCCGGTGGTGAGAAAAATAGCGGTGGAAGGATTAAAATCGGGCCGGATGGGATGTTATATGCCACCACTGGTGATGTTGGAAAATCAGAAAATGCGCAAAATGTTGATAACCTGGCTGGAAAAATTTTACGAATGACTGTAAATGGCGATGTTCCTGCCGATAATCCATTTAAAAATTCGTATATTTACTCCTATGGCCACAGGAACCCTCAGGGATTAGCATGGGATGATAATGGAAAACTCTATAGTTCCGAGCACGGAGAATCGGGGCATGATGAAATTAACCTAATTCAAGCAGGAAAAAACTATGGCTGGCCCGTTGTTCAGGGGGATGAAGAAGCAGAAGGCATGATGAAGCCGATTCTTCAATCCGGTGATAACACGTGGGCGCCATCCGGAATGGCCTTCAATGATGGGAAACTGTATGTTGCTTCGTTAGCAGGCAAGAAGATTTTTACGTATGACGTTGCAAGTAAACAATTCCAAGAGTTTTTCGCAGATGCAGGCAGATTACGGGATGTGCTGGTTGATAAAGATGAATTATTTACGATTACCAGCAACCGTGACAAACGCGGGAATCCCACTGATAAAGATGATCGCTTAATTCATCTATCCCTATCAGAAAAGGCATCCACAAATTAAAATTAAGAGAAGGTAATCATCCCGTTTAACGGTCTGATTACCTTTTCTTTTATTTACTGCCTAGGCTCTTTACATATTCAGCCACTGATTTGATTTCATCAGCTGACAACGTATCCTTAAATGGCGGCATCTGGCCCTTTCCATTTGTTACCTGTTTGATGATGGCGTCTAGGTCCATTTTTGTTTTCTGTAAATTTGGGCCATTATGTCCGCCTGCTCCTTCGGCTCCATGGCAGGCCAAGCAATTATTTTTATAGATACTTTCTCCAGCTGACACGTTCGTTTTAGTTTTGTCATTATTTGAGGCTTTCTGCTTTTCTGTCTTGGCAGCCGTATTCTTGACTGGTGATGTATTAATTTTATTCTTAGGAATATCCTTTACAGACCCATATTTCCCCTCTAATGAGAAGGTATAAATTTTATCACCATGTTTTGAACCTGCAAGCGTATTTCCTGCAGCAAAGATGGAAATGTATTGCTTTCCATTGACTTCATATGTGATTGGCGGAGCATTTGCGCCAGCATCCATTTTAAACTCCCATAATTGATCCCCATTTGTTGCATCGTAAGCAATAATCCGCCCGTCATTATGACCAGTAAATACCAGATTCCCTTTGGTTGTTAAAAGGCCGCTATAGGCAATCGCATCCCACTTCTTTTGCCAAACGATCTTATTCGTTTTAATATCGAGCGCAGTCACGGTGCCACGGCTTGGGGATTTCTTGACCGGCTGCCAGACACTTCCAATATACTCTTTCCCTTCCTTAAATCGCTCATCTTCGTCTTCACCATAATGAGCATAGGCAAAATAGTTATCGTTGCCTAATACGTAAAAGTACTCTGTGTTCGGGTTATAGGCAGATGGTGGCCAGTTTGCTCCCCCTTGTGGCGACGGTTTAAGAGTCATCGGTTTATCCCAAAACGGAGTAAAGATACTGCCGAAATCACCCTTAAAGTCCTTTGGCAGATCGCGTTTAACATCTTCTTCCGTAACCACCTGCGGTACAAAGGCATCTCCAATTGGAAATGGCTGTGTAGGGGAGGTTTTTTGGTTGGCATTTTGTGGTACAGGTTTTTCCTCAATACCAATAAGCGGCTCCCCGTTTGCCCGATCCAAAATGTAAAGCCATCCTGTTTTCCCAGCCTGGGCCATTCCTTTTCTCATTTGGCCTTTCATTTTTACATCAAATAGAACGACAGGGTTGGATGGGTCCATATCCCAGATATCATGGTGCACCTCTTGGAAGTGCCATTTATATTCTCCTGTGTTGGCATCAAGTGCAAGAATCGAGTTTGCAAATAGATTATCCCCTTCTCTATTGCTGCCATCTAAGTCGGGGGAGGTATTCCCAGTTGAAAAATAAATCAGTCCTAAATCCGGGTCAATTGCTGGAGTCTGCCAAACGGGCGCACCGCCAGTCAGCCAGTTTTTGCTATCCTTCGGCCAGGTTTCACTTCCCTTTGCACCTGGAGCCGGAAGCGTATAGGATCTCCAAATTTGTCTGCCAAGCTCTGAATCATATGCGGCTACATAGCCCCTAATTCCATACTCGCCACCGGCAACACCCGTATAGACCTTTCCATCATAATAGAGGGGAGCGCTTGTAATCGTATATCCCTTTTCCCAATCATCAACCCTTGTTTCCCATACTACCTTTCCGGTCTTTTGATCTAACGCAACCAGTCGTGCATCCAGTAATCCCACATATACTTTGCCGTCTCCTATTGCTACACCGCGGGTTGTCCACCCACAGCAGACAGTGTTTAGACCATTTGCAATTACAGGTCGATATTCCCAAATCATTTTTCCTGTCTTCACATCGAGGGCTTGAACTTGGTTGGCCCCGGTAATCGTGAACATCACCCCATCATAGACAAGCGGGGTTGCTTCGCCTGAATATTTAAATTCTACACCTGAACCTAAGCTTGTGACCCATTCTACCTTCAAATTCTTTACATTTGAGGCTGTGATTTGCTCAAGCGAAGAATATCTACTATTACGAATATCTCCGCCATGCGTTGGCCAATTTCCGGCTGATGGTGCGGTCAGTTCATTAGCTGCAAACTTTGGGGCAATCTTCCCTTTGTACTCCATATGCTGATACGCACGATAGTCAGTGCCAGCCAACTGTTCCTTCGACCCATGATCATCAGCATTCGGTGTACTGTCCTCGCCCTTGTTTTCTTGTTGTGCCGACTTGGGCTCATTCTTCTTATTTTTCTCTGCCTTATGTGTAGTCGTACACCCGGCAACAATCAGAAGTAATAATACAATAAAAATCCAACCAGACCTTTTCAACTATTTCCACTCCTTTCAATTCTTTTTCTGTAATTTACCCGTAAAGGGATAAAATAATGAATGGGTTTTTACGAAAAAGAAGAGAAGGAGGTTTATTTCGGATAAAAGCGTTGTGTTACATCAGCTTTATAAGAGTAAAATTGTCCTTCAATAATGCCCAGTTCTGTGGATATGGATAACCCAATGCCCAGTAACTTACACCGCGCAGATTATAATCTTTGACCATATCGAACTTGGCTTGTGCGCTTCTTGCATCTTCAAACCAAACCTCATGACCTTGACCTTTTTCATCTACGTAGCGGAAGAATGGAGACTGTGCGGTTGTGTCATATTGGATGGTGGCACCATACTTTACGGCGCGACGGATGGCTTCTTGTGGACTGAAGGTCTCGGCTTCTTGGCCTTTCACATGGGGGATGCGCCAATCACGTGCATAAATTTGAAAGCCTAAAAAGATTTTTTCCGCTGGCATAACCGTTAGGGCATATTCCACCACTCTTCTCATTTGGTTAATGGGGGAAATAGCTTGTGGCGGGCCGAGCCGGTACCCCCATTCATAGGTCATCAGCACGACAAAGTCAGCAATTCTCCCATGTGCCTCATAGTCGTGTGCTTCATATAAAAGACCTGCTTGAGAACCGCCAACCTTTGGTGCGAGCGCGGTTGAGACAAAATATCCTTTTGGATGGAGGCGGTTAACTGCCAGCTGGACAAACTGATTATATAGCTCACGGTCGGCGGGTAAAACATTCTCAAAATCAATGTTTAATCCCTTATACCCTTTACTATCCATTACTTGAAGAATGCTGGTGAGGATTTTTTCTCTTATCTCCGGACTTGCCAAAATAGTATGAGCCACATTTGACCCAGCGTGGGAGGATGTGAAGTTGGTGACAGACATCATGGGTACAACATTTTTCGATAATGAGGCCTTAATCATTGCTTCATCCTTCACCGGATTTAATGTTCCATCTTCGGCGATAAGGTAGGCAAATGGGCTAAAATAAGTAAGCATGTTTCCAATTTCATTAAGGGTTTGGACGGCTGCATCACTCGGTTGATACGTATAGGCATTCACTTCAATAGTTGGCTTTGCCCTTGGGATAGCTAAATGTAAGCCAGGATAAATGACATTTGGGTTTTCAATTTGATTTTCATCTATGATTGCTTGCACCGTGGTACCGTAGCGGCTGGCGATTTGCCATAACGCTTCCCCGGATTGGACAGTATGGGTAATCGGTGGAATGAAAAGTGTACTTCCCGGATATAAAAGATTCGGGTTTGTTAAATTGGTTGCTTGGACAATCGATTGAATCGTAACCCCGTACTTTTGCGCGACCTGCCATAATGTTTCCCCGTATTTAACTGTGTGAGTAGTACCAGCCTTAGGAATAACAAGAGATTGGCCAATCACTAACTGATTTGGGTTCTGCAACTCATTGATTTTTACAATTGAATTCACAGTAACTGCATTTTGATTTGCAATTTGCCAGAGCGTCTCGCCGCTTCTAACAACATGTATAATCATACACACTCCTCCATAGGCATTTTCATTAAGGTACTATATGTAAAAATAAGTAAAGATGTGTAATCATTTAGAAGCAAAAAGGGGGGCTCTTGCTGTCTGCTATTTCAATGAAGCAAGAGAAACGTCCCCACGATTTACCTTAATGATACCTTTTATACCAATCCACAAAATGTGTTAAGCCTATTTCTATGTTTGTTGCTGGGGAGTATCCGGTATCGTTTTGTAAGTCTGTAATGTCTGCATAGGTTTCTTTCACATCTCCCGGCTGCATTGGTGCGAATTTCATTTTTGCCTTTTTGCCAATTAACCGTTCTAATATACGGATAAAATCCATTAACTTTACGGGTTGATGATTGCCGATATTATATATTTTATAGGGTGCAAAGCTTGAGCCTGGGTCAGGATTTTGCCTGTCCCAGCTTTGGTTGCCTGTTGGCGGTTGGTCAAGTAAGCGGATAATTCCCTCCACAATATCATCAATATAGGTAAAGTCCCTGCTCATATCCCCATTATTGAATACTTTAATGGTATTGCCTTCGACTATATCTCTAGTGAAAGAGTAATAAGCCATGTCAGGTCGCCCCCATGGTCCATATACCGTAAAGAAACGAAGTCCTGTCGTTGGAATCTGATACAAATGACTGTACGTATGTGCCATCAATTCATTTGCCTTTTTTGTGGCAGCGTATAGGCTTAGGGGGTGGTCGACCCCATCTTTGGTGGAAAATGGACTAGTTGTATTGGCTCCATAGACAGAACTTGATGAGGCATAAATCAAGTGTGTTACCTTATGATGCCTGCAGGCCTCTAAAATCTCCATAAACCCGACAAGGTTGGAATGAACATAGGAATGTGGGGCGGTTAAACTGTAGCGTACCCCCGCTTGTGCAGCCAAGTGAATAACAGTGGTTATGGCTTTATCGGTAAAAAGCTGATTGATTTTACCCCGATCAGCCACATCCATTTGGTAAAATTCAAACTGGGCATGGTTTTCTACCATTTTTAGCCGGTCTTTTTTTAAGGTGACATCATAATAGTCATTTAGATTATCAATACCAATCACATGATACCCATCAGCTAATAGTCTTTTTACTAGATGGAACCCAATAAACCCCGCTGCGCCTGTCACTAATATGGTCATTTTTTTCGACCGTGTTCTTTTTTGTGATGGTGTCCAGATCTCCGATGGTGTTCTTTTTTTCGATGGGCTGGCTTTTTCTTGCCTTGTTCCTTGTCTTTACTGATGCCCGCATTCCCTTCCATTTCTGGATGCGTGAGTGGGATCGGTGTTTTTGTCCATTCAGCATAAGTGTCAGGGTCAAGGATCTTTACTTGTTCAAGAAAGGAGTCTAAAAAGTTCCTCTCATGCAGGTTTTGAAATAGCTCAAGCGGTCTATCTTGTTCACGGGAGAAGGAATACACGTGATCAACCATTTTAAAACCAGTATTAGTAACAATAATATGCCTTAGGGGGGTATCTATTTGCTTAAAACCTGATTGTTTCATCGTTGTTAAAATATCCAGCAATTGTCTTGTGATCTCTTCGGATAGTGCGGCTTGTTTTTTTAGAAAAGTATTTAAGTCAGGTCCCTGCAGGTATTCCATTACGATATAATTGGTGCCTGTTTCATGGACTTTTGGAATAAAGGACAAGTCTTGAGTAGATAATAGCACCTCTTGTTCCTGCTTGGCATTCTCTGGTTTGCCATATATTTTTACACATTTGTCTTCCGAAAGCCGATAAACTGCACCCTGATGGCCTTTTCCAATAAGTGGTTGTGTGACGGCACTCTCAACCTTTACCCCTTCTCCTGATCCTCCAGAAGTCACGGGAATATCTTTATAATCAAGGCTGTTGTCGTGAAAACACGTCTCCCATTCAGCAAATGTCTTCGGTTCAAGCTCTTGTACTTGTTCTAAAAAGGATTCCTTTAAGAGAATAATGTTCAAATCCCTCAATAATTTTAGCGGGACTGGATGGATTCGTTTGAAGGCATTTACGTGGTCAATTACTTTAAGCTCTTCATTTTCCAAAACAAAAATATGACGAAGCGGGGCATCCACCATCGTGAAATGTGCCTCTTTCATTTCTTTTAAAATGGCAAGCAATTTCTTGGCAATCGATTTAGGAATATACGTGCAATTTCTAAGATACTCTCTTAACGTTGGCGCGTTAAAGTATTCCATAACAATATAGTTTGACCCTGTTTTATATACTTTAGGGAAAAAGGATAAATGCTCCCCTGCATGGAGGGCTTCAGCTTCCATTTTTGCTTGCAGCAGGTCAACGTATATTTTTACACATTTATCCTCTGATAGTTTAAATACAGCACCTTGAGAGCCTATTCCAATCAGCGGATAGTTTGTTGGGTTATCTATCTCCAAGGTTTTTACCCCTTTGGTCACTTTAATGGATGTAAATTCCTTCATCGCGATCCCCCTAGAAGTTCATCATAATAGTTGGCTTGCTGCAAGAGCTGTTTTTTAAGATCAAAGGCTTGTTCAATTTTACTCCGGGCTGCTAGTGAATATCTTTGCCACAATCTTCTGTTCGTTAACATAAACTCTAGAGCTGCTGCCAATTCGTCAATGTTATTCTCCTTTGCCAGATACCCTTCTTTCTTGTGGGTGACTAGCTCCGGGATGCCTGCATGCGTGGTTGAAATGACCGGAACACCGGTCGCCATTGCTTCTTTCAACGTATTCGGAATGCCCTCTACATCACCATTCGCTGCTTCTAAGCTGGCTGCACAAAACAAATCTGAATTCACCAGGTGCTCTCTGACTTTGTCTTTAGGGAGATGATTCAATAGTCTAAAGGAATCTCCTAATTTCAGCTTACTGGCCAAATTCTTTAGTTCCTCTTCTAGTTCACCTCTACCGATGATGGTTAATGTAGCATTTGGAAATTTATCTCTAATCTTAGAAAAAGCCTTCATTAAGACATGGTGACCTTTTTTCTCTACTAATCTTCCAATCGATAAAATGTTTTGGGTTGTCCCTTTTGTTTGCGGTGAGCGGTATTTAAATTGGCTAAGATCCACACCGCCATAAAGCACTCTGATTTTTTCCGCAGGGCAGCCCCACGCCATGATTTTATCTGCTAAATATTGACAAACGGGAAAAAAGCGGTCACCTCGTTCAAATAACAATTTCATGTTTTCCACATAACCCACCGGCTGATTGGCAAGGGTGGCATCCCTGCCTCGAATACTAGTTACTAATGGTAGATTTACAGCCTTTTTAAAAGGAAGTAGGAGGATGCCTAATTGACCATGGTGAGCATGTAATAGGGAGGGATTATGCTTTTTGACAAATTCCTTTGCTGAAAAGATCCCATTGAGATAATAGACCTTTTCGTTAAGGAGTGAGAGGTCGACCATGTATTTTGGTTGCCGTACCAAGTGAATATAGTCGTACCTTGGAACCTCACGAATCTGTGAAATATATTGGGTCGGGTCAACCCTTAAATTTAGATGGATTGCTGTACGCAAATAAAACTTCTCCTTTCATTCATGGTGGACAAACTTATTTTATTTTCCAAATATGGTATGTATAATCAAAGAAAAGGCTTGGACAAATTACCATATAAGTAAAGTGAAATTATCGGGGGAAGCAGGGATTATGAATGGAGATAGGTATAAGTACATTTGTTGAGACGACGCCGGATGTTGAAACCGGAGAGGTGATTAGCCACGCACAAAGGTTGCGTGAAGTGGTGGAGGAAATTGTTCTTGCTGACCAAGTTGGGTTAGATATCTTTGGTGTCGGTGAACACCATCGCAAAGATTATGCGGCGTCTTCTCCTGCGATTGTATTGGCTGCGGCTGCATCACAGACGAAGCGGATCCGGCTGACGAGTGCCGTCACGGTGCTTTCTTCCGCGGATCCGGTACGGGTATTCCAAGACTTTGCCACACTTGATGCCGTATCGAATGGACGTGCAGAAATTATGGCGGGCAGGGGTTCCTTTATAGAATCGTTTCCGTTGTTTGGGTACGATTTAAAAGACTATGATGAGCTGTTTGATGAGAAGCTGGAGTTGTTGTTAAAAATACGGGAGTCTGAGAAGGTGACTTGGAGGGGCGGGCACCGGCCAGCGATCAACAATTTGGGCGTGTATCCTAGGCCGGTGCAGGATCCCTTGCCAGTATGGATTGGCAGCGGTGGAAATACACAATCGGTTATTCGCGCGGGGATGCTTGGATTACCACTGGTTTTAGCTATTATTGGAGGCCGACCGGTGCAGTTTGCACCGCTTGTTAAGCTCTATAAAAGGGCGGCAGCCCAGGCAGGTCATGACGTTTCAAAGCTGCCGGTTGCCTCTCATTCCCATGGCTTCATTGCCGAGGATACGGAGACGGCCGCTGATAAATTTTTCCCATCCACGCAGCAGGCCATGAATGTGCTGGGGCGAGAGCGTGGCTGGGGGCATTATGACCGCTCAAGTTTTGATGCTGCCCGAAATTTTGAAGGAGCACTATATGTTGGCGATCCGGAAACGGTTGCCGCGAAAATCATTCATCTTCGTAAAAATGTCGGCATTACACGTTTTATGCTGCACGTACCGGTTGGCTCCATGCCGCATATAGAGGTCATGAAGGCGATTGAACTGCTGGGAACAGAGGTGGCACCAAGGGTTCGGGAGGAAGTTGCAAAGTGGGAAGGGGAGCAGTGAACTAGGTAATAGATAAAATAGGTCTACGTGACCAAAACGGTTTTGGGACAAGGGAAAAGGCCACGTAGAAAGGGTCTACGTGACCAAAAAGGCTTTGGGACAAAGGAAAAGGTCACGTAGAAAGGGTCTACGTGACCAAAACGGCTTTGGGGCAAGGAAAAAGGTCACGTAGGAAGGGTCTACGTGACCAAAACGGTTTTGGGACAAGGGAAAAGGTCATGTAAAAATCCCCCCCGTTTTTTTACCATTCCTTAGGCTGGTAATGTAAATCATTAAATAGCTGCTGTTTTTCTATTTTTGATAAGTCCCGCCATTGTCCAATCGGCAGGTTTCCTAATTGGATATTCATAATCCGTATTCGCTGCAATCGTACTACCTCAAACCCAAGTGCGGAACACATCCGGCGAATTTGCCGGTTTAGGCCTTGGGTTAGAGTGATTTGAAAGACATATTTGGACATCTGAATAACTTTGCACGGGAGTGTTTTGGTATTTAATATTTCTACCCCTGCGGACATTTGTTTTAGAAAGTCAGGCGTAATCGGTCTGTCTACTGTAACAATATATTCCTTTTCGTGCTTGTTTTCTGCACGGAGAATTTCATTGACAATATCCCCGTCATTCGTCAGCAGGATCAAGCCATCTGAATCTTTATCTAAGCGTCCGATATGAAAAATCCGTAATGGATGATTGACGAAATCAACAATATTACCTTTTACATGTCTTTCCGTTGTGCTCGTAATACCGACAGGTTTATTTAAGGCAATATACACATAATTGTTTGTGACTTTAATGGGGGTGCCATCCATGCACACCTCATCCCCAGGCTCCACCTGACTGCCAATTAGCGCCACTTTCCCATTAATCGTGACTCTTCCTTCACTAATCAATTTATCCGCACCGCGTCTTGAGGCCTTTCCAGACTCACTAATAAACTTATTAATCCTAATCATAACCACAACCTTACGTACATAATCGTATGATTAAGAATACCGCAACCGCGGTTTGAATATCAAGTGGTGGTGCCTGACACCCTTTCTCCTATCATGATGTCGTAAACTAAAGACTTTCATCCTGCCCTTTTATATCCAATACCATAATATTACAATTTCTTCGCCGGATTATGACTAAATTTTCTAGAGTAAAATGTTACTTTAGTTGTAATAACATAATTGGAGAGATGGCGATGAAAAAAATTTCAGCTATTATGATCTTGTTCATGGGTTTCTTTCTCTTTGCAAGTCAAACCGATGCAAGTGGCAGCCAATTGATTATTATTAACAAAAAGACGAATACTCTTGCTTTTTATGATGGCGGTACCTTGGTTAAAACATTTAGAGTAGCAACAGGAAGGCAAGCCTCATTTACCCCGGAAGGGACATTTAAAATTGTGAATAAGATTAAGAATCGGCCATATTATACGAAGAATATTGCAGGCGGAGACCCTCGTAATCCCCTTGGTGACCGCTGGATGGGACTTGAAGCAAGAGGGACTTATGGTACAACGTACGGTATTCACGGCAATAGTAATGAGGGTTCGATAGGCGGATATGTTAGCTCCGGATGTGTCAGAATGCATAATCAAGAAATCCGATGGCTTTTCGACCAGGTACAGGTATACACGACGGTCGTCATTACCCGTTCTGACAACAGCTTTGATGCAATCGCCCAGGCTAGTGGATATATAGTGACAGTGCCTGCCAGTGCCGATAGTACCAACGGGATCATACCTGTGCAAAACGGCTGGATCCAAAATGGCAATAAAAAGTACTATTACGAGAACGGAGCCGTGAAGAAAGGCTGGCAAACCATAAGTGGGAAAAGATATTTCTTTGATGGAAATGGTGTCATAAAGACAGGCTGGCTTGAAGATGGTGGAAACAAGTACTTTTTTGATGCGGACGGAGTGATGAAAACAGGGTGGCTGGATGAGGGAGGAAACAGGTATTTTCTAGATTCAGCTGGCGTGATGAAAACAGGCTGGTGGGATGAAGGGGAAAAAAGGCACTTTCTTGACCCCACAGGTGTGATGAAAATAGGCTGGCTAGAGGATGGAGGCAAGAATTATTATTTTGACAATACAGGAGCGATGAAAACCAATTGGGTTGAAGAAGAGGGTAAGTGGTATTATTTTGACCAAACCGGTGTGATGATGACAGGCTGGGTCAATGATCAGGGTAAATGGTTCTATACCAATACCAGTGGCTTTGTAGATGCCTCAATTTTTATCCTAAATAGCCCTGACAATAATGGTGACAACAAGCCAAGCTGGTTGGATGCTTCGAGGGAACGATATTTCCAAAATAGTACAAGGGAATTGGTAATGAGTTGGGTAAAGTACGGGGAAAATTGGTACTATCTTTATGTAAGTAAAGAAATGGCTGAGAGTTCACAGATAGAAAGTTATTAAAATCCTCAAATAAAAAGCCAGCCTTCATCAGTGGATAAAGGCTGGCTTTTACATGATTATTTAAAAATTAATACCTTACCAACGGAGCCGTCAGCACTTTGTCCAACCACACGGAATTTTAATCCGTACGATGGAATGTTACGGCCAGCATCAACAAGGCCTGGATTGCTGTATTTTGCCTTATCGTCAAAAAGCGGGTTACGTTGTGTAAAGTTATCTTTCATAGTAAACTGACCAGGATAATTTACGAACATTTTAGATGATTTATCCAAACCAAAGGCTGCATCGTTTAACTGGTAGCGTGTGGATCCAACTGACTTATCACTCCAGATATTTGTATGCTGATCAGCATCGACTACCCCAAGGAAGCCATCGCCAGGGTGATCACCTGTCCAGTTGTTATCGTAAGATTCATCTACATACCAAACAACAAGTCCTGGATCGTAGGACATCAGGCTTGCTCCGCGGCGGATGTGGGCTAATCCTGCATCCACGCCATTTTGGGATCTCCACTCTAATAGGTAATAGTGGTTAGTCGTATATTTACCATCATGCTTTTCAAAACCGTTTAATGTAAATTGTGGTTCCCCTTCAGCGCCATCCGTAAAAATTTCTTTGCCATCAGCCGATACTTTGACATTGTCGACAAAGAATCCATCTAAATTGGTTGCCCAGTCTGTCATGGAACGGAATTGAAGCTGTATTTTTTGCCCTTTGTAGGCACTTAGATCGATGGTTTCGTGTACCCAGCCCTTACTTGAGCCTGTGTAGCCAGGCAGGTTTTCTTTTATCGCCGGATAGCCCCCGGGATCTAAGGTAGTGCTTGTCCGTGGAGTTGCAAGTGAGTTCCAGGTTGCCCCGTCATCTGTTGAAACTTGGACCATAGCATAATCCCAATCTTTTTCAATATTGTACCAAGCGTCGAAATCCAGGGTCGCACTAGCAGCACCTGTTAAATCAACATTAGCTGCCATCTTATGGTCAGCTTCATCGCCTTTACCGCCATAATACTCGAATTTTCCTTCTTTTGGCGTATTCAGGATATTTTCTTTGGCTGGAAGATCAATTCTCACCGCATCATTATTCGTGCCTTTTGTAACACCTTCATCAAGGAGGACAGTTGTGCCTTCCTTTGTGATTCCATCTGCTTTAAGCGTTGTACCGCTTAACCAGTTGCCACCGTGTAGGTTTTGCAGCATTTCTTTTGCATATGGACTGAATCCAGATGGCTCTGTTCCAGGAATGTCTCCTGCCCAGCTGCCTGCTGACATAATTGACCAGTACGCAATGGCTTCACCAGCACCAGTGTACTGGGTATCATATTCGTCCGGAAGCCCTAGGTCATGGCCAAATTCATGGGAGAATACGCCAGCTGCACCGTCTTCAGGTTCAATGGTGTAGTCATAAGCACCTAAAAGACCTCCAAAGCGATCACTATTGGATTTGCCGCCAGGAACAGCTGTAAGCCCCCCAAGATTCCAGCGGTGTGACCAAATCGCATCGCCGCCTAATGAACCGCCGCCTGCTTCTTCACCAACACCCGCATGAATAACCATTAAATGGTCGATGATACCGTCTGGCTCATTATAAACGCCATCACCATCATAATCATCGCGATCCCAGACATCATATTCACTTAAATCAATATTAGGGTCTTGTCCTGCCTTTGTAAGTGCCTCATATACCAATGTACGCGGACGGGCATCACTGCCATCTGCGGTTGGATAGTTACCGCCATAATACGCTGCAGGATGATCCGCTGTATACCAGCCAGCGACCGTACCGTCTACTGTGTAACTGCCGCCTGATTGCTGCTCATAATATTGCTTCATAGAAACAAGATTTTCACCATTTGGTCCTTTATAACCATCTTTACCAAAAATCATATCTTGGAAGTGGTCGTGGGTGTAATTCTCATACCACATGTCTGTTTCATCTTTTGTAATCGAGCTTTTCTCGTAATCTGGGAAATCAATGGCTAGAACGAGAACCTTGTCATGACGTACATTTCCGTCATACTTTTCTTTTTGAACAGGATCTACGGTATTTTTCTTAGCTTGTCCTAATTTGTTGCCATTCCCATTTTTAAGTCCGTTAGATGTTGATTTTCCATTTTCTTTAATCTTACCAAGCCCGGCTGGCAGTTGATCTTTTGTTTTCCCGAGCTTTCCTTTTGCCTTTAAGTAGTTCTTTAATGCCTTTTCCGATTCCGCAGGACTAGCATTCTTTGCTAGTTTTCCTTCGCGTTTCAGCATCTCAATTAATCTCTCATCATTGGCGATGGCAGCGTCAAACGATGTGGAAACCTTAGCAGCAGCTGCAGCCGATTTTGGTGCTAGCGTGCTGGCGCCAAGAGTGCCAACGAACAAGCTGGATGCTACAATCGTGCTGGCTGTAATACTAGAAAATACTTTTAAGGCTCTGTTTTTCTTTACCAAGCATACTCCCCCTAATTGAGTAATTATGTAGTGCACTACCAATTATATACACCTGATAGAATATTGTGAATATTAAAATAGAATTACGACAAAAGTAGTGGTAATGCATCATATTGTCCTAATTTCACGCATAATACGGCATATTATTAGCGAAAAGTATATTTCCTATTTTTCTAGTTTAGAAGAATTGGAGTTTTGTAGATAGAAAGAAATATAGTTATTTTTTCAAAAACACCTCGTTTGTATACAAAAATGTATACTTGTTTACTTAATGTTTACTTGAATGTAAACATGTACACAAACCTGTATACATATGATAATATCAACATGTGTACAGGTTTGTGTTTGTTGTATACGAAAGTGTATACATTATAGTTAAAGTTTACAAAATGTTTACTATTTAACACTTTCATTTCGTTTTTGTCGGAACCATTGAATAATCTAGTGATTTGCTTTAGCCTTATATAAAGGAATCTAAAGTTACATATCAATTTTTTAAAAATAAATCTATTAAATGAAAAGGAATGGTGTTTATGACTAAATCAAGAATTGCCGCTGTTGATGTAGGAAATGACTCTATTAAGGCCATTTTCGGAGAATTAGAATATGAATTAAATATTCCTAACATTGTTGCAAGAGACACGGAAGACCGTCCTGTTATTGGAATCGAAGAACTGGATGACAAGAACCCATTAGATGGGATTCACGTGAAAGTGCACTCCCCTGCTTTGAAAGAGAATAATATGATTTATCGTGTCGGCAATTTAGCGACGAAAAGTAATAATGCCACAGAATTAGACCCTGGCAGCAGCAAGTCTGAGGAAGACCAAACATTAATCATGCTTTTTACAACATTGGCCTTGGATGCCGTCCAACAGGAGAGCTTTCCACGGGCAAAGAATGTGATTGATGCCAGCTACACATTAGGTACTGGTCTGCCGCTTCGTGAAGTAAAGGAAGGGAAGGATGCCGGATACAGATCTAAATTAGTCGGCTCTGTTCATCAAGTTGAATTCCTAGTGACGCCCAAATACCAAGGATTAAAGGTAAATATTAAATTTAATGAAGTAAAGGTGTATCCAGAGGGCTTTGCTGCCTACATCAACCTTGTAATGGATAATAATCTAAAAATTATCAATAAGGATTTAATCGATAAGCGTATCTTAATTCAAGATATTGGCGGATTATCAACGGATATCGCGGTCATTAAAAATCGTAATGTCGATGATGATAAAGCACAAGGGTTTAACCTCGGGGTTTCAGAATCTTTAGAGGCCATTCGCGAAGAAATTAGAACGAAGCACGGTGTTGAGCTCGATAGCCGCCGTGATGTCGTCGAAATTATTACGCGAAAAAATGACCGCAACCATATCATGGTGAAAGGGAGCCGGACTAGCGTGCACGATATAACCGACCGGATTCTCCTAGAATTAGCGAAAAAACAATATCGGTTATTGCGGAATGTGTGGCAGAAAAATTCACAAACGGAAATCTGCTATTTTGTTGGCGGCGGAGCGCACGTCTTGAAAGATTATCTTAAAACATTAAATAACAACTTAGACGGCTATAATATTGAATTTTTCGAGGATGATAAGGAAAGTATTTGGATGATGGCCAATGCGTATTATAAATTGATCACAGATTATGCCAGAAAAGTGGAGAAACAAAAAGCTGTTCCGGTAAAGAGCTAAGTAAGGTGACACTATGAAAAAGCCTGATGCCAATGAAATTAAGCGGGGTCAAGCGCTATCGTTTCGCGTTCCTTCCGATACACCTGACCATATTTTAAAGCAGCTGCAAAAAGTAAAAGAAACAGAGCGAAGGAATTTTTCGAGCAAGCTTGCGGAGTTTGTCATGCAAGGGGTGAACCATTCTTTTTCCAGGGAAAAGGAAACGATCACCATCCCGCTGCCAAGGAATTTAACGAAAGCACAACGAGATTGGTTGAAGCATGAACACTCAGAGGCATTGTTGGGAAGTATTGTCTATCAGCTGATATCCGACCCGATTCGTTCTACCTCTTTATTGGCTTCCATGAACAGTAAATCAGTAGATATTGAGGAGGCTCTGTATCTTCAAGAAGAAGTATTTCCCGAGGAACCATCCCGATTCATTGATGAGGAGACTAGTCATAGTGAGGTGGCTGCTGCCATTGAGGAAGTCCCCTCCCCTAGCGATTTGGATGATGATTTATCCTCGTTTGATTGGGACAGTGCGAAACCGTTAATGGATGAAAAGAATGATGAGAGTGAAGAGGATATGGATGATTTGTTAGGAGATTTTCTAGCAAATATGAATAAGTGACCTTTTGCAAAACCCCAAGCTTCATGAGCTTGGGGTTTCCTGTATTGAGGTATAATGTAGTTAGTGTTTATGATTCGGCAATTTTTTGCCAGGGTGATTGTCTCCTTGTTTTTCCCTGTTTTTTCTGTCCTTTTCTTGGTCTTCATGCAGTTTTTCAACAAATTCATGGGTGCTCTTGTTGTTATCCATGTCGCAAACCTCCTTGATAATTGAACCAATGTTAATGTAACCCGTTGGCAAAGAAAACATGCAGGCAAAAAAAAATCTCCTTAATAGGAGATTTTTAGATAACACCCTGAGCAATCATTGCATCGGCTACTCTGGTGAAACCAGCGATATTGGCGCCGACGACCAAGTTACCAGGGAAGCCGTATTCTTCAGCAGCCTTTACACTGTTTTGATAAATATTAATCATGATTTGATGGAGCTTTGCATCGACTTCCTCAAAGGACCAGGCCAAGCGGGCACTGTTTTGTGCCATTTCCAAGGCTGATACCGCTACACCGCCGGCATTTGCCGCTTTACCAGGGCCAAACAGTACCTCGCTGTTGAGGAATACGTCAATCGCTTCGAGTGTTGATGGCATGTTGGCACCTTCACCAATTGCTTTCACACCGTTCGCTACCAGAATTTTTGCTGCTGTTTCATCAATCTCATTTTGAGTTGCACATGGCAGAGCAATCTCACACGGAATAGACCAAATACCAGAGCAGCCTTCGAAATATTGGGCATGCGGGTGGTGGTTCACGTATTCACTGATGCGTTTCCGCTCGACTTCTTTAATTTGTTTGACGGTTTCCAGATTAATACCATTTTCATCGTAGATATAACCATTGGAATCACTGCAGGCCACGACTTTAGCGCCAAACTGTGCTGCTTTTTCCATCGCATAAATGGAGACATTGCCGGAGCCAGAAACAACGACTGTACTGCCACAAAAGCTTAGACCTTGATCTTTTAACATTTCTTCGACAAAATAAACAGCGCCATAGCCAGTTGCTTCTGTACGTGCCAGACTGCCGCCGTATCCCAAGCCTTTTCCAGTTAATACCCCTGCTTCGAAGGTGCCGCGGATTTTTTTATATTGGCCAAACATAAAGCCAATTTCTCTTGCGCCAACGCCAATATCCCCTGCCGGTACATCGACATCCGGGCCAATATGGCGGTAAAGCTCTGTCATAAAGCTTTGGCAGAAGCGCATGATTTCACCGTCCGATTTCTCTTTCGGATCAAAATCAGACCCCCCTTTTCCGCCGCCAATCGGCTGACCGGTTAAGGAGTTTTTAAAAATCTGCTCAAAGCCAAGAAATTTAATAATACTTGCGTTTACGGACGGATGGAAGCGTAATCCGCCTTTATATGGGCCGATGGCACTGTTGAATTGAACGCGGAACCCGCGGTTTACTTGAACCTTGCCGCAATCATCCACCCAAGGTACACGGAAGGTAATGACACGTTCTGGTTCGACGACCCTCTCAAGAATCCCTTGCTCCATATATTTCGGGTGTTTCGCAAAAACGGGCACGAGCGAGTCGAAAATTTCCTTCGCTGCCTGGTGAAATTCACTTTCAAACGCGTTGCGGTTTTTCACTGTTTCGAACACCTGATTAACATAATCCCTTGCAGCCTTCGAACCTGATTGTTTTACAACCTCTATTGTTTGCATCCGAATTCCTCCTTTTAAATGAAACCATTGACTGAAGATTCTTTGTTTTATTATTGTTTTATTTTATAATTGATAAATCATCTAAGCAATATAAAGAATAGATAAGAATCATATCACAAATAGATTGATTGGAAATGTGGAAGCGCCCTGGTCAGTGGCGTATGGCCTGGAGCGCTCCAACTGAGATAAAGGAAACACGGAGAGCGTAGCGATCCGATGTTGACTTATCGTAGGG
>NZ_AJLS01000189.1 GCF_000307875.1 Neobacillus bataviensis LMG 21833
ACTGAGCTAATGGCTCGTACGTTTGAATATTTTGTCGTATCGTGACGACGCTTTTTATAATAGCACGGATAGTAATATAAACGCAATACTTTTTTAGAAATAAATTTTAAAAAAGAGTTTAACTAAGTTTATTTGCGAATTTGTAGCTCTTATTTGTGAATCCAAGCCTTTTATTTGCGGATTACTCTGTTTTATTTGCGAATCGCAAAAACTGCCAGTCGTACAAGAGAAATGCCCGCATTTTGCGGGCATTTCATAAATATTTTAGATCTGTCTCCAAGGGCTGCGGACAACATTTGTTTGTACCCGGTCAGGACCTACAGAGAAGGTCGATAATGGAATACCTGTCAACTGTGTTACCCGTTCCACATAGTGACGGGCATTTTCAGGTAATTCATCTAACGATTTAACTCCTGTGATATCCTCTGTCCAGCCTGGAAGTTCCTCATAAATCGGTTCACATTGTGATAAAACCCTTAAGTTTGCAGGGTATTCAGTGATTACTTCGTCCTTGTAGCGATAGGCCGTACAAATCTTTAATGTGTCAATCCCTGTTAATACATCGATTGAATTGAGCGAAAGATCTGTTAAGCCGCTGACACGGCGAGCATGACGCACCACAACACTGTCAAACCAGCCTACACGGCGCGGGCGTCCTGTTGTGGTTCCGTACTCACGACCCACTTCACGGATGCGATTACCGGTTTCATTATTTAACTCAGTTGGGAATGGGCCATCACCAACACGAGAGGTATAAGCTTTACAAACACCGACAACATGCGTGATTTTTGATGGGCCAACACCTGAACCGATTGTTACTCCGCCGGCAACTGGATTGGAAGAGGTAACGAATGGGTAGGTACCTTGGTCAATATCAAGCATAACCCCTTGAGCGCCTTCAAATAAAACACGTTTGCCTTCATCCAATGCATCATTTAACACAACAGATGTATCGCAAACATACTGTTTAACCTGTTGGCCATACTCATAATATTCGTCAAGAATATCTTCTTTCTTAAATCCATCTGTTTCATAAATCCGTTCAAATAAGCGATTCTTTTCTTCAAGGTTCTGAATTAGTTTTTCTTCAAATATTTCACGGTCAAGTAAATCGGCAATTCGAATACCCACTCGCGCTGCCTTATCCATATAAGCAGGGCCGATTCCTTTTTTCGTTGTCCCAATTTTATTGGCGCCTTTACGTGCTTCTTCTACTTCATCCAATTTTAAATGGTATGGAAGAATCACATGGGCACGATTACTAATCCGGAGGTTTTCAGTGCTAATTCCCTTTTCATGTAAATAAGCAAGCTCTGTAACAAGCGCTTTAGGATCCACAACCATTCCGTTACCAATGACACTTATTTTTTCTTTATTAAAAATCCCTGAAGGAATTAAGTGTAATTTGTAGGTTTCCCCACCAAACTTAATCGTGTGGCCTGCATTGTTTCCGCCTTGATAACGGGCAATGACCTCTGCATTTTCTGAAAGAAAATCTGTGATTTTCCCTTTTCCTTCGTCTCCCCATTGCGTACCAACAACCACTACTGATGACATGAAAGGCACCTCCAAAATTTTTCATCCATTAAATAAATTATTATCATACCATCATAGTTTATCAATTCTATAACCAAAAATCAAACAAAACACGAACAATTTATATAAAAATATGAAATATGTTCGTAAAAATAGTAATCTATGAAAATAAGAAAAGCGCAAGCGCCTTGATCAGCCCCGACAAGCATAAGACGCTTCTGAATAGAAGGCGTTCTTTGCCTTCAATTCAGAAGTGGCTTATGACCTCGAGGGGCTAGGCGCTGGAGCTGGACAATAAAAAAGAGTCAGTCCAAGAATGAACTGACTCATTACGCACCAGGCGGAGAATCATAACGTGTCTCTATATTAACGAATTTATTATATTCCTTCACAAAGGCCAACGAAACGGTACCTGTTGGGCCATTACGCTGTTTGGCAATAATGATTTCAATGATATTCTTAGATTCAGACTCCTTATCATAATAGTCATCACGATAGAGGAAGGCAACAATATCGGCATCCTGCTCGATCGAACCTGACTCACGAATGTCGGACATCATTGGCCGTTTATCTTGACGCTGCTCAACACCACGGGAAAGCTGTGAAAGAGCAATAACTGGCACTTGTAGCTCACGAGCTAACTGTTTAAGAGAACGGGAAATTTCCGATACTTCCTGCTGACGGTTTTCGCCAGAACGGCCGCTTCCTAAAATAAGCTGCAAATAGTCAATTAAAATCATCCCTAAGCCATGCTCTTGCTTTAAGCGGCGACATTTAGAGCGAATTTCACCGACGCGCATGCCAGGGGTATCATCAATATAGATTCCCGTGTTTGATAAGCTTCCCATTGCCATCGTCAGCTTACCCCAGTCATCCTCTGTTAACGACCCTGTACGAAGCCTTTGTGCATCGATATTCCCTTCGGCACACAAGAGACGCATAACAAGCTGCTCAGCACCCATCTCAAGACTAAAGATTGCAATATTTTCGCCTGTTTTTTTAGCAACATTTTGCGCAACATTTAAAGCAAAAGCAGTTTTACCAACGGAAGGACGGGCACCAACAATGATTAAATCATTGCGCTGGAATCCTGCTGTCATCCGATCAAGCTCCACAAACCCTGTCTCAAGACCAGTAATCTCACCCACGCGGTTATGCATTTCCTCAATATTGTCATAGGTTCGAACAAGCACGTCTTTAATATTGTGAAAGGCACCGGCATTCTTTCGCTGTGCTACCTCTAAAATGCTCTTTTCTGCTTCACTCAACAGTGCTTCAACTTCATCTTCACGCGAATAACCATCAGAGGCAATCGTTGTTGCCGTACGGATTAATCGTCTTAGTAAAGACTTCTCTTCTACGATTCTAGCATAATACTCAATATTAGCAGCAGTCGGAACTGAGCCTGCCAAGTCACTTAAATAGCTGACTCCGCCAATATCCTCTATCAGTTTAGCTGCCGCGAGCTCCTCCGTTACCGTTACAAGGTCGACGGCTTGGCCTTGATCATTTAGATGAAGCATCACATTAAAGATCTTTTGGTGTGATGCACGATAAAAATCTTCAGGGATTAAGATTTCAGAAGCCAATGTAAGAGCGGAGGGTTCTAGAAAAATAGCCCCTAATACAGCCTGTTCCGCTTCAATATTTTGTGGCAGCATACGATCTGCATATACATCATTCATACTATCAAAAACCTCCTACCTTAGAAGGATTTATAAAAAGGTTACAAAGAAAAAAGTGACCAGTCATAACCGATCACGTCCCATTGCTTACTTATTATATTCTACCATGTTTATTCTGAATTCCGCACTGGAAATTTATTTACATATTATTTTATCCCGCATTAACGGGCAGTTAGATCCCTACTTCAAGACTTTGAGTACAAAGAGGGAAAGTAGGGGATCAACTGCCCGTAAAAGCCCGATTGGTTCAACTAACAATCAGTGGGGGATGGAAAGAACCCCCACTGATTGAAGTTTCACTTTATTTCTGTAACTGAAACCGTTAATGTCGCTGTCACTTCATGATGAAGTTTTACTGGTACCTTCGTGTGACCAAGGGTGCGAATGGCATCCGTTAATTCCATTTTCCGTTTATCAATTTTGATGCCATGTTTCTTTTGCAGCTCTTCAGCAACCTGCTTCGTTGTAATTGAACCAAAGAGGCGTCCGCCTTCACCAGCTTTAGCTGTTAGTTCAACCGTAATTTGATCCAATACATCTTTTAGCTTTTTAGCATCAGCCAGTTCCTCAGCTGCCATTTTTTCTTCCTTCTTCTTTTGGGCATCTAATGAACTAATGCTAGCATTATTTGCTTCTACCGCTAACCCTTGTTTAATTAAAAAGTTATGTGCATAGCCATCCGCTACATTTTTTACTTCACCTTTTTTGCCTTTACCCTTAACATCCTTTAGGAAAATTACCTTCATTCCTTTATCACTCCTTCAAAATAGTCATCAATTGCCACCATTAATTGTGTCTCTGTTTCTTCAATCGATAATCCGGTCAGCTGGGTGGCTGCGTTTGTTAAATGGCCGCCGCCTTTCAAACTTTCCATAATGACCTGTACATTGACGTTTCCTAACGACCTCGCGCTAATCCCGATGACCTCGTCACCCCGTTTGGCAATGACAAAAGAGGCTAACACCCCATCCATTGTTAACAAGGTATCAGCAGCCTGGGCAATAATCACTTGATCATGGAGCTCCTGTTCCGTTCCTTTTGCTATCGCAATCCCCTCACGGTAGAAAGAAACTGATTCAATTAACTTCGACCTTTTTATATATGTATCAATGTCTTCTTTTAAAAATTTCTGGACAAGAATCGTATCAGCACCGTGAGCACGTAGGTAGGAGGCAGCATCAAATGTACGTGAGCCCGTTCTTAACGAAAAGCTTTTCGTATCAACTATAATGCCTGCGAGCAAGGCTGTTGCCTCTATCATCTCAATTTTACCGCGTTTCGGCTGATATTCCAAAAATTCTGTTACAAGCTCCGCAGTAGAAGAGGCATATGGCTCCATATAAACAAGCAATGGACTCTCGATAAAGTCCTCGCCTCGGCGATGGTGGTCAATCACGACGACATGATCAATTTTGTTTAATAATCGTTCCTCCATAACCATTGAAGGCTTATGGGTATCAACAACGACAAGCAATGTTTTGTCTGTGGCCATTTCAAGGGCCTGTTCAGGGCCGATAAAGCGGGAAAATAATTGTTCTTGCTGCCGGAGTTCATCCATAAGCCGCTTTACCCCATTATCCACTTCCTGCATGTTCACTACGATATAGGCTTCCTTTTGATTCATTTGCGCAACCTTGTAGATTCCAATACCCGAACCAATCGAATCCATGTCTGGATTTTTATGCCCCATGATAATCACTTTATCACTGGCGATAATTAAATCTCTCAAGGCATGAGAGATTACACGCGCCCGTACCCGCGTCCGCTTTTCAACCGGATTTGTCTTACCTCCATAGAATTTCACTTTCCCGTTTGGCAGTTTAATCGCCACTTGATCGCCGCCACGGCCTAAAGCCAAATCCAAACTTGATTGTGCTAAAACACCCAATTCAGGCAGTGAAGTCACGCCAGTACCAACCCCGATACTCAAGGTAAAAGAGACGTTTTGCTTCGAAGTCACTTCCCGTATCTCATCCAGGATCGTAAATTTTTCTTTTTCAAGGGTACGAAGAATTCTTTCACTAAAAACAGCGATAAATCGTTCTGATGATACTCGTTTAAGGAAAATTCCATTATCAGTGGCCCATTTATTCAAAATAGAAGTGACTAAATTATTGATACTGCCGCGCATCTGATCATCCATACCTTGAGTCAGATCATCATAATTGTCCAAAAAGATGGTCGCAATAGCCGTCCTGTCATCCTGGTACCTTTTCTCAATTTCCTTTTGTTCCGTCACATCGAAAAAGTACAACAGCCGCTCTTCTCGTTTATGAATGACACGAAACTTTCGGTCATGAAGGGTAATGATTTCTGTCTCCACTTCCTGTTTAATCAATGGAATCAATGTATCAGCGATATCATAAAGCGATTTGCCAATCAATGTATCCTCATCAAAATAGGAGGAGAGAAAGGGGTTTGTCCATTCAATAAAGTATTCCTCATTGATGAGCATAATCCCAATTGGCATTTCCATCAATGCTTCCTCGCCGACCTTTTTTACTCGGTAAGAAAGAGTGGAAATATACTCTTCCATTTCTACCCGCTCACGATGGTCAATGACAAACATATAGTAAATGGGAATCAACATTAAAAGCAGCCCAGCTACACTTAAGATCCAATTATAAAGTAACAGGACAATGAGCAGGATTACTATAACGCCAATTAGTCCGTAAAAAGGGTAACGAATGGACCGCTTTTTTAAAAATGCAGGCAAAGTTCTCAGCTCCTTGACGCTAGACTTACTCTTTTTTTTCAAATCGCTTTCTAAAATCAAAACCTAAATCGGTAATGCCTATTAACAATATTATATAATGAACAATTGGAATGATGAAAGTAAGAATTACAACAAGTATGCCAAGTCCTTTAGCAACCGACCTCTTATGGAAAATAAAGAATACAAACGCAAGCCCCTGTATAAGGATAAAATAATCTAATATGTATCGTGCATTCATTAGGACGGAGTATAAATAGGTTCCTTCATGAGGACGGAGCAGCAGCAACGCCCCCAAAGCAATTAAATAGTACCACAGCAGGCTTTTAGGCAAGGAGAGATTTCGAAAACTTCCCCACGGCTGAACCGCAATCCCAAATCTTTTGATGATGGGGAAACAAACCCACTGGATAACAAAAACTGAAATGATGGAAACCATGATTAAAAGACTTGGCGCAAGTGTTTCCAGCATCTTAATCACAGCGGCATTCTGTTGAGCAATAAGCTGTATTTGATCTTCTTTCCCCATTGCTTTCAGCATGCCCTCAGACATTTTGGTCGATTCTTTTAACGCCTGCATTAGTTCATGAATCAGGTCAAATTTAAAAAAGGCCACGCTGCCGGCATAAAACAAAATCAAACCAACAATAAATGTAAGTGTGGTCGCAATTAAGATCGATGTTCGACTCTTATTCCTTTGGAGCATGTAACCGATAATGACTCCCACTGCCCCATAAATCAGCATTAAGCCAAGTCCCATAAAGGAGCCGGCAATAAAGGAAATGATTAATGCAGCCACAAAGAATGCCATAATATTTTTTAAGTCATTTTTAGCTGAAAACATGATAAATGGCAGCGGTAAAACAAAGTTTAGAAATGATCCTAAAAGAGGAACATAGATTGTTACTAATAAAAGAACGGTAAATGCCGCCAAAAGGATGGCGCCTTCTGTTAATTTACGTACATTTTTCACTTAAACACCTCTGAATTCATAAGCCTATCTCCCTATTTTAGCTAGATAGGAGCCATGTTTCAACTTTAATAAGTAAAAAGGCAGTAAGGGCGTCCCTTACTGCCTTAATGCTTATTATTATCCAGCCTTATTCACCCGCAACAAACGGTAGTAATGCCATTTGACGTGCACGTTTGATTGCAACTGTTAGTTTGCGTTGGTATTTAGCGCTTGTACCAGTTACACGACGTGGTAAAATCTTTCCACGCTCAGAGATGAATTTTTTAAGTAAATCTACATCTTTATAATCAATGCGAGTGATACCATTTGCTGTGAAATAGCACACTTTACGACGCTTTGCGCGACCGCCTTTACGTCCTCCTGCCATGAAAATTCCCTCCTTTATTTATATTATTTCATCACGTTCAAGGTTTTGCTTAAAATGGCAGATCATCATCAGAGATGTCAATTTGACCATTTCCGGCAAATGGATCATTGTCCGGATTAAAACCTCTATTTTGATTTTGGTTTTGGTTTTGATTCTGTCGTTGATTCTGATTGCCGCTGCCATATGGATTGCCTTGCGGTTCCATCGGAGGAGCACCATAGAAATCGTTGCTTCTGCCGCCGCCGCCCGAAGAGCCCTTCGGTTCAAGAAATTGAACACTATCTGCTACAATCTCAGTAAAATACTGACGTTTTCCATCCTGTTCGTACGTACGAACTTGAATTCTGCCGTCTACACCAGCTAAATTACCTTTTTTCAGGAAGTTCGCAACATTTTCAGCAGCCTTACGCCAAACAACAATGTTAAGAAAGTCCGCTTCACGCTCACCTTGCTGATTTGAAAATTGACGATTTACTGCAAGAGTAAAGGTAGCAACAGCAATGCCATTCGGTGTGTATTTTAATTCAGGGTCTTTTGTTAAACGACCTACAAGCACGACACGATTGATCATCAGAATCAACTCCTTTTTTCGGTAAATATTTCACATGAAACATTTTTTACCAAATATATTTAAAATAATTTTATTCTTCTTCTTTAATTACGATATGGCGAATGATATCTTCGCTGATCTTTGCAAGACGAGAAAATTCTTGTACCGCAGCAGCTGAAGATGTAGTTTTAGCGATTTCGTAGTATCCGTCACGGAAATCGTTGATTTCGTATGCTAGACGGCGCTTACCCCAATCCTTTGTTTCAGCAGTTTCCGCTCCGTTATCAAGAAGAATAGTGTTAAAACGCTCAACAAGAGCCTTTTTTGCTTCATCTTCAATATTTGGGCGGATGATGTACATGATTTCGTACTTTTTCATCACAGTCACCTCCTTTTGGTCTAACGGCCCGAATGGGCAAGGAGCAATTATTCATTACTCACAAGTTGAAAGTATAGCACAAGTATAAAGAAATTGCAATGTTGTTCACAGGTTTGTGATTTTTATATGAGATAGTAATGTACAAAATAAGGAAAAGCCCTGCAAGAATTGCAGAGCTGAATAAATTTACACGTTAAAACGGAAGTGGATGACGTCGCCGTCTTTTACTTCGTATTCTTTGCCTTCTAAACGAACTTTTCCTGCCTCTTTCGCTGCAGTGTGGCTTCCAGCAGCTAGAAGGTCATCATAAGAGACTGTTTCAGCGCGAATAAAGCCGCGTTCGAAATCAGAGTGGATGACACCGGCACATTGCGGGGCTTTCATTCCTTTTCTGAATGTCCAAGCACGAACTTCTTGCACACCTGCCGTAAAGTAAGTAGCTAAACCAAGTAAGTGATAAGCAGCACGAATTAATTGGTCAAGGCCGGATTCTTCAATACCAAGCTCTTCAAGGAACATTTGCTTTTCTTCACCTTCAAGCTCAGCAATTTCCTCTTCAATTTTTGCACAAATAATGATTACTTCGGCGTTGTCGGCCTTGGCAAATTCGCGTACCTTTTGCACATATTCATTATCTGATGGATTAGCCACCTCATCTTCACTTACGTTTGCTACATAAAGAACAGGCTTGATGGTTAAAAGATGAAGTCCTTTGACCAATTTCATTTGCTCTTCCGTAAAATCAACCGTACGTGCAGGCTTTTCCGCTTCAAAGGCATCACGCAGCATTGCGAGTACTTCAAATTCAGCAGCAGCATCCTTATCCTTTTGCTTGGCCAACTTTTCAACGCGGCTAATTCTTTTTTCTACTGATTCCATATCAGCCAGAATCAATTCAAGATTGATGGTTTCAATATCATCAATGGGATCTACCTTCCCAGAAACATGGGTGATGTTTTCATCGGCAAAGCAGCGTACTACTTGGCAAATGGCATCTACTTGGCGGATATGCGACAAGAACTTGTTTCCGAGTCCTTCCCCTTTACTTGCCCCTTTTACAATCCCGGCAATATCAGTAAATTCAAAAGCCGTGGGCACGGTTTTCTTCGGTTGAACTAATTCAGTTAATTTTTGTAAACGATGATCGGGAACCTCGACGATGCCGACATTCGGATCAATTGTACAGAAAGGGTAGTTGGCTGATTCTGCACCAGCTTGGGTAATTGCATTAAATAAAGTAGACTTACCAACGTTCGGTAATCCTACGATACCAGCTGTTAAAGCCATTCACGTTCACTCCTCAATAAAGATCAATCTATTTAAAAAAGTAAGTTCAGAAATTTAAAAACCTCTCACAATTATAGACATTTGTCTCAAAAAAGACAAGAACTAGTACAACCCTACGAATTTCAACACTTTCCTACAATTTTCCTTAATTTCCATTAATAAATATGGTAAAGTTTATTTTAATAGATTACTAAGGTTCAAGGAGGGGAAATCATGGTAAAGACAGTGTTAACACAAGGGATTATAAAAACTGAAGGATCATCTTGGATATCTAGTAATGTTATAAAAAAGGCAATATTACCTAGTTTTTGTTTCGCTGTTTTATCTACAACAGCATTCGAAGAAGTCATCCATGCGGCTGGAACTAATTCACCACCTGCAAATATTAATAGTCAGTTACCAATCACAACCAAATATGTAAATGTCAGCAGCGGGTCGTTAAATCTACGCGGAAGTGCCTCGACGAGTGGCGCCGTGATCGCTTCACTTTCAAAAGGGACGTCTGTAACTGTTTATTC
>NZ_AJLS01000190.1 GCF_000307875.1 Neobacillus bataviensis LMG 21833
GCTGGAAGTAATCCCAAACACCATGGAAGGATCAACCACATAAGTTTATCCTTTGCATGAATTTTCATTACGGTTGCAATTCGATTCATCGGAAGTCCACCGCCTTGCGATCAGATTTTTGTTTGGTCAAATGAACGATCAACTGTTGAAGGGATACCGGGGTAAGCTCCAGCCCTAGTAATTCGGCCTGCTTCCGCCTTTCTGGATCCAGACTGCCATGCACCGTCGCCGACAATAGGCCGCCGAATGGTTTCCGATCAATCGTCTCCTGCCCGGAAATGAAGGACTCTACTTTCTCCACCTGGCCTATGGCGCTATAGGCTTGCCCACGAATGGTATCCGCATCCTCATTTAGAATAAGCCTCCCGTTATCGATGACAATCACATGCTCCAAAATTCGGCTCACCTCGTCGATTAAATGCGTTGACAAAACAATCGTCCGCGGGTATTCCGCGTAATCCTCGATCAGCCGATTATAGAACAGCTCCCGCGCTACAGCATCTAGCCCCAGATAAGGCTCATCGAATATTGTTAGCGGCGCGTGGCTTGCCAAACCGATGATGACGCCGACGGACGAGAGCATACCTCGTGACAGCTTCTTAATCCGCCGTTTTAGTGGCAGACGGAAATCGTTTACCAATTGATCAGCAAAATGCTGATCCCAATTCGGAAAAATAACCGGACACAACTCCAGCACGTCTACCACTCGAAAATGGTCGGGATACTTCTGACTTTCTTTAATAAAACAAACCTGGCTCAATACGCGATTGTTCTCATAAGGAGCCTCTCCGAACACGCGCAGCTTCCCGCTTGTCGGAAACATTTGAGCCGTTAGCATGTGCATGATCGTGGTTTTGCCTGCGCCGTTTCGGCCCAACAATCCGTAAATTTTGCCCGATTCCATCGTAAAGCTGACATCGTCTACCGCATTGACGCCGCCATACGTTTTGGTCAGCCCTTGGACTTCAACAATGTTCTTCATTTCGATCCTTCCCCTCTCCGGATCATATCCGTCAACTGTTCTTTCGTAATGCCAAGCTTTTCCGCCTCGCGAATCATCGCAACAACATACTGTTCGTAGAAACTCTCCTTCCGCTTCTCCATCAGCCTTGTTTTTGCGCCTGTAGCAACAAACATGCCAATCCCCCTCTTTTTGTACAAAATGTTCTCGTCCACCAGCAAATTAACGCCTTTAGCCGCCGTTGCCGGATTGATTTGAAAAAACGATGCAAATTGAGTTGTTGAGGGCACTTGCGATTCCTCCGGCAACCGTCCTTCGATAATATCGTCTTCGATATGCTCGGCAATTTGCAAAAAAATCGGACGGCTGTCATCCATCTTTAAAACCATAATACACACCACCACATCAGTTAGTTACTCATGTAATTAACCATATAACAATAGAACCGTTTCGTCAACGGCTATTTGCCAAAAAAAACCATTCCAGAAAAATTCGGATCATCACACATGGGTGTTTATTAGAAAAGGCAGGAGATGATGAATGAATTAATTAAAGTAAGAATTTGAAAACAAAATCTATGCTAAGCATAAATCAACTTGCAGTCTTTTGCATATTTTTATATATTTATAAGTAAAGTTGCAATACATTGCATTTCATTGCAATGTGGATTAATCTATACACGAGGAGATGTTTTATGCTAATCGAAGAAAGACTTGAAAAAGAAAAGAAAATTATTGAAGAAAATAAGAGTGTGACAATAGAAAGTCTTGCTGAAACACTTGGAGTTTCGAAGGATACGATAAGAAGAGACTTAATGAAACTAGAAAAAAAGAATGTGATAAGAAGAATACATGGGGGAGCAGTGTTAGCGAGTAAAGAGGCTCTTATTTTAAATTACTCAGAAAGAGCAAATCAGGAAAACACTATTAAGGAAAAAATTGCAGAGAAGACTGCTAAATTAGTCAAAGATCATTCATCCGTTATTTTTGATTCGTCTACAACAGTGGAAGCTGTTATTCCTAAATTAAACGGAAAGAGTTTGAAAGGGATTACCAACTCTCTTACACATGCCATTCTTCTTTCTAAGAATGAAAGGACGAGTGTTTCCGTTCTTCCTGGCAAACTTAATAATAAACAGTTGTTTTTATACGGGGCAGATACGGTGGATAAAATTAGACAATATAGTGTTGACTATACATTATTAGGGGTTTTTGCCATTTCTGAAAAGGGCTTGTTTATTCATACAGAAGAGGAAGGGGTGGTTAAACGTGCAATGGTTCAAAGAGGGAACAAGATAATTGCTTTAGCAGATCATTCAAAAATTGATACAACGGGGTATTTCAAAATATGTTCCCTCGATGAAATTGATATATTGGTCACTGATAAGATGCCGGAACTTAAGTTTGTGGAGTCTTTAGCTCAAAATAATGTAGATATTGTAGTTACTGAAGAATGAAAAGAATAGGAGAATACGTTTATGAAAATGAAGAAACAAGTAAAATTCAAGGAAATAATGCAGCCTGAAATTTATGAAAACGTTTCTCCAGTTTACTTAACTGATGAAACAATCAACGAAAGAAAAGAAAGACTTCTTCAATTGATGAAAAAAGAAGAGTATGATGTTTTGGTGATATACGCTGATAAGGAACATGGAAGTAATTTTGAATACTTGACGGGTTTTATTCCAAGATTTGAAGAAGCTCTTTTTGTAATGAAAAACAATGGAGAATGTTCATATATATTGGGGAATGAAAATCTAAAAATGGCAAAACATGCTCGTACAATGGGTACCGTTTATCATTGTTCACTTTTATCTTTGCCTAATCAACCGATGAACGATGATCAGCCATTAGAAAGTATATTGGCTCAAATTAATTTCTCAACGAGTGAAAAGATTGGTCTTGTCGGATGGAAAATGTTTACTTCAAAAGTACAAGATAACGATACGTTATTTGATATTCCTAATTTTATTGTTGAGGCATTAAGAAATGCAAAGCCTGATCATGCAAAGATTTTCAATGCATCTTACATATTTATAGGAGGAGACATTGGGGTTAGGACAACAAATAATCCTAATGAAATTGCTCATTATGAATATGGGTCAAACCTTGCTTCATCTTGTATGCTAAAAGCTTTGAATGCGATTGATATAGATGTTAAAGAATCCTTTTTAGGAGATATTCTAAATGGTGAAGGGCAAACAAATAATGTGGTTACCATTGCGGCTACTGGCAAGCGTTTTGAATATGCAAACGTTTATCCTACTAATAAACAGACCAAATTAGGCGATCCTATATCATTAACCACAGGCTATAAAGGTGGTCTAACTAGTAGAACTGGGTTTATTGTTGAAAATAAAGAACAACTCCCTTCTTCTCAAAAAGATTATCTAGATAAAGTCGCAATTCCTTATTATCAGACCGTTGTATATTGGTTAGAGAACATTAAAATAGGGATGTCTGGTGGAACCTTTTACGAGTTAATAGAAGGGATCTATCCGAAAGAAAAGTACAATTGGCATTTAAACCCCGGACATCTTGTTTCCGATGAAGAATGGATGTCATCACCGATATACCCAGATTCAATGGAAAAACTTAAAAGCGGAATGATTTTTCAAATTGACATTATCCCTTCCATTGAAGGCTATGCTGGTGTTAGTGCAGAAGATACCATTGCTCTTGCAAATGAAGAATTAAGAAATAAACTTAAAGGCGAATACCCACAATTATGGAAGAGAATTCAAAAACGAAGAAATTACATTCAAGAACAGCTAAACATCAGTCTATCGGAAGAAGTACTTCCTCTATCAAACACTGTTGGTTATTATAGACCATATTTACTAACGAGAGATAAGGCATTAACCTGTGAATAAGAAAGGTCTTCATCCATTCAGGATGAAAGACCTTTCTTTCATTTTAGTTTAAATTTTTAACCCCAGTTTCTAATATTTCCATTTGTAGCAGTGTCTGTTCGTCTGTAATGGTTTTATCATTACCATTTATGATGGCTTCATATAAATCATCATATACTCTTCCATAATCACCATTTACGGATTTCACTGTTTCTTCGTGGATTGTACCTTCTTCATCAATATATGTGAGTACACCATAATGTTTTAGTGTATCTATCCCAAAGTCTTTGTTATCAGGCATATAAAATAACTTTAAATGTTCTTCCTGACGATCCTTGGTTTCTTTCACAAAGCAACCCTTTTTTCCATAAACGACAAAGCTAGGTCTTTCTTTAAGTCTAAAATAACTGGATTTAACAGATACTTTTAACTTGCCATAGTATAAATCTAAATCAAAATAGTCATTCATTCTTCCTTGGCCTAATAATTGTCTTACATCATAATGTATATGATCCGGCTGGCCAAAATAGCTGATGACCTGATCCAATGTATGACAGCCATGTCCATATAAAAATGACTCAATAGGGTTAAAAGAATGAGCTGACTCCGGTACTTCGGGACGATAATAGTCATAATGCATTTCCACTTCCAGCAAGTCCCCTAGTTTCCCCTCTTCAATGACCTTTTGAACCGTTAAAAAATCACTATCAAAACGTCTGTTTTGATACGTTTGAACAATTAATCCTTTCTCTCTTGCCATTGCGAATATTTCTTTTGCCTGTTCTGAGGTTTCCATAAAAGGCTTTTCAACCAAACAGTTTTTATTTTTGTTTAATACTAATTTTGCATATTCATAATGACTGTCATGTCTTGTACAAATCACAATGAGTTGAATGTCCTTGTCATTTAATAGTTCATCTAAATCTGAAGTATAATTTACTCCTGCAATCCTTTCCCAACTTTCATGCTTAGGATTTCTTTGATAAATAGTTTTTACCTTTATATTCTCTCTTTGCAGTACGAAAGGCAGATGATATCTGTTCGTGCTTTTTCCATTTCCAATATAACCAATAGTAAGCATAATGCCCCCCTAAGATCTAATTATATGAAAAGCACCTCCTTAAATTGATAGGTTTATCAAACCAGGAGGTGCTGCTCTATTTGTATGAGTGATTTTTAAAAAAGCCTAAGCGAGATTCTTTATTGTTACATTAAGTGGATTAAGTGGAAGACGATACCAACCACAAACAGCCCAAGAATCATAACGATTGGAGAAACTTTCTTCTTAAGCAGCCACATGCAAAGGAATGTGATCAGCAATCCAGCTAAACCAGGGATTAAGCTATCCAAGTTGGCTTGTAACGTAGTTACTTTAACAGGTTCTAATGAAAGACCACTAGCTTGCTGTTGTAAAGCGGTTTTTATCCCTTCTGCTCCGGCAGGTAACTTATCCCAGTCGATATAAGCACCTTTGGAGAGTTTAACTTCGGATACAACTGGCGCAAATTGTACAGATACCCATCGGTTAACTAATGCACCAAGGATGAACATCCCCAGAATGGATGCTCCTTTCGTAATATCTTGAAGTATTCCGCCAGATAAGTCGTCAGTAATTTTAGAACCAGCTTTGTAACCAAATTCTTGCGTATACCATGTGAATCCCATACGAATGAGATTCCATAAAACGAAGAAAATAATCGGCCCAAGGATGTTACCGGTCAAAGCAAGAGATGCACCTAATGCACCAAGGATTGGTCTAACCGTGAACCAGAAAACCGGATCCCCGATACCTGCTAAAGGCCCCATCATACCGACTTTAACCCCTTGAATGGCTGTGTCGTCAACCGGCGCACCATTTGCACGTTCTTCTTCAAGTGCTAAAGTTACACCAATAATAGGTGAAGCTACATATGGGTGAGTATTAAAGAATTCTAAATGACGTTTTAGTGCAGCAGAACGATCTTCTTTCGTTTTATATAATCGTTTGATTGCGGGAATCATCGTATATGCCCAACCACCGTTTTGCATACGTTCATAGTTCCAAGAACCTTGAATGAAAGTGGAACGCCACCAAACAGAAATACGATCTTTTTTTGATAGTCTCAATTCATTTGCCATTTTTGTGTCCTCCTCCTTCTTAGTAATTATCAATAATATCGCCTAGTGGATCACCAAATTTACCGTTTCCGCCATTACCTGAACCGCCTTGTTTAGAAAGCGCTAAATAGATAAGTGCAAGAGCTACACCGATAGCTCCTAAACCGATAAGTGTGATTTGCGAAACAGTCGCTAATACGAAACCAATTGCGAAGAATGGCCATACCTCTTTTGTAGCCATCATGTTAATAACCATTGCATAACCAACGGCTACGACCATTCCCCCACCGATTGCTAAACCGTCTGTCAACCAAATTGGCATAGAGGTGAGTAATTCTCTAACGGGACCTGCACCAATAGCAATAATTAATGCAGCTGGGATGGCAATACGTAACCCCTGCATGCAGATAGCAACGATTTGCCAAAATTCAACTTTTCTAATGTTTCCTTCTTGAGCTGCCGCATCCATAAAGTGTACGATTGCTGTTGCGAGTGTACGAACGATGATTGTTAACAAAAGGCCAGCAACTGCAAGCGGAACAGCAATCGCAATTGCAGAAGCCACACCAGCTTTACCTTGTCCACCTAAAACTAAAATAATGGCAGATGCAACTGAGGCTAACGCAGCATCCGGTGCTACGGCAGCACCGATGTTTGCCCAACCTAAAGCGATCAATTGAAGAGTACCACCTAAGATAAGACATGGTACTAAGTTTCCTGTAACTAAGCCAATTAACGTACAAGCAACGAGTGGTTGGTGGAATTGGAATTCATCCAAAATTCCTTCCATACCAGCTAAAAATGCTACGATAAAGACTAATATTATTTGAATCACATTCAAATCCATGTTTATTAATCCTCCGTTTTCTCTGGATTTATTTTTGTTTGTTTAACTCTTCTTGAGCCTTCTTGATAATTTCATTCATGTCACCTTTTGAATCGTTCGGCACTTTACGTACATCGAAATTCAAACCAGCTTCTTTTAACTTATTGAAAGTATTTATATCATCTTGGCTAAAAGCCAACACCTTATTCGGTTGAACTTTACCAGGTGAGTGTGCCATAGAACCAACGTTGATGGTCTTCAATGGAACGCCGCCTTCAACCGCTCTAAGCGCATCTTGCGGATTTTCGAAAAGAAGTAACGCGCGCTGGCCGCCGAAGTGTTGATCATCTTTTGCAAGATCAATCATTTTATTAACAGGCACAACGTGTGCCTTTACACCCGGAGGAGCAGCCTGTTGGATCAATTTCTTACGAAGGTCATCCTTAGCTACTGCATCAGATACCACGATGATACGTGTAGGCTGTGTCGTTTTTGTCCAAGCAGTCGCTACTTGTCCATGTAGTAAACGAGAGTCAATACGCGCTAATACGTATTCAAATTTACCAGGGGCACCTGCATTAGATGATTTTGCAACAACCGCAGCAGATGCTGCTGGTTCTAATTGTTCAGGTTTTACCTTAACCCCTTCTTTAGCTGTTCCTAAAATTTGGGCGGCAATTTCATGTGCTGTGTTCATTGAGAAGCGCGATGCAAAAGCTTCAATCAGCATTGGTAAGTTCATCCCAGCAACGATTGCCCATTTGTCTTTGTGTTCTTCAAACAAGCTGTTGGCTTGATTGAAAGGAGTTCCACCCCAAAGATCGACTAAGAATAATACTTCGTCTTGGTTGTCGAAAGAGGCGATTGCTTCTATTATTTTTGCCTTTACATCATCGGGCCCCTCACTCGGCATCAATGTAACAGCTGCTACATTTTCTTGTTTTCCAAAGATCATCTCTCCAGATTGCAAGATACCATTGGAAAATTCACCGTGACTTGCAATGATAATTCCTACCATCTTTTTACCTCCTATTATATTTTTTCAGCTCACTTAAAAGCGGTTACAGTTTCAACAAAAACAACAAAAAAGGCATGAGCAAAAAGCAGATTATATGAAGATATAGGTATAGAATACCCCCTAATTCTTCATATCAATCAATACTTTTCACTCATGCCTGATCGAATCAGTAACACGTAAAAAATAATAGCTATTTAAATTTATTTTGCAAACGCTGTAAATAGATTGTTAAATAAACAGCATCTGCATCAAATACATTCTTTTCAATGAGCTTTCACAATAATTATAGCACACTAATTATTTCTCTTACAAGAGGGGAAAAATTTATTTATCAGCTAACCATTTTTGGCCTTTCCTCAACAATAAAAGACAAGCTCCAACCTTATCTTGCATGTAAAACTATTACTTTTTAAATTTACTCTTCAAGCCGCTTTTGATAACATCAAAAAAACTTAATGATTGAACCATCTGATTCGGATCAACGTATTCACGAATTGTTCGCAAAACTTTTTTCTGCTCTTTTGAAGAAAATGTATACTTCCCATTTCGCTTCGTTTGGATAGTATACCGTGGGATCCATTTTCCTTTGAACATGACTGAAGCGATCACGTACTCAACTTCTACCCAAGGAATTTGAATAAACTTACGAGCATCACGATTATTGAAGAATTCAAATCCTTTATCTCCGATCATAATTTTACCATAATCTGAAATTCCCATATGTGAGGTTGCATCAATAACTAAATCGACTTTTGTATTGATTGATTGGACCATTAGATGTACTCCATTTCTTTCATATAAATTAAGGCGATAAATATTACTTGTATTCGTCAATACCTATTTATATTTCCCTAGTTTCTTCCCTTAGCCATACTCTCTCTTCTTCATTTAAATAAGGAGCTAGCTTTGTGTATACCTCTTGGTGATAATTGTTTAACCATTGCTTTTCGCTCTCTGTTAACATATCTTTATTGATACCGGCTAAATCAATAGGGCAATACGTGATTGCTTCAAACTTCATAAATTGACCAAACTCTGTTTTCTCGTCTTCAACTACTACCATCATATTTTCAATTCTAATTCCATATTTACCTTCAAGGTATATTCCCGGTTCATTCGTAATAACCATACCTTTTTCTAATATAACATTATTATTATTCCTTATGCTTTGTGGCCCTTCATGAACATTCAAGAAAAACCCTACCCCATGTCCTGTTCCGCATTTATAATCCAAACCATACTGCCAAATTGGTTGTCTTGCTAAAACATCTAAGTTAGAGCCTGTTGCCCCGTATAAATATTTTACTGAGCTTAATGCAATAAATCCTTTTAACACCAAAGTAAAATCTCTTTTTTGTTCATCGGTAAGTTTTCCCAAAACAATTGTTCGTGTAATATCTGTTGTTCCATCATAATACTGTCCGCCTGAATCAATTAGAAAAAGACCTTCACTCTTAAGAGTATATTGCGATTCTTTATTGGCTTTATAATGCATCATCGCAGCATGTTCTTTATAACCTGCTATCGTATCAAAGCTAGGGCCAACAAATCCTTCCTGCCCCCTTCTAAAATCTTCTAATCTTTCTTCTGCAGAAATCTCTGTAATTTCTTCTTTATCAACAAAGTTTTTTAGCCATTTTATAAATTTCACCATGGCTAAGCCATCTTTAATTTCACACCATTTTAAATTTTTTATCTCACCTTCATTTTTAATAGCTTTTAAATTAGTTGTGATGTTAGGACTTTCAATTTTCTTTGTATTACTGTTAATGGCATTATATAATCTGATATTTGTTTTATTCGTATCTAAAATAACGGCATCTTCGCTTGAAAGACTTTCCAATAATGTTTGTATTTCATGATTCGCTTTTAACTCAATTCCTTCAGCCTCCAGTTCTGATTTAACCAAAGAAGAAACCTTGCAAGAATCAATAAATAAATAACATTTATGTTCTGCTACGATTACATTAGCTATTACAACTGGATTGTTAGGCACATCGGCCCCTCTTATATTTAAAAGCCACGCAATGTCATCAAGGGATGTTAAAATATAATAATTTGCTCCTTTATTTTTCATTTCTTCTCTTACTTCATTTAATTTTTCTGCTCGTGACTTGCCTGCATATTTTACGTCATGAGTAAAAATTGATCCTTTAGGGATCTCCGGTCTGTCTCCCCATAGATCACCAATTAAATCTTGATTCATTTTTAATCCTATTCTCTTTGCATTTAGATCTTTTTCCATCTTTTTAACCATATTAATTGAAAAAACATTTCCATCAAAGCCCACGATGCTTTCTTCTTTAAGAACATCTGCTAGCCATTCTGTATAAAATGGTACTCCTGGATCTGCCATTCTAAATAATCTGATTCCTGAGCTCTCAAGCTGCTTTTCAGCTTGAATATAGTATCTGCCATCTGTCCATAACCCAGCATCCTTTAATGTAATAACTACAGTCCCTGCAGACCCTGTAAATCCTGATATCCATTGTCTACATTTCCAATGTTCTGCTACATATTCACTCTGATGTGCATCAAAACTGGGAATTATGTAAGCATCCATTTGATTTTCTATCATAAGCTGCCTTAACTTTTCGATCCTATCCCTGATATTCATTACTAATACCTCCATTTTTCATTAAGACTACATTCCTTACTTTCACGATCATACAGCCATACGACTAGTTTTTTCGTACCTCTATTTCAAAAGCCAATACTGCTTGATTAAGAAGGAATACTGATTTAAATTTAGTATACCATGTATTACTTCCAATACCGTTTTGACAGGAGTGGTCTTTTCCTTCTATTGGAATCTCATTAACTGCATTATATATATAGACAAGCTTTAAAAAAGGTGAGGAATCATTCCAAATTCAAACAATTTTTCCTTCGATGCTCAAACTTTCAATCTACCAACATGTGACAGGTATGGGATCTTTACCGTCGATGGAACCGGGTATACAACAGGCCAGGATGCCTACTGGGATGTAACTGGCAATACTAGTTTTAGTTTAACAATCGACCCAAATACAAGTTCTAATCTTAGTTTAGCCTTTGCAAACGGAGACTTATTTGGAATAATCCTCCCTGTCTTCCCAATCTTCAGCTGCTCTACTGATACAAATTAAGAACAGAATATTGGCGATTTTGTGTAGGTGTGCGAATTCATAGGCGGAGAATTTCCTGTTAATGTATATAGGGAAAGCTTTTAGAAGGATATAAGCGGAGATATTCCGATTAACTGCTCTAAATAGGACAAAATCTAATGATTTGGATAAAATAAACGGAAAAACGCCCCTTATTTTTAAGGAAATATGGGTATTTCCCAATTTAGCCGGAATTTTTCCGTTTCTTTTTTCATACACAGTTAAATCAACATTCAGTTAAAACAAAGCCTAACCTTAAATAAATTTGCATGTAAAAATGAAGTGTAATTTTGCTGCGGTACACTGGCTATTGTACCCCCACATTTTAATATACAAATTGCACATTTCATTCTATTCTATAATTAACCCATAAGCAGAAATTTTCTTGATTTTTAGAGATACAAGCATTGAGACAATAAAATAATCGTCGCTCATCGAACTGGCTAATAATATTTCTAAGAAGAAAAGGAATTACCTCTGCCAAATAGTTTAAAAGCCTTGGATTGAGATAATCCAAGGCTTTCCTGATTCAATATTTTTACACCTTTATTATTGTAAAAAACTTTGTTAAAAGCCAAGGTCCTTGTGTGAATCCTAGTGTTAATTGCCATGCACCCAAGCCCTGTAATCCATAATCACGAATTAGTAACATTTTAGCACCCATACTTCTTACATCTTCAAACCAAACTTCATGTTTTAATCCCTTTTGATCTGTATAGTGAAAAAAAGGAGACTCAAATTCAGTTGAATACTGTATCGGTGATTGGTATCTCATGGCTGTTTCAACAGCATCCTGATTTGAAATCGCTGGGGCAACTCTACCTGGACTGTAAGGAATGGTCCAATCATATCCGTATAGAGGCATTCCGATAATAACTTTTCGACGTGGAACATATTGTATGGCAAATTCAACGGTTCTTCTTACCTCAGTAATGGGGGCTGCAGGTCCTGGTTCACTTCCTGCATGGTGCCAGTCATAAGCCATGATAAACATAAAGTCTACAACTGACCCTATTCCTCCGTAATCATATCCTCTCAGCCAAGGTATTTCTTGACTTGTTTTTGCAGGAAGCGCAATTGTTAGCGTGCGTCCTAATGGCTGCAAACGATCTCGCAAATCACGTAAAAAGCCTGTGAAAAGATCTCTATCTTCAGCCATAACACGCTCAAAATCAATATTTACTCCACCATACCCCCTATTGGTTACTAAATAGGAAATATTATTAACAAGGTTCGTTCTTGCAGTAGGATTGTTTAATACTTGATGAACAAGTGCGGAACTAAAACCTTCTGGGGTTAAGTTCGTGACAGTCACAAGAGGTCTAACCCGATGACTCCAAGTTGTTTGAATAGCTGTCAAATCATTTAAGGTGTTTGCGATATCTCCATTACTAGCAAAGTGATATTCAAAAATAGAAATGGCTGTACAATATGGGGCATCATCACTGATTAAAGCCCGGTCCAATTCCGGACTTCGAATAACATAGAAGCTAAGTACTGATGCATGAAAATTTGATATAGTAGGAATCGTGAGCCTCATTCCTGGTCGTAATGCAGCCGGATTAACAGCAGGGTTGGCGTCTGTTAGTTGTTTTATAGATAAGAAAGATTTTCTAGCAATCCCTGTAAGTGTATCCCCGGGTTGAACAATATACGTATATAACGGAATGAGCAAGGCCTGCCCCGGAACAATATTGGTCTTCTCTAAACCATTCACACGGCGAATCTCATCAATAGAAATTCCATACCTGCTGCCGATCGTAAATAAGGAATCTCTAGCTTTTACCTCATGAAAAAACATATTTGTCCCTCCACTAAAGGGTCCATAATTCAAATACCCTTCACTCAGGTTTTATGGCCAAATTGATTTTATAAAATTATGCAGTAAATTCCTTTTAATATATGAAAATTTTTTATATGTAGAACACAATTAAAGCTGGAATTGAAAAGATCATGACCCCACATTCTTTTCAGCATCCTTTACACTTTACTATTGATTGAAGCTGGAGTAGGGATAAAGAAATACAGCAGTGGCTCGAACATTGTGATATTAATACAATGATTATCAATGCTCGCATGACTGCCAACATGTAGAAAGGCCTCCCAACAGTTAAGCAAACTGATGAAAGGCCTTCATAATTGTTTAGTTTTTCTTTTGTGGAACTCTGCGGACAAACTCTCGTGTTACTGGCTAAACGGTTGCTTTGCGGATCATGAAAAACGACAGCAGGACATAGATGACCGCGCCAACAAACAACCACGAAGCTAATTGGGCGGCGGAATGTCCGCTTAG
>NZ_AJLS01000191.1 GCF_000307875.1 Neobacillus bataviensis LMG 21833
TGGTATATTTTTGTTCTTTTATAAGTTCTAAGGAAGTCAAAGTTTTTCCAAATCGCATTTTGGCATTCCATAGCATTTTTTTATTTTTTTTGAAATTTTTTCGAGTTTTTTCTACCGCTAATGATTGTTCTGGGCGAAGTGTAATATGATCGTCAGCATTTGTACTTCCAACACTATCAAGTGCAGATTGCCCTTCTTTTACTGCTTTAATTGCTGACTTTGCTGTTTCTAAATCCGTTTCAAACCATTCTGATCCGTCTAGGAATTCAGGACGCTTTATTCCTGATCGTTTAAGTACTTCATGAACATCATGGTCATGAAACCACGTTTTTGTTGATTTTTTCCACGCTAACTCTACCCATTCAAGTACAAATTTAATCCCTGAAGTTTTCATATATTGATTGATTCGTTTTGCACCTACTGTTCTTAAAAATTCGCTGTTAGGAGACCAGTCAACCTCAAAATCATCATCAGGAGCTGTAGCTTCACCTATTTTTTGTGCATCCTTATAAGCTGGAAACATTCCAGAGCATTATCGCCATATTTAGGATATAGATCGGAAGAGCGGTTCAGCAGGAATGCCGAGA
>NZ_AJLS01000192.1 GCF_000307875.1 Neobacillus bataviensis LMG 21833
AACGTCTGGTGCATGGGCTAATTTTCCTGCAACAGGTCAGACCTACGGGGCAACGGGCAATCAATACTATGTTCAACTCTCGCCATATTCAGTCAGAACTTCTTGGAAAGTTTCTGTATTAGGGACGGACCCTGATTACCTTGATGGGCTTGGAAATCAGCCTAATGGTGTTGTGGTAGGTCAAGCAACTCCCAATAATCAAGACAATCTGTTTAGTTATATTGCTACTAATAGCGGTATATCTATGACGACGACAGATAATATCGTCTATACTGATCCTGCAGGAATTCGCTATATCATCACAGGTTATACCTATGCGACGACTGCTGGTGGGACTGGAACGACTTATTCGACATTTGAGGCTCTTCTTGCCGCAAACCCATACATTCCTGCTGGGCTTTATAATCAACCCCTACAATTTGTCACTGTCAACATGATTTCTGACCAGACGAGCATCACATCTAATTCGACAAGTAGCACAACACCGTTAACCCCAGCAACGAACTATATGCCTATCAACGATATCACGGCAAGTACAGATATTGATGGTGTAGATGATGACGGTCTACCTTATGCCATCAATGGCTATAATGCCGTGACCAATATCGTAGGCGGCACGACTAACTACTGGGGAGATGCGACAAACTCTCTGAAACTTCCGATTGGCTCATACACAGAAACTTCCGATTGGCTCATACACAGAAACTTCCGATTGGCTCATACACAGAAACTTACTATGCGCTTAATTACTTGGGACTTCAGGCTTACCAAGCACAGTCAACATACACGACAGTCGCTAGTTTTCTTCAAAGTTTGTCTAGTGCCAATCTGGCAAAATATACGGTAAGTTCAACAACCACACTAACCGTCGCTGACGCAACGACTATCTCGGCAAATAAT
>NZ_AJLS01000193.1 GCF_000307875.1 Neobacillus bataviensis LMG 21833
CCGCAAGATCCTTGTCTTTAATCGTCACATGCTGGTTCTTCAATACCTGACTGATAACGCGTTGCATGATGCTTGAATCGCGAGACCATTTAGCGTAAACGCTGGCAGTTAGCGCCTTTTTACTGCTAGTAAAGGTGCCTTTGGCGGGATGGTTAATCATTTTAATAACTTCATACCCGTCTGTCACTTTGACTGGGGTCTGCGTGTAGTCACCATTTTTTAATTTGTAGGCAGCATCCTTAAATGTGGCATCGAGCGTTTTATTGTTTAATTCAAAACTAATCTTCCCGCCGTTATCTTTAGTCGCAGTATCAATGGAATCAGTTTTCGCAAGCATGGCAAAATCCTTGCCAGCTGCTAAATCACTGATAACTTGCTTAGCAGTGTCCTCGTCGCTAGTTAGAATATGTTGGACAGTCACTTTGGGCTGATAGGTCTTCCAAGCGGCCTTGAGCTGGCTTTCAGAAACCTTTTTTAACTTTTTCAGTGCAACTTCACTTAAAAAGTTGGTTCGTAGGCTTTCCTTGAAGCTACTGCGACTGAAACCGTTTTGACTTAAGAAAGCATCGAAATTTTCGCCGTATTGTTGTTTGTAGCTATCATAGGCATCATTAACTGTTTTAGTGCTAACCGATTTTCCATAGGCATGATTCAATGCACGATAAATGAGCATGTTAGCAAGCATGGTCTTTGTCGTTGGTGACTGTTTGAGTTCCTTGTAGAAGCTACTTTCAGTCACCTTGCCACCTGAATAGGTCGCAACTGTTTGGTCGGTCTGATTTGACTGACAACCGCTTAGCAGCAGTAAAGCAGTTGCGGTACTTGCCAATAATACTTTAAGGCGCGTTTTTTTCTTCATCGATTCGGTCTCCTCTGAAATGC
>NZ_AJLS01000194.1 GCF_000307875.1 Neobacillus bataviensis LMG 21833
TTCGAGCCCAGCACGGGTTATAATTTATAGCGGGTGTGGCGGAATTGGCAGACGCACCAGACTTAGGATCTGGCGCCGCAAGGCGTGGGGGTTCGACTCCCTTCACCCGCATACTAGGGTACGAGCCATTAGCTCAGTTGGTAGAGCATCTGACTTTTAATCAGAGGGTCGAAGGTTCGAGTCCTTCAGTCGGCATTGTCGTAAGACACAAAGTTTAAGTGCGAACGTAGTTCAGGGGTAGAACACAACCTTGCCATGGTTGGGGTCGCGAGTTCGAATCTCGTCGTTCGCTTACTAGTATTATTACTAGTTATTTATAAAAAGTTATTTGCAGGCGTGGCTCAACTGGATAGAGTACCTGACTACGAATCAGAAGGTTGTGGATTCGACTTCTTCCGCGCGCATATAACGGGAAGTAGCTCAGCTTGGTAGAGCACTTGGTTTGGGACCAAGGGGTCGCAGGTTCGAATCCTGTCTTCCCGATCGATGTTTTTACATCAATTTGACTTAGGTCTTTTATGGCGGTGTAGCTCAGCTGGCTAGAGCGTACGGTTCATACCCGTAAGGTCGGGGGTTCGATCCCC
>NZ_AJLS01000195.1 GCF_000307875.1 Neobacillus bataviensis LMG 21833
CCACTTGATAGCGAAGACCCTAACGCTCCAGCACCAACGTTTACACAAGCTTCACCAGAACCAGCAACGAAACAAGCTACTGAAAAGCACAAAGCGATTATCCACTTCGTAAACAGCCTTTCAGGTGAGTCAATCAAAGCAGACATGACAGTAGAAGGAACTGTAGACCAAGACATCCGTACCGTAGCAGGTGAAGACGCTTTCAAAGTAGCTGGATATACTTACACTGAAGAATCAAGCCAATGGTACCCATTCAACGCTAAGTGGGTACAAGAATACACAGCTTTCTTCACCCCTGAGGGGTACGTACCTGACGATGACGGTTTCGTACTCGGAACAGATGGTTACTACCACCAAAAACGTGAAAATGGAGACATTAACTACAATACACGTTTCGCTGACTTCAATATCACTTACACAAACAAGGATACAGGTGAAGTTCTTGGAACAGATGCACAAGGTATCAAAGACGCTGAAACAGGTACGTTGTTGTAAAGGGCCATGCTAAAATGTAGGAAACGGGCCA
>NZ_AJLS01000196.1 GCF_000307875.1 Neobacillus bataviensis LMG 21833
TCAATCAAGCAAACTTTTAATCTCCGACGATTCATGAGACAAAGCGAACGCTCCGGAAAAATTGTAGAAACTCAAAAAGTGACCATTTTTAATCCCATCAACGAGAAATTTAATCGCGCTGTCCGTAAGTCCTGCATTGACGTAAAAAATGGCGAAATTTTAGTCTTTATCAAAATTCCGAGCACCCAACAGACTCAAAAGATTCTGAAAGAGCTTGAAGCTCAAATTAAAGAAGAAATTTCAAACCAAAATCCTGAGTATATCTTCTCTAATTTTGAACGTCATCGTAACCAATTATGGTTACAAGGCACAAAACGTAAATAATTAATCTGGCGCTGTGGCTTACAAAGTAAGAGCCACAAGCGCCATTTTTTATACAAATATTTTAATCTGGGGTAAAATTCATCCCTTTTTGTCGCCGTTATATTTAGAAAGGTAATTTACCAATCACTCAAATCTATATGAGTAATACAATCATCGTGTAATGGGGTTACTACGACCCCCATTAGCTCAATAATCAATAATCA
>NZ_AJLS01000197.1 GCF_000307875.1 Neobacillus bataviensis LMG 21833
TTTGTGGAGTAACTGAACCTGCCATGTACGGAATTAACTTGAAATATGTTCGTGTCTTCATCATGTCTTCAATTGGTGCAGCAATTGGTGCTGGTATTGCCGGATTTGGTGGCTTACAAATGTTTGGATTTTCAGGGTCATTGATTGGTTTTCCTAACTTTATCTCTAATCCATTGACGCATCATGCACCTGCGGGTAACTTAATGCTCTTCTGGATTGCCACTGCGGTATGTGCTGTTGCCACTTTCTTATTAGTTTGGTTCTTTGGTTACAAGGATACTGACGTCATGGGACAAGGAGTTGAACAAAAAAATGCTGCTATTGCCGTATTAGATATTGCAATTGTCAGTTTTTTCCTTTACCAAGCGATTCGCTTTGTACAAGGAACAAAACTAATGAAGCTTGTTCGTGGTGTGATTATTTTCATTTTTATTAGAATTATTGCTGGACTTATTGGACTTACAACAGTTGAGTGGCTACTCAATCAAGTCATCACTTACGAGGAACAAATCGGAACGCCTCAAGAACTTTACAATGA